>JBGTQK010000022.1:0-11129 GCA_041941365.1 Cellvibrionales bacterium | reverse complement strand
TCGGTGGTTCGAATCCACTCGGTCGTACCAAATACCTTTCTTCAAGTATCTTAAGTAATATGTGATGTACAAATGTCACCCGACAAGTCTACGGGGTTGTACACATTCTCTTTTTCATACGCGAAAATGAAGTAGGTGTTATTCCCAAATAAGAGGCGATAATTTTCTGGGGCACTTTTTCAATAAGATGTGGATAATCTTTCCTTAGTCGTGTGTAACGCTCTTCAGGTTTTTGATTAACGAATTGTTGATGGTGTAAAAGCGTTTTACTATGAGTATCTTCTAATACTTTTGTATAGAATTCTTTAAGTCTATTGCTACTATCAATGATTGATTTCAGCTTAAAAAAATCAAAACTTAAAATATGTGAAGGGGTAATAGCTTCAATGATATGGTTGGAAGGTGTGTTTAAATAGATGATTTCCCAGCATGCGATTATTTCAGATTCGCCTAACAATTCATAAGTCGATTCTTTACCATCGGATGTTATAAGATAACTTCGAAGTAAGCCTGATAAAACGTACGCTACATAGGGTTTTGTATTATTCTCTCGATAGTAAGCTTCACCTGCGTGAAGTCTCTTCACTTCAGCGCCTGAAATAATTTGATTTTTTTCTTCAAATGACAAATCAAATTGTTGAAACAAGTCGATCTCATCTACAAGCATAGAATAAATTCCAAATAAAAGTTTACAGACTCTGAATGTTTTATTTTAAGCTTTGCTTTTATTTAAAGTCATTATGAAAAAAGTACTAACAAGTAAATTGGGTGAATAAGAATACTCTTTGCATGATGAAAAAATGTATAAAATGTAATCTATCAATCTAACTCTCTGATAAACAATAATAAATTATATTTTTTTTACGTTTCCAGGTATATAACTTACATAAAATATTTTTAAAACTCTTGCCTTTAGATATTTGAGGAGAGTGACAGTAATGCTAAAGTCTATCTTATGTTCATAAAAACATTTCTAATTTGTTAGCTAATAAACTAACAATAACATTGATAAAGTGTTAGAAATAGATTTAATAATTAATAAGAGGCTAAACATGAATATAATGATCTATAGCATTAATAACAAAGTAGTAAAGTGTTTATTTTTGATAATGTTATTTGTGAGCAGTTTCAGTTTTGCACAAACAAATAATTATAATATTGGTGTAGGTATTCACGATATTACTGGTGAAATAGTAGAAATACCATACTTTGGCTATGCAAGACCTTTTACAGAAAGTGCAGGTTTGATGGACCGTCAATATGCCAGAGCATTCATTATCCAGGAACCTGGTCAGCAGTCTGCCGTCTTTGTTTCAATTGATAAAGGCGGGATGTTTCAATCTGTGAATCAGGCAGTAATGGAGAAACTGAGCTCAAGGTTTGGTGGTATTTATACGGATGATAATGTAGTTATTAGTGCAACACATAGCCACATGACGACAGGCTCCCATTCTCATTACGCTTTATACCGTATTTCACATGGTGGATTTCATGAGAAGAGTTTTAATGTGCTTGTTGATGGCATAGTGAAGGCTATTGAGCGCGCCCATAACAGTATAGCTCCAGGTCGTATCTATTATGCTCGTGGTTCTCTTTTCGATGCCAGTGTAAACCGCTCATTACCAGCCTATAACAATAATACTGATGCACATCATTTTGAAGATATAGATAGTGATATGTTGGTACTTAAGTTTGTACAGGGCCAGAATGAAGAAGTGGGTATGATTTCATGGTTCGCTGTACATCCTGTTAGTCTTAACAATGAGTCGACACTAGCAAGTGGCGATAATAAAGGCTTTGCAGCGCTAAAATTTGAAAAAATGAAAGGTGCTACATACGGATCTAACCCAGGCTTTGTGGCTGCTTTTGCTCAGTCTAACGCGGGTGATATGTCACCAAATCTGAATCAGCCTCATCCGCATGAACATTTTGAAGAAGCAACTGGTCCGGGGAATTCACCAGAAGAGAGTATGGAAATTATTGGTGAAAGGCAATTCCAGAAAGCGTTGGAGGTTTATAATAGCGCTTGGCAAACATTAACAGGCCAGGTTCGCTTTACTTCACGATATACGGATTTCTCGGAAGTAACTGTTGATGATGAATTTACAGATGGCGCTGGACAACAAAAAACATGTGCTCCGGCATTAGGCGTATCGTTTGCAGCTGGTTCAGAAGATGGTCGAACAGGGATATTTAAAGAGGGTACAGTAAATAATAATCCGAATGTGGGAACAGAATTGCAACGTTGCCATGCAGAAAAGAAAATTATTTTATCAACTGAAGTCGATGGTTTGACTGAATTGATTGGTCTCGAATTACTTGTTGGGGCTAAAGAGGCAACGCCTCAAATTTTACCGGTCTCGATTTTGCAGATAGGTCAGTTAGGTATTCTTGCAGGCCCAGCTGAATATACAATTATGTCAGGTCGACGTATACGTGAAGCAGTCGAAGCGGTTGAAGGAACTGGAATCACCGAAACAGTTGTTGCTGGTTATTCAGATGCCTATTCAGGTTATGTCACAACAAGAGAAGAGTATGCTTCGCAACAATATGAAGGTGGTAGCACACATTTTGGTCCTTGGACTGGAGCAGCTTATCGTCAGGAGTTTTCTCGTTTAGCAGAAACCTTGTCAGATCCTCAAAGCAATCCATGGCCTGTTGCAGAACCTGATGTGCCGGTGTTGCCAGATCCAATTGACCAGACTACTTTTATCGCTTTTGATGACAAGCCTTTGTTTAAATCATTTGGTGCTGTCTCAAAAAATGCTCGGTCCAGATATCAGCGTGGTGATGAGGTTGAGGTTCAGTTCTGGGGAGCACATCCAAGTAATGACCTTCAAATAGAGGGGACTTATCTGGAAGTTCAGCAGCGTATTGGAGGTCAGTGGAAAACTATCGCTAGAGATAGAGATCAAGCAACAAAGCTGATATGGGAGCGTAATGGTATTGCTTATTCTTTAATTACTATACGCTGGCAAACGACTAACGAAACCCCAAGGGGGACATATAGAATCCTGCATGATGGTCATTGGAAAAATGGCTGGACTGGTCGGATAAAACCATACTCAGGTAAAAGTAGAAGTTTCTCCGTTAGATGACGACTCATGATTAATTTGAGGATTGTCATTAAAAGTTGCTCCAAAGTGAGCAACTTTTTTTAATAAAAAATCATACGATATAGAATGTTTAAAATGATTGTTTCACGCACTATTCATTAATGGATATTAATGTTTGGCTATCTTTTATTAGGATTATTAATGTTTAGTTAGGGTGGTCGTAAATAATAATAACTGCCTATAAAATTTTTATTAAGAATAATTCAATAAATCTTTTGACTGCTTTATTAGTATTTTGTCTTGTATGATAAATAAATTGACTGTGATTGAGTTTCCATTAAGAGGTGAGTGGAAATTTTTAAGACCGCTTGGTCATGATCCGTTTGCATTTGATTTTGTTAAGATGAATAAACATAAAATGCATATCGATAACCCGCTAAAGTTTATAGTGAGTTCGATTCCATCCAATCACTATTTATGCTGGAGTGAGCCCGTATATTCTCCTATCTCAGGTATAGTAATTCGTTGTGTTAATGATTGGCCTGACCATATTGCTAACAGCTTGATTAATATGATTAACCGGTGGTATCAGGCAACCTGTAAATGCAAGTCAAAAGAAGAAAGTGGCCTCATTGATATTAGGCCCAATGCGGGCAACCATATTATGATACAGTCCAATGAAGGGTTTATTGTATTTCTGGCACATTTAAAACAGCGCTCCCTAAAAGTTAATTTGAGACAATTCGTTGAAGCCGGCGACCTCATTGCAGAAGTTGGCAATTCAGGGAATTCGACGGCGCCTCATTTGCATATCAACCTTTTTGACCAAGTGGATAATCCGTTTAAATCCAAAGTGCTGCCTTTTGTATTTGATAGCTTTCAGCATAAAAAGCCTGATGGTAGCTGGCAAGCTCATAATTTAACTATCCCTCAAGTAAAATCTGTGATCAGAAGTGATTGCTCTACTTAATCAACATAGCCGTTGTATAATTGTTATCGTTCATAGAGCAAAGTAGAGTGGCACATATCGTAATGATATATGAGTTGGAATTTAGATCGGATTTAAATGTAGGTCCGATAAAAGTATGGCGATGGATAACTTCCTTTGAGGGAATTAATGCTGAGTTATCACCTTATGTATCAATGTCAGCGCCTGAGGGGGTTAGAAATATAAATGATGTTGACATCATTCTGGGTAAGCCACTGTTTAGAAGCTGGTTAAAACTTTTTGGTTTCATTCCTATCGATTATCTGGATGTTACCTTGGTTGCTTTTGATGAAGGTTCTTGTTTGATTGAGCAATCCAGGATGGCATCCATGAAACTTTGGCGACATGAGCGAAGAATTATTCCAAACATATCAGGCACAACTTTGGTAGATAAGTTAACTTTTGAACCTAAGTTGCCAGGCTTTATAGTGAAGACTGTAGTTAAAATATTATTTGATAATCGGCATAAAAAATTGGACTCTAATCTAAATGGTTAGTCTAAAAGATCAGTGAAAATTTAAAGGAATTGCTATGAATCAAATACTTTTTTCAGCGGGTGTTTTATCAATTATTGTTGGTTTAATTCATGCAGTATTAGGTGAAATTTTAATTTTTAGGCAGCTAAGAGAAAAATCTATTATACCGACAATGCCAGCGAATCCATTACGTCAGAGAAACATACGAATTTTATGGGCAACCTGGCACATAGCCAGTATCTTCGGCTGGGGTATTGGTGCAGTTTTAATAAATTTAGCTCATGCAGAAGTTGAATATTCGACATTCACTATCCACGCAATAGCGCTTTCAATGTTTTTATCGGGTTTGTTGGTATTAATAGCAACTAAAGCCAGGCATCCTGGCTGGGTGGGTTTATTTGGGTTAGCTGTTTTGTGCTGGTTTTCCTAAATAAAAATTTATAGGGAAATTGATTGACAATGTTTTAAGCAGTTTGAAAGTTTTATCAAGCCTGTCTCAAAGATTAATCATTTATATTACTGTTAGGTTGCAATTTAAGCCCCAACTTTGGTTGGGGCTTTTTTTATATTTGCAATGTTATAATCCTTTTGAAGCAATATTGAATAAGAGTATTGATAGTGGATCAAAGTGTTCTATTTTATGTAATGTTTGCCCATATTACCTGGGTCATTTTTCTTTATATTTTACTTACTATTGTAAGAGCGCCTTCGATCTGGAAGATTGGTGCCCGTAAAGATGGTTCCAATCCCTGGCAAAATTATGAGCCACGTATAGCTGCTAATCTTTCAAATCAGTTTGAATGGCCTTTGTTTTTTTATGTTGCTTGTATTGTGATTTTATTAAACTATGAAAATCCGAACCTGTTTCAAGCCTGGATGGCGTGGATATTTGTAGTGGGGCGTTTATTACATAGTGGAGTACAGATTCTTACGAGTAACATCCGTTTGAGAGGGTTAGTTTTCACTATCAATTTTTTAGCAGTATTAGGTTTGTGGATAAGTATAGTGTTTGGGGTCTAACGACTTCACTATAATTCTAGAGATGAAATAAGTTGTGACCTACGAAGAATTCAATACTTTTTGTAGCAATTTGCCAGCAACAACCTATGTGGTTCAGTGGGGAAACTCCCATGTCTGGAAAGTCGGAGGAAAAGTGTTTGCTATCGGTGGGTGGGGAAAAGATGATAAACCGGCTTTTACATTTAAAACATCAGACCTTAATTTTGATGTTTTAAGTGATCAGCCCGGGTTTCGGCCTGCACCTTACATGGCATCTCGTGGTATGAAGTGGATACAGCAATATAGAATAACTAAAAAAAAGGATGAGCAGCTTCAATATTATTTAACAGAGTCGCATAGAATAGTGTCTTTAGGTTTAACCAAGAAAAAGCAAAAAGAATTGGGACTTAATCAAAATTAATTATAAGAATATAAGGAGAAATTATTTTTTGTAAGAGATTTTATACAGCTTCGCCGAATTTCACCTGATTTCTCCCACTGCTTTTTGCTTCATATAGAGCAACATCAGCAGCTTTTATGACATCTTTAGTGACTTTTTTATAAAGTGATTTCTTACAGGTTGTTGGCTCATGAATTATTTTAGTATTAGTCTTACTACAATAGGTTGCAAAGCCAATGCTTGCTGTAATTTTTTGAAAGGGTGAGTGTTCATGAGAGTAACCTAAAGCATAGATTTCTTCGACAAGTCTTTGGGAGGCCTTATCAGCGCCATCCAGATCGGTTTCGGCCATTAACCATAAAAACTCTTCGCCACCGTAACGATAGAGTCTGTCTTTGCTACGTATAAAACCTTTTATAAAGTCGGCAGTTTTTATCAATACATCATCTCCAGCCTGATGACCATAGTTATCGTTATATTTCTTGAAGTAATCGATGTCAATTAAAGCAATGCAGTAGGGCTTATTGTAGCGAACAGCCAGCTCATGTGTTTGTAGGATATCGATTTCCATTGATCGGCGATTACCTATCTTGAGTAAAGGGTCAGTCAAGGTCATAGCCATGAGCTGTGCATTAAGTTCTACAGTGCTTAAATGTGCATCACAGCCTATTAACTCTGTCTGCATTTCAAGTTGCAGGTAATTGGCATCAATAAGGTCAGAGTAGGTAATGATGCCAGAAAGTGTATTGTTTTCGTTTAAGACAACTAAATGTTTTTTGTTCTGGCTACGGCAAAGTACCATTGCTTCATAAAGGCTGTCGCTTTCGTAAATAGTTACAAGCGTTTCTTCTGCAACATCGATAGCTTTATTATCTTTATCTATTTGAAGTTTTGATTGTTCAGCTAGTGTATATAGAATACTTCTTTCAGTAATTAAACCTAATGGCTTTATGGCATTAGTCTGATGATCGATAATGACCAGGCAGGAGATGGCTTTTTCCTTCATTATATCCAGAATTTCTGGTAGCTCAGCATCGGCCCTTACCGAACTGATATTGGTGGACATAAATTCTGATACGGTTAGATGTTTTGCCATCAGTTAATTCCTTTTAATCATTAGATGCTTTTTTAAATAACTATGGGTTATTAAATAAAGCTGGCTTAGGGCAATAGTTTATAAGATCATCCAAAGTTTAGTCACAAAATAAAGTAGTCGCTTGATTTTAAATAGCAAAATCTTATCTATGTGATCCTGTTACCTTTTTTGACGCAGTGATAAGAAATACTTTCCATATTTGATTGAAATCCAATTGAGGGTTTGTTTTTTTGAACAGTTTTTATTGGCATGATTATGAAACCTGGGGAATAAACCCCGCACTGGATAAGCCTTCTCAATTTGCTGGAGTGAGGACTGATCTTGATTTTAATATTATAGGCGAGCCCTGTAATATTCTTTGTCGCCCCTCGCTCGATACTCTGCCTTCAGTAGAGGCTTGTTTAATTACGGGCATAACACCTCAAAAGGCGGAAGAGCATGGACTGAGTGAGCGCGAGTTCTTTGCTCGTATTCATCAGGAGCTTTCTTTGCCGGGTACATGTGGTCTTGGGTACAACTCAATACGATTCGATGATGAAGTCAGTCGTTATGGTTTTTATCGCAATTTTTATGATCCCTATGCCAGAGAGTGGCAGCAGGGTAATTCGCGTTGGGATATTATCGACATGGTCAGACTCTGCCATGCAGTCAGGCCGGAGGGTATTGAGTGGCCAAAAAGGGAAGATGGCTTTGTCAGTCTCAAGCTTGAGTTACTTAGCAAAGCGAATGGCATTGAGCACCTGGATGCTCATGATGCTTTATCGGATGTATATGCAACGATAGGCATAGCGAAGCTAATCAAAAGTAAACAGCCAAAGCTCTACGAGCATGTTTTTTCTTTGAGGGCAAAACGCAATGTGCTCGATGCATTAGAAATTGGTAGTTACCAACCAAAACTGCATATCTCATCCAAGTTTGGTAGTGAATTCAGCGGTGGCTCACTAATTTTGCCTGTGACTGTTCATCCAAAAAATAAAAATGAAGTGTTGTGTATCGATTTAAGGTATGACCCTTCTCCAATATTGGAACTGGATGCCACTGAACTTGCCCGATTAATTTTTTCTCCTTTGTCAGAGTTACCGGACTCCATAGGGCGTATTCCCTGGAAATCAGTTCATATTAACCGTTGTCCAATTGTGTTAAGCCCTGGTTTGATTGATGAGAAAGTTTCCGAGCGATTAAAACTGGATTTGCCAGGTTGTGAGCGACACAGGCAGCAATTGATAGCATTCTCGTCTTTAAAGGAAAAATGTCAGGAAATTGCTGAATCCATGAAGTTTAAGCCAAACACGCATGAAAATGATGTTGAATGCCAACTCTATCAGGGCTTTTTTTCACCTAGTGACAGAAATGTTTCGAATACAATTCCCGCTAAAACGGTTGAAGAGCTTCGTGAGCAAACGATAGTATTTGAAGATGATCGTCTAACTGAATTATTATTCCGCTACAAGGCAAGAAATTTTCCTGAGGCTTTAGCTGCTGAGGAGCAAGCAGAATGGTTGGAATTTTGTTGGAATAAATTAATGGAAAATGATACTCGATCTATTCACACCGAATTGGATAAAATTACACAACTGACTGCTACAGAAAACTCAAAGCAAAGCCTGGAAAAAGACTCAATGATTCTAGGTCAGTTAGAAGATTATCTTGAAAATAAGGCTGTGATTCTGAAGAAATTAATGGAAAACAGATTTGAGATAGTTTGACTCTATCCAATAAAAAATTTATTAGAAGTAATATTATGATTCCAGAAATTCCTGAAAATGTCCCAAGACGAAACAGCATCTGGATGCGATCGTTAGGGCGCCTGGTATTAAAAATGATGGGGTGGAAGATCAGTGGAGATATTCCTGAACATCCTCGCATGGTGCTTTCTTTTGCTCCACATACTTCCAACTGGGATTTTATTCATTCATTTTTTATTATGATGGCGCTAGACTTGAATGTATCAATAATGATGAAAAAAGAAGCGTTTAAATGGCCTCTAACGATAATATTAAGCTATTTTAGATTTATTGCTGTAGATAGAAAAAAACCACAGGGTACTACCATGCAGCTGGTAAAGCATTATTCAAAAGCTGATAAATTCTGGTTGTTAATTTGCCCGGAGGGCACTCGAAAAAATACAATAAAATGGAAGTCAGGTTTTTTGCATATAGCGCATAAATCCAATGTGCCGGTTGTATTGATAGCATTGGATTATGAAAAGAAAGATGTCAATTTTGGACCTGTTTTTTATTCTGAAGGAAAATATAACGAAGAATTGGATAAAGTAATTGAGCATTATAAAGGTTTCACAGGTAGAACCACTTATAAGAAACAGCTCAACGTAAATGCCTAGTCACTTTTTTATATCACTACAAACAACCTAACTGGAGTTAATCATGGATATTGCTTTGCTACTGACAGGCAATGAACTAATGACAGGTGATACCATTGATTCCAATTCTGCTTTTATTGCCAAGGAATTGCGACCCAGGGGATTTGATGTGGTTTCTAAAATAACAGTAGGTGACGATAAACCCCGATTAGTAAATGCATTATCCGAACTGATTAAGCGCTATAAAATAGTGATTGTTAATGGCGGGCTTGGGCCGACGTCAGATGATCTGACAGCAGAGATATTGGCTGAAGTTGGTGATGTGGGTTTGAAAGAGCATCCAGAAGCAAAAAAGCATGTTGAAACATGGTG
Source organism: Cellvibrionales bacterium (assembly GCA_041941365.1). Classification (GTDB taxonomy): domain Bacteria; phylum Pseudomonadota; class Gammaproteobacteria; order Pseudomonadales; family UBA7434; genus UBA7434. The sequence goes on along the minus strand of JBGTQK010000022.1, from coordinate 1,422 downwards.
TAAGGAAAAAAACATAACATTGAATCCAGCAAATTTAAAGCAAGCGGTCTTACCTGAGACAGCATCGATTATTCCAAATCCAATAGGAAGTGCTGTTGGAATAGCAATGGAAATAAAAGGTTGCCAGGTACTTTGCACCCCTGGAGTGCCTGGTGAATTGCATGCGATGTTTTCGGATAGTATTATTAATAATCTTTCTAACGATTTTCCACAGTCACAATCCCGATGGGTGAGGCGTTTAAAAACGTTTGGTATAGGTGAGTCGGAGTTACAGCAACGCTTGCATAATCTCGATTATGTTTGGCCTGAAGATGTTATTGTTGGGTTCAGAGCGGGCTTACCATTGCTTGAATTAAAATTGGAAGTTAATGACAAGTCTTTTCTGCCATTAAGAGATGAGTGTGAAGAAAAATTAAAAATGGTAATTGGTGATCATATTGTCGGAGAGAACGATCAGTGTTTAGCAGAAGTGCTTGTAAGTTTATTAAATAAAAAAAACAGTACTGTCTCTTTGGCAGAGTCCTGTACTGGTGGGAAAATAGCATCCGAAATAACGAGTATTTCAGGAGCCTCTGATGTTTTCAATTTTGGTGTGGTTACCTATTCAAATGAAATGAAAGAGAAATTACTAAACGTCAGTGACAAAACGCTTGTGGATTATGGGGCGGTAAGTAAAGAAGTGGTCAGCGAGATGTTTACGGGATCGTTGCTACATTCAGGTTCGGATTATGCTATTGCTGTTTCAGGAATAGCTGGCCCAGAAGGTGGAACCATAGAGAAACCGGTAGGCACTGTATGGATTGCCTGGGGCAGCAGAGATGAAATGAAATCACAACGTTTTTTGATACCACGTACTCGTAATTCTTTTCAGCTAATTGTTACCGCCCTGGCATTGGATTTACTAAGGCGGTTTATCCTTGAGATTAATGGCGTGCCCTTCTTCTTTGAGCGTAAAAATTGAGTTCTACTTTACTTAAAAATGGTAAGGATTGCTGAATTCACTGACATTACCCTCTGTATCCACAGTAGCTATAGTAAATGAGAATATATCCAAGAACTCTAGAATTAAATTTCTTAGTATATGGGAGTTGTTATAGCTTCCATCTGGATTCAAGGCAGGTACAGGGATAATTGTTCCGTTATCAGGGTCATCATCATAATAAATATAAAGTTGGTAACTATCAATTTCGTTAACACCAAGGCTTTCACCATTTTCTCGCATTGTTGGTATATTCCATGAAATTTCAACATCTACTAAAGTGTTAGCAGGCGATGTATTCTCAGAAGAACCAGAGTCATTGGATGAACCCGAATCATTGGATGAACCCGAATCATTGGATGAACCCGAATCATTGGATGAACCCGAATCATTGGATGAACCCGAATCATTGGATGAACCCGAATCATTGGATGAACCCGAAT
>JBGTQK010000021.1:0-25516 GCA_041941365.1 Cellvibrionales bacterium | reverse complement strand
GTTAACTGCACATGAAACGTTTTGCACCGCTTCTTCTGTTTTTGCCGCTCCCGGCAATAAGCGCTGTCGTGGGATACTTTGTGTCTCGCTCGGGTATGATCCACTGGTTAAGCGCTTCGTTGGTAGTAGCTTCAATTATGATTATGTGGGGTACCTGGTCGTTCGAAGACGACGCTGAGTTGTCTATCGAGCTAGCGAAAAAGGAGGGAAGCTCTACGGCAGATCTCGAGTCAGATATAGAAAGAAACAACACTGTTAACTATCTGCTTATACTTTGCCTATGGGGGATAGCTTTTTTATATGAAATGTTCAGTTAACAAGCGCATCTTATGGACGCTTAACCTTAGCTTCTCTTTGTGCCTGGATGGCACAAAGCTCGCTTCGGCTAAGCGCCACAAATCCGGGCGTTACATTTACGATTTATGACTATCTATTTCTACACAAAAACTGACGAGTATGGCGAGTTTTCGAATTTCTCGAAGCATGGAATAGAAATGTATGGCCAGTGGTGGCCTACGGTAGAGCACTATTTTCAGGCTCAGAAATTCCTAGATGAAGAGCATAAGATTAATATACGTGAGGCCCACTCGTCTAAACAAGCTGCTGAGCTCGGCCGTAGTCGTAAGCTTCCTATTAGAAGTGACTGGGAGCAAGTAAAAGATCAAATTATGTATGAGGCAGTGTTAAAGAAGTTCCAAACACACGAAAAGTTAGCCTCATTGCTAGTTTCAACAGGCGAGCAAAATATAGTTGAAAATGCGCCTGGAGACTATTACTGGGGCTGCGGCAAAGACGGTTCTGGCCTAAATAAGTTGGGTGAAATACTTGTTAAAGTACGTAGCGAGATTCAAATGTAACAAGGCAAAGCAGCGGATTCGCTACGCTCTCCGCTGTTTGCGGCGTTACATTTCAAGGAGAGATTTTTGTATTTAATGTATGTTGATGAGAGTGGCGACAGTGGAGTGGTGGGAAGCCCTACCCGTTACTTTATATTGTCTGGCCTCGTTGTCCATGAGCTAAGATGGAGTGAAACGCTAGACCAGCTGATCGAATATCGGAAGCGGATGCGAAATGCGTTCGGACTATTGATGAGAGAAGAAATTCATTCGGCACATTTAATTAACCGACCTGCCGACTTGGTTAGGATTCCAAGAAATGATCGCTTAACAATAATCCGAGCTTTTTTAAACGAGGTCAGTTCACTTCCAGACGTCAGTATCATCAATGTCGTGGTGGATAAAAAAAATAAGCCCGAAGATTACGATGTCATGTTTAAAGCGTGGGAGGCGTTAATCCAACGTTTTTCAAACACCATATCGCATAGAAATTTTCCCGGTCCTGCGAACCCTGATGAGCGAGGATTGATCGTTCCGGATAATACTGACATGAAAAAGGTATTAACTCTGACACGAAAGATGAGAAAGTATAATCCCGTACCAAATCAATCTCGATTCGGCGCGGGCTATAGAAATATGACAGTTACCAATATGGTAGAAGATCCATATTTTAAAGACTCACGCCACTCTTACTTTATTCAAGCTGCTGACGTAATTGCGTTTTCTTTGTACCAACGAACCGCCCCATCCTCTTTTATTAAAAGGAAGTCAGCGCAAAATTATTTTAATAGATTGGATAATGTGCTGTGTAAGACAGCTTCAACATCAGATCCAGAAGGGATTGTGTGGCTATAAAAAATAAAGGGGCCTTTCGGCCCCGGGTGAATCCTAGTAACCGATTAAGTCGGCGTTCAGATTCAAGAACAATGGTAGTAGCCAGCTAAAAATATGTCAAGTAAAGATTGACCTCTGGAATCATATGTTATTGAAAATTAAGAGAAATGTAACAAGTAAAAGCACCGGATCGCAGCTCCTCGGTGCTTTAGGCGTTAGATTTATGAACGAGTAAAGGAAAAATGAATGAAAAAGTTATTATTTTTAGCATTTCTGTTTACATCTACTTATACCACCGCAGCTACTGTAATCCATGATGAATCTGTAAATGGTGATATGAATATGAAATCATTTCCTAATTTTGGCGAATTATCATCTGGTAATTACATAATCAATGGCTCAATGAACTGGGTTGGCTGTCCAGAGTTTACTGCTACATTTTGTATCGGTGATCTGGACGCCTTATCTTTTAGTGTTCCATCTGAGCATGTAGTCGATGTGTCTATTGAAGCGAGTATTGATTTAGTAATGCAGCCAGAAATATTAAACAATATTACTCACTTTGAAATGAACTGGTCATTAACAGGTGCCGAATTCTATTGGGGCACAGAAGCAATTAATAACTCGGTAGTCAATACTGTTTTTAATTTGACTCCTTATTTCAATACTTCTTACTTTTTTCAAACCAGTACTGGCTCTTTCAATTATTCAGGTTCAGACCTATTGGAAGGAGACAGTGTAAATATGGACTATACAATTTCGCTTTCAGTTCACCAGGTTCCTGTACCATCAGCATTTGTATTTTTAATTTCTGGCATTATTTTTATTGCAGGGTTTAAGAAATCTAACAATGCAAATTAACCTTTATTCTTGTTACACCCTGAAAGAAGCCGAGCTATGCCTTTTATTTCTACGCTATCAATTTAGTTTTAAGCTTTTGTTACATAACAAACAGAGGTCTTATGATTTATATAACCAAAAAAAAACGCCACCCGAAGGTGGCGTTTTCCCAGAACAATCCTGTGTTAACACATTAAACTTTACTGTTAACAAATTCTGGATACGCTTCCATTCCGCACTCTGACATATCCACTCCTGCAAACTCTTCTTCTTCGCTAACCCGGATACCCATGATAGCTTTAAGTACGAACCAAACGATTAAGCTGGTTACAAATACCCAAACAAAGATCACTAGTAAACCTGTTATCTGACCAACAAAGCTGGCACCACCGAAGATCGCTACTGCAAGTACACCCCAGATGCCCACAACACCGTGAACAGAGATCGCACCTACAGGATCATCAATCTTGATTTTGTCGAAGAACACAATACTGAATACAACAATGATACCGCCGATAGCACCTATGATGGTTGACATAAGGCCCGATTGAGAAGCTGGGTCAGCAGTGATTGCAACAAGACCTGCCAACGCGCCATTCAATGCCATTGTTAGGTCAGCTTTACCAAACATGATTCTTGCAACAATCAATGCAGCAATCAAACCACCTGAAGCTGCGGCGTTTGTATTCAAGAATACACTTGCCACTTCGTTAGCAACACCAACACCTGATAACTGCAATGTAGAACCACCGTTAAAACCAAACCAGCCCATCCAAAGAATGAATGTACCCAGAGTAGCTAATGGAAGGTTTGCGCCAGGAATTGCCTGTACACTACCGTCAGCAGCATATTTACCTTTACGAGGACCAAGCACTAACACACCAGCTAATGCAGCAGCTGCACCGGCCATATGTACGATACCCGAACCTGCGTAGTCACTATAGTCTAAAGCACCAAGCCCAGGAACTTCTTTACCGCCCCAGGTCCAGCCACCTTCGATTGGATAAATAACACCTGTCATAACAACAGCGAATAGCAAGAATGCCCAAAGCTTCATACGCTCAGCAACTGCACCAGATACAATAGACATCGCTGTCGCAACGAAAACCACCTGGAAGAAGAAGTCGGATGCACCAGAGTATGGTAAAGACGCATCTTCTGCCCCGGCACGGAATTCTTTCTGTGCAGATATCACACCAGCAATTGCTTCATCAGTCATGCTTGCAACATTATCTGTGCCACTAAGGAAGAAACCGCCGCCATACATAAATTCATAACCGCAAACCAGGTACATGGTACATGCGATTGCAAACAAAGCGACGTTCTTGGTTAGTATCTCGGTTGTATTTTTAGATCGGACTAAGCCGGCTTCTAGCATTGCAAAGCCCGCTGCCATCCACATTACCAACGCACCACATATAAGAAAGTAGAACGTATCGATAGCGTATTGGAGCTCAAAAAGTTGATTTTCCATTACTCGTTACCTCAAAACATTTATAAATTTGAAAAATGATCACTAAATTAATTGGTCAGAAAAAAGATTGTCAGGCTGCTTAGCTCCAAAGATTCTGATTTTTTTTTAAAAATAAAAATCTTTATCGCTAAAACCAAACTGCCTTACAATGCCTCATCTCCTGATTCGCCCGTTCGTATTCGGATCACTTGCTCAAGTGTTGTTACAAAAATCTTACCATCACCAATTTTGCCTGTATTGGCAGCTTTAGAAATAGCTTCGATTGCGCGATCAGTTACATCATCAGAAACAGCTGCTTCTACTTTCACCTTCGGTAAAAAATCAACAACATATTCTGCTCCACGGTATAACTCTGTATGACCTTTTTGACGGCCAAAACCTTTTACTTCAGTAACAGTAACGCCCTGCACTCCAATTTCTGATAGTGCCTGCCTCACGTCATCCAACTTAAAAGGCTTAACAATTGCTGTAATTAATTTCATTAATTGTTCCCCTGCTAAAAAAAAGACGGATCAATAAACCATCCAGCTTCAAGACAATAAAAATCCTGAAGAAAATGGACTTGTGGGGATTATTAGCATTCAACATGCCAGATAGATTTTTTTTAGATAAAACAGGCGCTTGCAAAGATCAACGTGAAAGCCTTAACTTTTTTTTAATATTTTTTTACTTTTTTGCACCAATTCTGACTTTTATATTTTCCATTTTGGTGCTGAATGCACCAAAGTGAGTCGTTAACTTTATTATTATTTCCTTCTTCAGGTGTCTATATCCACTGCATTTACTCTCGGTTAATAAGCAATTGCTTACAGCATAAGTGCTTGCAATATAAACAAAACCTGACGCATAATTCCTGACATTATGTTTAATTCCAGCGATTTAAATAAATTCATTAAAAAAGCAGGCGATTCACTGCCTGAAAGCGCTAAAAGTGTGCGCGACGAATTTGAAACCAATTTCAAAGCACTACTTTCTGCAAAATCAGAAAAACTCAACCTGCTCTCTCGTGAAGAATTTGAGCAACGTTTGGATCAACTTAACCATTTGGAACAACAGGTTTCTGAGCTCACTCAAGAGATAGAAACACTTAAAAAACAACTGGACGAAAAATAGAAAGCAATACCTCGTTAGAACTTAACCACTAACGAATTACAACAACAATGGTCAGGAAAGACCTTCCACACAATCAAGGATGATAATATGGCATTAGCAATTACTTTCTCTCGCGCCTCACTTGGTATTCAAGCACCTCTCGTCAGTGTCGAAACCCACCTCTCGAATGGACTGCCCGCATTTACTATTGTCGGCTTACCTGAAACCGCAGTAAAGGAAAGTCGCGATCGGGTAAGAAGTGCGCTAATTAACTCTCATTTTGATTTTCCTGACCGTCGTATTACGATAAATCTCGCCCCTGCTGACTTACCCAAAGAGGGAAGCCGATTTGACCTTGCAATTGCCCTTGGCATACTTGCAGCATCCGAACAGATTCCAAAGGATTCTCTTCAGAATTTTGAATTTATTGGTGAGCTTGCACTAACGGGTGAGTTAAGAGAAGTCAGAGGCATATTGCCGGCTCTCATTCATGCTGAACCCGGTAGAGTCTCAATTGTCCCTTCAGATAACAAAACCGAAGCAAGCTTGCCTCTTCGCCATCAAATCGCTTGTGCTTCGCATATTCTTGAAGTCACAGCACATATCAATGGCAATAAGCTGCTACCGATTAATAAAGTACTTCCATCTAATTCCAGAAAAAAAACAGTTAATGATATTGCTGATGTCTCTGGTCAATTACAAGCCAAGCGTGCATTAGAGATTGCTGCCGCTGGCGGCCATAATATTTTATTTTCCGGCCCGCCTGGTACGGGTAAAACCATGCTGGCTTCACGCATGACCTCTTTACTACCACCTCTTAATGCTGAAGCCGCATTGGAAGTTGCTTCTATCCACTCTTTAGCAGGAAAAACTGTTAATAAAGACAACTGGCGCGAAAGACCCTTCCGCTCTCCTCACCATACAGCCTCACCTATTGCGTTAGTTGGTGGTGGAAGCCACCCAAAGCCAGGGGAAATCTCACTTGCACATAAAGGCATTTTATTTTTGGATGAACTGCCTGAATTTGATCGCAAAGTATTGGAAGTTTTACGTGAACCCATAGAGTCAGGAAAAATAAGCATATCTAGAGCGGCTCAACAAGTTGAATACCCTGCTCGCTTTCAGTTAATTGCCGCTATGAACCCCTGCCCGTGTGGTTATTATGGCGATCCTCAACAACAATGCAGCTGTTCAGCCTCTCAGGTTAAGCGTTATAGAAGTAAAATTTCAGGCCCTTTGTTAGACAGACTGGATATGCAAGTAAATGTCAACCGTTTACCAACGCGATTACTCTATGAAAAATCTGAACCTCATGAGAAAAAATGCTGTGAAAACAGCGACAACATAGCCGAACGTGTGCTGCAATCGCATAAGATCCAGAGTAAACGCCAAAACAAGCTCAACGCAGAACTTAGTAGTATTGAGTTAATTAAACAGGAAATTGTAGAAATGGAAGCTCTGGATTGGCTTTCGAATGCGATTGAAAAACTGAATCAATCCGCTCGCTCTTTTCATCGCATATTGAGAGTTGCAAGAACCATTGCTGACCTCGAGCATGCCAAACATATCCTGTCAAAACAGAAAGATGAGCAAACAAATGATCGGCCTGTTAAAATAAAACACATAAAAGAAGCGTTAGCCTATCGACAATTTAAAACATAAATCAACCACATTGCTTTATTCTATTCTGCGGTTTTGATAACAGCTTTAAAAAACCAAAGATAACTGCATACAATCGTCAGAAGATATTGTTATGATTGCATATTGAAACCTTATGAATAGGAGCACTTTTATGTTTCTGGAACGCAACTTGACCCGACTCGATCTCGTATTTTGTGCAGCCCTGGCATTACCCATAATATCTACTTATTTCATTCATCTACTAAGTGTAGTCAGCATTGCTTTAGGGCTGGGTGAAATTATTGTGCCAGGAGGGACTGCAGCATTCTTTGTTAACCTGGCAGGAATTTTCGGTGTAGCATGGAATATCGTTATGCTTCGCACCAGAAGTCGGGATATCCACTTTGTCGACCTGCTGACAAGATGCTTTGTTATTTTTGCTATTGCTTATCATGTTTTTTTCTCCAGTTTGTCACCTGTTTTTCTAATCATAGTTTTTACAGAAGTGATTGGTGCTCTGGTAAAATATAAAAACCGTAGTTCTTTTGTATAAACGCATGAAGTTCGAATCTTTTTTAGCTAACATATTTTTTATGCCTTTAAAATACCAGAATTGACTTAATCAAGCGCTTAATTTTTAAAAGCCAAAATTTACAGGCTTTCGAACATGCAACTCGTTAGCAGATTAAACATCACATTGCGGTGGTCGACGCTGGGCCCATGGTGCAGCATCTTCAATTTGGTAGGCTAAATGGAGCAATTTTGCTTCATCATAGAGTGATGCGCCAAACTGCACCCCAATCGGAACACCGCTTGATGCTGTTCCAAGTGGAAGTGAAAGCGCTGGCAGCCCGGTAAAATTGTACATTGCTGTATACCCGATATGGTCAGCCGCTCGCTTCAAAAGCACTTCAGCGGGGACAGTTGGTGCGATTTCTCCAAAAACAAGCTTGGGCCTGCTCACAACCGGGCTTAAAATAAAATCGTAGCGTTTAAAAAACTCGGCAAAATCCACCAGAGATTTTTTCTGATACTCAAGGGCCTCTTTTACCAGCCATTCTCCATCGCGATTTTTACGTTTGATTATTTCTGCCAAACCACGCATCCACGGCTCTAACGCTTCATCATAGCTGGGCCAGGACCAAAAAGCAGGGCCTTGTATGAATAAACGAATAAGATGAAAGTATCGTTGCAGGTTTATTGCAACAGATCCTATAAGCGGTGCAAAAAAACTTTCCATATCTTGTGATTCATCAACGGGCAGTTTCGCCATTTCAACATGATGACCCAAATCTTCACAAAGCTTTGCTGCCGATTCAACAGCTGCTACTGTTTCTGGCTCAGCTTCAGCTCCAGCTAAAGGCTTCATTGCCACAGCAATTCGGTATGTTTGTGTTGGATGCCCTTTTACAAAACCGATGGTATCAGGTGCACCCGGCTGTTTTTTTCTTACCCTCGCAGCATCAGAAATTTCAAGAAATTTGGCTGTATCGCGGACTGATCGTGAAACACAATGAGCCACAGATATTTCTCCTGTCGCGTCGACTGGTAGCTTTAATCCTCTTCCACGCGAAGGCTTTAAACCTACCAGACCACAACGGGCGGCCGGAATACGAATTGAACCACCGCCATCACTGGCTTGTGCGATTGGTACCATACCAGAAGCAACAGCTGCTGCAGAACCACCGGAAGAACCGCCTGACCCATAATTTGTATTCCATGGATTAAGAGTAGGTGAATGAATCAGTGGTTCAGTGGAAGGAAGGAGGCCAAACTCAGATGTTGTTGTTTTTCCAAGGGCGATTAGACCCGCAGAGTTTGCAGCTTTAATAAGCGGTTCGGAAAAAAAATCACGATGACCTTTAAATAAATTACTTCCAAGGGTACGTGGCTCTCCAGCCAGAGCATGGAGATCTTTAACCAGATAGGGAACACCAGAAAAAGGCCCTTTTTGTTCTACTGGCTGTTTATCGGCAGCACCAGCTTCTTTGATTGCCTTTTCATAACGCAACGAAGTAGTGGCATTTATCCTAGGCTCCAGCTTTTCCATTCTAGAAATGGCTGCACCCACTAACTCCTTAGCGGAAACTTCACCAGTTGCTACAAGTTTTGCTTGATCTGTGGCATCTAGCCATTGAAACGGATCACTCATTCTCTATTTACCTTACCCTATTTTTATTACAATGCTTGATGCTATATGATTACGCTTCCAAGTGGTAAGAGCACTTGCGGACAAAATAATAGTCTTTATAGGTCAAATGATTTACTTTTTTTTATATTTTGACTCAATACGTTAAAAATAATTTAAGTTACTGCAAGAAGCATCACAACCTCTGAACACTTAAAATAAATGTTTTCAAAAAAGATAGAAAAACAAACAAGTCAAGCACTTTGCCGCCCGTTAAAATACAACACTTAATTAAAGCGTTATAAAATGGTTGTCTCCTGACATATTGTTAATGTACTATCCGGAAACCCCATCTCCAGACTATTACTCCAGTCAATTAATAGGAAATTACAAGGCTATTCTCCAAAGAATACCCGGAATACGGTGGATAAAAATTTTCTTTAAGCGCTATTTACAAACCATCATTCTGCAAACGGTTAGCATGATTAACATAAATTGAAACCGGATTATAATTCCACACTGTAATTCCAAATGCAAAATCGTTTAATATTTACCCAAACCCCTGTTTTCAGAACAGACTTATCAACATTTTTTATAATTACCTTTAGCGAGAAAGGCCTTTAAAACTATCATCGCCATCAAATGCACTTAACTACAAAACGCTCTCAAACTTGCCCTTTTATTTATGCAAAGCTTTCAACCTAATCGCGCTTATGGCGGACCTGTTTTTAATGGCTTAATCAAAGAACAGCCTGAAGATTTTTTTGTAAGAGAAGAGCTAGGTTTCGAACCTGCAGGTGATGGCGACCACCTCTATTTATGGATAGAAAAAAAGGGAATGAATACTCTTGCCGTAAGAGAAAAACTTGCTCAAATTGCTCACTTACCACCTGTAAATATTGGTTACAGTGGTTTAAAAGATAAAAAAGCCATTACCCAACAATGGTTTAGCTTAAAACCAAAAAAGAATAGCAACATAGATAAAGAGTTAGAAGGTTTTGAATTTAACGAAAAATTTCCGGGTAATGATCAGTCTTTTAGAATTTTAAAAATACTTAAGCACAATAAAAAATTAAAAATAGGTTCCCATAGAGGCAATTACTTTGAAGTAAACATTAAACGCTGCTTCCCTATTTCTTCTGCATGCTCTGTTTCTCAAGCTATAGAGCAAAAGAAGGAGGTCATTCAGTGTATTGAACAACAAGGCTTTCCCAACTATTTTGGCAACCAGCGCTTTGGGTATAACTTCAATAATATTGATAAAGCGATCAAATTGTTTGATGGAAAAATTAAGCCTTCAAAAGAAAAAAGAAGTTTATATCTATCTGCTGCACGTAGTTTTTTATTTAATGCGCTATTAAACGAGCGGATTATACAGAATAACTGGAATCGATATATAGTTGATGACCACCTGATTTTAAATGGAAGTAATAGTTTTTTTTCGATCGATACAAACAATAAAGAAGATATTGAAAATATACATCGCCGAATTAAAGAAAAAGATATTCATATAGCAGGTATATTGCCTGGTTATTCAGATGCAAATGAAATCAGGGGTATTGAGCATAATGTTTTTAATCAATTCCCTAAGCTTTATAAACCACTTATTGAAAGCGATATCAAACTAACGAGACGCCCACTTCGAGGCACTGTAAAAAATCTGACTACAACTGTAGATGACGATGTAATGTCTTTTAAATTTTCATTACCAAAAGGCAGCTATGCCACGGTTTTTCTTTCTGAATTATTTAATTTAGTAGAGGGCTAATTTTATTACTTTTTTAATTAAATGCCTGAGCATGCTCAGGCATTTAATTTATCTCTTAAGCTAAAGCAGTGGTTCCATAACGGGCCAGATAAGGTCTGCCATTTTTTTCGACCCCGAGGTTTTTGGATGAATACCATCAAAAACAATATCTCTATTGTTTATAACAGGGCGTGGGTCTACAAACGTACAGGGAATAGGTGAGTTCTCACAAGCACGCTTTACAGTTTCATCACCATAGTCCACAGCTTCTTTCAGCAATTCCAAATTACCAAGCAATCCGAACTTTGTGTAATAATAGCCAAGGTAGATTGCATTCTCTACACCAAACTGTGTATAAGATTCAAGAAGGTCAAGACCAGCAAAATAAAGACCGTCAATAAATTCCTTACACCTGTTACTCAAATTGCCAAACTGATACCAACGTGTTTTACATTTATGCGGGTCCAGTAAAACTGCAGGCACAACAATATCATTACCACCACCGTTTCCAACAACAAGATCTATATCCGGGTTGTCTGCTATTGCTTCATCGAATTGTTCAGGTATTGGTTGAGCCCCAAGAAAATCTCCAAATATTTGAGCACCTCCTTGAGAATAGTTTCGGAAAGTTTCTCCAGCATATCCTTCAAGAAAATCCTGAATTTCTCCTGTTTGGGCATAAATAGAATCACCTATGAATACAACTTGATTATTATCGGCATTTCTTACTCTGTCACCATTACCTCCACAGGCTGTTAACAGGCATGCCATAAATAAGCCTGTGAGTAATTTTAAAAGTACATGAGTTTGATTAAAAAGGCAGTGTCTAAACATGGTCGTCCCCTACATAAAATTTATGTTGATAGGTTTATAGCTTTTATTTAAATCGGAAAAAAAATACCCGAATAGTTTCACCCGGGTAAATCTATTCAAGTTACTACAGAAGTGGTTCCATAACAGGCCAGATAAGGTCTGCAATCTTTTTTGATGCTGATGCTTTTGGATGAATACCATCAATAATGATATCCCGATTTTTTATTACCCCTGTAGGATTGATAAATGTGCAAGGTATCGGTGAACCATCACATGCCAGTTTTAAAGTTGCATTACCATAATCAACAGCTTCCTCAAGAAGATCCAGGTTTCCTACAATGCCAAGCTTGGTATAGTAATAACCGGTAACAATTGCATTTTGCACACCAAACTGTGTATAAGATTCCAGGAGAGCAACCCCCTCAACATACAGGCCATCAATAAAATCCTTACAATCCATACTCAAGTTGCCAAATTGATACCAACGTGTTTTACACTTATGTGGGTCAAGCAAAACAGCGGGAAGTAGTATGTCATTACCTCCTCCATCGCCAACTACCAAATCAATGTTCGGATTATCAGCTAATGCTTCATCAAACTGTTCTGGAATAGACTGGGCAGTTGATCCGCCAAATAATTGAGCACCTGACACAGCATAATTCCGAAAAGTCTCACCGGCCTTCTCTTCTAGCCTTCCTTGAATCCCACCACCTAATGGATCAAGAATGCCTGATGCCGCGTAAATGGAATCACCGATAAAAACAACCTGGTCATTATCTGCATCGGTTACCCTTGGCATACTAACAATTCCACCTATGCCTTCATTGGTACAGGCAATGAGAACACTCGCCATATATAAACCTGCGAATAATTTTAAAAGTTTATTGCCCTGATTAAATATGCACTCTCTAAACATGTTTTTCTCCTATATTTATTCATTATGATTACAGCTTTTATTGTTAAATTTAAGTTAACTGCTATTAAAACCGCTACAGAATTTATTAGTTTTTATAAATCAATAAAAAACGATTTTGACTTGAATGTATTTAAAAGTAATTCAGCTTTTATTTTATTACTTAAGCTAACAGTTATATTAAGAGAGATTATTTGCAATATAAAAGGTTATTTTTATTCAAACAAAATGGCAAATTAAGCCAATCGTTGTAATAGAGCCTGAAAATAAACTAACACAAAGATTATTTATGTTCAGAGTGATACGGAAAAATATTATCTTTGCTAAGAATATTTCTATGAAAGAAAATACCCGGATACTTGATGATCCGGGTATTTTTATAAATATTATAGCAGGGGTTGCATAACGGGCCATATTAGGTCAGCTAGCTTTTTAGAGCCAGAATCATTGGGATGAATGCCATCAATTGAAACATCCCATGGTCTTATTGTGCTACGTGGATCAACAAAAGTACATGGAATAGGTGAGTTATCACAAGCTCGTTGTAATGTTTCATCGCCATAATCAACTGCCTGTCTTAAGGTATTTAAATTACCTGCTAGACCCAGTTTTGTATAGTAATAACCAAGGTAAACAATGTTTTCAACACCATATTGAGTATAAGTTTCCAGAAGCTCCATACCTTGCAAATAGAGAGTATCAACAAAGTCTTTGCATGATTGACTTAATCGACCAAACTGATACCAGCGTGTTTTGCATTGATGCGGGTCTCCATTAACAATTGCAGGCACCAGAATATCATTACCGCCACCATTCATAACTACAAGGTCTATATCGGGGTTATCACCAAGTGCTCTTTGAAATTGATCGGGTATAGGCATGCCTAATCCACCACCGAACATTTGTGAACCTGATAATGTATAGTTCCGATAAGTTTCACCTGATGTAGCTTCAATGTTCGCTTGTATTTTTTCACTCAAAGCAAAAATTGAATCGCCCAGAAAAACAACCTGATCGTTATCAGCATCTGTTACTATTTCGTCTGCAAAACTGACAGCAGCCAGACATAATCCGCCAAGTAAGCTAGCGATTTTAAAAGATTTTTTTTGAAACAACATAACATCTCCAAATAAATTATATAGATTATGGCCTTACTTTTTTTTGCAAAACCAGCAAAAAAAAGTCGCCGAATACTTCGGCGACCTTTTTAATTTAACTAACAATTATATTAAGAGCTTATAGATTGGATATATAAGGTTATTTTTATTCAAGATGGATGGCAAACCAGGCCAACATCTATTCAGGCACTTCGAAAATAGCAAAACGAAGGCAGGTTTAGAAAACTGTAATATCAAAATTTTTATATCTAAAAAAGTTTAAATAAAGACGCGATATGTCGAATTAGCGCTTTTCCTTTAATGTTTATTTGATAATAAAAAACTATCAGGCAGTTGAATGTCATGGATCAACTGCCTGATAGGATAATGCAAGCATATAAATGCATTGCTGGCGTGTAAATCGTTAGATCATTTTTAAATTAAAGTAGCGGTTCAAGAGCTGGCCAGATAAGGTCTGCCATTTTTTCGGATCCAGATGAAGTTGGATGAATACCATCAAATAAAATGTCGCTATTATTTATTTCATCGCGAGGATCAACAAAAAAACAGGGTATCGGCGAAACATCACATGCTCTTGATAACGTTGCATCACCGTAATCAACAGCTTCCTCTAATAAGGCCAAATTACCAGCCAAACCAAATTTCGTATAATAATAACCCAGGTAGATAATGTTAGAAACACTTTCATACTTCGTAAACTCATCTATTACCTGGAGACCTTGAACATAAAGGCCATCAATAAATTCTTTACATGAACTTCTTAAACGGCCAAAGTGATACCAGCGTGTTTTGCATCGATATGGATCTAACAAAACTGCAGGAATCAAAATATCATTACCACCACCATTCATAACCACGGTTTTAATACCAGGGTTATCTTCTATCGCCTCCTCAAACTGATCTGGAATGGTTTGAATACCCGCAAAACCATTAAATAGCTGAGCACCTGATTTTGCATATCTAAGAAACGTTTGCCCCGCCTCTTCTTCCAGGTTGTCCTGAATTTCTCCAGATAACGCATAAATAGAATCGCCAATGAAGAGAACGTCATTATTATCGGCATCGGTAACACGACTATCCACGCCACCAATACAAGCTGTTAGAAGCGATGCCATAGATAAACCACCTAAAAGTTTGATGAATTTAATACAGTGAATATAAATATTATTGTTAAACATAGATAACTCCTCTCATGAGTTTATTGGTAAACCTGGTGACTGGGTTTCGCCAGACATTTCTTAAACCTGAATGTAAATAACTTAAAGGATGAAATTTCAGCAATTTCTATAAGACTGGTCAGGCTATGTACAGTTTGTTTTCCGAACCGAACACGCTCGAATAAAAAACTACAATAAATGGATTTATTGTTAATTGCAGAAAGCGTTCTCAAGAACATTCTTTCTCCTCTTATTTTTATAACCTACAGAACTTACGAAAATTATCAAATTTGTAACATTATTTTGTAAAACTCATTAGAGCAACATCGAATATCTTCCAACAGGTTAAATTTCTTCAAATAGATCCAATCTAATTAAAAGTTTTTAATTTATTAATTAAATATGTTAACTTTATTAGAGAAAAAGACCTGTTATTTTTTCTTTAAACGTCTAAGAAACCACCAATATAACAATTTGATTCGCCGAGCACTTCATCGCTTTTTTACTATTTCTTATTCTTTGAATTTAATCTTTATTTCGTTTTTTTTGTATGTTTAGTCATCATATTTTTTGCACCGTAAAAAGCGATAACTCTCACGGCGTTCTTTGCAGAATCATGCACAATACGATATTTACGTATCGGTTTACTGGATACAATACGATTGAGACGATCAAGAATATTTGTTCCTTTGTCCACCTGACTTCGGCTGTCACCAATATAGGCACGTTTATAATCGTCAGGATTAACGACAAACGGTGGCGTTAGTTTATAAAAGTGTGGGTGAACAATAATTTCACCTTCCATAAATGCTGGAAACAAACCGGTATTCCTTAATAACTTTTGTATAGATTTTTGATCGTACTTTGGTAAGTCAGCGAATTTTTGTTGAAGCTGGGCAAATGTACCTGCACGGTAATCAAATTTAGGCAGATAGGTTTCATGCCCATATAATGTGACAGGAAAAAACTTGGCACCTGTTTGCATTGCATTTCGATAGGCAAGGGCTTGCGGTAAATACGTTTGACTAATAAATTCAACCAGCTTTTCCAGAGTTGTAGGCAAGCCTTCATCGAGATCTAACCATTCATCAAAGTTTTTACGCCCTACACAACCTCGATCATCACCGAGGTTATCGATATCCATAATCCAGTTACATACATTCGGCCCATGGTTTTCCAGAAGACAAGTTGTCTCTGTACCATCCCTGAATACATGTATCATCTGGCCAAACAGTGCAAAGTCAGCAATCGAAGGCCTATCTCCTAACAAATAAGCATAGTCTTTAAAATGATCATTCAATATTTTAACCAGATCAATAAATTGCTTATCTGCATTTTTTTGATCGCTGGGCCTTGCTACCCCCAATCCAATATCAAAAACCGTTTGTCTTCTTAGCGTTTTTTGTTTTGCATATTTAATTAGCTCGTCATCACCCCCAAAGTTGAACAATCTTGCAATACGTGCACTCATGGTTTGCTGCGAATGCTCAGATCCCCATCTTCCACGCATCAAAAAGCGAAGAACATATTCATCAGAAAACTCTTCGATTAACCACATAATCCATGCGAGCTTTGTATCATCAGGAATTGCTGCGCTTTCCGGGTATTGCTCCTCAAACCAGGTCATGATAGGCGTTGAGTCCTGCATGACTTTATTATCGGGCGTGAGGATTACAGGAATAATCGACATACCTACCAACCTGGGGATGCGCTCAAAATAGTCATCACCCGTCGTTTGCATTAACTTATAAGGTATCTTTTTATAATTCAGATAGGACTTTACTTTAAGGGAATAGGGAGAAGTGTAGTCCCAATACATTCGGTAATGATTACGCTGATCCGGCTCCAATTCTCTTTGTTCTGCTAATAAAGTTTTTTGGTATTCAAGATGTCGATGAATATTGGGCTGATTCATTTTGTTTTCTCATCAGGTATTAAAATATAAAACTGTCCTCTTCTATAATATCAACCTATTTAAAAGTTAACACTAGTCTTTCAGGACAATATATTAGCCCCTCAATTTGGGCCGCTAATACCTATTGAAACTTAATGATCTAACGATTTCTTCCTAGCTTGTCATGACTACTTACCCAGTCTCCAGCAAGCACAGCACTACTTAGAGAAAACTCTCCAGCCAAAACCGTACCACCAATGATTTCGGCCAGTTTATTAACTTTACCTGCACCTTCACAACCCAGTATACGCAAACACTCATTCTGTGTTGCCAAGCGAGTTCCCCCACCAAATGTTGCAACTATAAGTGATGGTATAGTAATTGAAAGATAGTAATTGTCGCCATCAAGATCGGCATAAGTGATTGCCGCCGAAGACTCTGCTACATTCGCCGCATCCTGGCCTGTTGCAATAAATAAAGCCGTAATTCCGTTTGCAGAATGTGCTCCTGTATTTGAAGTACCCGATAAAAATCCGCCAACCTGGCTAATTGCCCTCTGCTTGTATAATTGCTCTGCCTTTACACCCATGATACTTTCAAGCAAATGACCTGGAACAGTAGCCTCAGCGACCACACGCTTTCCTCGGGAATGTAATGTGTTCAATTGTGAGTGCTTTTTATCAGTATCCATTGAACCAGATAATACATAACGTTCTACATTAGTATTATTTGCCTTGATCCATTCACAAGCATAATAGGTAGCTTTACCCACCATATTCTGGCCAGCAGCATCGCCTGTTGTAAAATTAAACCTTAAATAAAGCATACGAGCTGCTGCATACTTTTCTATATTACGTAATTTTCCCTGGCTGGTTGTGGATTCTGCTGCCGCTTTTATTTCAGGAAAATGCTGATCAATCCATTCTCCAAAATCTCGAGCCTCACGCGCATTTTCAAAAATAAATACAGGTGCACGTTGCATTGCATCATCAACAACAGAAACGGTAACTCCACCCGCTTCACTGAGTAAACGCATTCCTCTATTGTAGCTGGCAACAAGTGTACCTTCGCTGGTTGCCATTGGAATATAAAACTCCCCTTGTGCATGCTCACCATTAATCAACAGTGGACCAGCAAGACCAATCGGAACTTGAGCAACACCAATAAAATTCTCTATATTACCTATTGTTGATTCGGGGTCGATTGAATAACTACCGATATGTTTGGGGTCAACATCGCAATTCTGTTTTATAAACTGGTGTCTTTGTTGAATAATTTCCTGGGAGGTATTATCGCCCTTATCTCTTGGGATTTTTTTTGGCATAGTGATTTTGACTTAAATAATTTTTTAAAATCAGGGAAATATATTTTGCGGGCAGTATAACACTGCATTTTAAACCAAAGTAAAAGAAGTCTGACCCCGATCATTCAACCCGTCATTTTCATGCACTCATTTACTCACTTTGGCTATTCGCTACCATTTCACAATGCCGCGAGTGACCTTTATTCCTCCAACCAGCATTGAACCACCATAGTCTTTTGTCAGTCGCAACAACGTATTATGGAAACCAGAATTTGGAAATGCCGCTTCGACCTGCTTAATTGTAGCTTTGCCAAGCCCTTTTCGGATAATACCTTTTGAAGCGTCAATCCAGTCTGCTTTTCGACAAGCCTCGATGACTTCCTCATGAGGTCCTTTGTAAGGAAAAAGTTTATGGTGCCAATGTATAGCGCCACGAAGTGCCTCGGCATCCAACCCCCATCCATACTTCTCATTATCTTCCAAAGCTATCGCTTCTGATGGTTCAAGGTAAGCAAGTTCACGGTTTGTCCAAAGCGCAATATCGTGATAAACAAATGCTGTTTCAACAAGTGGCTCATACCTAGAGTCATATTCTAAAAAATGCATCGCATAAGTAATGGTTCGATAAACATGATTTCGATAACCCGAAAAATCCTTACCAATAACATTTTGGTATCGTGAAAATAACTCTTCAACTAATGGGCGATCAAGTTTTATTTTAATATCTGTCATTATGGATTCTCTCTGAACATGCATTAGATCAGAGTAAAAACTTTTTTACTCCATGAGGTTAACCAGTACGACTGGATATAGTTAATTTTTTGATAACACTATGTTTACCCGGTTCACCATGAAGCTTTGTCGATAGATAAGTATCAGAGTCACTATCAGGAGTCAGCTGCTCCTTATATTTACCTTTTGTATCACTTTTCTCGGCGATGGCCCAAAGCTTCTTGGCAAAATCTCTAAGACTTTCCGGCGAGCCATGAATAAAAATTTCTTCTGCTTGCTTATCTTTTTCTACGGTTATCATATTTTTTCCCAAGCGTTATAACAGCTAATTCTATAGTGAAAATTATAAAGGAAGAATAAAAAGGGTCAATCCCCTAACACCAGGGTCATGGGCGAACGAAAAAGCGGAACCGAAGCCAACTAAAGGCAGGCGTAACTAAAATTATTATGTAACGTTTTCACCTTTAATTTTTTCTGCCTGATTCTCGAACATACGACATAGATCGGCGACCTCAGGAAACTCATTACCCAGCCAATTACTCGGCATGTACATGTGGTCATTGTATTGCGCACAAAATATATCAACATCAGAAGAGCGATCGTAGACTTCATTCTCCGATACTGGGCTAATCCCGGCAGGTACAAATACTATGCCCTCATCATTTACACCAAAAGTCCGTGCCCATTCCGGAAGATTAAAATTTTGATTTTTTTCCAAGACATACCATTTCATCTGTATTTTCTCTGAGGTGCATAATGCTCATAAAGGGAAATCAGTAATATCTTCACGTTATCTCCTGGACGTGTAACGCCGTTAGCACCGAGCGAAGCACGCAGTGCTGAGTCCAATGGAGCGCCGTAGGCGCGGAATGATTGTGACCAGCCTTGTTAGCTAACTCGCTGATTCTAATGATGTAATTATTCATAGGTTGTAATGTGGCAGTAGGAATACTAATATAATCCGCGAACCACTGAAAACGTGAATGCGCTGTAGGTGGTGGAACTAATTAAAAAGGGTGGCCTCGGCTGCCCTTTTTAATTTGGGTGAATTTTAATTCCATATTCATTTGCAGGCGCGGCTTCAAGGTTAAAGCTTGGCTTCGCTGATTCAAGCCACTCCAATAATTGGCTCTCGCTCATATGGGCTTTAAGCCTATTCGGAAAATCACCACCCAGAACCCGCTTCACGCCATAGAGATAAACAATATAAGCGATAAGGTCTGCCATTTGGATAAAATAGGATTCTTTCGAGTCTTTTGGTAATGGATCTTCAATCAGAGTTTGAATTTCCTGCCTATAGTGCCCTGGACCATACTGAGACGGAATATAATTAACTCGTTGTATTGCCCTAGTAGTTTTTCTCATTTTTCCGACACGGCCTTCATCGGTAATAACCATAAACCTCGTGTCTGGATTCAAATTTGGATTTAGATCATTTTCAATTCGCTGAATTGAATATTTTAGTGATGTATTCAGGATGTCATAGCCAGAAAAGTTTATTGCCAGCTTGTTGATCATTATGTTCACAATACGAATATCTAGACTACCTATGAAGCTGCAAAATTCTGTAACGATTGATATACGTTGAGCCGGTGGCAACTGAAATTCTCTGTAAGGAGATTTGTCTAGTAAGAATTCCTTTGTATGAAATTCCAGCTTTACCGGAAATCCGTATTTCTGCTTAAGATGTCTACGAAACCCTGCGATTTTTTCGTGAGTGTCTTTCCAGCTGAGATAGTCTAGATAAATCGCGCTGAGCACAAACAACGGCGAAGAGTATGCAGGATAGCCATCATCTCCTGATTCATCGTAGTAACAAATTTTCACTAAATATCCCTATTTCTAAAGGTAGCTAACGAGGCTGTAGATTAACTCGTGTGACCGAGCAAATTATCTCAAGCCTATCGTTTTGTTTTTTCATAGGCCTGGATTGCCTGTATTTTTGCCCGATTGCAACTCAAGCTCAAAACAACGCATACTGCCGGTTACCAGCCGCTATGCTGCCTGCCGTTGATAACCCTTGCCATAATTGGCGATTTTCTCAATATTATGGATCAAACAATATAACTGCCATTGTGCATTCACTTTGCGTTTACCGCGCAAACCAAACCGGTTAAGTTTTTTATTAACCGTGATGTTGCCAAACACTGGCTCCACCACCGACATCCGGTGACTGTAAATCTGTTTCCCTTCATCACTATCCACACGCTGTTTCATCCAGTCGGTATACCATCAATTGCAAATAGCTCGCGGCCAATCAAACCTTCTTGCTCACAAACTAACACCACCTGGCTGAATAAATCTTCAACCGCTTCGCTATGATTGCGAACAAAAGCCGCAATACTTGTAAAGTGCGGGGCGCTATCACACGATAATGCTTTAAAAATAATATTGGTCTGACAACACCACGCAATCTCGCGGCTCGAGGTAATGCCTTTAGAGTAAGCAAATAGAATAATCTTCAGCATAATCGCCGGATCATACGCCGAACGACCACCCTCATCGTTGGTTAATCCTTCGGAAAAGCAAGAAAGATCCAGTCGCTCGTCAATTAAATACGCTAACGCGTGCTCAAACGTGCCCGATTGCAACTGATCAGCGAAATTAATCACCACCATCGCATCCTGGTTCAAGTTATAAGGGATAAATTTAGGCATCATGCACTCCGGTAAAGAGACAGCACTATACTAACAGATAATTTTTGGTTTTTTAGATTTTTCTACAGCCTCAACGCTTTTAGCACCGGGCAAGTGTAAGCTTGTCCGTGTGCCTAAACTAGTTATGTGTTTTGTGTTTGCGCTCGACCACACTACCTCTTCGAACTTAGCTTTTTCCGCAAGTTTTGCACTGTTTGCTCTGCCAACTTTGACTCAACGTCTGTGTCCGCAAGACCCTGCAGCGCGGCACCAATTAATCCCCCATCTGATCCATAAACTGCCTCGACGACGTAAGCTGCCATTACAGAATTGTCTTGGGGGTTACGAAAAACGGCCGTTCCTTTTATAGTGTTTCCTCCTCCCTCGATCCATCTAGCCTGTACTGCACCAATGCGACGATATAGAGAAATCGTGAAAGTTAGGCTTACATCTATAGGTTCTGCTACATCCGCTCTCTGAAAACTCGCTATTAAAACTCGCTCTAATTCTTTTAAGTACGCGTCTTTGCTATCCGCATACTTTGGGTTTCCCTGAAAACTTGAATCATCAACTCCCCACAAAATACTCAGGTCGCTTGCAACCAGTCTCTGAGTATCAACGCCTTTAAGTGGATTTGAAATTGGATTTAAGTCAAGTGGCTGCGTTGAGCACGCTATCAGACCAAAAAAGACTACAAAGCATAAGAAAAGCCGACTCATATCTCCTCCTTGGTTGTAGTCATTTCCGCTTCTGCGACAACTTTCGTTACTTCCGTTAAAACTACTTTAGCACTGCCGCCCAATATTCCACCTTTGTAATCTGTAATTGCTGAAATGAATACGTTTTCACCAGCTTCAAAATCGAAAGTTACCGGATTTTTCTTATACCCTGGAGCCTTTAGTTCAATCTCATGTTTTCCAGGGCTAACAGGAATAACGATATATCCACGATTACCCAAAAGTCCTTTTTGCTCTCCATCGATAAAGACCTTGTATTTTAGAGCCTGTCCGACGGCACCATGTAATCGATATAAATAAAGTTGTGATTGGCCTTGAGGCACGTCTCTTACTGCGGAAAATGAATCCCCCTGAGGAGCGCCAGTAACACAACCACCTATAAAAACGACCAATAACAAAACTGCAATATTTTTCATTCTATATCCTCTTAATAGTGAGAGTTCGACCGAACCTTATTTGAAACCTTTAGCTAAATACATAACGCCGCAAACACGGGCGCGCTTTAGCGCGTCCGAGCGAAGCGGCAGTGATTTGCCTGGTTATAGGGCTGACTCATACGCTGCCACCGGAATGGTTAAGAACGTATGAACCACCAAACAAAATTATAAAAAGCGGAACGAGCCACTTTAGAGTATTTATGAGCTTAATACGGTGCATATTACCTTGCTCGTTAAACTGACTGGGCATGAATAGCAATAGCCCACCATAAAACATAGCGTACCTTCCGGTGATGTTGTTGATTAAACCCCACATGTGCTGGATTGACTTAACAACTAGATAAAACGCTATAGGGAAAGCAATCAATAAAAGCACAGCCAGTATTACTTGTATCCAATCCATTTTGTTTTAAGCCCTATAACGCCCTTGGCACAGGAAGAGCGTCCGCGATTTCCTGTGCCCAAGCTGGTTATATGTGTGTAATCTACAATTCATTTACTGACTCAATTTGAAACGTACAATCAGAATAATCCGTAACATATGCAGCTAAGCAATCTCCAAACTCATCTAGGGTTGCTTGGCCATCGTTATCAAAATCATTCTCCACGATTAACTTTAATACTGAACCATCCCAATAGCACTGTGGATTCTTGTGCCATTCTCGGTGCTCCCTGAATTCTTGAACGAAGTCTTCTGAAGCTTCTTTCCCATCTTCAGAAGATAAACCCTCACAAATAATCGTAATTCTATACATACATATAACGCCCGGCTCAGCTGTAGCTGGTATGGAGCGAATTTTGTGTTATTGTTTGAGCGCCAGCGAGTAACACAAAAGGCGCGTAGTACCAGCTATCAGCTGGAGCCGCTTGTTATGTGATTACTTGTTATTTCGTGAAATCCAACCCATGCCTCCTAGAGCAGATAAAAAAAACCAAACTGACGCAGGAAGAGGCACGGGGCTAGGAGCACTTTGCGTAGAATAGATGTACCCGGAAATAGTTTCTCTTGAATTTTGAGGGTCCGTAATTTCGTTTGCGGCACTGCTGCAGGCCATATTTACACAATAGCTCTCAGCACCAACTGCTAACCATTGATCTAGCAACACTCCAGCCGATGTTACATTCGAGATAGAGTGAAAATCCATTCTAAACCAGCCTGCACCTTGATAATTACTTGTGGAGTTAGTGTTCGTGAACGCCATTATCCCAATATCCGCGTTACTACCCCAACTACCAGCTGTAGCAATGTAGTGCCTCCCGTTTAGTCTAGAGCCAGGGGTTGTATAGACATCAATATTATGTACTGACCGGTTCTCTGTATCGTACACGAAAGATCCGTAAGCGCTTCCCCCATCATCAAAAAGGAAATCATTTAACTCCCAAGTTACAAGAGCTGCTTGGGTTAGAGAAGATAGAAAAAATAATGTAATTGATATTAGAACTTTCATGAAGTAACTCCTTTTAAATTAGGTTCAATATTTGATAATACGACTTCTTTTTTACATTAGAATGTATGAATTGTGCTTCACAACATAACGCCTTTGGCATGGGCGCGTCAGCGTCCAGCCCAACGGGCGTTCATGCCCAAACTGGTTATGTGTGTTAATGCTAGTCAAAGCTGTGACCTTGCAAAGCTTCATTATATACATCCATCCTTTCCTGAAGGCGTTCTTCAAGCATTTCCAGTATGCCCTTAACATCATCTAAGTTTCCAGATGCGAGTTCTTCTTTTGCTTCTTGGATTTCTGAAATTAGGATACCTAAAGAGTCACCTTGAATCAGCGAGCCTGGAAAATTTCTATCAGGGTGCCTCATGACTGCATAGTTAGAGACATCCGAATAAATTTCAACGAGTTCTTTTTTCATATCGTATCCCCTAATACACATAACGCCAAGGTAATGGGCTAAGCACGCAGTGCTTTGTCCAGCCGCAGGCGACATTGACCGCCTTGTTATGAGCTTGGTTCAATTGGGAAACCCTCCGGCTGTGCCGAAAATTCAGATTGTGGCCTTTTCTCATTTTTTTTAGTGGCAAAGATTCGGCCGCTTTTATTGATTTGCAAATATACAGTGCCATTAAAGTACTCGCCATCTTCACCGCCATGCGGTATTAAATTGCGGCCGTATTTCCATTTTCCGATTTCGGAAGTAACAGCCAAACTGCTTGAGGTAAACGTAATGACTTTTACTTCGCCAGGTGAGATGTTCGTGATATTACCTCCACTGTCTAAAGATATTGATACACCGGTATTGTTATAAACATCTATTTCTGCGATTCGAGGGCAACCACTCAACACGATTGCGAAAAGTATAATTAGGGCTGAAAGTTTCAGTCGTCTTGCCATGCTAGTGCTCATAACGCTCACATAAAAGGCGAGCGTTAGCGAGTCCAGCCCGCGCTTTTTGCGGGCGATTTTTAATGTGCTTGTTATACGTTGATAAGTACAAAATCAACCTCCCTTGCATTGAACTTTAAAGGACCTGCAAGCTCAATCTCAAAGTAATAATCGCCAAGCTTTGTAAACTTAAATTCTTCAATATGGCCATAGTCTTTTTCACCAGATGTGTCAGTAGCTGCTCTATCTGACTTTAGCTCATCATACCCTTCAAGTGATGAAACCCCTTTAAACTGTAGCTTTCCCTTTTTGTAGCAAGCCCACATATCAGGAGTTGGTTTTGTATAAGCCTCATGGTTAGGCAGCAGTACAGCATCAATCTTGATAGATAGAGTGCCATCAGTACGTTCCCAGCCAAGCACATATGATTCCCAAAGATCAATATGCTTTAGTTCGGATATTTTTTCTGCACTGTGATTTAACATTTTTTACGTATAACGCTTTTATAAACGGCGCGCGTGTCTTTGCGCGTCCAGTGCAGGCCACGTGTTTTTGTGGCCGGAACGAGGTTTGATAAACTTGTATGGTTCAATAACACTCATATTACTTATTTTCATCCTTTTCACTAACGGGTAAATTGAGACCCACCTTGGGCGGCCACCCAAGGCCTTGTTGGTTACAGTTCGATGCTGCGCCGGATCATTAAGACCGTTAACAAGTGTGAACGTAACCGACACTCACCAGGCATAAACTCGAATAGTCATGTGGGCCTCGAGCCCGAATAGCAAGGCGGAGATAGCTTACCTTATGAATACACAAGAGATCAATGTCGGTATCGACACCAGTAGCAAACAACTCGATATTTATGT
>JBGTQK010000020.1:0-28436 GCA_041941365.1 Cellvibrionales bacterium | reverse complement strand
TGAGACATTTTTAGTTGAGGCTTGGAATGAGTACTTTAGCGATTGAATTGCATCCCTATGCACAACATGTGACATGCACAGACAGCACGCTATCGGTTGACTTAGTCGATGGCAGAACGATTACAGTGCCTGTTTCTTGGTTTCCCTCATTATCGCAAGCTTCCCAAGCTCAGAAAGATAACTGGGAATTACTGGGGGATGGTGAGGGTATCCACTGGCCAGATTTGGATGAAGATTTAAGTGTAGTGGGGTTGTTGGCGGGGAATAAGCCTAAAATGAATTAAATCTAAGAGTTAGTGAAAAAAATATTAATTTTGTAAAGAGAGTTGGTTAGTATTAAATTTAAATACATAAAGGTTTAATAGGGTTGATTAAATAACAGATTTCCTTAATTAGGTCATGCGTTATATATAATAGTTAGCTCCTAATTTGGATCGGAGAGTTAAGCGGCGAATGATGCGATTACGCGTTATGTGAATCACTATTACAATACACTAAGACCACATCAGTACAACGATGGCTGAGCTCCAATGATGGCAGAGAGTAATTAGTTAATGAACTCTAACAGATTGGCTAGTTTTACTTGACCACTACAGGTTCGACAATGAAAAAAAATGTATTAGTTGTAATAGCGTTAAAAGAAGAGTTTGATGTTTTCTTGAGAGAATTTCCAATTGAGTTCTCAAGTAGTCGCACTTATGAAGGAATACAGGAAGGAACATATGCCGGACAAGAAGAAAGTCTTACGTTTTTTGTTTATTGCATGTGTGATATGACATCGATTGAGTCATACGACGCTACGTTAGAATGGTTAGATACTCTGCAGCCAGCTATTGTGTTGAGTATCGGTATCGCTGGAGGATTATGGGATCAGCAACACATGAGTCTTGGTGATGTTGTGATTGTACAGTCTTCGACAGAAGTCACTCATAGTGGAAAAATTCAGGAACAAGGTTTAAATATCGGTGGTAGAACAGAAAATACAGATAGAACTTTAGAAGAATGTTTTAAAACTCTATCTAATGAGCATGTATTTGATAGGGAGTTACAATGTCGAGTGTTATTTGGCCCTATTGCTACAACCCCTTATGTGATCGCTGATGAAAAAGCAGTATCCAATATCCTTGCAGCCAATAGGAATTTTCACGTTGTTGATATGGAAGCCTATGGTGTCGGTCGGGCAGTAAGGAAAAAAGACAATGTTAAGTTTTGGGCGGTCAAGGGTGTTTCCGATTTCTCTGATAAGAATAAAAGTGTATTGGAGGCGACAACGAAAGGGAAGTTTCGAATTAAAGCTATGGAAAACACAGTTAAAGTTGCGAGCCTGCTTATTCAAAAAGAAACGAGGGTAGCCATAGTTGTAAAAAACGAAACGCCATCAGTCTCTATGTCTGAGATGGAAGGTGAATTAAGGAAAAAGGGAAATAAAGATATCTACAGTGCTCTTAAGAGTAGTCAAGATGCTAAAACTCATTGTGAAGAGTATTTAAACCGTCTTATTGATAACTATTCTATAGACTATTTGGTTGAGTACATCACCGCAGGAAGTGAAGAAGATAAATCGATGTCTATTTCAGGAAGACGTGGATGTGGTATTACTTCTGTCTTAACGGGGCTTGGTGTAAAACTCCTTGAAAAAGGCTTGTCCACTTTTTACCTTAACCTGAAGGACTTTACCTTACGAAAAGATGGTCGCTACCCCGAAAAGCATATTTCTGAAAAATTAGAAAAAAGTGCAATAGATGTTCTTATTCTAGATGGTTGGGACGGAGTTCATGAAAACAGGCGCTTAGTTGCTGAAGCCATACAGGAGGTCATTGGAGATGCGGGTATCATAATTGTATATGGCTTTAAAGATGATGGAGTTAAGGAGTTTTTTCCACCATCCGTTGAACTGGAATTTTATCTGGATCGCCTAGATAAAAAGTGGGTGGTCGAAAATAAGGATTTGATAAATTCTATTTTTAAGCCCAAAGAGCCCGAGGAGTTCTGGCGGCAGGTTAATTTGATGAAAAATATCGACCCTGATCCTATGGTACTAAATGCCTTAGCGACAATGACGGTTTCGAGTGAGTTTGAACTGATCGAAAATTACTGTAAAAAACGGGTCAATACTCTTAACCGAAGTGTTGTAGGACCGCGATTTAAAAGAGTCATTAATCAAGCTTCTGCCATTGCATACAACCATTTTAAAAAAATCACTTTCAATCCGGAAAAAGACGAATATGAAACATTGGAGGCGAAATCAAGTGAAAGGCAAGAAAATGTTGGGCTTGGCACCAACGCAGCACTTGCATTTGATTTGGCCTTTAGCCATGAATCGGTTGCACATTACTTGGTTGCCAACCATGTCATCAATACTTTTGTCGCCTGGGAAAACCCTGATGCCTCACCAAGAATGCCGGTTGTTTCCGAGGTTTTTCCACAGTCGATCAATAATTTTTGTAAATCTATTATTCAAAACGATGAGCGCAAGCAACGTGCTGTTGTATCTGCGATTGCAAATATACTGGATTCGAGTGTACATCCTTATATGAAAGCACATGGTTGCTATCTACTTGGGCGGGTTACGGATTCCCAACTAAAATCAGACGCTGAATCCCTGTTAGAAAAAACAGTGAGAAATCCAATCTATATTGACGGAGAAGACAAACCAATACTCATGGTCGGCAGATCCGCATACATAAGCCTGACATACCTAGGGAGGGGGTCGATGGCCATCGAATATATAAATAAGCTATTTAACAAGGAATCCTGGGATAAGCTAAATCGAGGATTTCATTTGGAATACTATGGCGATCGAGACTACGATCCCAATCGACCATTGGAAAGTATGGATGACTTGGGGGCATGGGAGAAAACCTATAATCAGCTCGTTCTTCGTGCTAAAAGATTTAAGGGAGGTGATTCAACAATTGTCGATTTACACACGCTTTTTTCATTGGGGTACCACCGGCATAAAGAAAATCTTCTCGATCTCGATAAGAAACGTAAGCTAATTGATATAGGAAATGACTTGTATCCTAAACTAGGACGATACAGTAATCTCAACCGTTATATAAGTCGATGTGTGGAAAGCATGGACAAAGGCAATGATCCAGACATTCGCTTGTTTGCTGAACGATATTCTTTACAATTTAAAAAGCGAGCGGGATATACCGCTCGGGGGTTGTTGATGGGCCAATCAATAGCTGATCACATTCTTGGTGCAGTCACAATAGCAGAACATTACTTAAAGGAAAGGTATGAGTCTGAAAATGCATTTTCAAAAAAACGGGTAGTTGAATTAGTCAGGCATCATGATGATGGAGAAGGAAGATCAGGAGATTACAGACCAGATGACTCAGACAAATCTATGAAGAAGAAATTAGAAAATGAGTATTTTCAGGATTTACGCCTTATATCAGGCAACTTTGAGAGTTATGCCGAGCACCCAATGTTGTGGGATGAATTTAAAACTGCAGAAACGATAAACGCTAAAGTGGCACATGATATAGACAAACTGGAGAACTATCTTTGTCTGCGTATATACGAGAATATGGGCTTTGTACCAAACGATCTTGATAGTTGGATTCAAGATCTGGAGTCATCGTTAACGGTAATTGGAGATATGATTTATCAACAAATAAAGAGCGAAGAATCCGAAATCGTAAGCCATATTAATGAGTTATTTGAGCAAAACTCCAGCTCATTTGTAACTAATTGGATAGAACACATTGAGGATGTGGCACAGAATAAAAATAGTACTATTGTGTGAGACTCAGAACCTCGTCTAACAGTTCAACCTATAAATTGAGTTTACTTTTTAACATTTTATAAGGCGTTTTACCAGAATGAGCGGAGTGAGGTCGATGAAGGTTATAAAAACGCTCCCATTCTTCGAGTTTTGCATGTAAATCTTGTGTCAAGTAATTGATAAAACTCTTGCTTATCCGTTAGATGGGAGCGTTCTACCTTGCCATAGAGTCTCGGTGTCCCAGGCTTTATGTAAGCGTGCTCTATACCTAATTCCTTAGTGATATGCTGAAATTTAGTCTGAAATTCATGGCCATTATCAGTGCGAATGACTTTAATTCGAAAAGGAAATTTTTTAACAACATAATTAATAAATTCAATAGCATTAACTTGTGTATCTCGTTCATAAATTGTTCTGGTCTAATTGATATGACACCAATTGAACACTTAAATGCGGCTTAACTCTCCACGTTGAGGTTGTGTTAAAAAGGGTTATTTACAAAAGCTTGGCGTTTGTGATAGCATCAAAAAAAGTATTGGACATAACTATAAAAAATAAGATGTATAAGCGACAAATAGTAACAAATGAATAGTACTGTATGATTGTTCTTCCGAAGAGATCGTAAAGATGAAAGTTAGAAATGGACTTTGCTTTATATTTTTAATGCTAACTTCTCATTCTGTGCTCAGTCAGATCGAGTCAGATGAAGCGTTGACAATAACTGACCAGCTCACTTATGAACAGTTAAACGACTCTATTGGTTTGAGTGAGGCATACAAGCCACAGCTTTTGCATGATAAAGTTGTGCAGCCGATGTACATAAAAAAGCGTAGTGGGGATCTTTTAACTTTACCAAAATTTCTATCAAGCGAGTCTGCTATTACACCAGAGAATCCTGTCTTTGGGCTTGGGCTGGTTAAGCATAATGAGACGAAAAGCTTAGAATTAAATAAGAGAATACTAATACAAGATTTTTCGAATATTGAGCAGGAGTTTTGGCTCAGTGAGAAATCTTTATTTCAAGATATACTAATCCAAATCCAATCATCTGTTGAGTCGGTA
Source organism: Cellvibrionales bacterium (assembly GCA_041941365.1). Classification (GTDB taxonomy): domain Bacteria; phylum Pseudomonadota; class Gammaproteobacteria; order Pseudomonadales; family UBA7434; genus UBA7434. Next base: position 23,638 of record JBGTQK010000020.1, on the reverse strand, counting down.
GCCCCCGGCGGTATTGCGGGCGGTGTACCTAGGCTTGATTCCACACAAGATATACCTCCCAAAATAGCTGATTTGTTTCCTGCAGAATTGCATGACGATATCGTTGAGTGGTCGAACGATAAGTGTAATGACTCGCGAGATCAGTTTTCTTCGTCAATCGAGAGCTCGATGTATGATATGTTTGACCAGCTAATTGCGGGGTACTCTTCTGATAACACCTTATCTTTAGAAAAGCGCAATGAACTCTCTAGCATTGCTAAGAACTTTGATCATGACTGCTTGAAGACGTATCAAAGTGCAGTTGATAACGGCGAAATTGGTGAGGCTATTCAATCCAGATTGGTTGTTTTTACGCTTGGTTCAGTTCCTTTTTGTAGCGGTATTAGAGTTTCTAGTCATAAGGTTTTGACTGCTAGACATTGCTTTTATGATATTAAGAAGGGAGGATCGTCAAAGTATTATGCGAAAAAGCCGCTACGAGGTTTGAGATCTCAGGAAGTAACAGCTTATGTGTTAGATGATATCTATAGCGAAATTGGCGTTGTTGGTTTCGATTTTAATGTATCTTCTATAGACATTGGCAAGCAGTCTAAGAAGTTTGGTGTAAAAAACGATTTTATTTTTGTGCAACTTGATAAAGATGAAGTTCTTTCAGATCCAGATGAATTTGCAGAGCTTGATATCTCTGGCGCTGCAAAGTTATACGAGCCAATTATTTTGGTCGGTTATTATGCCTTCCATAATGCAGACCAGTTTTATGGCATCGATAGATTGGGGGTTAGCGATTGGCGAGACGGATTGCGTTTGACAAAAGGTTCGTATTGCCGAGTCTTTGACGTAAGTAGTGGTGGTCAATGCATTGTACATGCTTGCCAGAGTTTAAGTTTATTTAGTGGTGGTGGAATTCTGTCAATGAGTCATTTTGAACAAGATGGAAAAATACGACTTTTAGGAATCAATACGCTTGGTGGGGAAGGTGCTGCGAATGATTGCACGCCGTATAAGTTGACGGGTTCCAGTGAGTCTCTGGTTGGGAATCAAGGTGGTCTAGCTTTAGCTTCGGATTGGATATTTGACTAACGGGAGTGATGCAATGCACAAACATTTTATTAAAAGCGTTTCATTAGTGGTTTGTATTCTGTTTTCAGTAAGTTCGTGTGCTGCAAATAATATTAAAGAATCAACCGATGAGTCAGTTACTGCCAAGACTATCACTAGAGTTGCTATTGCAAAGGAGTGTCCAGTCACAAAGGCAAAGCCTCAGAGTTTTGCATCCGCAGCATCGCTAGCCTTATTTCCACCACTGGTTGAGGCGGGATTGAAAGGAATAGGTGGTGCAATTAAAAAAGCTGGAGAAGCAAAAACATTTACCACATCGGCCACCAGCTACACAGATTTTTACTCTTATGATTATGATATGAACCATATTATTGCGAATCCATCAGCGGTATGTATTGTTGCATTTAGGGCGAAAATAGGAGGGGTTGAAAGATCTGCAAATTTCGCTGAATCAAAAGTGTTTAATTCTGGGGATGCGAATGGTTCTAGTACCCTCTTTAAAAATTATGGGATTTCTAATGTTCCAGCTTTTTATTACGAAGCTACAATAGTTCCATCTCATGATAGAACTGCTTTCAGGCTATCTCCAAAATTAATTTACTATGGAGACAAGATTGGTCCTAACAAAAAGGATAAGCAATTGGTTGTCAATTTGTCTTTCGGGAAGCCGTCAGCGGAGCTTGAGGATCAGGCATTTGCAATACATGCTTTCACAATGAGTCGAAATGGAGGTCAGCAGGTTGTTAGCGACTCTCATTTTCTTGACATATATGAATCGAAGTATTTGCCACTTCCTTCCCTCTCTTCTTCGGCATCGGAATCGGTCAAGCTTTTTAGTGAGCAGAATAAGCAGCGGAAAGAATTAAAAAAGGAGCTTGATGAAATAAATAAGGTGAAAGAACCAAGGCTTATTCGATACGCGCAAGATATAAGTGATCTTCAAGAAATCTTAAATGATGAAATAGGGGAAAAAAGAGCCGCAGTCGAACTTGCTAGAAAGAATTGTAACCTACCCCAATGCGACGTTCGCACAAATATTGAAATTGCTAATCTAGAGCAAGATCTTAAAGATGCGCAGAAAGCGGTGTCTTTGAGAAGGCAGATAAAAGACTTGGAGAAGTCTAAAGCAAATTTAGAAGCTCAGATTGCTGTTACAGATAAAAGATCGAATCTAATCGAAGCGATAAGCGCGCTTGATAAACAGATAGAAGCGTCGTCCGATATTTTGGATCAATCGACGCCGGTGAATATTAGCTTATCTTTAACGGAGACGACCAGTGCCAATAAATTTTTAGTTGCTCTAGGTGATGCGATAGCTGGCTCTGCAGAAACTGCTAAAACAAAGCTAACAGAAAAGCTAACACCTGAAGACCCCGAAGCTGAGTTAGCAGTCGAAGTTTCAGATCTAAAAGAAATAAATCAACTGAGAACATCGGCAATACAGTCGGTCGGTGCTTGGGATGTTGAAAGCTCCAAATATACAGCTGCGAGTGATGTCGAGAAAAAAACACTATTACCAGCTTTACGTGTTGCTTACTTTAAGGCTAAGCTTGATTGCGATATTGTTGAAAGGTATGGCTTAGTTGAACCCACATGCCTTGGCTTGGTTCCTCCACCTTCTCAATAGTCATGAGCAGGTTTTTTTGATTTGTATCTTCACTTAAATATTTGAAAAATGTTTGTTTAGTTGTTGGTTTTTTTATCAGAAAGAGCCGCTGATTCCATATCGCTTATACAGTTACACAAATTAGTGTTATCCGATGTGCTCGAGTTTAAATGCGAAAATTTTCATCCACTCATATTTTTTATGAAGCAAATGCCCTCGCCCATACTTCGGTTTGGATTGTGTTAGTTTAAGGGGTAGTTACATGTGGGCATCCACTATGTCCGACTTTTTGTGCTTGGATTCATCACTGTTGTCACAAAAATCTTCACTCCGTTACTTCGCTTAAATGAATAGTTGTTTTTTAACGTGTTATTAACATTACTACAATTTACCCTCTGTTAAAAAAATAGCTTATTCTGTTCCTCAGTTGTTCCCCAAAAAAATTTTAAAAAAAATCCTATAAACCTACTATTTGGTTAATAAATAGTATCGGTAAGTTGTTATTTTGGGGAACAGCCTTATATTTTTTGAAGACTTTTAAGAATAAAAAAGAAATTTTCAGAAAATATTAGAAAAGTCAAGGGCTTGCATGGGTTAAGTGGTCAGGGGCCGGACTCGAACTGTTAGATAAGTTCTTGATTTAATTAGTAGTGTTGGGTTCAAATTTTTCGATATACCGTCAGATAGTTGTTGTGCGAAATTACCTGAAAATAAATACAATCAATGAAAAAAGCTTACGGTTTTTTCAATAGATAATCAAATAGTGGTTTATTCCGAACCAATCGTTTCTATGAGTTGGAAAAAGAATAATAACTAATTAAACTGGGAGGGCCTCTCAATGAAAATTGAGACATTTTTAGTTGAGGCTTGGAATGAGTACTTTAGCGATTGAATTGCATCCCTATGCACAACATGTGACATGCACAGACAGCACGCTATCGGTTGACTTAGTCGATGGTAGAACGATTACAGTGCCTGTTTCCTGGTTTCCGTCGTTATCGCAAGCTTCCCAAGCTCAGAAAGATAACTGGGAATTACTGGGGGATGGTGAGGGTATCCACTGGCCAGATTTGGATGAAGATTTAAGTGTAGCGGGCTTGTTGGCGGGGAATTAGCCTCAGTCATAATTGAGAAAACTAACAGATAGAGTATGTTTTAGTGGGATTTACTATTAACGAAGTATGGATCTTATTCAAACTGAATGACGTGCCCATAATCATAAAACAAGACGGGGAGTTTAATGTTTTAGTACTGATGTATACAGCAGCTAATCATAAATTTTTCAATATAACTGAAAGTGTGTTGCTTAATTACACAAAAGTGTTAATTGAAAATTGTTCTCGATGAAGTTTATATTGTAAAAATATGGTGACATAAACGTTATTTTTTTGTATACAGTAACATTTGTTGTCGATTTGCTTTTTGTAATGTTCGAATTACATAAAAAAGCGATAATATTGTAATGAAACCTGAAGGATAGTCTTATAAGAAAAAATAGGTTCATTCATCTTAAGGTGTATTTGGTGTCAATACTTAAGGGTTATTATTAAAAGTTAGGTGGGGTGACGGTATGGTAGGTTTGGTAAAGAAGAAGTTAGGTAAAATAGTCGGACTTAAAAAAGAAGATTTCAATGAGCTTATTAAGCTTAAGGAAATTGCAGTTGTAAAGCCAAGATTAATACCTACTTATAAGGTAGGCGATGAAATGTCGCTTACATCTGTTCTTTTGTCTTCATTGCGTCTTGTCAAAGAGTTTAGACACAGTTTTTTCACTAATTCCAAAATTATGAAAGGTGGTAAAGCTTATTTTTATACAGAGGTAAGTTTCTCTGATTATAAAGATGCTCGACTAGATGGCTTAATCCTCATTGTGAAGTCAGGAATTATTAAGGATGCAGCTATTCTAGAAATTAAAAATGGTAAAGATAAACTAGATAAAGTTCAGTTAGAACGATACCAGCAAATAGCCAGAACTTTAGCAATACCAACTTTTATCACTGTATCCAATGAGTTCGTGACGGAGCCAACACAATCTCCAGTAGCGCTCAAGAGTTATAAAACACTTGATATGTTTCATCTTTCTTGGACATATTTGCTGACAATAGCTCATGTATTGCTTTACAAAAATAACACAAATATTGAAGATGAAGATCAGGTAGAAATTATGAAGGAAGTTGTTTTATACCTAGAATCAGAAAAATCTGGTGTGCTTGGTCACAACCGTATGGGTTTTGAGTGGACGCAGGTTGTAGATAAAATTAACAAAGGTGGTAAGTTAAAACAGTCAGATAAAGAAGTTTCACAGGCTGTTAGAAGTTGGCAACAACAAGAGAGGGATATGGCTTTAGGGCTTAGTAGAACTATAGGTTTTGTTGTTGACTGTGGTGAACAAAAGTATAAAGGTAAGCTTCAAGAGCGTATTAGTGACGACTGTAAAGAGCTTGCTATGAATAGTTACTTGAATTCAGTTTTTAAGGTTAAAGGCGCTGCATCTGATATTGGTGTAGCTTTATTATTTGAAAAGCGGACAATGGAACTTGAAGTACGGTTGAAAGTGCCTACTGACAAAACTCAAAAGGGGCAAATAGGTTGGCTTAAGCGGCAGGTCGAAACATGTATAAAACGTCAACCTTCTCTAGTTGAAAGGATTTCAAGTTCAGTATTTATTGAGCCTTGTATAAAAGGGGTTAGAAATAATGACCGTTTTAATCTTAAAAATTTTGAAGGCTTATATGACTATTTTCCTGGAAAAGAATTAAGGGAATTCAAAATTATCTTTGTGAAGGATTTTGGTGCAAAATTTTCTTCCCAAACTAAGTTTGTAGAATTGTCGGAATCAATGCTTTGTGATTTCTATAACGCAATTGTTCAGTATCTTATTAAATGGGAACCAAGTGCTCCTAAAGTAGCTGCTAAAGAAATAGTAAAAGAAGAGGAGGCATTTATTGATGAGGTTAATCGAGGTGAGTTTGAAGTTTTACCAAAAATAGAGGTAAATGAGGAAGTGGAAAAGCAAAATTTTTTTAGAGATAGTAACAGTAACTTTTAGAGCTGTTATTCAGATAATGGGTGGATTTTTTTCATTCTAGTATATAGCCGAATAGTTACTTTTATTTTGAGAAAACAATTAGTTAAAAATATAAAGAAGTTAATAGTATGGATTTTCAGTTAATATTTGAGTCATTACATGTTATTACTCAAGTAATAATTATAATTATTACAGTGATAACAATAATTATTCATATCAGGTTTAACTATCTAACTATTTTATCTGCGCCAACAGTGCTAACAAGTTTAGGTATCTTAGGTACTTTTTTTGGAGTTGCTATGGGGTTGCATGATTTTAATACAGAAGATGTTCAAGGAAGTGTACCAACTTTGATTGATGGACTCAAAACTGCTTTTTGGTCATCTGTTGCTGGAATTGCCGCAGCAATGACAATAAAAGTGCGTCAATTGTTGCAGGTGATAGTTCAAAAACAGCCAAAGCAAAAAGGCGGAGCTACGGTCGACGATATCGTAACTAATCTGATGGAAGTAAAAGGGGCTTTAATAGGTGATAGTGAATCGACGTTATTGACACAAATTAAAAACATGCGTGTTGATAATAACGATAAACTTGATAATCTTAAGTCTTCTATGGAAGATTTTATGAAAAATATGGCTGATAGTAATTCTAAAGCTTTGATAAAAGCGTTAGAAGAAGTAATCCGTGATTTTAATACTAAAATAAATGAGCAATTTGGTGATAACTTTAAGGAATTAAATCAAGCTATTGCAAAAGTTTTAGAGTGGCAAGAAATATATAAAAAACAACTGGAAGAGATGATTAAACAACAACAATCAACAGTGAAAAATATGGAAATTGCTACCAAATCTTATGAATCTGTTGTAGAGAATACTTTAGCTTTTAAAACTACAGCGAATGAGTTATCAACTCTTATTTTGACAATGAATTCGCAAAAGCAAGAATTAAGATTATCCATAGAAGAGTTAGGAAAGTTGATAGATTCAGCAAGAAAGGGTTTACCAGATATTGAGAAACAAGTATTACTACTTGCAGAGCAGATTAAATCTGGAGTAGAAGAAAATAACAAAGCTATGGAGTCAGCAATTTCATCATCAGCTGAGACGATTTCAAGTTTAATGACAAACACGAATCAATAATTTAACCAACATATTGATGATATCACACAAAAGACAAGATCACAGATTAATGAATTAGATCAAGCATTAACAGAAGAGTTAACCAAATCTCTTGAAACATTCGGTGCACAGCTAGCTACTTTATCTGAGAAGTTTGTTAATGATTATACGCCACTAACTGAAAAATTAAGAGACGTAGTTTCAATTGCAAGGAAAATTTAGTAATGAAAGACCACCAAAGTCTAGGCGCATCCACATATGAACAGGAAGATCATTGGGTTTCTGTAGCTGATTTGATGGCTGGTTTAATGATGATTTTTCTGCTTATTGCAATAATTTATATGGTTAAAATAGAAAGTGAAAAGCAAAAAATCAAAGAAGTAGCCATATTGTATGAACACTTAAAAGAGGGTCTTTATAATGATCTTAAGGATGAATTTGATCAGGATTTTGAGCGTTGGGGAGCTGAATTGTATAAGGATTTAACTATTAGATTTAAAGAACCAAGAATTCTTTTTGATACAGGGTCGCATAAATTAAAACCATTTTTTGTTGATATTCTCACTGATTTTTTTCCTAGATATGTAGAAATTGTAGCATCAGATCAATATAGAGATTCTATTATTGACATTCGAATAGAGGGGCATACGTCGAGTATTTGGAATCATGCAACAGCGGAAGAAGATGCATATTTTTATAATATGGAACTGTCTCAATCTAGAACAAGGTCAACTCTCCGCTTTCTTTTGGGGCTTGAGGCTATACATCATGAATTGCCTTGGTTACGCAAGTATATGACGGCTAATGGTTTATCTTCCTCTCACTTAATTTATGATGATTTAGGGCTGGAAGATGTTGCTTTATCGCAAAGAGTTGAGTTCAGGATTATGACTAATGCAGAAACACGAATAGCGAAAATGCTTGAATTTACTCAATAATATTAAAATGAAATTACCTGACTTTTTTGAATTTTCCCCATTTAATCACCTAAGAGAATCAATGGGCGCTAATGAAGTAAGCAGTTTCGATTTGTCTGTTCCTAGATTTTCAATTTCAGATGAAGAGAAGCATCAGCTTGAAAATACAGGCATAGAAATTGATTCTTTAGATGAGGTTGTTGAGCTTGAGGATAGTACTATTGTCTATAAGGATACCAGAGTATTACTTTATATTAGAGATATAAATCAGGAGTCAAAACATTCTAGTTTGCCAAAATATCATATTTCTTGGTGTAAAACACTAGATGCTATGAGTAAAGATAATCGATATAGTCGGTACGTTATATCTACGCGTACTGATGGTCTTTTTGAGGTTAGAAATACTGGGTGGGGGAGAGGTTTACTTTCTAAGTCAGAAAAAAAGTTAGATGTATGTAAAAATTGTTTGGATGAGCTGTACTTTAATGGTTATCAAAGTCATTTACCAGCCATAGAAAAAACCAAAATATTTATGATGTTTAGCTTAGAGCTTTTTTTTCAATTTTATCCACGTTCTCCATTAGATAGCTATCCCAAGCCTAGATATAATAATGTAACTTCTCCAAATAATATTTACTCTAATGATTTTGCTAAAATTTCAAAAGATTATAGGAAATCTCGTAAATGGCATTGCGAAGAATGTAAAAAGGACTTATCTGATAAACGAATGCGGCAGTATTTGGATGTTCATCATATTGATGGGAGGAAGCATAATAACTCTGAAGATAACCTCCGTGCACTTTGTATTATCTGTCACTCCAAACAACCAAAGCATAAACATATGGAGACACAACAAAGGTATCAGCGTTATGTTTCGATGCTTTGAGGTAAGTATTTTTATGAATTTTTATAAGGAGTAACTTTATAACATATACACTAATACCTTTTGCGCTTAAACGAGAGACAGGTGAAATTGTGGATGTTGGAAGTGTGCCCAGAGGTAATAAATGTGATTGTATTTGTTTATCGTGTAAAACACCATTAGTTGCAAGACAAGGAAAAATAAGAGAATGGCACTTTGCACATAGATCAAAATTGGTTCATTCTGAAACTAAGGATGAATGCAAGTACTCGTTTGAGTTATCAGTGCGCTTAATGATTAGACAGCTTGCTGAAAAAGATATTCAAATTCTCCTGCCTGATATGCATGGAAAATTATTTAGTTTTTTCGTTAGTGGTGTTAATAATAACTTATCGTATAAAGTAACAAGTGAAAGTATTCAATATCTAGAAAAAGTTGAAATAGGTAAAGAATTTTGTGGAGTTCCTGTTGATGTTTATGCAGAAATAAAAGGTGTGTCTTTAGTCATTTATATTACTTATAAAGGAAGAAATGTGCCTATTGAAATTAGGCAGCCTATCGAAAAGGATTCTGGAGTATTACAGTTAAATATAGATAGTTTGACTTACCTTTTTAAAAAAACATCTAAAGGTAATTACAAAGAAGCGTTAATCAATTTTTTAAAAGAAGATACACAAGGAAAACAATGGATTTATCATCCAAGAGAAGATAAAGCGCGAAAAAAAGCAGAGCAACAACTGACTGAATTGAAAGAGGCTAATAAATTTGCATTATCAAATAGTGTTAGTCAAAAAGATATATCTAAAAAAATATTTCTTGAGATAAAAGAAAGAAATCAACAGGCGAATAAGAATTTTTTATGTATAGATTGCAATACTAAATGGCAAGGAATTTCATCAAAATGTATATCATGCGGAAAACACTTATACGTAAGAGAGGTTAATTAAGCTAGGATTTTTTTGATTTATAAAGGAGAGGTTTAAAGTCAAAGTATAAAACCTAAATGTTCGCCTACGGCCGATTGCAATCTTTGATTAGTAGTGATACTTATAGAGAATAATTTTATAGTGGTTCAGTAAATTTTTCTATTCACTGAGGGGTATATAAATCCATACTAAGTTAGTGAAAAAGCTTAAAAAGTGATATAGCTTAATTTTGATAGCTAATCACCTTCCTAGAATCCACCCATTCATAAACAGCCGATGAATACCAGCCAACCGAACGACCACGTGTTAAGCGTATTTGTTTAGGAAAGTCACCTTTGGCTATTTCGGCATAGATAGTTGAGCGTGATAAGCCTGTTATGGCGATCACATCGTGTAGGCGTAGAATTTTTTCGTTCATTGTAACCTCGCTTAACATCTTTCTGGTTCAATAAATAATAAACAATACAGGCATGTTTTATTGAAAACGGTCGCCATCGTTATTGCTTGACTGGCACTTTGTGACCTCAGTTCGTTCAGTATTTCAAGTAGCAGCTTTTCCACCCTAACCAACCTCTTTTGCGATATGCGATAATGGTTTGAGGGTTTAATTTAGCACGTCATTTTTTTAAAATCATTGGTTTTTCATAGTCACTCGTGAAAAAATTTTTTTCAGCCTGCAATAAATTTTTAGAGGCTAAAAAAACTTTTTTCTGCCTCTAAAAACTTTTTTTAGCCCCCAATAATTTTTTTCTCTTAACAGTACGATTAATTAATGCTTTTTATTTTTTTACCTGAATAATAAAAAAGGTAAGGCTTGGTGCGTGCAATCATCCGAGTGCATTAACTTAGCACAAGCCTCACACTTTCAATGACTTACCTACCGAACGTTAAAACCATCTACAACAAAAATCCAAGATATGAACACACGAAAATATAAAATCGCTCCCCTCGTCACTACAGCAATTGCGGTAGTGACGAGGGGAGGGAACCCTGAGTACACAAGGCGCGTGGCGCAACATCGAACATTACGCTGTCATTATGGGCGTTATAAAAGCGCTAAAAGGCGAATGAAAACACGAATGCAAGAACTGCCGTTAGACGGCAGGTAACAACGGCTCAACAGAGCCGTGCATAGGGCGATATCGGACAGTATCGGATATCGCAACATTAACTCAACACGAGGAAAACGTATGGAAAAACCGATAACGGTAGGCCGTTACCCACGTTAACGCAATAAACAGGAGAAATGCCTATGGTATAAAACAATGTACTGCTTCTGCTAATTACAATTCTGGTGGAAAAACCGTCCTTACAGGTCAGCCATCAGTCGGTTCTTACCAAGCAGGCTCAGGGGCATGGGTGTCCCACGATCATGCGTGAAACTTTGTTTCACACTGCCTAAGATTACGATCTTTTGCATTTGATCAACCTACGCTAACCAACTTTTTAACACCTTGGTTTTATTTTAAGTTAAAGCATTAACTATCAGTGGTTTAGCAAGCGATTTCGTTAGAACGTACCCGGGTACATTAGCGAGTACGTTTGAATGTATCCGAGTACGTTAGCGAGTACGTTTAAATGTACTCGAGTACGTTGACGAGTACGTTAGCTAAAAAATAGTCAAAATGACAAAATGTTTAACCTAAAAATTTGATTCTTAAAAAAGGGTCATTTTAAACCAAAAGAGACCTGACATTAGCAGACAGTTTTTTTATTGTCGTCCGTTCTTTAGAAAAAAACACTTTTTTTATTTGGCATCTTATTTATTTTTCAGCTGAAAAATATGCCTTTATTTGTAAAAAAAAGAATTATGACAATTAATCATTTTCAGCCCATAAAAACTTTTTAAAGGCAGAAAAAACTTTTTTTAGCCTCTAAAAATTTTTTTCTGCGCCCAATAATTTTTTTCACGAGCCAGTATGAAAAACCGTAGAAAAAAATAATTTGAAACGGATAATTTAACCATCGGAGGTTGCTATGAACGATTTGACGGATTAACTAACAGATTTTTATAAATGTAATCGATATAGTTGATCAAGCCGCTCTGAATTTTATTCTTTTCTTAAATCGTTTTAAGAATGTTTTTAATCATGCATTTTACAACTCATTTTATTTGCTTTTCTATAAAAAGTGCTAAAAGGAATATTGACGAGTAGGGCAAAAACAACCACGTCAAATTGATTGATAAATCAACGAAAAGCGGTCACACCCGATATTTACTAAAAGCTGAAGTGTTAGAAGATTTAACTTTCCAAAAATCTAGCATGGATATTCAAAATAGACGATGAATAAAATAATTAGCTATGACAAACCACCTTCCTAGAATCCACCCATTCATAAACAGCCGATGAATACCAGCCAACCGAACGACCGCGTGTTAAGCGTATTTGTTTAGGAAAATCGCCTTTGGCTATTTCGGCATAGATAGTTGAGCGTGATAAGCCTGTTATGGCGATCACATCATGTAGGCGTAGTATTTTTTCGTTCATTGTAACCTCGCTTAACATCTTTCTGGCTCAATAAATAATAAATAAGACAGGCGTGTTTTATTGATAATGGTCGCCATCGTTACTGCTTTGTGTTTTTTCTTGTTTAAACATCAATACATTGTCTTTTAAATAAAACACTTTCCTAAACCGTTTTATCCAACGGAGCTGGGGCTGTTCGCCAGTGCTTCGCCATTTTCGGAGCGTGCAGGGGGAAAGTCCGAGGAGAAGGGCGGCTTGTTGTGTGTTGATTTCATTCGTAGCGTTGTCTTCATTCATCCTAATCAACCTTTTTTTACGATAGCGGTTAATAACCAAATTTTTCATTAGTCACGGGCCGTTATACAAAGCGCTGTATTTTCCAATAATTTAATCATGGCTTAACATGTTTTTAATCTACCAAATAACAGGCGGAATATCCGCAATAAAGTTTTCATAGGTCTGTGTAAACTTTACCTTGTTCATGTAAACTTTATTTTTCACTGTTTTTCTCTTACCACTTAAAAAATAACGCTAAACATATTTTATGTTACGCAATGTAACTGATTGTTACTCACTCGATAATCAGGATACTGACACTTTATTTATGTTGTTTTCGGTTGTTTTATTTAAGACAAGTATTTAGTAAAATTTTTTTATCACCATGAAATATCCGTTACCCCCGTCACTGCTTTACGGGCAGTGACGGGGGGTGCAAAGCCATACAGGGCAAGGGCTAGAGGCCTGTTTTTACAAGTGACCGTTAAGTGATGGGGGTATTTAAAAGCCAAAGCATTGCAAAACTGCTGTCAATCAGCAGGCAATAAAAAGGCTCCACGAGCCTGATTAAACGCGGTATCTAACGATACCGGATAGCTATAAACCCTAAACAAAGAGGAATAACTATGCCAAAGCGATAACGGTAGACCGTTACCAGCGTGGTGATACCCACCACCTATTAACCAGGAGGGAAATAACTATATGAAATAAACAGCTGTTTGATGTCAGTTACACATTGATTGAATAGCCCCTACGGGTAGGTCAATCAAGGCTGATATAGCGAAGCAGGCTAGGGGAGTGGTGTCCCACGACCATCATGTGATGTTTTATCACACTTGCTGTCACTCTGTCAGAGGACTGTGAGGGTCATATACACTAACCAGAATCATTGCACCAAGGTTTAAAACACATTAGTTAAGTCATTGATTTTTTTATAGGGAAATTAAACGTCACTAATCGTGATGACAGCCGTCAAGAATCATGATGGCACTGTCACGAACCGTGATGACAACCGTCACGAATTATGATGACACTGTCACGAATCGTGATGACAACCGTCACGAATTATGATGACACTGTCACGAATCGTGATGACAACCGTCACGAATAAAGGATAACCGAAGGTGGAAAAAATTTATTCGGTTGTTAGACTTGCTAGTGTACGTTCACTGTTTTTTTATTGAATAAAGAAACGATAAACCTAAATAGACCTGACACTGACATGAACAATCATCTTTACATGCGCTATATAAACTTTACATGAATCTTTGAAACTTTTTTGTAGATAAATTTTTTTATCGACATAATTATTTAAAAGAGGGTGGCTTATGCGTGATTTGAATTATGAATTGAAAGAGCTTTGTCGGAATAGCCCACAACAAAGCTAGACGGGTTAAGCGCGACCATTATGTGAACGAGGCAATACCTCCCCATCACCCACTAATAAGAATACCTACCCTAAAATTTTATGAACCAGCAGAGATTGCCGTAAAATTAGAAAAAGAGGCGGGGATAAAAAAAAGTTGGCCGCATTATAGATTGTTAATCGATTTCGCCGCTGACTAACCAATCAATTTTAACATCCAAAATCTCAGCAATTGCAACAAGCTCAAAATCTTTTACACCTCGAATACCGCGTTCAATTTCCGAAATATCGGATTGATCGATGATTAATTTATGATCAACTATTAGGGCGGCAGCTAATTCAACTTGCCCCATGTTTAATTCAAGTCGTCGTTCTTTAATGCGACTTCCAGAAATATTTTTCATGACAAACACTAACTTATAAAAACAATGTGATTGTCAGGGTTTAGGAGTTTTAAAATAGACGATAATCGTATATTATGGGTTTTGTAAGATTTAGGTTGTTGAATAACCTGATAGATCCAACATTCCTAAAATTGAGAAAACTCTGAAATATTGCCTTTTTTATTGAACAGACTGTCAAAAAGCTGTTATTTTAAATTTGTACAATGGCAATATAAAAATGATATATAGGTTCAAATAAGTAAAGGAAAGGTTAAGCGAAAGCTTGATTAGATAATAACATATAGATTAAGTAGTCATAATTTTCTTGGTTGCTCCTTTATTTAAAAAGATAAGTATCAATAACAGAAATTAATGCTGTTATTAGCATTCTACAACAATGGTAATTAAAGGTTTAAATGGTCATGGGAAATACTCAGGCAAAGTTTTCTTCTAAACGATTGGTGCATGTTTTATTGAATTTATTTATATTCATTCAGTTAATAGGCGTATCGTCAATAGCTGGTGCTAATGAATGTTTAGCCTGTACGCAAGAGGCGCGTAGTGCTACTTCAAATGTTGTATCGTTTCCACAGTGTTGTGGAGACTATCCCCCAGAACCAGATAACCCTAATCAATGTGGCAGCGCACCTGCAACACTCGATACTGATGCCGATGGTTTGCTTGATATTTATGAATCATTTATTTTCGATCAAAATAGTAATGGTATTGTTGATGCGTTGGATGCAACTACAAATATGCTATTGGAAAATGTACCGTTGCCTGCATGGGCGATGGTTGTTTTTAGTTTTATTCTTTTCTTTATTGTTTATTCCTTTATTCGTCACAGTGAAAGTCATAAGCGAGCGATACAAAACTGCTTTGTTTTCTTTATTATTATCTTTTTTGCCGAAACGTCAAACGTAGATGCCGAGCAGCCGGCATTAGATAACAGCATTAATATTGTTTCTGTTGAACAAGGCAATGGCGGTAATGTTTATTCAGGTACCGTCAATACAGGGCTCAATCCACAAAACTATAATACATGGCTGGAAGTCGAAAATAATGGTGTCTATGAAATGGTTGAAGGTTCATTGAACGCCAGCCATTTTAGTTTTAACACTAGTGAAGCTCAACCTAACATGCGGTTGCAACGTTGCTTAACAGCGTTGGACAATACTTCATCGACTGTACTTTCTCAAGCGCAGGCAGATAACAGTAATGCTATAGAGCACAATTCGGCCGCGGGCATATTGCAAGGAGCCTTTGAGGTTTCTAATTATGGTGCAGCAAATTATGATCTACCTATTGAGTTGCCTCCAGGTACTGCCGGTATTGTCCCAAGGGTAGGTTTTAAATATAACAGCCAATCACATGAGGGTTTATTAGGTTTAAATTGGACGTTGTCGGGTTTGTCTTCAATTTACCGCTGTTCTTCTACGTTAGATCAGGATGGTTTTATTGATGGGGTTGATTTTGATAGTAATGATAAGTTTTGTCTTGATGGTAATCGGCTTATTGCAGTGAGTGGTAGCTATGGTGCTGATGGTACCGAATATCGCCTTGAGAATGATAATTTTTCTCGCATTATTTCCTATGGTAGCAGTGGTAATAGTCCAGCACATTTTAAGGTGTGGACAAAAGCCGGTGAGATTATTGAATATGGTAATCACACGAATGCTTATTTAGAGTTACAGAATACTCAGGATATTATTGTTTGGGCAATGAATAAAGTGAGTGATACCGTTGATAATTACTATACCGTCACTTATGCCAAAGACATTGTACGGGGTGAACAGTATCCTGTTCGTATTGATTACACAGCCAATGATACACAAGGTCTTGCAGCGTATAATTCAGTAGTATTCAGTTACGAAACTCGTCCGGATGTGATGGTTACTTTTCTTTCAGGCAATCGCATGGAAAAGACCCAGCGTTTAAAAAACGTTACCGTTAATCACCAGAATAAAGTTGTCAGGCGGTATGTGATGAACTATAAGCCGGTAAGTTTTTTTGAGACTGACATTAAAACAAGTCCTTATCGCACCTTGCTGGATTCGGTAGAATTGATCGGTGCCGATGGTAATAAGATGCTTCCTCTTACGCTAACTTGGTCAGGCATACGTGATGCAATTTTAGGTTCATCAGGTGTTCAGAAATACCAAGAGTCCTGGGGGCAAGAAGTACGAACCTCTGTTGTAAATTCTGGTTATTTGGGAACTGATGCCTGGTTACATTCTTTGGCCGATATTAATGGGGATGGTCAAAGTGATGTGATATGGCGATTTGGTAGTACAAGCACTAACGAAGGTATCAGGCTGCATACGAGTTTATCAAATGGTGATGGTGGTTATACACCGCTTATAAACAATATACCAATAGCAACAGGGAACTACCCCGAATCAACGTGGCAGCCGGAAATGGCCGATGTAAATGGTGATGGGTTGGCTGATGCAGTATGGATTTATGGTTCGACCGTAAATACTGGTGTAAGAGTGAATGTAAGCCTTTCTAATGGTGATGGAACATTTCAGGCTATGCAACAAAGCACACCTAAAATAACGGGAGCATTTGGAGCGGGTTGGTCAAAAATGATGGCGGATGTTAATGGTGATGGACTGCCCGATGCTGTATGGCGATATGGATATTCAGCAAACGATAACGGTGTAAGGGTGTATGTAAGTTTATCGAATGGCGATGGTACTTTTGGTACATTAATTGAAAGTAGTCCAGCAACATCGGGAAATTATACAAGTACACTTTGGCAGCCGCTTATGGCCGATGTTAATGGTGATGCCTTGGCCGATGCTGTGTGGGTGTATGCGTCTACAAATACCGATGGTGTTAGGGTAGCAGTGAGTTTGTCCAACGGAGACGGTACATTTGAGCCAATGCAAATTAGTGACCTACCAGATAGCCATGGTTTTTCATTTGCCGAAAACGAAGGTTGGAGCCGCACAATGGTAGATGTAAACGGTGATGGTTTGGCTGATGCTGTCTGGATGCGTAGTGCTACATTGCAAGAAGCAGCTATTCCAGTAGATTTTGGAATATTGATATTTGTGAGTTTATCGAACGGCGATGGCACCTTTAGCGAATTTATTGATACGTTGTTATCGAATGGAGTGCAGGATTTTAATGTTCCTAATTTTACTCGTCATTTTGCGGATATGAATGCTGATGGTCTGGTCGATTTGGTTATTTTGTATGGTTCTATATTTAATTATGGTTATAACGGAGTTATAGTGTTGCATTCCAAAGGTGATGGTACGTTTGATATTCCTTTGTTTAGTGAGCAGACACATTTAATTTCAGCTTGGGAGCAAGGTTGGACGCGTCACTTTGGTGATGCTAACGGCGATGGTTTGCCTGAACCGATCTTTGTTATGGGGTCTTTGGTTGAAGTTGATGGTGGTGGTAACGTACAACCTAGCAAAGGTGCAGCCGTTGCGACAACGTTATCAGAATTTACCCGTATAGAGCTTAGCAGTATTCATGATGGCATTAAAGAAGTTGCTCGTTGGGAAATAGAGCCCTTGAGTAGCTCATCATCTTATATTCCTGGGGTTTCATCTATTTATCCTCTTAAAGATTTAAATGTACCATTAACGGTAGTAACACGTGCGGAAAAGCCTGATGGTGTGGGTGGTACACAAGCACTAAGTTATGCCTATGAAGGGTTAAAGTCTCAAGTATTCGGAAGGGGGTTGTTAGGGTTTGAAAGTATTACTGTGACTGATGAACAAACCGGCATACAAACTATAACACGTTTTCTTCAGGACTTTCCTTATATCAATCAGATAGAGTCGATTGAATCACGGTTATCATCAGGTCAGCTTATTAGCAGTATGACAAATACATTGGCAAGCCTACAAACCACTGCGCAACCAACCTATTTTGCCTACGCGTCAGATACGGTGATGACAGACTATTTGTTGGATGATAATTTTAATCAGTTAGGTACGGTGATTAGCACAACACAAAGGTTTTTTGATAGCTTCGGTAATCTAACTAACCAAATATTAACCAAAACCCATAACGGACAAACATTTAGCCAGCAAACCACCAATTTATACACTAATGATGCTGTCAATTGGCTTATTGGTCAGTTGGATCGTACTGAAACCACACATTTGGCACATAATCAGCCATCGATAACAAAAACAGCGAGTTTTTCATATGAGCCTGTTACCGGTTTGCGAACTAAAGAAGTGATTGAGCCAGATAATACAGATGACAATATAAGACTAACATTAGCGTATAGCCATGATGCTTTTGGTAATGTTGAAACGACCGTACAATGCCCCGGCGCACCAGGTAACTGTACGGCACAGACCAGTAATGCGCGCACTACAACTGTAAATTACGATAATCGTGGACAGTTTCCAGAAGTCATTACTAATGCGTTAGGGCAGCAAGCCTTTTTAGGGTACGATGCCCGATTTGGTTTACTGGCAGAAGAAACCACTATCAATAACCAAACCACTTTATGGCAATATGATGCATGGGGAAATCAGCGTCAATTACTATATCCAGATAACACTGAAAGAATTTTGGGGCGTGTATTTTGTGGCACACAAGCTAGTGGGCAAATCATCAGTTGCCCAACGGTTAGTGGCCAAGTTGCTCATTTTCGTGAACGCTTTACTGAATCTGATGGCCAGCAAATTACACGCTATTACGATGAACGATACCGTGAAATTCGTACCGAAACCCTGGGTTTTGATGGTACCATCATTATTGTTGATACTGAATACGATAACCGTGCTCGCATTGCGCGTGTGTCAGAACCTTATTTTACAGGGGGCACAGTTTACTGGCGGACGAACCATTATGATGTGCTGGATAGAATAACCCGTTTTGATTACCCAAATGAAGACGGAAGCATACTAACCGACACTGTTAGTCATTTGGAGCTTTCAACACAGGTTACCAATGCCGCTAACCAAACACGAACAGAAGTGCGTAATGTGGCAGGTTATGTGGTAAATGTTGAGGATGCGCTTAATTATAATATTAGCTATCAATATGATAGTTTAGGTAATCTGATTAATACGACTGATGAATTAGGTAACAGTATTATTCAGGCTTACGATATACGTAGCCGAAAAATATCCATGAATGACCCTGATTTAGGGATAAGTACTTATAGCTATAATACGTTTGATGACCTTACAGAAAAAAATGATGCTAATAGTCAGGTTATTCGTTTTGAATATGATAAATTAGGTCGCCCTACCAAGCGGGAAGACATTGCTGCAAATAATTCAACCACTGAGCAACGCTGGAATTATGACTATGCTCAAGGCGCTGGTATTGGCCAGTTAAACTGGATCGCTAATATCACCTCAGGAGATATTACTCAATATACCTATGACAGCTTAGGGCGTGTTACTCAAACGCAGCAAACTATACAGGGTAAAAATTTCACCATTCAACAAACTTATGATGCTAACAGTCGTTTGCAAGAGTTAATTTATCCAAGTTCTTTAAGTAATCCTAACGGATTTAAAGTCGAGTATATTTACAATGCATACGGTTACTTGCAACAGGTGCAATCTGAGGGCAGTAATCCAACAGTATACTGGCAGGCATTAACCCATAATGCGCGTAATCAACTTACGCAATCGCAATTGGGTAATGCTACGCTAGTCACAAAAACAGTGAGTGATGCAAATGGCTATATTAAAGGGATAAGAACACAGGATGCATTAAACCAAACGTTGCAATACAGCCGTTACTTGTACGATGATGCAGGCAATATCACTCAGCGATGGAACGATATACCTAATGGTATTACTGAAACATTAACCTACGATGGACTAAACCGAGTAAAAACAGCTACAGTAAGCGGTGGTATGGGCGTAACGTATCTTCCCGAAACTTACAACTATGATGCTATTGGAAACTTTACCAGCAAAACAGGAGTAGGTAGTTATACCTATGGTACCTGTAGTGCAGGGCCGCATGCTGTTTGTAGTGCAGGCGTTAACAGTTATACTTATGATGCGAACGGTAATCGTATAACTGGTGGTGGAGAGCAAATTAGTTATAGTGTCACTAATAAAGTGGAGACAATCTCCAGTGCTTCTCAAAATACAGAATTTTTCTATGATTCCAATGATAATCGATTGCTACAGCGCCGTACAGCTGGGGGCATAGTAACCTCTACTTATTATGTAGGGCTTGGAGGAACTGGTGGTCAAACGTATCAGCTTAAGGAGGAGGGCAGCAAAAAAGAACATACTTATTTTATTTATGGTAGTGAAGCACAGCCAGTAGCTGCTGTGTTAGAAAGTAATGATGGCGCTGTCATTACCACTCATACAGAATATTATCATCGTGATCACTTAACCAGTGTAGAGTTAATCACCGATGAGTTAGGTGGTATTATCTCGCGCTTGAGTCACGATATATGGGGGCAACGACGGCAACTACAAACAACAGATGATTTAAGTAGTGAGGGCGATTGGAACTTCACTGGTCATGAGCGGCTTATGGGTAGTTCATTAATTCATATGAATGGCCGAGTGTTTGACCCCATTGTAGCTAAATTTACCAGTGCCGACCCTTATGTACCAGACAGCTTGGATATGCAAAGTTATAACCGTTATGCCTATGTTACCAATAACCCGCTTAAATTTATTGATCCGAGTGGTTTTTGTGCGGCTACCTATCATTTTTATACAAATGCAGCACCTGTTTCGGTAACCGCTTGTATACCGGGTGGTAATAGAGGGGGCAGTACATCGGGTATTTTTGATAATTCAGGTCTAGGTAGTCAAGGAGATGCAGCGAGAGTGCGTGCAGAAGGTATGCAAATGTATTATAACTTTGCGGCTTCGCTCACTTCATTTAGTTGGGTTAATGGTTTTACGCTATCCACAGCGTTGCTTACAGGTAATGCACAAGTGCAAGGTTCATTGGGTATAAGTGCTCAGGACAGTTCAGTATCAAACTTTGCTGGTAATGCGCTGGAAAATAGGTTATTTCAAGGGAAGGGGATGTTTGCAAGCAGTGCAGGGCAGTGGTATGCTCAAAGTGGTGGCGTTGCACAAGAGGGTGAAACTTGGTGGGCTCGAAACGTTGTTAGACCTTGGGCGGAAAAAACCGGTATTGATCAATATGCTGGTACGCCCGATTACTACACAGACGAAGAAAAGTTACTTATTGGGTTTCTAGGTTCGGGTGGAGGAGCTGCGCCAGGTAAGATAACTATTACGAGTCGAAGTTCTGCTTTAACGACTAATGTGGAGAAAGAAGTATTTACCTATGCACCGCGTGTTAGAGCTCGCGGAGTTCAAGACCCTAAATCTCATAATTTCCCATATTCTTTTGATAAGACCATTCTTAGGTCGCAGCCAATAGTGAAAGAGAGTGGTTATAGAATTTATCAGTCACCTGGATTTATGAATGACAAGGCAGGTCTTTTTGAAATTGGGGTCACTCCCAATAATGTGATTAATCATCGTTTTTTTAGACCTAACTAAGTGGTATTTATATGAATGCGGTATTGCTTAAATCGCGCCCCTTGTCTGGAGAATTTGAAGAAATATATTTCAATCTGAGTGATGAAGTGATTTCAGTTAAGTTTGAAGATCAAGAATATTTGGAATATTGCGGAGTTTTTGGTGGTGGATTTGGTAGCTATTCCAATGTGATAGCTCTTGATGAATTGGCATTTATTGTGTCACTTGGTCAAGGATATATATTCGATATAAATAAACGGGAAGTTATCCATAAGACTGAAAATGATCACTTGGCCTATGTGGATTTATGTAGATCAAAAAATTACATTATTGGGTGTAGCCAAGTACAGATATTTGTTTACAACCATGAACGACTTGTTTGGTCATCGAATAGAGTCTCGTCCGATGGTATAGAAATCAGCAGCATTGTGGATGGGGTTGTATGCGGTAGAGTATTTGATTTTGAAAAATGGGTTGAGTTTAAATTGAATTTATCTACATTTGAATACCAGTGTGAATGGGTATGTGAAGTCGAGTAAATCCAAAGTAGAGACTGTTCTGGTCAAGTCTAACCGGACACTTTCCTTTCATACAGTTCATATTTATCCAGTGACATACTGTTGTTTGCTGTATGTAATCGATCGTTGTTGTAATAGCGGATGTAATCCGCCACATCGTTCAGCTCAAAATGCTAAAGATCTTGCAACCTTAGGTATTACTTCTGAACGTCAGTTAATGGGTGTATTTAGAAATGCCCTTAAGAATGGTTCTACGGTTTCAACGAGAACCAATAATTACGGTGTTTCGGTAACTAGAAGTATTGCTGTCGGCGATCAGGGTGCTGTTAATGTGTCGTTCTTTTATGCTGGTGGAAACATGAGTGCCACGCCATCCGTTACTACTTTAATACCGAAGATTTATAAATAATTACATGAATATATCAATTAAAAAGATACCGGAAAGCCGTTTTGAAGAGCTAAATGATAAGTTAGTTTTTCGAAATGAAAATAGTACTCAGTTTGCGCTTGTAGCTTGCGGTGAAGCTTCATATTGCGTTGGTTGGCGAAGTACTGAGGTTGATCTGGATATTCGAGTTATTAATGATAAGTATTTTTCTATCGGGATTGATCAGTATTTTGCGATTGTCGGAATTGATTCTTCGAAGGTTGTAGTGAAAAAGAATCTGGACTCTTTCTATATGGGAAGTGTTATTTTCGATGGTAAGACGTATTTTTTTAGTGAGATGTCTACTTTTGTGTATTCAGTTGAAGATTGTAAATTTATCACTGAGGTCGATCACTCTGATGTATATCAAGCACATGTTGTAGAGGGCGGGAAGGTGATTGTTGAGTGCATGAATGGTGATAATATTGCGGTTAATTGATTATTAAATTTTATCGGCGCAAATCTATGAGGTATAAAATTGCTTTTATAACTCATTACCTGGAACTGGCAACATTAAAACTGGCCAAACTTTAGCTATTCAGCAGAGCGTTTTCGCGAGGCTGAGAGCCAGTTTTTGCATAGGGAGAATGGCTGCATTAACACTGGAGTATTCATTTGTGTATAGATATGCTGCTGTGAATGGTCAGAAACCCATTGGAAACAAAAGGCCATAAGTACATGAAAAAAAGTTATTTTCTTGATGAAATCTCTGTTGTTGCGTCCAACCTTTTTTCTGATCATGTGAAAGATTTTAATTTTGGAGTGGTTGCTTGTCTCGAGTCCTGGAATAAAAAAATTTCAGGAAAAGTGCAATCTGATTACGACAAACTTGCGATTAAGGTCTGGCCTGAAGGAAGTTTAAAAGAGCGAAATAACTTTGTAGCTAGAGATAAAATTTCTAAGATTCTGATCTTTGAAACAGAGTGTCATTTAGAGGAATACTTTGCGTTGGGTTCTGATGGAGAGCGTGAGCAATGGCTTTATTCCTTACTAGAAAAGGCTATAGAGTATTTTACTATTCAAGATGATATTAATAGTAAGGAGCTGCTTAATGCTCTTAATTAACTAAAAAAACTAGTTTATCTTGACAATGTCAGCTTCCCTTAATCTGAGACATTGTTAATTAGAATTTTCTGAGATAATTGATGAACTCAGGAGATGACAATGAAGAAAACACGATTCACAGAAAGCCAGATCGTATCGATTCTTAAAGAAGCC
>JBGTQK010000019.1:0-29858 GCA_041941365.1 Cellvibrionales bacterium | reverse complement strand
AAAGAAATTGCTGCACTGGTCGGCGTAGCGCCCATGAACCGCGACAGTGGCAACTTCGAAGGTAAACGATACATCCGTGGCGGACGACACAAAGTGAGAACCGTTTTATTTGTTTCCATGATGTCTGCCATTCAGTGCCACCCAAAGCTAAAACCGTTATATGAACGCATGGTAAACGAAGGCAAACCCAAGAAAGTTGCGCTTGTTGCCTGTATGAGAAAACAACTGACTATCCTAAATACCATGGTTAAAAACAACACGTATTGGGATGAAACCAGGGTCTAAAATCAGGGCTTGCAACCATAGTCACTTGTTAAATCTACCCACGCTGATGCTCCAAATACCTTGTTGCTTCAGCCCTAGAAATATCATCAGCTGATTCATTGCCGACAACTAACTCCAGAACGGATAACCATTCTGATTTTTCAGCTTCAGGAACACCATTAATGATTCGATTTACCATCCACAATGTCAGCACTGTAGGCTTTCGCTTCAATGAATCTTTCAGAATTTGGTGATAGTCATTTTCTTCTTCAATAAAGTGAACCAAAGGCCCAGGCGACCCTAATTCCTTAGCATGGTTTTCTTCAAAGAAACTAAATATCGCCGGAAGTGCATCCCTCTTATTTGGAAGCTTCTCTACGTGATCGATAAAGTCATAAAGCATTTCCATATCTACTTCATCGTATTCATCGAACTTTATTGCCTCTAATTCGGTCTCGAAATCCATCACATATTACCCAAAAGAGATTTAACGCCCTTGGCATGGGCGAGCGGCGCGGCCGCGAGTCCAGCCCGAAGGGCGAACATGCCCAAACTTGTTAAGTTTACTGATCATTAATTCGCACCCAATCTGAATTTATATTTTCTCTAGTCGCGCTCCAGCCTGGGGGCAAGTCTGCAATTGAGTGTAGGGAAGGGTCTCTTGCAACAATTTCACCCATACCCACTATCATCAAATCTTCGGACGCATTTGTGGTGCCACAAGTAAAAGCCCAAGAATCATCATCTATGTAATGAACGACCATTAATATTGGGAAATTATGGTTTACCACTTGCTGAGTAGTAAGTGCGGCTACATTTTCTGCTTGATCGAAGGGCCAGTTCATTCTCTCTTTCCCTGATTAAATGTCATGTCTGCGAGTAAACTTAACGCCAGGCGCAGGTGCGACCGACCTGACGCGAAGCGGCAGGTTGGGCGTCACGCTGGCGCCCCTTGTTATGCGTCCGAACTAATTCGACTGTATACATCCTTTGCTACCGTAACTACACGACGCCATCTTGGATCAGACTGCAAATCAGAGATCGTGGCTGTGTCGCTGAGTTCTACTTCACAGACTAGACCGTATACGTGTGCGATATCCCTGTGCTCTTCAACGCTGAAAGCGGCGACGAAGTCAGTGTGCTTCGGGTGGTAGACATCATCGATTGAACAGAGAATCTCTGCTACCACACCATAGTTTCTTTGCTCTGAGTAAGAGCTGAGCAAATGTAGCACTTCTTCAAGACGCCGACGGTAAGTCATACGAAGGACGCATAACGCCGCCAGCAGCGGCCGAGCGCAGCGAGGTCCAGCCCATGCGTCTTTTTGCATGGGCGTTGCTGGCTGGCCTGGTTATATGGCTTTTTCAAGTGGTTTGCCGCCGTTTATAAGTAACGATTTAAACAACTCAATGTTGTGCCGATTTAGTTCATAGTTGGTTTCAGGACTAGAAAAGCAAAACACCACTTCTGCTACCCTGTTGCCTTCAACTGTATCTGAGTCCCACTCAAAAGTATCGGAAGCCACCAAACAAAAGCCAATACTTTTAAGATGAAATGACGACAGTTTGTTGCCCAACGCGGCATCGCATAACTTAACTAAGTGATTTGGCTTAACGACAAACTCAGTATCCATGTCTTGGATACGAACATGAGTAATATCCGATTCAGTTGTTGAAGTACCCGATAAATCAGCGACCAAAGCATCGATATTTATTTGATCTTCAAAGAACTCTTTAAGTATGACTTCTCTCATAGTGCTTATGACATATAACGCCCGGCTCACCGAGCAAATTTTGTTGGCGGCTTTTTTGGAACAAAAAAGGTGACAATAAAATTTGTCCGGTGGAGCCGCTTGTTATGTGTTTAATCTATTCTTGAGCTTGCTAAGTAACTTGAGCTGCTCTTTATAGAGTTTGTAACCTTCAGTACCTTCTGGGTGCGTAGCTGATTTAGACAATATCCTTTGCTCTTGCTGCTGAATGAAAGACTCAATTTCATGTATTTTATTACGGAGCCCAACATACTCTTTGTAATACTGCTCAAGATGCTTATCTTTGTTCAGGATAATATTTTTGTACTCTTCATGATTATATGGCACAAACTCGAAACTGATATTGCCTCCAGAAATCTCTACAGGCGACTCAAAATCATAAACCCATATAGATAGTTTGCTCTCGTTGAACTCTAACTCATCAATTTCGTATTCATTTTCGAAAATACTTTCAAGTGTTAAGCCATCAGGATGAGTGACACGAGACGATTTAGACTGCACCAGAAGCACTGGCGAGCCATCGTTACTCACATCCCAAGGCGTAAGCCGTAGCAAGATTTCGCTATCTTCACGTTTTATGGAGGTAAGATACCCCGCGAATTCTTCGATTTTCTTCATACGCTATTGGACACATAACGCCGCGACAAAGGGCGAGCCACGTAGTGGCGAGTCCTTACCGTTGCTGAAAAGCAACGGTAACTAGCTTTAGTTGCTTTGTTAGGCATATTTTTTAAGAACACGACTAAGCCTGTTTTTTTGTTTGGTAACTTCTGTCCAGTTCCAACTTGATGGTGCGCCAAATTCCGGGTGAGTGCTAGCCCATTTAGCTGCACGAGCTTCGGTGTTGGCACTGATTTCTGACCTTATTCCCAAATCAGAGGAAGCTAGTTGGACCGATATTAATCCCCAGCCGTCCCAAGTGTATCTAAATTTATAGTTTGGATATTTACTTTTATTTAATTCGATTTTTTTTAACTCCGCTCGACCATTCATGCCCGGATAGACCACAATTAAATCTGCCAGCCCTTTGGGGTTTTCAAGTTTTTGCGATATATATTCTTCCAAAGCTAGTGCATTTGTAAATTCAACAGGCATCTGGTCAAAAGCCGAATAAGCTTCCGCTACTTTAGGGTCTTCGACTGCGAAAATTGCTTCGCAAACTTTCCTAATTGTCTCTTTAGAGATTTGCATTCGTGGTTCCCAGAAGCCTAACGCCCCGCATACGGGCAACCGTTAGGTTGTCCGAGCAGCGAAGCTGCGTTGTGCTGCGGCTTGTTATAGGTATATTTTCTAAGCACCTGCCACCCCAATATATAAAGCCAATAAGCCCAAAGCTATTTCTACCAACACAATGAAATTAAACAACGTTGGCTGCTTTGCTTTAGTGATTGTAAACCAAGTGAACTCAAGAAGGATTATGCTGGATGCTTCTTCGCTCTGCCAATCTCGATAGGCAAATATGAAGAAAGCAACAGCGCAGATTATCATGACCCAATTCATGAATTCTTTTTACCTATAACAGCTAATTCTACGGCGAAAAAAATTGTTCCTCAAACCGTATATTTCATTCATTAAAGTTTTCATTTTCAAAAAATACCCAATAATAAACCACTTATCAACCTTTATTCCTGTAACGCGCTGAAAAAAGCGGCGTTACGCCGTATATTTCCATGCTAGCAATTCAATCTTAAGTTTTTGTTATATAACAACTCATTAAAAATTTCGCCGTTGAAAAACAATTAATAGCGGCGAATTTATTTTACGCCATTAACTAAATTTGTTTTTCTCAAATAGTGACTATGATTTTTTTATAAGCTACTAAAACAAAAAAACCATTGCTTTCACAACGGTTTTTTTCTGGTGGAGACGGCGGGAGTTGAACCCGCGTCCGTCAGCCCTCTGCCATCGGCTCTACATGTTTAGTTCCGTTTATTGAGTTAACCTATCTCAGCCCAACGGGCAGGACGAGAAAGGCGAGTCCGGTAAAGGTTTCGCTCGTTGACCCCGAACAGATCGCGAAGCTAGCTTGTTCTGTATGACAGTCACTTCCCGTTTACAAGCATCCGATGGTGACTGCTAGCAGGGTTTAAGCCGCTAGAGCGTAAGTTTCGTCGTTGGCAACTATAAAAGTTACAGCGATTGATTAACGAGTGTCACTACCCACTCGACATGCACCTTTGGTTTCGTAACCGGCGTCGAATCCAGATCGTCCCCAATTCGGTTTATACATTCATCTTACCATATTAAGTTTAGGGCGATGATGGGGTTTTTCAATGGTTAATAGATCGGTAGATGATTGATCTCCCAATTACTATTGGTTAATTTTCATAAACTCTTCATGGAATTATGGTCAAATCGAGCTAGGGATTTGGTGTTTATTTTAGCTAATGTGTTGGTTTTATGGCTAAAAGGTAGTCTCCAGCGGTTTTCCCTTCTTAGCATTTATATCGAGCTAAATGCTTATTTATTGGTTTAAAAGATTATAGGAGTTTAAAAAATGAAAAAAATATCTTTATTGATTACATTAATTCTAGTTCAGAATGTTTTTGCTGGTTCAAACCCGCCAGAACAAAATACACAACCAAACAAAGTGCACGTACGTGAAGATTGCGGTACTCAGCAAGACTGTTTTGAAACACTGATATCGGCGGGATCTTGGGTTTTTACGCAAGGAAATCCAAGTGCAGCAAACCCTGTTTTGATTGATATAGGCCCAGGTCATTTTGACCGTTTTTATTGTAATGGCGGCTCTAATGTAACTCTCAAAGGAGTAGGGCGTGAAAATACTTATATAGGGAAGATTTTTGTAAATAATTGCGATAACCTTGCTTTTCAGGATCTAACGGCTATAGCAAGCACTGGTACTACTGTTTCATGGAACGGGGCTGGTAAAGCTACATGGACAGATGTAGATATCATAGCTAAAGCGGTGGGTGATAATGTTACTAGAAATGTGGCCTGGATTGATGGTCCATCTATTGGTGGTCAATGTAATGAGCCAAGTCTTCACTATTTTTTTGGTTCACGAATATGGGCAATAGGGGCGGTTCCTGACACTTATGCTTTTGCTGGGAATTGCAGTGATGTTTGGTTTTATGGTGGAGAGATTCTTACTGATTTATCCCAAACTGAAAGTACAGGGATATCTCATTCAATAACAGAGGCATTTAATGTAACAACTGCTCATAGATTTCAGGCATTCGGTACAGCGTTACGTCTTAAATCGTCAGCTTTACTCCAAAACCCTAATGGTACATATCCCATAGATGAAGACCCAAACAAAATAGTTAATGTTTGGGTGCATGGTTATCAAGAGTCTCAGGCATTTGATGGAACAATTGGTACGGCAGATGATTCTCCACAATTTCATATTCATGGTGGCATCATCAGTTCTTCATCATCAGTTCTTCATCGACATCTCCCGGTATCGATGTAGTCAATCTATTCGTTGGTACAGGCGGCGCAAATATGTTTGCTCATACGCCAGATACTGCACATAATATTTCGGTAGCTTCTGATGCTACACCATACCGCGTGCTTAATCTAAATAGCAATTCAAGATTGGAGTCGCCTTTTAATTGGGGTGCAATGCCTATGCCTCCTAAATCAACCGATGATACTAACGTTTTGATATCTGAACCAGGTCAGGATATATTTATCGAAACGGATTGTACAAAGGAGGGTTCTTGTTTCGATGGAGCAGGAGATGAGTCTCACTTGATGGTGTATTCAGATAAGTGTCGAGGTGGTTGGTTTAATACAGTAACAGGCGCATGCAGAAATAATACTGCTGGATATGTTGATTTGCAGGATTTAAAGGCAAGAGTTGAAGCACTGGAAGCCGCACAATAGTCTGTAGAGTAAATCTGGTATATGAATAAAAAGCCTCGTATAAAGCGAGGCTTTTTATTGTTAGATCAAAAGAGTTATTGTTTTGTATGTTCTCGAACAATTCTTTGCTTTTGCCTGCCCCAATCGCGATCTTTTTCGGACTGGCGCTTATCGTGCATTTTCTTGCCTTTAGCGATACCAATTTCGCATTTTACCAGGTGTTTTTTCCAATACATCGACAAGGCAACGCAGGTATAGCCTTCCTGTTGTGTGGCGCCAAATAATTTGCCCAGTTCTCGTTGGTTGAGCAGGAGTTTACGGTAGCGAGTGGGTTCTGCAACAACATGGGTGCTGGCTGAATTAAGCGGTTCGATATGTGCGTTCAGCAGCCATGCTTCTCCATCTCTCAGGTGCACATAGCTGTCTACAAGCTGGCATTTGCCTGCTCGTATGCTTTTAACTTCCCAGCCTTGCAATTGAATACCTGCTTCGTAGGTGTCTGCAATATGGTAATCGTGTCTCGCTCGCTTATTCTGGGCGATGACATTGCTGGGTGTTTTGGGTTTTTTCTTGGCCATAACCCGTCATTATAGGTTGGATCAAAAGACAAATGCTAAATTGTGAATGCTTGGGTGACATTTTGCCCAGCAATTCTTACACTGCACGGGTCAAGGGCTAGTAATTTTATTATTTGTATTTATAGAGTGGGCTTGTATATTGAGTAGCAAAATTCAACGCAGTGCTTTACTTGAATATTCAGTAGAGCAAATGTATTCGCTGGTGAATGATGTAGAAAAGTATCCCGAGTTTGTAAAGCATTGTTCAAAGGTGGAGTTACATTCACAAGCAGATGATGAAATGCTGGCAACATTGTGGTTGAAAAAAAGTGCTATCGAGGTCAGCTTTACGACACGTAATAAACTGGTACCGAACCAATCGATTGAAATGCAGTTAGAAGAAGGGCCCTTTGAGCAGCTCACGGCCAATTGGTTGTTTACTCCTTTAAAAGAAGATGCCTGTAAAGTTGAACTGATAATGCAATTTAAATTAAAGAGTGGTTTGTTACGCGCAATGGCAGGACCATTAATTGAAAGTGTTGGTAGCCAACTGGTCGAAAATTTTTGTCAGCGTGCTAAAGCAGTTTATGGTTAATCATAGTTTATGAGTCAGATAAAAGTTGAAGTTGCTTATGCGCTTCCAGAAAAACAATCAATCATCGTGCTTGAAGTTGAACAAGGAACAACTGCTCTACAGGCAGCGTTAGCGTCTAACATTTCTTCTCAATTTCAGGGGTTGGATGTGGAAAATGCCAGGATGGGTATATTTGGCAAGGCTGTAGATGCCTCAAAGTATGAGCTTAGACAAGGAGATAGGGTAGAGATTTACCGACCGCTTTTGATTGACCCTAAAGCGAATCGTAAGGCCAGAGCGGCTAAATTGAAAGATACTAACGATTAAGGCTAGAAAAGATTAAAAAATCTTTTTTTCTTTTTTTGCTCTTGTTCTATGTTTGCTTTTTCAGAGAAATCATAATCATTCTGTATTTCTGCAACCTGATTATTCTGAAAGCTTACTCGAAGTTGCTTTTGTTGATTGTATTCCTTTTTAACAGCTTTTAAGCGGTATAGATAAAACCATTCGTTTTTATCAAAAGTATCAACC
The DNA here is from genome assembly GCA_041941365.1 of Cellvibrionales bacterium. Lineage (GTDB taxonomy): Bacteria > Pseudomonadota > Gammaproteobacteria > Pseudomonadales > UBA7434 > UBA7434. Next base: position 22,330 of record JBGTQK010000019.1, on the reverse strand, counting down.
AGCATAGGCGTGCCTAATAGATACAGTACCTGTTCTTTTGTCATGCCTTTTTCAAGTTGAGCCAGTTTTTCTTCTGTGACAATATTGCCCTGCTGAATAGGGAGTTTATAAGGTTTTAAAAAATTCTCGCAACCGCTAGCCAGTAATAAACAACTAAAACACAAAACCCGAATAAACTGTTTAAACAGGAAACTGTGAGATGCAGGAGAGCGGAAGCTAAATGAAAAAGAGCCAGATGAAAAAGAGTTCATTTTGTGGTGTATTGACATGATGGTGTGTTTTTTATACCGAAATATGATTTGTTCTGAATGTAAACAATTAATTTACAAGGAAGTGAAGTTTATACTGTCTTAATCCTCAGCAGTTCCCTCTGTTTGCAGAAAGATGTCATAATACGCGCAATTTTCCAGATATTGATTTATATCAATTTATCGGTAATTTAATTCAGAAATAACCAGAATTCAGAATATAGAACAGAGTATAGAGAGCCACAATGAATACAGAAAATCAGGAATTGCGAAAAGCTGGTCTTAAAGTCACTTTGCCTCGCATAAAAGTTTTGCAATTGCTTGAAGGCGTAGGTCATGACTCTCGTCATATGAGTGCTGAAGATGTTTATCGAGCATTAATTGATGCGGGGGAGGATGTGGGTCTGGCTACCGTTTACCGTGTGTTAACCCAGTTTGAAACGGCGGGCCTGGTAACGCGACATAACTTTGAAGGTGGACACTCGGTTTTTGAACTGGCTGGTAGTGACCATCATGACCATATGGTGTGTACAGAGACAGGAGATATCATCGAGTTTTTTGATGAAGAAATAGAAACGCTGCAGCATAAAATTGCTGAAAAGCATGGTTATGAAATTGTCGATCACAGCATGGTGCTTTACGTTAAACCCAAAAAGTAAACGAAAACTTGCCAGATAAATAAAGCCAAATCAGTAAATACAGAAAACGATTATGTCCCACCAGCGCTTTGCTTCGCGGGTTCATGAAATTGAACCATTTCGTGTAGTTGAAATTCTCACTCGGGCAAAAGAGCTGGAGCAACAAGGTAAATCTGTTATTCATATGGAAGTTGGTGAGCCAGATTTCACTGTTCCTGAGCAGATTAATCAAGCCGCTATTGATGCAATAAAAAAAGGAGAGACGCGTTATGGGTCAGCATTAGGATTGCCTCCCTTACGTGAAGCGATTGCGCAGCACTACAAACAGCGTTTTTCAATTGATATTTCGCCCAATAGAATAATGGTTACAGCTGGTGCGTCAGGTGCATTGTTATTGTTGGCAGCGCTGTTGGTTGATAAAGGTCAGGGAATGCTAATGGCAGATCCGGGCTACCCTTGTAATCGCCACTTTGTACGTTTGGTAGAGGGTGAAAGTCAGCTGGTCCCGGTAACAGAGCAGGACGATTTTCAGCTTACAGCTAGCAATGTACCTCAGTATTGGAAAGAAAATACAGTGGGTGCTTTGGTGGCCTCCCCTTCTAATCCCACAGGCACATTACTTTCTAAACCGGAATTGCAAAAGCTGGCAGAATTTGTGGTTTCAAAGAGTGGTTATCTGGTGATTGATGAGATTTACCAGGGTATGGTTTATAACGATTCGGCTTATTCTGCTTTATCGTTGAAAGAGCCTGAATTGACAGAGAATATTTTTGTTATCAACAGTTTTTCAAAATACTTTGGAATGACAGGCTGGCGTTTAGGATGGCTGGTAGCACCTGAGTGGGCAATGGAAGGTTTGAATAAATTGGCGCAAAATTTATTTATATCAGTCTCTACGCCTAATCAATATGCTGGTCTGGCAGCATTCAATACTGAAATCGAAAAAGAGCTGCAACAGCGCATTACTGTTATGAGGCAGCGACGGGATTTTTTACTACCAGCGCTAAAGGATTTAGGTTTTGGGGTTGGTGCAACGCCGGAAGGTGCTTTTTATATCTATGCCAATATTCGTGAAGTCACCGATAAATCCAGCGAAGCATTCTGCCTGGACTTGTTAGAAAAGCATGGTGTAGCGATAACACCAGGTTCGGACTTTGGGCGAAATAACGAAAAAGATTATGTAAGGTTTGCTTATACAACAGATGTTGAGAAGTTAAGAGAAGGTGTTGAGAGGATAAAGACTTATTTGGCTGGTAAGGGATAATATTGAAAGCTGTAGGAGCTTGTTTTTATGGAGGGCCTGGTTATCTAAATGATCTCTTGTGCTTGATTTTATAGGATTATGCTGTCTCCAGCATCTCGCTCGCATGTGCCAATGTCGATTCGGTAATCTCTACACCACCTATCATTCTGGCCAACTCTTCTTTTCTTTCCTTTTTTTCTAACGCTTTTATTTTTGTTTCTGCAGTTTTTTTGCTAACAGCTTTGCTGACGAGTAGGTGGTTGTCACCCTTTGCGGCCACTTGTGCAAGGTGGGTAACGCAAAGTATCTGGTTGTTTTTTCCTAAGTCTTTAAGCAGTTTGCCAACCACTTCGGCCACGCCACCGCCAATGCCTACATCGACTTCATCAAAAATCAATGTGGGGGTGGTTTTATTTTTGCCAGAGGTGCTGGTTGTGGCAACCTGAATAGCCAGGCTGATTCTGGAAAGTTCACCGCCTGATGCTATTTTTGCCAGCGATTGTAGAGGTTTGCCTGGTATGGTTGAAATAATAAATTCTATTTTTTCATTACCGTAGCTGTTAAGCGTTTCTGTGATTGTTGTGTCAGCTTTTTCGTCAGACGGTATTGAGCTAGACATTGCGACATCAAAATTGCAGTGAGACATTTTTAATTCAGAAAGCAAGCCAAGTACTTTCTTGCCAAGTTTTTTGGCGCCATCTTTGCGTTTTTTGCTAAGTTTTGCTGCAACTTCTTGATAGTCTTTTTCTATTTTTTTCCTTTGTATTGTTAGCTCTTCAATTATGCTGTCGCTGTTATTCAGTTGTTTTAATTCTTCCGAGAGCGTGGTGTGTAGCTGTTCCAAATCGTTAGGTTTTATATGGTGCTTTCTTGCGACTGTATATAGTTGGTCAATTCTGTTTTGAAGCTGATTCAAACGCTCGGGATCCAGATTAAGTTGGTCTGTCGTGTGGGTAAGTTCAGCTGAGGCTTCCTGTATTTGAATGGTTGCGCTTTCGATCAGTTCCGAGCAGTTATTTAGTACAGGCAGTTCTTCGCGCGTTGTATCAATTATGATTTTTAGTTGTTGAAGCTGACTTAAGATACCTTCATCACTGCAAATCTGCAGGCTTTCTTCAAGGTTGCTTTTCAGTTGTTCGGCGTTATTCAGAATTTTAAACTCGGATTCCAGCGTATTGTATTCGTTAGTTGCAGGTGCGAGTTTTTCAAGCTCGTTCACTTGGTAGCTAAGCAGTTGTACGCGTGCTGTATTTTCTGTGTTTGCAGTTTCATGTGCTATGATTTTTTTGTTTATTTCGAGCCACTGTTTGGCAAAGTTGGCAACCTGTTGCTGCTCATCAGTAGCGTTGCTATAAATATCAAGTAATATCTGGTGTGTTCGGCGATCCATTAATGATTGATATTCATGTTGATTATGCAGTTCAATCAGTTGCAGTCCGAGCTCTTTTAAATCACTAATGTTTACGGCTGTTCCGTTTATAAAAGCGCGACTTTTGCCATCGGGTTTAAGAAGGCGCCTGATAATCAGCTCGTCTGATTCTGGTGATTCTAATTCTTTAACACTGAGCCATTGTTGGCAGTGGCTATGTTGTTGCAGATCGAAGCTCGCGACAACTTCGCAGGCTTTGGTTTCATCCCTTAACACATTCTTTTGTGCGCGGTTGCCTATGATGAGTGAAATTGCATCGAGAATAACGGATTTACCTGCGCCGGTTTCTCCTGTGATTGTTGTAAAGCCACCATCAAATTCCAGGGACAGGTGTTCGACAGTCGTAAAATTTTTTATTTCTAAATGGTTCAACATTATTAAAAAGAGTGACTTTATCCTGACTGGCTGTATCTCAAAGTTGTGTTATTTGGGTTGCTTGTCGCAAAAAGTTGGCGTAAGTTTATCTTATGAGTGATTGCACTGCACGATTTATCAGTGACTATTTATTGCAGGATTATTGATGTCATCAAATCCCCTGACGGACCGAAGTTTAAATTTATTAAATATTCTGGTTGAGCGTTATATCAGAGATGGTGTGCCCGTTGGTTCAACACGCTTGGCTCAAGATGGTGCTGTAGCGTTGAGTTCTGCCAGTATTCGCAATGTGATGGCTGATCTTGAAGAGGCCGGGTATCTGCGATCACCTCATACTTCTGCGGGTAGAGTGCCGACAGATAAAGCTTACCGATTGTTTGTTGATAGTGTGCTTACCACTCAACTAAGCGAGTTAAAAGCTGGGTCCGGCATTCAGGTTGAAACATTTACCGATAGTGTTAAAAAGCAGCTGGAAAATGCATCCAGTACAACCGAGATGGTCGAGTCGGCTTCGGGTATTCTATCTGAGCTGACTTCACAGGTCGGTTTGGTCTTGCTTCCCAAAAACGCCGCTATGTCTTTTCGGCATCTGGAATTCTTGCCGCTCTCAAGCAACAGGGTTTTAGTGATTATTGTATTGAATGAGGGAGAGGTACAGAATCGTATAATTCATACGAGTCATGAGTATAGTGAGCGCCAACTACAAAAAGCGGCTTCGTTTGTTAATGAGCATTTTGCAGGTCAGCCGATCGACAATGTAAAAGACGCCCTTGTGAGCAGCATGAGAGAAGACAAGTCGTTAATTGACAAGCTGATGCAGGATGCGATTGACCTGGCAGGCCAGGCACTTGATGATGTGGGTGTTGTTCCGAGTGATTATGTTGTTGCTGGTCAGGCTAATTTGCTGGATGAAAATGTGGATGATATGCGCTGTTTAAAGGAGTTGTTTGAAGCTTTTCAGCAAAAAAAAGATATCTTGCATTTGATGGAGCGATGTACGGCAGAGCAGGGGATTCATGTATTTATTGGTGCTGAGTCCGGGTACGACGTGCTTGGTGACTTTTCTGTGGTCACTGCGCCTTATGAATCCAGCGGGAATACATTAGGGGTCCTGGGCGTTATTGGGCCGACACGTATGGCATATGATCGCGTTGTGCCGATGGTTGATGTAACTGCGAAGCTTCTTTCAGCAGCGTTAAAAAGCTGATTCAGAATATTGCGGCTCCCTTTTCTTTTTTTGTGTTTTTATCTTTTTTTAACTTGAATTTGGTGTGTTTGCCCCAATATTATCTCTCGCGGTTTTGTACGTTTGGGCGCCTATGAATAATTTAATCAATTGGTGTCTGAATACTGTGCGAAGTGTATTTATTATTGAATGTAAGAAATTTTTTTAGGAGAAAGACCTTGGGTGACAATACGACGTCAACTGAAGATATGATTGAAGATATTGCTGAAGCACCTGGTGGCGAGCAGGGTGCTTCAGAAGATGCATGTTCAGACCAGAAAAAAGTTGAGAGTTCCGAAGGGTCAGCAGGCTCAGAAGACGAGCTTTCAGTATTGCAAGCTGAAATGGAAGGTTTGAATCAGCAATTGAGTGATGCAAAAGATCAGGCTTTAAGAGCGGTTGCAGAATCGCAAAACCAGCGAAGGCGTGCAGAGCGTGATATTGAAAGCGCGCATAAATTTGGTCAGGAAAAACTGATTTCTGCATTGCTGCCTGTTTTAGATAATCTTGACAGGGCAATCGAGTCTGTTAACCAGGATGACTCAGCCGAGCACCCTGAGTCAGTCAAGCAGTTAATTGAAGGTGTTGAGCTGACCAGAAAAAGCGCTCTGGATGCCCTGCAAAAGTTTTCTGTTGAGGTGCTGGAGCCTTATGGCGAGCCTTTTGATCCGCAAAAGCATGAAGCTATGACCATGGTGCCAAGCGATACAGCTGAGCCAAATTCAGTGATTGATGTTTTGCAAAAAGGTTACTCTTTGCACGGTCGTTTGCTGAGAGCGGCAATGGTTGTCGTCGCAAAATAGCCAATAATGCACTCTAAAAAGCAGGTTTTATGTTGAGGGTTGGTACTTATTAACATTTGAATCTTTATTTCCTGTCTAAGGGCTTGAATATTAAGAAGTTGACCCCATCAACAAAGACATAACTGATTCTGGTTTTGAGTAAGGCGACAGGCCTTTTAAACTCAAAGATACTTATTTATTTTTACGGTTTTTATTGCGGAGCAAATCATGGGCAAAATTATCGGGATTGACCTTGGAACAACCAACTCTTGTGTGGCAGTTATGGATTCTGACAAAGCAAGAGTGATTGAAAATTCGGAAGGCGATCGCACTACGCCTTCGGTTGTTGCATACACCGATAACGGTGAAGTTCTGGTTGGTCAATCAGCTAAACGTCAGGCGGTAACGAATCCGACCAATACACTGTTTGCGGTTAAACGTTTAATTGGTAGAAAGTTTGAAGACAATGTGGTTCAGAAAGATATCACAATGGTGCCATATAGCATTTCCAAGGCTGACAATGGTGATGCATGGGTAGAAGCAAATGGTGAAAAGATGGCGCCACCACAGGTTTCGGCACAAGTCTTGATGAAAATGAAAAAGACGGCTGAAGACTTTTTGGGTGAAGAGGTTAAGGAGGCTGTAATTACTGTTCCGGCTTACTTTAATGATTCTCAGCGTCAGGCAACAAAGGATGCCGGTAAGATAGCAGGCCTGGATGTTAAGCGTATTATTAACGAGCCAACGGCAGCTGCGCTTGCTTATGGAATGGATAAGCAGGGCGGTGATCGTACTATTGCAGTTTATGACCTTGGTGGTGGTACTTTTGATATTTCAATCATTGAGATTGCCGATGTAGACGGTGAAAAACAATTCGAAGTGTTATCGACTAACGGTGATACTTTTCTTGGTGGTGAAGACTTTGATATTGCATTAATCGATTATCTTGTAGAGGCCTTTAAAAAGGATAGTGGTATGGATCTTAAAGGAGATCCTCTTGCCATGCAGCGTTTGAAAGAAGCAGGTGAAAAAGCAAAAATTGAATTGTCCAGCTCACAGCAAACAGAAGTGAATTTGCCTTATATAACAGCTGATGCATCAGGCCCAAAACATTTGGTGGTGAAATTAACTCGCGCCAAACTTGAGTCGTTAGTTGGTGATTTGGTTGAGCGTTCGTTAGAGCCAGTTAAGCAGTCGTTAAAAGATGCAGACTTGAGCCCTTCAGAAATTGATGAGGTGCTTTTGGTTGGTGGTCAGACCCGTATGCCTCTGGTTCAGGAAAAAGTGTCAGAGTTTTTTGGTAAAGAGCCAAAGAAAGATGTGAATCCGGATGAGGCTGTAGCAATGGGCGCAGCGATCCAGGGTGCTGTGTTGGCTGGTGATGTGAAAGATGTTTTATTGCTGGACGTAACGCCATTAACTCTAGGTATCGAAACAATGGGTGGTGTTGCAACGCCACTTATTGAAAAGAATACAACGATTCCAACCAAAAAATCGCAAATTTTCTCTACTGCAGAAGATAATCAGACGGCGGTTACTATTCACGTTGTTCAGGGTGAGCGTAAACAGGCTGGCCATAACAAATCGTTAGGTCGATTTGATCTGGCAGATATTCCTCCGGCAATGCGTGGTACACCACAAATTGAAGTAACATTTGATATTGATGCAAACGGTATTTTGAATGTATCGGCAAAAGATAAAGCAACGGGTAAAGAGCAATCGATTGTGATTAAGGCTTCCTCTGGTTTGTCAGATGAAGAAATCGATAAAATGGTTAAGGATGCAGAGGCCAATGCTGAAGCCGATAGAAAGTTTGAAGAGCTTACATCGAGCCGCAATGCAGCAGAAGGTTTAGTAAATGCAGCACGTAAAACGTTAGATGAGGCGGGAGATAAAGTGTCACCTGAGGAGCGGGTTGCTATTGAAGATGCTATTAAAGGTGTAGAGGAAGCAGTGAAGACCGAAGATAAAGATGCTATTGAAGCGGCAACTAACAAGCTATCTGAGGCTTCTTCTTCAGTAGCACAAAAGATGTATGCTGACGCTCAGGCGGCTGGTGAGGCGCCGCAGCCTGATGATGTGAGTCCTGCTCAGGAGGCTGACGATGTTGTGGATGCCGAGTTTGAAGAGGTGAAGGAAGATAAGTAATCTTTTTACATCGCGTGCTTGTTTAAGGGGCTGGTGTATTGCATCGGCCCCATTTTATTTTTATTAAACCAGTCCGTTTTAAAGAAGGTATTAATCAATTTTGGAGTTGATTGTTTAAGTTATGTCTAAGCGTGATTATTATGAAGTGTTAGGCGTCGGAAAGCAGACTGATGCAAAGGAAATAAAAAAAGCTTATCGACGTGTAGCGATGAAGTATCATCCTGACAGAAATCCAGATGATGCTGATGCTGAAGAGAAATTCAAAGAAGCAACTGAAGCTTATGAAGTATTAAGTGATGAGCAAAAGCGTGCTGCTTATGACCAGTATGGCCATGCAGGAGTGGATCCTCAAATGGGAGCTGGTGGTGCCGGGTTTGGTGGTGCTAACTTTAGTGATATTTTTGGCGATGTATTTGGTGATATTTTTGGCGGCGGGGGTGGTCGCTCCCGTTCTGGTCCGCAACGAGGTTCGGATCTTCGATATAACTTAAGTTTATCGTTAGAGCAGGCTGTGCATGGCGATACACTAAAAATTAAAGTGCCTACGCTAAAAACATGTACTGTATGTGATGGGTCGGGTGCCAAACCGGGTAGTAAGCCAGTGACTTGTGGGACCTGTGGTGGTACTGGTCAGGTTCGTATGACACAAGGTATGTTTTCTGTTCAGCAGACATGCCCTAACTGTCGTGGTAGGGGTACGATAATAAAAGATCCTTGTCCGGCCTGTCATGGACAGGGTAGAGTGGAAGAAACCAAAACGCTATCTGTTAAGGTTCCACCTGGTGTAGACACTGGTGACCGTATTCGTCTTGCTGGTGAGGGAGAAGCAGGCCCAGAGGGTGGAGCGCCAGGTGATTTGTATGTTCAGGTAAGTGTTCGGGATCATGCCATTTTTTCGCGTGATGGTGAGCATTTATATTGTGATGTGCCAATCAGTTTTCCCGATGCAGTATTGGGTGGTGAGTTTGAAGTGCCGACACTTGATGGCCGTATTCGATTAAAGATTCCGCCCGAAACACAGACAGGGAAAATGTTCCGTTTAAGAGGGAAGGGTGTTAAACCTGTTAGAGGTGGCAGTGTTGGCGACTTGATTTGTCGCGTGATGGTTGAGACGCCAGTTAATTTAAGTCGTGAGCAAAAAGAGTTGGTCAAAAAATTACGAACAAGTTTTGAAGCGAGTGGGAAGCAAAGCCCGCAAAATAGCACCTGGTTTGAAGGTGTTAAATCATTTTTTGGTGATAGCTAAGGTTAATTTATGTTACGTATCGCAGTGGCTGGTGCAGCCGGAAGAATGGGTAAAACATTAATTCAGGCTATAGAGCTTGCATCAAATTCATGTTTGGGGGCGGCGATTGTAGAGCCAGACAGTGAAGCTATAGGGGTCGATGCAGGTGCGTTAGCGGGATTGTCAGACCTGGATGTGAAAGTTGTTGATAATCTTGATTCCGTCATCAATGATTTTGATGTGTTAATCGATTTTACTGCGCCACAGGCAACAATAGCTCATCTTGAGTTATGTAAAGAGCATGACAAAAAGCTGATTATAGGTACAACAGGTTTCAGTGAAGAAGATTTAGCTAGCATTGATCAGGCTTCGAAAGAGCTGGCAATATGTATGGCATCCAATTTTAGTACGGGTGTAAATCTCTGTTTTAAACTGCTCAGGGATGCAGCTGAAGTGTTAGGTGATAATTATGATGTCGAAATTGTCGAGGCTCATCATCGACATAAAGTCGATTCGCCTTCAGGTACAGCTCTGAGTATGGGGCAGGCAGTTGCAGATGGATTGGGTCGTGAACTGAAAGAACATGCCATATATGGTAGAGAAGGTCAGGTAGGTGCCAGGCCTGCAAAAGAAATCGGCTTTTCGACCATACGTGGAGGGGATGTGGTAGGTGACCACACAGTCATGTTTATGGCTGAGGGTGAAAGAATAGAAATTACTCATAAAGCGAGTTCGCGGATGAGTTTTGCCAGAGGCGCAGTTCGAGCTGCTGGGTGGATAAATAATAAGCAGCCCGGCTTTTATACCATGCAGAATGTGTTAGGTATGGATAAATAGAAATTACTGTTTTTTTTCATCATGCGGGCTTTTTTTGGGTATCTTTTGTAATCAATCAACTAGACAATAAAGCAAGCATTTCTTAAACTCCTACGCCAGGACTACACAATATGAGTCCATTGCTATGAAGCAGATTTGATGAATTCTTTAAAAAGCGAGAGCGGTAATCCGGTCTCGCTTTTTTAAAACTTGATAAACCAGTTCTGCTGCATTATTTCCACATCACAGCTTAAAAAAACTGAGGTATGAATTGTCGCTCTATTCTGCGGTGCTTGCACTAGAGGATGGAAGTGTCTTTTACGGCACTTCAATCGGTATTGAAGGCTCATCAACAGGCGAAGTTGTATTTAATACCGCCATGACGGGCTATCAGGAAATTCTCACAGACCCTTCTTATGCCAAACAAATAGTTACCCTGACCTATCCGCATATTGGTAGCACGGGCATTAACTCGGAAGATAATGAATCGGAAAATGTTTGGGTCTCAGGGTTTGTAATTCGTGATTTACCCTTGCTGGTCAGTAATTTTCGTTCTGAACAAAATTTGGAAGAGTTTTTAAAACAAAATAAGATTGTCGCTATTGCTGAGATCGATACTCGGCGTTTAACCCGTATTTTGCGTGAAAAGGGCTCGCAATCAGGGTGTGTTTTAGCTGTTAATGGCGGCGTAGAACAGTCTGACGTCGATAAAGCGATTGTTTTGGCAAAAGAGTTTCCAGGTTTGGCAGGAATGGACTTAGCTAAAGAAGTAACATGTGCTAAAAGCTATCCTTGGCAACAAACAAGCTGGAAGCTCGGAAAGGGTTTTAATAATGTAGAAAAATCAGATTTACCTTACCATGTAGTAGCTTATGACTTTGGTGTAAAGCGCAACATATTGCGAATGTTAGTGGATAGGGGTTGTCATGTGACAGTTGTTTCTGCGCAAACTGCTGCAAAAGATGTTTTAGCTTTGAATCCGGATGGCATTTTTCTTTCGAATGGTCCTGGTGATCCTGAGCCGTGTGATTATGCAATAGCTGCAATTAAAGAATTGCTTGAAACTGAAATTCCTTTATTTGGTATTTGTTTAGGGCATCAACTATTAGCTTTGGCGAGTGGGGCGAAAACAATAAAAATGAAATTTGGCCATCATGGAGCCAACCATCCTGTACAGAATCTGGATGATAAAACGGTATTGATAACCAGCCAAAATCATGGCTTTGCAGTTGATGACTCATCAATGCCATCACATTTAAGTGTCACACATAAATCATTATTTGACAGTTCTGTTCAGGGGATACACCGTACTGATAAGCCAGCCTTTGGGTTTCAGGGGCATCCTGAGGCAAGTCCTGGTCCTCATGATGCGGCGCCTTTATTTGATCATTTTATTGATTTAATAAAAGAATCTCTTGCAAAAGGAGGCGATCAGTAATGCCTAAGAGAAGCGATATAAAGAGCATTCTTATCTTGGGTGCCGGGCCAATCGTTATTGGTCAGGCCTGTGAGTTTGATTACTCGGGAGCTCAAGCTTGTAAAGCACTAAAGGAAGAGGGTTTAAGAGTTGTTCTGGTAAATTCTAACCCGGCAACAATAATGACTGATCCTGCGATGGCAGACTCAACTTACATAGAACCTGTCGAATGGAATACCGTTGCAAAGATTATTGAAAAAGAAAGGCCCGATGCGTTGTTGCCGACTATGGGTGGGCAGACAGCCTTGAATTGTGCGTTAGATCTGGATCGTCATGGTGTTTTAGAAAAATACGGCGTGGAAATGATAGGCGCGAAGAAGGAGGCGATAGACAAAGCTGAAGATAGAGAGCTATTCGATAAGGCAATGAAAGCAATAGGGTTGGAAACGCCACGTTCAGCCATTGCACACAATATGGAGGAAGCGTTAGTTGCACAAAAGCAATTAGGTTTCCCTGTTATTATTCGGCCATCGTTTACCATGGGGGGATCCGGAGGCGGAATTGCTTATAACCTTGAAGAGTTTGAATCGATTTGTAAGCGAGGTCTGGATTTATCGCCAACGAATGAGTTGTTGATCGATGAATCTCTCATTGGTTGGAAAGAATATGAAATGGAAGTTGTCAGGGATAAAAATGACAATTGTATTATCATTTGTTCCATAGAGAATTTTGATGCAATGGGTGTGCATACCGGGGATTCAATTACAGTAGCTCCGGCTCAGACGTTAACAGATAAAGAATATCAGATAATGCGAAATGCATCTTTGGCTGTTCTTAGAGAAATAGGCGTTGAGACAGGCGGGTCTAATGTTCAGTTCGGGATTAACCCGAAAGATGGTCGCATGGTTCTTATTGAAATGAACCCGCGAGTGAGTCGTTCTTCGGCTCTTGCATCGAAAGCTACTGGATTTCCAATTGCTAAAATCGCAGCAAAGCTGGCAATTGGCTATACATTAGATGAGTTGACTAACGATATAACCGGAGGGGTTACCCCGGCCTCATTTGAACCGGCTATAGATTATGTTGTAACTAAAATTCCTCGTTTTACCTTTGAAAAGTTTGCAGCGGCCGAGCCTGTATTGAGTACACAGATGAAATCTGTAGGCGAAGTTATGGCGATAGGTCGAACCTTCCAGGAATCTCTGCAAAAAGCGTTGAGAGGTTTAGAGGTTGGAGTAAATGGCTTTGATTCAATAGCTGATGCTTCCCATCCTGAAGTGTTCAGTGAAATAAAAGCTCAATTGATCACACCTGGCCCGGATCGTATCTGGTATGTAGCCGATGCATTTAGGCAGGGTTTTGAGCTTGATCAGGTTTATCAGTATTCAGGTATTGATCCATGGTTTTTGGTTCAGATTCAGCAGTTAATTGAGATTGAGTCAGGGATTACTAATAAAAGCCTTGCAGATATTAATGAATCGCAACTGCGCCTGTTAAAATGCAAGGGGTTTTCAGATGCGCGTTTGGCTTTCTTATTGCAATGTTCAGAAAAAGAAGTAAGAGAGAAAAGGAAAGATTTAAATATATTGCCTGTTTTTAAAAGAGTGGATACTTGTGCAGCTGAATTTTCAAGTTCAACTGCCTATATGTATTCAACCTATGACCAGGAATGTGAGGCAGAGCCTTCAGACCGCGAAAAAATAATTGTGTTAGGTGGTGGTCCTAATCGTATTGGCCAGGGTATCGAGTTTGATTATTGTTGTGTGCATGCAGCTTTAGCTATGCGAGAAGATGGATACGAAACCATCATGGTGAATTGCAATCCAGAAACGGTATCTACCGATTACGACACTTCAGACAGGCTTTACTTTGAACCAGTAACGCTGGAAGATGTTTTGGCGATTGTTGATATTGAAAAGCCAAAAGGTGTTATTGTTCAATTTGGAGGGCAAACACCGTTAAAGCTGGCCAATGCGTTAGAGGAGGCTGGTGTTCCCATAGTGGGGACAACACCGGATGCGATAGACCGGGCAGAAGATAGGGAGCGTTTTCAGCAGATGATTCAAAAGCTGAATCTGGTTCAGCCATCAAATAAGACTGTAGTGTCTAAAGATGAAGCAGTAGCTGCCGCAGATACTATAGGATATCCGTTAGTTGTGAGGCCCTCATATGTGCTTGGTGGGCGAGCAATGGAGATTGTTCATAGTCAAAAAGATCTCGAGCGATATATGACAGAAGCGATTCAGGCATCTGACGATAACCCTGTGTTGCTTGATCATTTTCTGGATGCGGCAATTGAGGTCGATCTGGATGCGGTAAGCGATGGTAAGGATGTTGTTATAGGTGCAGTGATGCAGCATATTGAGCAGGCAGGTGTGCATTCTGGTGATTCTGCTTGCTCATTGCCACCTTATAGTCTTGATGAGGCTACTCAACAAGAAATGAGGTCAATGGTTGCAGCCATGGCAAAAGAGTTGGGCGTAAAGGGGTTGATGAATGTGCAGCTAGCGGTTCAGGATGGGCAGATTTATGTTATTGAAGTAAACCCCAGGGCATCACGAACAGTTCCATTTGTCTCTAAATGTATTGGTGTATCACTTGCAAAAATAGCTGCTCGCTGTATGTCGGGTAAGTCTCTGGCAGAGCAGGGTTTTACGCAGGAGATAATACCGGATTTCTACAGTGTAAAAGAAGCAGTGTTTCCTTTCGCCAAGTTTCAGGGGGTTGATCCAATACTTGGGCCAGAAATGAAATCTACTGGCGAAGTGATGGGTTCAGGGGCTACTTTTGCACAAGCATATGCAAAAGCTCAGATTGGTGCAGGAGATCCTATTCCTAAATCTGGAACGGCGTTCCTAAGTGTTCGTGAGCGTGATAAGCAAGGATTGATACAGGTAGCTAAGGATTTAGTCGAGTTAGGATTTGATATAATAGCTACTCGCGGCACGCAAAAAGTGTTAGTTGATGCTGGTGTTCAAGCAAAGATGATTAATAAAGTCCAGGAGGGTCGCCCACATATCGTTGATTCTATTAAAAATGGTGAGGTAGACCTGATTATTAATACAACGGAAGGCCCTAAAGCAATTGCAGATTCGGCTACTATCCGTAGTTCTGCTTTACAAAACAAAGTTTACTATACAACTACTCTTGCTGCAGGAGAGGCAGTTGTTTGTGCGCTAAAAGTTACTGACGAAATGCCAGTGTTGCGCTTACAGGATTTGCATTAATGTTAATAAAATATTCTGATTTGTTAATTGAAGATCTTTTTACAGGAGTCGCTGAATGAACAGGGTCCCAATGACAGTTAATGGTGAGCAAAAACTTCGTGAAGAGCTGGAAGATTTAAAAAAAGTGCAGCGACCAAGAATTGTTAAGGCGATAGCTGAGGCACGAGAACACGGTGATTTAAAAGAAAATGCGGAATATCATGCTGCAAGGGAGCAGCAGAGTTTTTGCGAAGGCCGAATAAAAGAGATTGAAGGCAAGCTTGCAGATGCACAGGTTATCGATGTAACAACAATTCCTGAATCCTCAAAAGTGATATTTGGGGTAACAGTTACCGTGATTAATGTCGATACTGATGAAGAGGTAGCGTATCAGATAGTTGGTGAAGATGAAGCCGATGTTAAGCTCCACAAAATTTCTGTAACGTCACCAATAGCAAGAGCATTGATTGGTAAAGAAGTGGGTGATGTTGTTGCAGTGCAGGCGCCAGGTGGAAAAATAGAATATGAAATAGATAGCGTTAAGCACGTTTAGTTATAACGATTTTCATGTTGCGGTAATATGACAGAAAAATGAACTGCTTGATTGAAAATTAACCTATTTTGGGTAGAATGCTCGTCGTGCTCAGGAAGGGCACATATGTCAGGGATGACGCGGTAACAAGGAGTCAAGTTGCCTCCACCAATTATTGGTGATCAAGGAAGATGTCGTCAGACAGGGACGGAGCGCATTGCGCTCCTGTCTTTCATTTCTTATTGGCTCAGCTATCTTTGTCGGAAAATAACGTTATTGCTTGTGTCTCACCAGATTGGAGAGTTTCGGGTTTGGTTTCTCTGACTTTCGATAGATTAAAGCAACGTTACCAATAGATTGAATTAATAACGATGATGTCGTGTTTTGTATTGCTTCCAGAATACTGGCTTTATCTTCATTTTTGATTTTTATTTTTATGAGTTCATGGTCGTTAAGTGCTCGGTGTAATTCAGCTATTACATTTTCACTCAAACCATTGTCACCGATAATAACAACGGGGTTCAAAGAGTGGGCAATTTGTTTCATGTGTTTTATTTCGTCTTTGCTAAGTATGCTCATATCAATCGTAACTTTTGATTCTATTACTAATGATTCATTGTATGATGAGCCATCCGAATATTGTGTTATCACGTAAATTATGCCTAAAAGATCTAAAGCAAGTGGCCGTTGGCTGCAAGAGCATTTTGATGATCATTTCGTCAAAGAAGCTCAACGGTTGGGGTATCGATCAAGAGCTGCTTTTAAGTTGCTTGAGATACTTGAAAAAGATAAGCTGGTCAAGAAAGGAATGACCGTAATTGATTTGGGTGCAGCACCAGGTGGTTGGACGCAAATAATTAGTCAGCAATTGCAGGGTACGGGCAGAATTATTGCGACTGATATATTACCAATGGATCATTTGCCCGATGTTGAGTTTGTGGAAGGTGATTTCACCGAAGAGAAAGTATTTCAAAGCATACTTTCTTTAATGAATGGTCAGGCGGCTGACCTTGTAATTTCGGATATGGCCCCCAACATGAGTGGTATGCGAGATATTGATCAGCCAAAATCAATGTATTTGGCTGAATTAGCACTGGATTTAGCGGTCAAAACCTTGAGCAGTGAAGGTGCTTTTGTTGTCAAAGTCTTTCAGGGTGAAGGGTTTGATCAATATATAAGCGATATCAAGAAGACGTTTTTAAAAGTGGCGACCAGAAAACCTTCATCTTCCAGAGCGCGCTCCAGAGAAGTATACGTTGTGGCACAAAAATTTAGAAGTTAGCAGTTTATTAGCAAATTTTATCAGTATTTTTGGCGCTAAAGCGCTGTAATGTAGTAATCTTAAATGTAGCTAATGAAAAAACCTGAATGGTTAAATATCATTCAGTTCTTATGTGTGGTTGAAAGCAGAAATAGTGAGGTCATTCCCTTGAACGACATGGTAAAAAATCTGATTTTGTGGATGGTTATAGCCGTTATTTTGCTAACGGTTTTCAAAAACGTAAATTCACCTCAGCCAACTGAAAATCTTGCTTATTCAGAATTTCTCGAAGAAGTTCGAGCCAATCAGGTTCGTCAGATTGAAACAGAAGGATTCAATATTTTTGGTGAGCGCGTAGATAGTACTCGCTTCAAGACTGTCAGGCCTTACATAGAAGATCCCAAGCTTATTGATGATTTGTACGAACATAATGTTCGAATCGTAGGTCGTGAGCCTCAACAACAAGCATTATGGCGCCAATTGTTAGTAGCCTGCTTCCCAATTCTTATCATTATTCTGGTCTTTATGTTCTTTATGCGTCAAATGCAGTCAGGTGCCGGAGGAAGAGGCGGGCCGATGGCTTTTGGAAAAAGCAAAGCAAGGCTGTTAGGTGAAGACCAGATTAAAACTACCTTTGCCGATGTGGCAGGATGTGATGAGGCTAAAGAGGAAGTAAAAGAGTTAGTAGACTTCTTGCGTGATCCGGGCAAATTCCAAAAACTTGGTGGCCGAATCCCAAGAGGCGTTTTAATGGTTGGGCAGCCAGGTACAGGTAAAACACTATTAGCTAAAGCGATAGCTGGTGAAGCAAAAGTTCCTTTCTTTTCTATATCTGGTTCCGATTTTGTGGAAATGTTTGTAGGTGTGGGTGCTTCCAGGGTAAGAGATATGTTTGACCAGGCGAAGAAGCACTCGCCCTGTATCATTTTTATTGATGAGATAGATGCTGTTGGTCGTCATCGTGGTGCTGGTTTAGGTGGTGGTCATGATGAACGCGAGCAAACCCTGAATCAGTTGCTGGTTGAAATGGATGGTTTTGATGGCAATGATGGTGTCATTGTGATTGCAGCTACTAACAGACCAGATGTGTTGGATCCGGCTTTGTTACGCCCTGGTCGTTTTGACCGACAGGTTGTTGTGGGTTTGCCAGATTTACGTGGTCGTGAGCAAATACTTAAAGTTCATATGCGTAAGGTGCCTATTGGTGATGATGTCAAGCCTTCAATTATTGCGCGCGGAACACCTGGTTTCTCCGGGGCTGATTTAGCCAATCTGGTAAATGAGGCAGCTTTATTTGCTGCTAGAGCTAACGAAAGACTTGTTGGGATGGAACAGTTTGAGTTGGCTAAAGACAAGATTATGATGGGCGCAGAGCGAAAATCGATGGTAATGTCCGAGAAGGAAAAGCTCAATACAGCTTACCATGAAGCAGGTCATGCGATTGTTGGTCGTTTAATGCCTGAGCATGACCCGGTTTATAAGGTAACAATTATTCCCAGAGGTCGAGCGTTAGGTGTGACGATGTTTTTGCCCGAGGAAGATCGTTACAGTCATAGTCGCCGGTTTATTATCAGTCAAATATGTTCATTATTTGGTGGGCGTATAGCTGAAGAAATTATTAATGGTGCTGATGGTGTGACTACAGGTGCATCAAACGATATTCAGCGAGCGACAGAAATTGCTCGCAATATGGTGACCAAGTGGGGGCTTTCTGAAAAAATGGGTCCTTTACTTTACGATGAAAGCCAGGAAGAAGTATTTCTTGGCAAGTCGGCTGGTGGGACAGCAAGTAATGTTTCAGGTAAAACAAGGAACGATATTGATGATGAAGTGCGCAGAATCATAGATGAATGTTATACCGCTGCTGAAAAATTGCTGAATGATAACCGTGATAAGCTCGATGTGATGGCAGAAGCGTTAATGAAATATGAAACAATTGATTCTGATCAAATCGATGACATTATGGCGGGCAAGACGCCAAGAGATCCAGCTAACTGGAATGATGATGATACTGATGATGGTACTTATTCGTCTAGTAAGGAAGAGACCAAGTCTAAAGGAACTCCGCCAATAGGTGGGCCCGCGAGTGAACTATAAAGTCTAAATCATCTAAAGCAAGAAGGCGGCTAAAGGTCGCCTTCTTTGTGTTTATCGACTTCGATTTTCTATTAAAATATTAAAATTCGATAAATGAATATTTTTGATTCAACATATCCTCAGGTAATGGGAGTGCTAAATATTACTCCCGACTCATTTTCAGATGGTGGCAAGTATAATCATTCTGTTGATGCGGCTTTTGAGCATGCTGAAATTATGGTGCAAGAAGGCGCTAGAATTATTGATGTTGGTGGTGAATCAACCCGGCCAGGCGCTTCGATTGTTACTGAGCAAGAGGAAATCGATAGAGTATTACCAGTAATAGAAAAAATCGCATCTAATCTGGATTGCATAATTTCAGTGGACACTAGCACGCCAGCTGTAATGAAAGAAGCTGCAAGAAAAGGAGCAGGTTTACTTAATGATGTGAGAGCTTTTCAAAAGGAGGGTGCATTACAAGCGGCTGTTGAGACGGGATTGCCAATTTGTGTCATGCATATGCAAGGTGAGCCGCTTACTATGCAGACTAATCCTCAATATCAAAATGTCGTTATGGAAGTTCAGGATTTTTTGCAAAGGCGGGTCAATACTTTACTGGATGCCGGAGTGGCAAGAGAAAATATTATTCTCGACCCAGGTTTTGGTTTTGGTAAAACCCTTGAGCAAAATATCCAGCTTTTGGCAGGGTTGAGAGTATTTGTGGGAATGGGGTATCCAATATTGGTTGGGCTCTCTAGAAAAAGCATGTTTGGTCAGTTGTTGGATCGGCGAGTTGAAGATCGACTTGCAGCCAGTTTATCAGCAGCATGTATAGCTGCTATGGCAGGTGTTGCGATCGTTCGAACTCATGATGTTGCTCCAACATTAGATGCATTGAAAGTGGTCTCGGCTGTGAATCAATCGAAATAATTTATTATTAAGCATATTTAGAGTGTTAGATATTTATGAGTAAAAAATATTTTGGAACAGATGGAATTCGGGGTAAGGTTGGGGAAGGTGTTATTACCCCGGAATTTGTATTGAAATTAGGCTGGGCTGTCGGTCGAGTATTTTCTAAAAATAGTCCGGAGAATGTAACGCCGAAAGTTATTATTGGAAAAGATACTCGTATTTCAGGTTATATGTTTGAATCAGCGCTAGAAGCAGGCCTTGTTGCTGCTGGTGCCGATGTATTGTTGATAGGACCTATGCCAACACCTGCCATAGCTTATCTAACACGTACATTTGGTTGTGTTGCTGGTATTGTAATTAGTGCTTCCCATAACCCTTATTATGATAATGGAATTAAATTCTTTTCTTCGGAAGGGCAGAAATTGCCAGATGAACTTGAGGAGGCTATTGAGGCTGAGCTTGAGCATCCCATGGAGACGGTAGACTCATCACTTCTTGGAAAGGTAAGGCGTATTGAGGATGCTAGAGGACGCTATATTGAGTTTTGTAAAAGTACTGTCCCAATGGGCTTCAGTTTAAGTGGTGTTAAGATTGTAATGGATTGTGCTCATGGAGCCACCTATGATGTGGCTCCAAATGTATTGAAGGAGTTAGGTGCAGAGGTTGTAACTATTGGTGCTCAGCCTGATGGATTAAATATTAATAAAGGTGTGGGTTCTACCAAGCCAGAATTATTATGTGAAACAGTATTGTCAGAGCGTGCAGATCTTGGTGTGGCTTTCGATGGTGATGGTGATCGCGTTTTGTTTGTGGATGAAAATGGTGATATCCTCGATGGCGACAGTATACTTTACTTAATCGTTAGAGATCGCATTCGCACCCAAGGTTCATGTAAAGGTGTTGTTGGCACATTGATGTCCAATTTTGGTCTGGAGCTTGCTTTTAAGGAAATGGGCGTTCCTTTTGCCCGCGCTAAAGTGGGAGACCGTTATGTAAAAGAACTGATGGTTGAAAATGGCTGGCTGGTAGGCGGAGAAAGCTCAGGTCATATTATCTGCTCTGATGTAACCAGTACAGGCGATGGTGTTATTGCTGCTCTTAAGGTATTTTTTGCTTATAAAAACAATAATGGGAAAATGTCGGAGCTGGTAAATGGTTTAACCAAGTTTCCCCAGGTAATGATCAATGTTCATCGTAAAAGAACCGTTGATCTGGATAATGATCCTGCTATAAAGACATCTGTATCTGAAGTAGAAGCTATTTTGGGTGATGAAGGGCGAGTTCTATTAAGGCCTTCAGGAACTGAGCCTTTAATTAGAGTTATGGTAGAAGGGCGTGATAAAAAGGAAGTGCAAAGATTAGCCGAGCAATTGGCTCAAGCGGTGGAAAAAGTCGTTTCCTAAGTTGGATATATCCAGATTTAGTCATTTATATCGCTTTATTTGTTGATTCTGTCTTGTTTTGTTCACTTGTATGTTAAGGGTGGCTTGGTTAACATTGCCGCCCATTTTCGGTTAGTTAAGAAATGCGAAAACCACTCATTGCAGGAAACTGGAAGCTCAATGGTAACCAGGCCTTGTGTCAGGATTTTGTAGATAATATAAAGCCTGTCGCGGGTATTGATATATTGATTTGTCCGCCGCTTGTTTTATTAGGCGATTTCGAGGGCGCACGCTTCCAATTAGGTGCTCAGGACGTTTCGATTTATGATTCAGGCGCATACACTGGAGAAGTATCCGCTGGCTTACTTTTAGAGAAAGGTGTTTCTGCTTGTATAGTTGGACATTCTGAAAGGCGCTGCTTATTTGCCGAAAATGATGGAATGCTGGCAGAAAAAATTAAACAGCTATTTCTAAAAGGCATTACACCCGTATTATGTGTGGGTGAAGACTTGCAGACTCGTGACAGCGAAAATGCAGAAGCTTTTGTTTCTTCACAACTTGAAATGTTATCGGTATTTTCGGCCGAACAGATCGAGTCCATGGTCGTAGCCTATGAGCCAATTTGGGCTATTGGTACGGGTAAAACTGCAACTTATGAGCAAGCCCAGGAGATGCATCATTCAGTGCGGGCGAAACTTGCAAGCTATTGTGATGCGCAGAAAGTTAAAATTTTGTATGGTGGTAGTGTAAAACCAGAGAATGCTGAGCAACTTTTAGCGATGCCAGATATTGATGGTGCATTAGTTGGTGGCGCATCTCTTGATGTTTCATCATTTAACGCCATTATTAAAGCCGCTAGTTAGCATTCGTAATGAAGTGGTTATTGTCAAATTAAACAGTTTGGAAGATAAAATCTCGTGATTGAACAAATAATTCTTGTTGTCCATGTTCTAGTGGCAATTGCTATTGTTGCACTTATTTTGCTGCAACAAGGTAAAGGTGCTGATGCCGGTGCTTCATTTGGCGGTGGTGGTTCTCAAACCGTTTTTGGTCCAACTGGTGGAGGTAATGTTTTAACGCGTGCGACAGCAATACTTGCAACAGTGTTCTTTATTACCAGCTTTAGTTTAGCGATCTACGCAAAGCAAAAAGCTGGTGTAGTCGATATGAATGCAAGCGAATTCGATCAATTCAATGAAGTGGTTGAGCAAGAAGAAGTTCCGGAGTTGGAAATCCCGGAAGGAGTTAATATTGACTCTGTTGAAAATGCGATCATTGAGAATGCTTCAACACCCGAAGATATTATCGACTCCAGTCCCGCTTCAGATGATATTCTTGATGGGATTCCCCAATAATAATTAGCTGAAAGGCTGCTTTCCTTACGAATTGCCGAAGTGGTGGAATTGGTAGACACG
>JBGTQK010000018.1:0-30820 GCA_041941365.1 Cellvibrionales bacterium | reverse complement strand
CCTTCCGGGCCTGGCGGGGTTTACCATCTATCGTTGCGAAGGACCAATTGAGGCTGCCATACTTTTTACGACTAACCTGAAAAAGTCAGAGCAGGAGATTATTGCTATTAAGTAAACAATTGGCAAGTCTCGATTTGAGGCAATCTGACCAAAGATTATAATGACAAATTGGCTTGTTAAAACAGTATCTCTCCAAAAGACAAAGACGGCAAGCCGCCCGTTTTATCATTATCTTATCCGTTTACCACAAAAATCCATTTTGTCTGAGTAAAATCAATAAGCTCACTCTCCTCTTATCCAAAGAGGACTCACATTGCATTAGGCAACACATTTTAAGTAATGAATAATTAAAATCGGTTTCGATAACAATTTCTTCGATAACAATTTCTTCGATAACAATTTCTTCGATAACAAGGAGGTCTTATACTTTCGTCGAAACCTTACTATTTATTTTAGTAATAAAAACAAGGCACCTCACATCTGTTAAGTAATAAACTAGCTTTTCACTAATTTAATAATTGAAGATAAAAAAAACAAAATGCTCATGTTTTATAACAATGTCTCCTAATTTTTATAAAAATTTAATAATGAAGTTAAATGAATATGTTAGAGTCCCACGTGAAGAATAACTAAAGCAAAACTTTCTTGTCTATAGGTATGGATTGGTTCTACATAAATTGGTTCTGTATAAAAAGTAATACACACTGCCAAAAATAGCAGTAACAGAACATATGCTTATAAGAAGGCTCTCTTCAACAAACTTTTTATAACAAAGAAACGATTAGGAGGATTTAAAATGAAATTCATTCAATTTATCCACAAAAGACTCACATTACTCACTCAAACTCAGCTTTTTTTTATTACCTCTTTACTATTTTTCTCCAATAATTTGTTTGCCGCAGGTACTATCTCTGGAGATATTGTGACCGATAACTATTATCAAATCTATTCTGGCGACATTAATGGTGGCGGTCTTATTGAGCATACCACTGGTTCAGTGGCAGGCCCAGGAGCAGCAACCAACTATAATTTCTTTTCACCTAACGATTACCTCTATGTTGTTGCCTGGTCAGATGATGGTGTGCAGCAATTTTTTGCTGGTGATTTAACATTAAATGGAAGCAATATCTCTACAAGTAGTGGGCTATGGGATGTTGCTGCTACAGGTATTGATTTTGATAATGCTGCCGGCCCAGCCCTGGCAACGGTTGTTACTGAAATTCAGAATGCAAATACAGGAACGACATGGACTGCTCCAGCTTCAACTCCAATCGGTACACTTGTTAATACTGGTGGTCTGGCAAGTAATGGACTCTGGTTTGATTCAGGCACAGGTGTTGGAACATGCCACCCAAGCATTACCACAGGTGCACCCTTTTGCCCAGGATTCAATCACAGTGAATTTCTGATTTTCCGTATAGATATACGTCAGCAACAACAGGAGCCGCTCGATCATTTTAATCGCTACCCTATATTACAAGGTGTTCCTCCTACTGCTCCCGTGAATCTTGTTGACCAATTTGGAAGCTTTAATACAATCCTGGGTCTCCCATCTCATTTCTTTGTTCCTGCATTAAAAAATAATGAACCTGGTTTTGACCCACTTAGTCATTTAACCTGCTATCCAGTTGAAGAATTCCCAGCGGATCTTATACCTCCTGATGTCAGGGTTATCAACCAATTTGGTAACAGCGTATTAAATTTGCAGAATCAGGCAGAGTTATGTGTTCCAACAAAAAAATTAATTGATCCACCGGGTGAAGTAACGATCGATCATTTTCTTTGTTACAGCGCCACAGGACAACCGTTAAATACGACTGTGCTATTACAGGATCAATTTGGTTCTCAGGATGCAATAGTTCTTGATCCAGTAACATTTTGTAATCCCGTAGATAAAAATGGGGAAGGTGTTGTTAACCCGGTCGATCATCTAACTTGCTACAACTATCAATCTCAATCACCAACAATAGGACAGGTTCCTATCAGCAATCAGTTTGTACAAGATAGCGGAATAACAATTGAACGCCCTGACGCACTGTGTGTGCCTAGTCTAAAGGAACCGTTAGGGCCTGAACCTGTCGATCATTTCACTTTATATCAGGCAATTGGCCCGCAAGGTTTTCCGGTAGTTGTTGATGATCAATTTGGTCAACGTACAGTAGATTCAGGAAGAGTCAATTTATTTATGGCTCCTGCCAATAAAAACCAGGAAGGTGTTTTCGACCCAATCAGCCATCTTACTTGCCATGAGGTTTTAAACCCTGAAGAAGCTCCACCACATGTTGTTATCAATAATCAATTTGGTGAACAAAATCTGGAACTTGGTATTTCAACAGAACTATGTCTACCAACAGAAAAGCCCGAGTTATCTCCAGGCCTTGTTAATATTGATCATTTCCATTGTTATGAAGCAACAGGAGCTCCCCTTAATACTGACATCTTCTGGAGCGACCAGTTTTTTTCTTTCACTAACCAATTGATAGAACCAATGATGTTATGTAACCCGGCTGAAAAAAATGGAGAAGGAATACTAAACAATGATGATCATCTGGTTTGTTATAAAATTGTCGATGATCCAACCGTAGTGGTAGGTTCAATAACGATTAATAATCAATTCAGCTCAGCAACAGGCGCAACAAACATTGAAGTTTTCAACCCTGTTGGTTTTTGCGCACCATCATCCAAGAAAGTTGTAGATGAAGTCTCTGTACCAATGAATAATCTATTTATTCTTGCTGTACTGGCATCGCTACTTACGTTGGCAGGCACACTGCTACGTAAGAACATTTCATAGTTCAAATAAAAAGATCTTACGATAAACAGGCTCATGGAAGATTAATGATGAAAAAACAAGATTGGCACATGGTAGTAGTTATTATTACTATCTTATTGGGATCAGGAAGCTGCTCTAAGCAGCTTCCTTTTTATCGTTCTATTGAAATAAAAGATTCAGGAAATCGTTTCACACATTCTGCCGTTGTTAATACCTTATCTAAAAACAAAAATAATAATGATCAACATACTACAAAAACTCCTGGTATTTACTACGATAATAAAAAGAAAAGATATTGGACATCTCATTCTGCATCAACATCAATGCAATGGCAAAAAGCTGAACATTATTGTCAGGATCTGTCTTTAGTAAATAACAATCAAACTGTTGATGACTGGCGCCTACCATCCATTCAGGAACTCAATCAAATTTATTCTCCAGAAAAAGAGCAAGTTTGTGGAACAGTCTTATGCCATTTAAGTATCCCTTTACAACTCGATACACCCTATGTCTGGAGTGGTAGTTCCCCGGAGGAAAACCGCCGTTTTTATTTTGATTTCCGGTTCGGTACCCAACTGGCACCATTATTAAAACCTCTTCTAAAAAGACAGGTTATTTGTACCAGAGATAAGAAAAGCTAAATCCTCTCTATAGTTATCAAGCGATTATCTTCTGTTACATCCAATCTAAAACGTCCTATCACACCGTCATCGGTAACGAATTGTCTCAATGATTGCGCTGGAAAACGGATAGACTTACCACAAACTGAATGGGCAGAAACCTGCGAGGCTATACCCTGATAAAGCTTTTTTAATTCCCTTTCCGAAATATTGAGATTAACGACATAAATCATACAAGGTTTTTAAACACGTGAAATATCATTGCTATTTATAAATTAATTCCACGACATCCTAGCGCTTTAAATTAACAATGTTACTAATTATAATTATTGTAGATGTATAATCACTTTATTATTTTAATAGGATCTATAACTTTTGGGTAAATATTTACATTTTCCTATAGAAAACAACCTATTGATTAAATAAATCAAGTTATCATTTGCAAACGGTTTTAGCAACACATACTGTTTTATAATTGTTATCAAAAGACTGCACAATCCTCTATGATTTTTACTTTATGTCTTTGAATACAAGATAGGAATATTTTTAGATAAAGTTTTTGCTCACTTTATTTAAGCCTTTATTAAACGAGCAAACGGGAGATATTAAAAATGAAAAAAATTGTTGTATTTAGTCTATTCATATTTGCCTCTATATCATTAAGAGCTGAAGGTTTATTTCTTGGTTTGCAATACTCATTCATTGATGCTGATTTAGAGGATAAATCGATTAATTATAAAGAAGATGATCATTTAGAAGCATATAACTTTATTATGGGTTATACACTTAATAATAATCTTGCTTTTGAAATATTCTGGGGAGAGCAAGGGACAAATGATTCCACTGAATTAGATTTTGAAATAGAGTCTATGACTGGTGCTAATATTCTTGGTATATTACCAGTGGCTGATTTTCTGGATTTATACGGCAAACTAGGTATTGCAGATATTCATTTTGATAACAGTAACGGGGATGAAACACTTACAGACTTCTTATATGGTTTAGGTGTATCTATCAATGTGATTGAACAGTTCAGTATAAAACTAGAGTACCTCCAATATCAATCCGGAGATTATGATAACTATACAACTGATATTGATTTAAAAACTTTTAATTTTGGGTTTTATCTGAATCTTTAGATACTTGATTTCATTTTTTATTAAAAAGGCCGTTTCAAGAAGCGGCCTTTTTATTTATTTTCTTTTCGGCATACTAAACAACTACTTTCTCACTCGCTTGCGAGAGATCGGTTAGTTCACGAATAGCGACAGAAAACATCGCCAGATCCAGCTCCTGAGCACACCTTAGTTCAGCTGTCATACCTTTCCATCGGTCAAAGTAACTTTGGTTACGATTGATCCAATGATCGATAAATGTGCCTTCACCATCCACCTGCTCACTACTGACAACGTTCTCAACCAATACGGCCTGGCGCCCTTCCAATTCGTCACGAATGGATTCTCTTGCCATTGCCTGCCAATAATTTTCAACACCCATCTTGACAATTTGGTCCGAAAACCAGTTTAACTCAAGTTTATCCCCTAACATAAAATAACAAGGAGCGACTTTTTCAACAGGCTGGCCAGTTCGCGCTACGACTTCTGCAATAGAGAATGTCGTAAACATATAACGGGCACTCGCAATATAGTGGGCTAAAGATTCAGGTACACCTGCAACAACAAATTTCTCAATGCTATTCTGCCAGGCACTTTGTTGACTACCTTGAAGTAACTCGCCAATATGATTCATTACATATTCTGCTGTAGCCTGATAACGCTTTAAATCTTTCTTGGTATTCAATAACGCTCTACGCTCTCTCAATAACCAGCGTGTTGAGCGTCTCACCAATCTTACTAAATGAGAAAACATATCGTACTGTAATTTTGAATCAACAGAATAATCCAGTTGTTCAATCGCTTGCCACTGTTCATTCAGTTTGAACAAGTCTCTACATGCTATATAAGCCTTTGCAATATTCTCTACCGATTCACCCGTTGTTTGCGCCATTCGGTAAATAAAGGTGATACCCATGCGATTAATAATATCGCCAGCCACTTGCGTAGCAACAATTTCTTTATGTAGCTGGTGATCATCGATAAAGTCTGCATAATTAGAGACAAGGTTCGATGGGAATGCCGTATAAGCCGACGATGCTACATAACGATCCTCAGCAATATCACTCTCTGCCAAAGCTTCTTTTAGAGAAAGCTTGGCATAGGAAACCAGCACAGACAATTCAGGACGAGTTAAACTTTGATTTTTTGCTTTACGTTCAACGATTGCTTCATCTGATGGAATAAATTCCAGTTCACGATCAAACTTCCCTTCATTTTCAAGAAATGCAATAAAACGACGAAACTCGACCGCACGTTGCGATGCTTCCTGCTCTGCGATACTAATCGTTTGAGTCTGACGATAATTATTTTCCAATACAAGATCCGAGACAGCATCTGTCATGTTGTAAAGCAAAGTGTTTCGCTCTTCACTATTCAATACCGATTGCTCGACCAATTGATTCAGTAAAATCTTTATATTCACTTCATGATCAGAACAATCAACCCCACCGGCATTATCAATAAAGTCAGTATTACAACGGCCACCATTAAGTGCATATTCAACTCTGCCCAACTGAGTAAGCCCAAGATTACCACCTTCACCAACAACTTTTGCGCCTAATTCAGAACCATTAACACGCAGGCTGTCGTTCGCCCTATCACCTACTTCAAGATCGGTTTCCGTATTTGCTTTAACATAAGTGCCAATACCACCATTCCATAACAAATCAACTTCTGCTCTAAGAATGGCATTAATCAAATCGTTAGGTGCCAGACTATCCTCTTCGATACCAAAACGCTGCTTTATTTCTGTTGTTAAGCTGATTGACTTGGCATTACGAGAAAATACACCACCGCCAGCCGAAATTAACTCTTTGTTGTAATCAGCCCAATTGGTTCCAGGAGTAGTAAACAAACGCTGGCGTTCTTTATAACTGGCACTTGAATCGGGATTAGGGTCAATAAAGATATGCAAATGATTAAATGCAGCTACCAAACAAATATGTTCCGAGCACAGCATGCCATTACCGAATACATCTCCAGCCATATCACCTATAGCTACAACACTAAAATCCTGCTCCTGAACATTAATACCCATTTCACGAAAATGCCGCTGAACTGAAACCCATGCACCTTTCGCTGTAATGCCCATTTTTTTATGATCGTACCCTACACTACCGCCTGAAGCAAAAGCATCACCTAACCAGAAACCATGCTGCTCTGATATTTCGTTAGCAATATCGGAAAATGTTGCTGTGCCTTTATCTGCAGCAACAACCAGATAAGGATCACTTTCATCCCAACGTACCACCGACTGAGGTGGAAGAATCTGCCCGTTAATAAAATTATCTGTAATACCTAATAATGCTGTTATAAAAATACGATAGCATTTAACACCATTATCTAAAAACGCCTGACGATCATTACTTGCTGGACTTTGACGACAAACAAAACCGCCTTTTGCACCCATTGGTACAATCACTGAGTTTTTAACCTGCTGCGCTTTGACAAGACCCAGTATTTCTGTCCTGAAATCTTCCAGGCGATCGGACCAACGTAAACCGCCTCGCGCTACTTTTCCACCTCGTAAATGTACGCCTTCAATTTCATGAGAAAAAACATAAATCTCGAACATCGGACGAGGTTTAGGTGATTCGGGAATCGCATTCACATCGAGCTTAAAAGAAAGATACGGTAAACTTTGACACTGATCATCAAGCTGATAAAAATTGGTTCTGAGAGTCGCTTTGATCAAAGTCAGGTATTGACGAATAATTTTATCTTCTGTCAATGTCTCTACAGTCTCAAGCATTTCTGTTAATTGTGCTTCATACACATCCATTTCTACACGACGTTGATGCAGATCCGAGCCTAAAGATGGATGAAAACGCAGCTTGAAGAGTTCAACCAGCTTTATCGTAATTTCCGGATACTTGGCTAACGTTTCGGCTGTGTAAGCAGACGTATAAGGAAGCTTTAACTGGCGCATATAACGTCGATACGCACGCAACATATTGACTTCCTGCCAATTCAGTGCTCCAGTGAGAATCAAACGGTTGAATGTATCACTATCGATATGACCATTCCAGACACGGTCAAAAGTAGCCTCGAAAGCTGCTGCAATTTTTTCGGTATTTTCCGTATCCGGACTCAATAGTTTTTCTGAACCATTTTGCATTTTAAAAGAATGCAACCAGTAACTTTGATTATTGGCATCAACGATCTGAAAAGTATCTTCCGCCAGTACATGTAAATTAAAATTTTCCAGCACTGGTAATACATCAGATAATGCCAGACGATTGGATCTGGATACCAATTTAAAACGCAAAATACCGGGTGAATCTTCTGCATTCAGAATTAACTTGGATATGACTGATTTATCTTCTGAGAGTGACTGGATCAGTTCTATATCCTGAAGCGCATCCTGCACTGTACAAACTTCTCTATATCCTGCTGAAAAAGCTGAGATATAGCGTTTTACCTGACTCTCATCGAGGTTAAGTTCCAGAAAAGCACCAAGCTTTGCTTCCCATTCTGATTGGTTCAAATTTTTCTCGTTTAAAGGTTGGTTTTGACCCTGAGCAGGTACAGCATTGGGAGAATTCATAATCTCACGTCCTTGAGTAAAAAATTTATTACTGCCAAACCGCTCTGTTTGTTCAGGCGACTTTAACACACGATTGACATTTATTTACTTAGCGTAGCTAATTTCTGAAAAAGCCAATGAATAATGCGCAAAATTCAGTCTATTAACTCTTCAGATTTGAACCTGTGTCTCATTATTAAACAAGACAAGCGCTGTTCTTAATTCATAAAAGTTATTAGGCTGTGACATTATTCTTCAGCAATTTACAGCCAACTTTGTATAAAATACCCAACAAATTCAGAGTAATATAGGAAACCTGGCGGTACAAACCAGAGTCAAAAATTTCTGAATTTAACTGAACAAAAAACAACTTATCTAAAAAAGAAAATTTTCCCTCGATAAAAAATTGGTTATTGGAACGTAGTACTTTATGACATCATCAACCCAGACTGCTATATCAGCATTATCTAATCAGCTTTCGAGCCAAATTGTTGGACAACATGCGCTTATCAATCGACTCATCATCGCCTTATTAGCCGATGGTCATCTGCTTGTTGAAGGTGCTCCTGGTCTTGCAAAAACACGAGCAATAAAAACACTATCAGAAAACATCGCTGGCAGTTTTCAACGCATACAATTCACACCGGATCTACTTCCTGGTGATGTGACCGGTACAGAAATTTTTAGACCACAAACCAGTGATTTTGAATTTCAGCCCGGCCCGCTTTTTCATAATCTGGTACTGGCCGATGAAATCAATCGAGCACCAGCAAAAGTTCAGGCTGCTTTATTAGAAGCTATGGCCGAACGCCAGGTGAGTGTCGGTAAAAAAACTTACCCGTTACCCCCACTTTTTCTGGTAATGGCGACACAAAATCCTCTTGAACAGGAAGGTACTTATCCACTACCAGAAGCTCAACTGGATCGTTTCTTATTACACGTTCTGGTTGATTACCCTGATGCTGAAACGGAAAAAGCCATTCTTAAACTCGTTAGGGGCGAATTAACAAAAGAGCCTGCGGTTAATCAAAACGATGATATACCAACAAAAAATTCAAATCCTGATTCAAGCATCATAAGTGAAGCAACTATATTGCAGGCTCGACAAGAAGTTTTAAATATTCATATGGCGGAGCCGGTAGAAGACTATATTGTGCAACTTGTCATGGCTACTCGCCAACCAGCAGCCTATAACGAGCAATTGGCAAAATATATAGAAAGTCCTGCAAGCCCTCGTGCCACACTGGCGCTGGACCGTTGTTCTCGTGCTTATGCATGGCTCAATAACCGGGACTTTGTCACACCCGATGATGTCCAGGCAATTGCTAATGATGTTCTACGTCATCGTATTATTATCAGCTTCGAAGCCGAAGCGCAAGGAATCGACGCTAATGGTGTCGTTGATGAACTACTATCAATCGTATCCGTAGGTTAAAGCAGCATGTTAACTGGCGCTTCAATCAATATCGATGACTTACTCTCCTTACGCCATTTAGCAAGAGAGTTAGATGTTTGTCAATTAATTTACGCTCATAGCAGTTCTGAAGGAAAAAACAGAAGTGCATTACGTGGCAGAGGGCTTGACTTTGAAGAGGTCCGACATTATCAAGCTGGAGATGAAATCCGCGCCATCGATTGGCGAGTTACAGCCAGAACGGGGCAACCACACACCAAACTATTCAGAGAGGAAAGAGAAAGACCTTTATTACTCGCCATAGATCAAAGTGCCTCGATGGCATTTGGCTCACAAGTCTGTTTTAAATCCGTTAAGTGTTGTGAAATTGCTGCACTGCTAGGCTGGGCAGGCTTACAGGATAATGAACGTGTTGGTGGTATCGTATTTAACGATAAAGACTTTACAGATATACGTCCTAATAATAATCGAAGTGCTTTTTTAAGACTTTGTCAGGCAATTGTGGAAAAAAATAACTCTCTGACCGACCAGCATAAGCTTAATGAGTTACTGGCATTAGAGTCCCCCACACCTATTATCAACCAGGTATTAAAAGAAATACGACAACTAGCTAAACCTGGCAGTCTGGTTTGTATTGTTTCCGACTTTAATGGTCTCAATAAAGATGGAATAAAACATTTACACTTAATCAAACGGCATTGCGATGTTCTAACGATTTTTATTAGAGACTTACTTGAATACCAGTTGCCAGACAATGGCCTGCTTGATTTTACTGACGGTGAGAACCATTTAACGATTAACGCAGCAAATAAAACAATGAAACAGAACTATAAAGAAAGTTTTATTAATCAGCAAAAATTCATTATAGAAACATTATGGAATCACCAGATTAACTCTATTCTGGTTGAAACGCATAACAATGCTTTTGAGGAATTAATCAAAATTTTTCCTAAATCGAGGAAAACAGCGAAAAACTTATTGAAACATAGTGCTATAGCTTAAACCAATATGGACCCGGAACTCTCTCAATTAATCCAAGCGCTACCTGAACTGGAAATACCTGCTAAAGTGAGCGTATTCCCTCTAGCTATAGGGTGGTGGTTAGTTATAGCCTTTATTTTATTTTCACTTGTTGCACTATTTTTATTTATTTACAGGAACATAGAAGAAAACAAAACAAAAAGGCTTTTGATAAAATTATTAATTGAAAATTATCAACTCTATAAAAAAGAAAATGATAAAAAAGAGTATCTCATTGTGAGCAACCAACTTCTAAGGCGCTACTGTCAACAAAAGTATTCCCAAACAAATCTTACACGACTTTCAGGAAAGTCCTGGTTACAAGCTCTCGACAATTTAATTGATCAGCCCTGTCTTAACAACTCAACGGGCGAGGCACTTATAAACATCTATAAAAAACAATTAGAAGATAATATCAATATAGAAAATATCCAGCATCTGTTACTCAAGTGGGCAGCAAAAACGCCCGTATCCCCTCTCAAATAATTAAATATAATAATGATAGAAATCAGCACTATAAAATTACAAACGCTATGGCCAGCATTACTATTGCCGTTGCCATTATTAGTTTATTGGTTTATTCCTTCTCAAAAATCCATGTCATCAGCTTTGCGGGTACCCTTTTTAAAAAGACTCAGTGAAATCGATCAAACAGATTCACATAAATCTCCTTCTCAGCAGCTAACCATTATTTTACTGGGTCTTATATGGTTATTACTTATCATAGCATGCTGCCGTCCTGTTCAGATTGGAGAAGCACAAGCATTACCCTATAACGCACGCGATATGCTACTTGCTGTTGATATTTCCGGTAGCATGAAAGAAAGGGATATGGTTATTCAAAATAAAAAAGTACAACGTATTATTGCCGTTAAAAGTGTACTTAACGATTTTATTGAACAACGAAAGGGAGATCGTTTGGGTTTAATCCTGTTTGCTGATAATGCTTATATGCAAGCACCTCTTACGCATGATACAAATACCGTTAGAAAACTATTAAAAGAAGCCCAACTTGGTTTTGCTGGTGAAAGAACAGCTATTGGTGATGCAATAGGTCTTTCTGTAAAACGTTTGATTGAACGTCCAACTGAATCACGCACTCTAATTTTATTGACAGATGGTGCTAATAATGCTGGTAATGTGCAGCCCGAAGAAGCCAGTCGTTTGGCGGCAGAAAATGATATTCGTATATATACCATAGGTTTTGGGTCAGAAATGAGCCGACAACGTAATTTATACGGTAGCGCTTTTGGTTCTTCATTTTTGGGAAATAGAAGTCAGGCTATTGATGAAGCCATGTTACAATCAATTGCTGATAAAACGGGTGGACAGTATTTCCGTGCTACCAGCGTAGCTGAACTTGACCTCATCTATAAAGAACTGGATAAGCTTGAAACTATTGAACAAGAAGAACAGTTTTTCAGGCCAACCAA
The DNA here is from genome assembly GCA_041941365.1 of Cellvibrionales bacterium. GTDB lineage: Bacteria > Pseudomonadota > Gammaproteobacteria > Pseudomonadales > UBA7434 > UBA7434. Next base: position 18,919 of record JBGTQK010000018.1, on the reverse strand, counting down.
GCAATTATTTTTTTGGCCTCTCAGTGCTTCATTGTTCCTGGCTGCACTTATCTTTGTTTTTCAAATTTTTAGCGAATACCTGACAAGCCCAATAAAACAGCTCAATCAAACACGGCAAACAAAAAAAGATAATAAAAATAAGCAGCAAGGAAATCTGGCATGAATACAGTGGTTGAGCAATTTCATTTTATTAGACCTTATTTTCTCTTGATAATCCCTGTTATTCTGTTATTCACTTTTTTTTCCTATAAAAAAATTCAAAGCAAGACTTATTGGCAAACACTAATAGATCCCGTTCTTGCTAAGCATTTATTAAGTAATAAAAATAATCAGGAACAACATTTATATTATAAGCTTAGAATTTTCTCAATGGCTTTTGCAGCTCTAATTGCAACTCTGGCACTCTCGGGCCCTAGCTGGGAAAAACTACCTGAACCCCCTGTAAAAAACAAAAATGCTATGGTGATCATTGCTGATATGTCTCTGTCTATGTATAGTCAGGATATAAAACCCTCCAGGCTATTACGCCAACGTTTTAAAATTCTTGAACTGCTAAAACAAAGAAAAGATGGCCTGACAGCACTAATTAGTTACTCAGGAGATGCACATATTGTTAGCCCATTAACTGATGATACAAACAATATTGCATCAATGGTTCAGGCACTAAGCCCGGAAATTATGCCATCTTTTGGCAGCAATGCCAGCTCAGCCTTTGAACTTGCCAGTAAACTGATCAATAGTTCAGACCTGGCACCCGTTACTTTTGTCTGGTTTACTGACGATATTCTAAAGCGTGATGAAGACAGTATCATTCAATCACTTAACTATAGCAGAGCAAACCTGATAACAATAGGTATGGGAACTTCTCACGGCGGCCCCATACCTCTACCAAGTGGCATGTTCCTTAAAAATGCACAAGAAAATATTGTACAGGCTAAATTACCTATAGCACAGTTGAAACAGTTTAATTCAAATGTTAGTGGTTTATATTTATCATCGACCAGTGATAACCGTGATATTCAGACTATCATTAATAAAACAAACACATCAATCGACTTTAATTCAAGCAATACCAATAACAACCTATCAAATACTGAAAACTCAAAAAACTTTGACCGCTGGTTAGATAGAGGCGCATGGATTTCACTTCTTTTAATTCCTTTTGCATTAATGCTATTCAGACGCGGCTGGGTTCTTCACACAGCCCTAATTGTTATGCTTTCGTTAACCATGAAGCCTGAAACACTACAAGCACAATCTCTTTCTGATAATGACTTAGCGCCTTCCTCAACTAAAAAAGAAAATACGCATACCACCAATGGTTTACTAACGAGTTTATTTAAAAACAAAAACCAAAAAGGTCTGGAACAATTTAAAAGTGGCGATTTTACTAACGCTAAAAATACGTTTAATGATACGTCCTGGCAAGGCATAAGCGCCTTTAAAGAAGGCGATTTTGGTAGTGCATTGGAGTTTTTTCAACAAAATACAGAAAATAACAAAACAAAAAAGAATGATCTACCAGCAAGTCACTATTACAACCTTGGTCATGCACTGGCTCTTAACAAAAAATTTGAAGATGCACTCACTGCCTACGAGAAAGCGCTTGAATTAAATCCCGAGTTTGGTAAAGCAAAAAAAGCCAAGGATATTATTGAATCATTGTTACAGAATCAACAAAACCAACAGCAGCAACAAGAAAACAATCAGGAGAATTCACAAGACCAACAACAGTCTTCCCAGCAAAATGCCGAAAATAACCCAGAACAAAACCAACAACAAAATCAAGAAGGCAATCAAGATCAATCAGAACAAAATGAAACTGGGAAACAACAAGAGTCTCAAGCTAATTCAGGAGAAACATCAAAAGAAAAAGATGCGGCCAATCAAAATGACTCTTTAGAGGAAGATATACCTGAATTTAGGCAAGGTAAAGAACAACAAGAAAAAAATACAGTGAATGAAGAAAAGCAATTGGCTTCTCAACTTCTTGATGAAAAACAGCAAAAAGACCATGAACAGAAGAATAATGAACTAACTGAAAAAGAAAAAACTCTCTCGGTAAAAAATGCAAAACTTCAACAATGGTTAAATCAAATTGAAGATGACCCTAGTGGTTTATTACGAAGAAAATTTCAATACGAAAGACAACTCAGGGAAAGACAAGGGGAAGTGATTGATAAAAGTGAGGATGGGAAATTATGGTAAGTTATTTTAACACATTACTCGATCAAAAAAACTTTATGAAAAATCAATGCCGTTTCTCAATATTCCTGTTTCTATGTATCCTGCTTTTTTCTGTACAAGGTTACAGCATGGAATTAAGAGCGGATCGTACAGAAGTCTCTCTTAATGATACTTTCACAATGACACTAAAAAGCTCAACAGGTGACAGTTTAAATCAGGTAAATTTATCACCCATACAACAACACTTTCATATTGTCGGAAAATCTTTTCAAAGTGGTGCTTCTTTTGTTAATGGAAAAGCCCAAAGATCAAATTCAATTGTTTTAAAAGTTATTCCTAAAGCTAAAGGCAGAGTAACAATAAAACCAATAAAATATAAAAATCTGGTCAGTAATAGTTTGAGCATTAATATTCTTGACGCTGCAATATCAACTGTCCCCCTTAAAAATAAAGCCTTATGGGTCGAAGCAGAAATTGATAAAAAAAATGCTTTACCTGAAGAGCAATTGATTTATACATTGAGAATCTATATAGGAACCTCTTTACATAATGCTAATTTATCCCCGTTTGAAATTCCACAGGCTAAAGTGACTCCACTTCCAGACCATCAATTTCAACGTATAATCGATAGTAAGCAATACAATATTATCGAAAAAAAGTTTGCTCTTCAGTTTTCCAAAACTGGAGACTATATCATTCCAGCTCAAACGCTAGAAGCATTGACTACCCGAAGTCGCTCGTCTTATGTTAAATTAAATTCAAAAGAAATATCAATTTCAATCAATGACTTTCCGGCTAATGCAAATCTGACTCCCTGGTTACCCGCAAGTGAATTAAATCTCTCGGATGAATGGAGTCTGACTTCTAACACTGTGAATATAGGCGATCCAATTACAAGAAAAATAACGCTATCAGTCAATGGTTTAAGCGCAGAAGCATTACCGGCTGTTTATAACGAGAATGTAAAAGGATTTAATATCTATCCTGAAAAACCACAATTTGATAATGAAGTGTATGCTAAAGGTATTGCTGGAACACGTGTAGAGACGTTAGCAATCATTCCAAATCAGGAAGGTGATATCACTCTACCAGCAATAGAACTTGAATGGTGGAACACGCGTACCGGAAAAACAGAAATCGCCCGACTCCCATCTCGCACACTAACTGTTAAAAACCTGGCTACTGCAAACGTTACACAGCAATCTGACCCTTCGCTATCAATCCCAAATCTTTCGAATAACAGTAAAACAACTTTAACTGATGATGATAATGTAACTGCTCCACTGGATTCAGAACCTGCAAACAACAAGGCAATTTCTTTCTGGCGTAATATAGCGCTTTTCTCTTTATTAATATGGTCTGCCAGTTTAGTTATGGGCTTTATCTTTTTTCAGCGTTACAAAAATAAAACACAACCGGCTAATCCAGAGAACAGCAAAATCGATAACATAAATAATAATCTCAAAATACAACTCAAACAATTGTTAGCCTCATGCAAAAAAGGTAGTGCTAAACAAGCTAAACACGACTTGTATCAATGGGCTGTACTGTTCGCAACTGATCTTGCAAATGAAGATGCTAATCAGACAAATAACTTAAATAATTCATACTCCAAAAATAAACTATCAACACATAGAGCGATTGAAATCATTAAAAATGATGAATTACAGGAAGCGATCAACCAACTCAACGCCCATCTCTATAACGTTGAGGGCTCTGACTGGAATGGTGAATCATTAGCTAAAGCAGTTAATAATATTGCCCACAATAAAACTCGCAAAGCAAATAATAAACCATCTACACTTAAACCTCTTTATCCAGTTTAGCGCTTATTAATGCATCACTATCTCGATCCCAGAATACTCAGAATCTATTTACTTGGCATATCAAGCGGATTGCCCTGGGTTTTAGTCGGTTCATTTCTAACACTTTGGTTAAAAGACGCAGGACTTTCACGATCCTCTATTGGTTATGCTGGCGCAATCTATGCTGTCTATTCGATTAATTTTATCTGGTCACCATTAATAGACCAGATAAAACGTCCTTTCTTTTTTCCATTTGGGCAACGCAAAAGCTGGATCATACTTTGCCAGCTAAGCATGATAGCCGGCTGTTACCTTGTTTCTCAAACAGATCCGGGTATATCCGCTTCATTAACTGTATTAGCTTGCCTTTTTATCGCTTTTTTTTCAGCAACACAAGATATAGCAATTGATGCTTATCGTATCGATAGTATCCCGGAATCAGAAGAAGAACTGGTTTCACTTGGCGCAGCAATGGCAACAGCAGGTTGGTGGACAGGACAGGCAGGCATTGGTGCAATTGCCTTAATTGCTTCCGAACGATTAGGGTTGAGCTGGCCACAGCTTTATATCATTTTAAATACAGTGATTACACTTTTAATTTTAACTATTATCTTTTTCCCTGAACCCGAAAGTATCAATAGAGAGAACCATCATCTAAAATTACAACAAAAATATATTGTTAGTATATTGCAACAAAAGAATCTGAAAAAAATATTCGTCCTCTTGAGTCTGCTCAGTCCAGTTATCTTTACGCTATGGACCATGACAGGTGGCGCAGGAATTCCGGATTCAATAAAAGAGTTTTCTCTCTATGTGCCACTAGCACTTTTAACAGGCGCTCTATTATTACTGTTCAGTTTTAATCGTTTAAATCTGTTATTACAATCTAATGCCGAAATACCTGATAGCCGCTTATTAACAAACACAACAAGGCTGGATCGCATTATTGCCTGGTTTGCAGTTTCGGTAATACACCCTTTTCTCAATTTCTTTAAACGCAATGGTACAGGTCTCGCCATTAAACTGCTGTTATTTATTTTACTGTTTAAAATTGGCGAAGCCTTTTTAGGTCGAATGTCATTAGTATTTTATAAAGAAGTTGGTTTCAGTAATGAGGATATCGCCTACTATTCCAAATTAATTACTTTTGGTGTCACTATTTTATTTTCATTAATCAGTGGACTTTTTATGGCTAAATTCGGGCTGATAAAAGGTTTATTTATTGCCGGTATAGCAATGGCATCCAGTAATCTTATGTTTTCAGCACTCGCTTATGTTGGACCAGAAAAATGGCTATTCGCTTTGACAGTTATTGTTGATGGTTTTACTTCAGCCTGGGGCAGTGTTGCATTAGTCGCATTTCTTTCATCTCTCTGTGATCGTAATTATACGGCTACACAATACGCTGTGTTAGCTTCAATCGCCAATTTAGGACGTACCTTATTTGCATCTGCCAGTGGCACATTAGTAGACAGTCTCAATGGTAACTGGTTTATTTTCTTTATTCTAACTGCTTTACTTGTTATACCAAGTTTGCTGCTATTACTTTCTATGAGTAACAAAATCCACTCAAGTAAATAAACGGTAATAACGAATAATTCAGTCTGTTTTTTAACCTGAACCAAATTATTAAAGTAAACGTAAAAACTATTATTTCTGATTTATTAAACTTTATAAAAACTTCCCATTCATACACAACTGCATGTAGAATATTGCTTTGTCAAAATATTAATGTAACAACCTCCAATCACTGTTACATATATAAATTCAGTCAGTAAAATACTAACGGCGAAAACATAAGCTAATACACAAAACAGCTTCTATATAGTTCTGGTTTAAGTTCAAAAGGCAGAGTATTTAGAAAAAAGTTGATAGGAAAGCAATGCACACTCATTTAAAAGCAGTTTTACAATCTCTCCTCCCATTAATTCCCGTTATCTCTTCATTAATTTTTTCTAATAGCGCTAACACTCAGGAAAGTGAGTCGGGTTCACTAACCAGTGTTATTGTAGAAGACATTATTGAAAAAGATGTAACACCGGAATATCGTCATGTAGGTCGTGTTGTAGCCATTAATACTGTTACGATTCGTGCACGTGTTCAGGCAGTCATTGAAAATCGCAATTTTACAGAAGGCCATATTGTAAAAAAAGGCGATCTTCTTTTTACTTTGGAAAAACTCCCCTTTGAAGTTGTCGTTGACCAAAGAAAAGCTGATCTTGCAGCAGCTGAAGCCAATCTGGTCAATGCCAATGCCAATTTTGAGCGTATCAAGAAACTACGTCGTAGAGATGCGGCCTCACAAGCTGATCTCGACGAAGCCAAAGCAACAAAACTAACAGCCGAGGCTGAAGTACTTAGAGCCAAGGCTGCACTAAAAGCTGCTGAACTCGATTTAAGTTATACAGAAATCTATAGCCCGATTGATGGAAAAATCAGTACAGCAACATACAGCACGGGTAATCTTGTAAGTAGTAACAGTGAACCACTGGCAACCATAACCAGTGTCGATCCCGTTTATGTCACGATTAATCTCAGTGAAAAAAATATGATAGAAGCTCGCAAACGTGGTATTGATCTTGAGAACCCACCCGTTGCACCCACACTTCGTCTCTCAGATGGTTCTGAATACGAGTTTCCCGGTGAATTTAATTACCTGTCACCTGATGTAAACCAAAGTACTGATACCGTTATCGCCAGAGCACAATTCCCAAATCACAAAGGTATACTGTTAGCTGGCCAATTTGTTACTGTTGTTGTCCGACCCAAAGAAACTATAGAAGCTGTTGTTGTACCTCAAATTGCAGTACAACGTGATAGTGAAGGCTATTTTGTTCTTGTGGTAAACAGAGCAAATAAAGTAGAAGTTCGTCGGATTACAGCTGACCGTCAAATCGATACTGACTGGGTAGTTTCTGATGGCTTGGTATCTGGAGAAAAAATCATTACCCAGGGAATACAAAAAGTACGTCCGGAAATGATTGTTAACCCAATTTCTGCAACTGATTCAGAGTCGGTTAAATGATATCGTCCTTTTTTATTGATCGACCCAAATTTGCACTTGTCATTTCAATTGTCATTACCCTGGCAGGTTTCATTGCTCTACAGGTTCTTCCTATTGAAGAGTTTCCTGAAGTCACGCCACCACAGGTACAAGTAACAACGGCTTATACAGGTGCTAATGCAACAGCTGTCGAACAATCTGTTGCAACACCAATAGAAGATAAGGTAAATGGTGTTGACGACATGCTCTACATGTCATCGAACAGTAATAATGATGGAAGCTATTCTCTAACAGTTACCTTCGCTGTTGGTACAGACCCGGATATTGCTGCTGTGAATGTACAAAATAGAGTTTCAACAGCAACCGCTCAGCTTCCTTCTGAAGTAACACGTAATGGTGTGACAACCAATAAACAATCATCAAGCATGCTGATGGTTATCTCACTCATTTCTCCTGAAGGATCAAGAGATGCCTTGTATTTAAGTAATTATGCGTCCATCAATATTCAGGATAATCTAGCACGCATTAACGGCGTCGGCAGCGTTTCGCAGTTCGGTGCTCGCAATTACAGTATGCGTGTCTGGCTTGATTCTGACCATATGACCGCATTGAATCTAACAACATCCGATATTGCTTCTGCTATCTCTAATCAGAATATTCAGGCGACTGCAGGCCAGATTGGTGCGCCACCTTACGATGTCACACCTGAATTCCAATTCACTTTGCAAGCCAAGGGTCGTCTCAAAACAATAGAAGAATTTGAAAATATTATTCTGCGCTCCAATTCTAATGGAAGTTTTGTACGTTTAAAGGATGTTGCGCGAATCGAATTGGGTTCAGAAGCCTATAGCTCTAGTGCAACGCTCAATAATGATCCCGTAGCAACCATGGCTATCTATCTAACACCTGGAGCCAATGCGCTTGAAGTAGCAAACCAGACATATGCAGAACTGGAAAAACTGAAGGAGCGTTTTCCTAATGATATGGAATACAAAATCATTTACGATACAACACTTGCTGTACGAGCCTCTGTAAAGGAAGTTATTCAGACGCTACTTATAACATTTTCGCTGGTTGTTGCAGTAACCTTTCTTTTTCTTGCTGACTGGCGTTCAACAGTCATTCCTACTCTTGCCATTCCGGTTTCTCTCATCGGTACATTTGCATTTATCTATCTTGCGGGATTCAGCATCAATACAATTACCCTATTCGCATTGATTCTGGCAATTGGTGTTGTTGTCGATGACAGTATTGTTGTGGTGGAAAATGTACAGCGACTCATAAATGATGAGGGGCTTGCAACAAAAGCTGCAACGCATAAATCGATGCAGCAGGTTTCGGGTCCTGTTATTGCAACAACGTTAGTTCTGCTAGGCGTTTTTGTTCCCGTGTCATTTATGCCAGGTATTACCGGGGAGCTCTACAGGCAATTTGCAATAACAATCAGTGTAGCTGTATGTATCTCATCATTGAATGCATTAACATTAGCCCCTGCTCTCTGCAGCCTGCTATTGAAGCCGAAAAAAACCGAAACCAGAGGTTTCTTAAAAGGTTTTGCCAACGTTGTTAATCGAGGGCGAGATGGTTATACATGGCTGGCCAGCGTTATGGTTCGCCGAATAATTCTGTCTTTATTCGTCTTTCTTATTTTTGTAGCTGTTACCGGCACCTTATTCTCTAAAGTTCCATCAGGTTTTTTGCCGATAGAAGATAAAGGTGCACTCATGGCGAACGTACAATTACCTGATGGCGCTTCCCTTTCGCGCACAGAAAAAGTCACTGAAGACGCCACAGAGATGCTGTTAGATATTGATGGTGTAACAGAGGTCCTGGCTGTACCTGGGTTTAGTCTACTGTCAGGCGCAGCTTCTAATTCAGCGCTGATGATTATAATCATGGAACATTGGGATGAAAGAACCACTTTTGAAGAAAAATGGTTCATGATTCTAAGAAAAGCTAATCAGGCCTTTGCAACTATCCCGGCTGCAAATGCGTTTGCATTTCCATTACCCCCCATTATGGGACTTGGCAGTAGCGGTGGTGTTGAAGCTGAATTACAGGATCTTGCCGGTGGAACACCACAAGAATTGGCTGCAGCAACACGCAGTCTGGTATTTGCTGCAAATCAGGCTCCTGAACTTACCCAGGTTTTCAGCACTTATTCTGCAAATGTTCCCCAGTTATTTCTTGAGGTTGATCGCGACAAAGCTGAAATACTTGGCATAACACCTTCTGAGATTTTCAGTACGCTACAGGCACAATTCGGCTCATCCTATATCAATGACTTTAACCTTTATGGCAAAGTCTATCGTGTTAAAATCCAGGCAGAACCAAGATTTCGCGATAAGATTCAGGACATTGAAGACATGTATGTTCGTAATTCTAATGGCGATATGGTACCACTAAGCACACTTGTTACTATCAAGCCTATTTTGGGTCCACTTTCCATTAACCGCTATAATATTTATAAAAGTGCCTCGATATCTGCCTCACCTGCTGATAGTTATAGTACCGGACAAGCTATTGCTGCTCTAGAGCGGGTTGCAGATACAGCGCTGCCGCCAGGTTATCGTATTACCTGGACAGGAACAGCTCAACAACAACTGGAGGCAGGAAATCTGGTAGTGGCAATTTTCGCACTAGCACTGGTCTTTGCCTATTTAACTTTGGTCGCACAATATGAAAGCTGGACTACGCCAATAACGGTGATGTTATCGGTAGTTCTTGCAACTTTTGGTGCACTGTTACCACTATGGCTTCTACCCTTCCTGAATAATAATCTCTATGCCCAAATCGGGCTTGTTTTATTAATAGGCCTTTCTGCGAAGAGTGCTATATTAATTGTTGAATTCGCAAAGAGTGAACGCGAAGCAGGTAAAAGCATTGCTGATGCAGCAATTAACGCAACACGCCTTCGTTTTAGAGCAGTTATGATGACTGCTCTTTCATTTATTTTAGGTATTGCACCCATGCTGATAGCTAGTGGCTCAGGCGCAGCAAGCCGAATGTCGGTTGGCTATGTAGTTTTCTTTGGAATGTTATTTGCTACTTTTATAGGTATTTTATTTATTCCAACACTCTTTACCTTGATACAAAACATGCGAGAGAAGCTATTAGCACTCTTTAAGAATGATGATGAATCCTCTCAAAAAAATATTCAAGAAAGTTAATTATATATCTACATATAAGCTTTTTTATAAATACTATAATTAAAATAAAAGATCAGCCATTTCCCTAACGTAAATGTTAAGTAATCTAACTTTATATCTCTTAACTAATATCAACTTCTCTTACACAAATACGAATCAATACAGATAAGTTGTACAAAATCATATAAAAACCAACAGCCAGACTAAATATAAAACAACAAAAGAAAATTATTTACGTATACGAATCGATTATTACACCTTGAATAAGCTTTTATTACAGCTGTGTTATTATCGTCACCCCAAAAATAACACACTGGAGACTCGTTATGAAACATAATATCACTACAAGCCTTTTTTATCTTTTTATTTCTAACATTGCAATTTTGTTTAGCAATATAACCCACTCTGCTACCATCACTAATATCACATGGTTTTCTGGTGTGGCTTCTGTCGCTGGTACCAGTATTATTCCACCTGTCGCACCATTTGCTGATAATGTAGTAGGAGACTCATCTGCTGTTATATTTGTATTACAAAAAGATTATACAGCCATTGGCCCGGTAGACCTGGTATTTGATCTCATCGATAGTGGAGGTACTATTGAATACCGCTTTGAAGAAGGTGTACAAAATAGTACTGGTGTAGATTGGACACAATACCATATGGAGCTTGGTTTTGGTGTAGGTACTAGTTTCGTTAAATCAGCAGCAGGTGATGGTCTCGATTTTGACAGTCCTGACTATGACTCTACAGTTAATTTTAATCCGTCACCAGGTTTTACAACAGTGACAGTAACTGAAGATGATCTACTGGCTACGAGTGGGCTTCATCCTAACGGAGCCTATGCCGGAAACTATGTCTTTCATATTGACGTTCCTGATGGAATATCCTCTTTCACATTAAGACAATCCCCCATTGCCGACCCTATCCCTCTACCTGGCAGTCTTTGGCTATTCTTAAGCTCTTTGCTTTTTTTCAAAAAGAACGCTATAAAAAAGACTCTTCATAGATTAAACTCTTAGTTAATTTTATTAATGATCACTTTGAATAAATATTTATTCAAAGTGATCAACTCACAATAACTTCCATTTACTGTAAGCTTGAATTAACTCACTTTTAACTTCATAAATAGTATAAAGGGTATGACTAATCTACTGTCTCGAAATACTTATTTATATTGCACTTCTCGCATTCACGATGAGCTTCAATGCATTGAGATAAACCACCCTTCCTTTTCAGCGCTTATAGCATTACAAGGCGCACAACTCCTAAAATTTCAACCCGTAAATGATACAAACTGGATATGGTTAAGCGATAAAGCAGAATTTAAAAAAGGTAAATCTATTCGTGGAGGCATACCCGTTTGCTGGCCATGGTTTGGCAATGCAAATGATAACCCGAAAGCTATCAAACATATGATCCGTTCCGATACAGCCCCTGCTCATGGCCTGGTTCGTACCAAAGAATGGAAGCTCCACACCATTGAAGAAAGTAAAGAACAAATTAAATTACATTTTAATATTGAAGTTAATACTTCTGAACTATGGCAAGGTAATGCCAGGCTGAGTTTGGTTATTACGCTACAACAACACATGCTCAACTTAGCGCTTACAACAACAGCAACTGATAAATCTATCGCTATATCGCAAGCCTTACATAGCTATTTTCCAACCCGGAATATTCATAAAACCCGGATAAATGGTTTTGAAAACTGCCAATATTATGATGCGTTAGATCACTGGAAATTAAAAACACAAAAAGATGCAATTACTTTTGAGGTAGAAACCGACAGAGTTTATTTAACACCTGCTTCTAATACCCAAATATTAATAATTCCAGATAAAACTCTGTCCTTAGAAAGTAATACAAACTCGGCGGTGGTATGGAACCCATGGATAGAAAAAAGCAAACGGCTTAGTCAGTTTAAGGATGATGCCTGGAAAAACATGTTTTGTTTAGAAACCAGTAATGCCATGGATGATTTTATTCAACTTGGAGCTAATGAGAGTCATACACTGGAACTGAAATTAAAGGAAGCCAACCTCATTGAGTAGTTATTATCAATAACATTGCGTATAAAAAAGGGAGCATAAGCCCCCTTTTTTAATACGTTAGTCTAGCTTGCTAATTACTTAGATTTCATCAACATTCACGAAATCTTTTTCGTCGGCAATCGTTGTGTTACGTAACTTAACAACACCTACACCATCACCATCTTCTGCTAATTTAAGGTCGTCACCAATAGAAGATTTCTTTACAACAACTTTTAAGTCGCCACCGTCTTCTTCTTCAACCTCAATATCGCCACCAATGTCTGCACGTCTGATTTTAACAAGAACGCTTGCATCTTCTTCTTCAGATATTTTGATTGCTTCGTCATCATTATCACGTGCGAATACATTAACAATCTTTAAGTCGATGTAGTTGTTGTCACCTGTACCTTCTGAATCGAAGTCAAGACCTTCATCATAGTTGTTGATCAGTTCGATCTTTTTAAGTGTACCTTCAATACCTCCGTTACCTGCTTCATCAATATCAAAAGCATCGTCAACGTCTGGATCACCATCATCATTACAGTTAGGATCTAAAGCAATAGGGTCAGCAACAAAATCAGCCGAGCAATAAGCGCCATTATCCAAAAACGCTACATCCCAGGCATTAACAGATACTGTACCGTTACCACCCTCATCCAATTCGATACCATCACCACCAACGTTAGTAAATATAGAGTTGTATACATCAAAGTAAACATCACCTTCATCACGGTCATCGATTCGAACACCATCGCCATCCTGGCGGCCCGTACCTACGTTATCAATAAGTACATTGTCTAATGTCATATAAATAGAAACTGGAGATCCATCACCCAGGCCACCTTGACCAGCGCCACAGTCATCACCTGTTGTGCAATCGGAAACGTGAACACCGTGATAACCTGTATCACGAACTGTTACGTTCTTAAGCACAACATTAACATCTTCTGTTTGATCAACAGGCACTTTAAGGAAAATACCTTTACCACCACCTTGATTCTCAATGCTGTAACCGCCAGGGCCAGCAAATTCAAGATTTTTGATTGTAAGGTCTGCACCGTTGCTGATTTCAAGCAATGGCTGGTCACCTGTATTACCACTTATTACCTGGTGAGTACCAAATAGTTTTAATTTTTTATCACCTGTGTATACCAATGAAGATTTAATATCGATATTATTGACAAAAGGCGAAATAAAGATAAATTGTGCGCCACTTGCAAGTGCGGCACGTAATGAGCCGTAACCACTATCATTACCGTTAGTCACTTTTGCAAAACCTGTTGCCATTGCAGTCATCGGTTGAGCTGCACCCAAAATACACGCCAATAGTAAAGTTTTTCTTTTCATGTTTTACCTCTATGATGTTAAGACACAAGTGTCATGGAATTGTCATTAAGGCAGAAGTCTACGACTTGAATATTGCAGTGAGTTGACAACTTTATTTCAGTTTTATTTATTCACAATCAAACATTTGTTTGAATTTTAGATGAACAATAATTAAACTATTTTTAATCTAACAGGTTTATTAAATAGCATAATTAAATTATCAGTTATTCTATCTCCCTTGTACCATCATCCGCATTTTAGCTTTGGCGCCACCCCATAATGTTTTGGGTTTTGATGGTGCTTTATCTATCAGACGCTTAATGTCTTGTTGAGTGATTTGCACTTCACCTCCGTGTGCCAACAGCATATTATCTATACCCAAATCGATATATCGCTTTAACGATGCTTTATACCGATTAGGATAAACAACAAAGGCAGGTGAAATATATTCACCTCTAACCTTTAAAATGACATCTCCAACATAAATCTTTTTGCTGGGTTGATGCATCACCGATAAATCTCTATCGGTATGACCCGGTGTTTCCAAAACTAGCCATTCATCAAACAATGGTATGCTGTCACCATCATTAAGTTTATAGTCAGTTTTCAGTGTTCTGGAATACCAAAGATAACGCTTGGGTTTTTTCATTCTTGATGCCACCCATGCTGTTAGATAGATATCAGTCAAATGCATCAAGATACCATCGAACCCTTTATACCATGACTCAGATTTATTGGCAGAAGCTATTTTTGCCCCTGTCATTTCTCTTAATGTATGTGCCCCGCCAGCATGATCCGGGTGCATGTGAGAAACAAAAATAATTTTTAAATCATCAAGCGGCCGTTTAAGCGTTTGAGTAATATAATTTTTGAGCGTTCGTATATCTGCTCTGCTACAACCATCTAACAATAATAATCTGTCAGGATATTCAACTAAATAAATTGACTGTATATAACCTTCAAGTTGGTGAATTCTCATGGGATTTTTTTACAATAATTTCTCTTAACGTTAATAACAGCTGATCTCATTTCCTATCTAAAGTAGAGACTCATTATCAGTTTTTCTGTTTTTGGCAAGTGTATCTTTTGCCGTTCTATAACCTAACTGAATAATCTCTGAACCACGTTCAAACTCTAAAACACCACAACAATCACGCGGTATTTCTATGACATAATCGGGTGAATACGCTGCAAGTTTATGTCGTGCAATAATTGCCTGCATCACATCAATCGCCTGGTTAGCCACTTCATTCAAACCCCAGTTATGCTCTTTTGGCATTTCTTCGTTTTTTGTAAATTGATTAATAAATTTCTCAATATTTTCGAGCATAAGATTTTCGTTAGCTGTTTTTTTATTTTTTTTGACAGGTTGGTTTTTTCCTGTACCTTGTGGACGTCCACCTAAATCGACAGCTATTGTAATATCGGTTTTATCTCCTAGTGTAGGCGCTATTGGTACAGGATTCACAACACCACCATCAATTAAATAAACCCCTTGATGTTTATGTGGCGTAAAAAACATAGGCAATGAAATGGATGCTCTAATGGCATCAAATAAGGGACCTGAATAAATCCAGATTTCTTTTTCAGTCTTTAGGTCTGTTGCAACCGCTGTATACCTTAGAGGAAGCTCCTCTATTTTACAATCACCTACCAACTTAATGAGTTCGTTAATGATCCGGTCACCTTTAATAAACCCACTTTTATTCCAGGATATATCTAACAATTTGAGAATATCAAAGCGCGTTAGTGCCTTTAGCCATTCTTCAAATTCATTGAGCTTTCCTGCAGCATAAACACCACCGATTAAAGCTCCAATTGAAGAACCTGATATAGACTCGATTGAATAATCATTTTCTTCGAGCCAGCGAATAACACCGATATGTGCCAAGCCTCTTGCACCACCACTGCCCAACACCAGTGAAATTTTTTTCTTCATACTGACTCTACGACATTTAGACTAAATGTACTTTAAAAGCACTACTGCCTCAGCACTCTTTTCATCGTGTAATGATCAAGCTCATAACCCGTAACACGTAACGGATTAATGTCTATACCACCACGCCTTGTATACTGCGCATAAACCAGTAATTTCTCAAGGTCAAATTTATTCATTAAATCAGAAAATATCTGCTCTACACATTGTTCATGAAATCCAGAATGTTCTCTATAGCTAACAATATATTGAAGCAAACTTTCTTTATTGATTGCCTGGCCTTTGTATTGAATTGTAATACTGGCCCAATCAGGCTGATTGGTTACCGGACAGTTACTTCTTAATAAATGTGATCTAACAGACTCTTCAATGATAAGTTTCTGTTCTTTTTTTTGGGGAAATAACAATGATGGAGCGCGCTGATAGTCATTACACTCAATATCCAATGCATCAAGCAATTGAGGCTTTACTAAAAAACTATTACAGGCATTTTTTTCGTTACTTGTTGAGTCTACAGGGTAACTATGTAAATTAATGTCGCACCCAACGCAGTTAGACAAATCTGTTTTTATTGTTTTTAAAACTTTATTCTCATCAGGAAACCGGATTTGATTAAAACTGTTTAGATACAATTTGAGTGACTTAGATTCAAATATAGATTCAGAACAGGACGGCACAGACAAAGTTATACAACAAACGACTGGTTTACCTTTTTCATTTAACCAGGAAACCTCATAGCACTGCCATATATCAAATCCTTGTATCCTTACACTTTCTGTCTCTATAAAGAGATTTTCTATAGTCTCTCTATAAGCCTTACGTGCTATAGCATGAAGTAAATCAGGATCATAACTGACTGAATATCCGGTTTGCTGGCCCAACAACGAATGATCAGCATAACCATTGGAAACAGAGGACGTTTGATTTTTTTGATTCATGATTACTTTCTGAGTCTTTGTTTACCAATCAGTAAATACAAAGCCAGAGCAAAACCGGCTACCACAAACCCCACTAACATAATAAATGATGTGCCGATAGCAACATCGCTACTACCCAAAATGCCATAACGAAATCCATTAACCATATAGAGCACAGGATTAAGCATTGAGACTTTCTGCCAGAATTCCGGTAATAAATCGACAGAATAAAAAACGCCACCCAAATAAATAAGAGGCGTCAATACAAATGTTGGAATAATAGCAATGTCGTCGAAACTATTGGCAAAAATTGCGTTGAGAAAACCCGCAATAGAAAAAACAATCGCTGTCATCATCACCATAGCTAACGTAACACCCAAGTGCTCTACTTTAAGCTCCGAAAAAAACAACGAAAGTAAAGTAACAATGATACCGACGGCAATACCTCTAAAGACTCCACCTACAATATAGCCTAACAAGATGGTTGCTTCATGGGTTGGTGAGACTAACATTTCCTCTATATTTCCCTGAAACTTGGTACCAAAAAAGGAAGAAACCACATTACCGTAAGAGTTTTGAATAACTGCCATCATTATTAAACCCGGCACCACAAACTGCATGTAATCAAAGCCATCCATTTCACCTATTCGTGAACCAATTAAACCACCGAAGATCACAAAATAGAGCGTTATTGTTATTGCAGGTGGAACCAGCGTTTGAACCCATATTCGCATAAAACGGCGAATTTCTTTTCGAACTATTGTTGTAAATGATATCCATTGAATTGATAAATCCATTATGCATTTACCCCCTTTTCATTACCATTGGTCTCATTCAGTAAATGCACAAACATTTCTTCAAGGCGATTCGCTTTATTACGCATACTTCGTATTTGTATACCCTTTTCGATTAACAGTTTAAACACATCATTGATCGACTGTTGTTTATCGATATCCACTTCAAAACAGTGTTTATCAATACGTTTGGTCTCAAAACCTGCAACTGAAAAATCCTGCTGCAAATCTGTTTCAGTATCAAAAATAAACGTTTCTTTCGTTAGTTTCCTTAATAACGATTTCATACTGGTATTCTCAATAATCTTGCCGCCATCAATAATGCCAATATTTCGGCAAAGGCTTTCTGCCTCTTCCAGATAATGCGTTGTCAATATAATCGTAGTGCCGTTTTGATTCACTTCTGTAAGAAAGTCCCACATAGAACGACGCAACTCTATATCAACACCGGCTGTTGGTTCATCTAACACAAGCAATTTAGGCTCATGAATCAAAGCCCTGGCAATCATTAGCCTTCTTTTCATACCACCAGAGAGCATACGAGAGACATCATGTCTTTTCTCCCATAAATCCAGCTTTTTCAAATACACTTCTGCTCTTTGTTTTGCAAGCGTTTTAGGGATACCGTAGTAACCTGCCTGATTAAGTAATATATCTTCGACTTTTTCAAATTGATTAAAATTAAATTCTTGAGGAACAACTCCCAGACACTGCTTTGCTTTTGAAAATGAAGTATCGATATCATTACCAAATATTTCTACCTTACCTGAGGTTTTGCTGATTATGGAAGTAAGAATACCTATAGTCGTTGACTTACCTGCTCCGTTAGGACCAAGCAATGCAAAAAAATCACCTTCCTCAACAGTAAGATCAATACCTTTTAAAGCCTGGAAATTATTATCATAGGTCTTGGTTAAATTGGAGATAGACAAAGCTGCTGTCATAAAATCATTTCTCGAAAAGAATTATATTCAAAGGTAAAATGTTAAATAAAATATGCTCTTTACCACACAAACAACTTTACATTTGAAAAGAAGTACTCACAAAATGGAGGTATATTATGCCAGAAGAAGCCAGTGACGTATCGTCAGAAATCCTGCAAAAACAGCAAGTTGCTCAAAAAGCCATGGCTTTTCGCAATACCTTTAAAACACTGATTCTTTCGACCAGTAATACCGAAAATCAACCGCTTACAAGTTACACCCCTTTTGTTCGTTTTAATGACAATCGTTTTGGCATTTTCATCAGTAATCTTTCGGAACATACAAAAAACTTACGAACAAATAACAAACTCAGTGTCATGATGATTGAGCCCGAAGCAGAATCCAGCCAGATTTTTGCCAGAACCCGCCTTATTTACCAATGTACAGCAGAATTTTGCCTCAAGGGCAGTGATGAAGAAACATTGATTATAAATAGCCTGGAGAAAAGTTTTGGAAAGATTATGCAGCAACTAAAGCAATTACCCGACTTCAATGCCTGTTATATCACACCATCATCGGCTAATTTTGTCTGTGGTTTTGCGCAAGCCTACAGCTTTAAACCAGGCGAGTTCGAGAACAGTTTACTGTAAATTTTATGTTTTACAATTTAATCAACTTTTTTCTTCAAGCGTTTTGTAACTAGTCAAACCTGAAATTCATAATTAAGTCACTCTTGTTACAATTTCGCGATGATGCCTGAATTTTTTTGTTGCAGTTTAACGCTTTATGCGTAAAATACCCGCCTTCCTAAGTCGCGTCCCCTTCGTCTAGTGGCCTAGGACACC
>JBGTQK010000017.1:0-52757 GCA_041941365.1 Cellvibrionales bacterium | reverse complement strand
ACAGGGGAAAAGTGTATTCGCCTAAAAAAGTAAGGCGAATACAAAAAAACGTTAACTGATTGAAATGGTTAGTAGAAAGTGTGTTCGCCCTGGCAACAGTGCAGCCATTTTTTGTCATTAGTCGCTGCTTGCTTCTGTGTTGGCTACTAACAGCTTAAGTGAGTGAAGGCAGTGTAAGTATGAATTTGTTGTTTAAACGCAATGGCGCGCCGTTTAAGTGCGCTGGTGTTGTGAATGACAGGCGAGAAGGCACGCTGGCGCGTGCCTTGTGGTTAGGGTTTTAGGTCTCCTGTGGTTATTCGTGGTGTTGCTCACTGAGTCGGCAGTACAACTCAAAGTTAAGCGCTTCGATTAAACAGGCTGCCAGTACTTGAAAGCCGTTGAGTGCCCGGTCCGACATTAAAAAGCTCGGTGAGTCCGCCAACGCCTGCAAACAGCACAAGGCATTGCGAACACTACTGAGTGTGTCGGCGGTCTCGTCTTTAATCAGTGGGTTGTGGGAAAGGGATAAAACCTCGTCCGGCTCTGGCGAGTCGAGCGGTACTTTATCGGTGGTTACTTCGGTAGCTGATGAGCTATCATCTTCATTAGTCATATTAACCTCTTGTCAGGTTGATGTGATTAGCTGGCCTTGGGTGTTCGCGCACCCTTGGCTAGCGCCTTTAAAAATGGAAGAGACTAGGGAATCTCTTCCGGTTGAAAGTCCCGCCGCTTATGGACTACGGCCAAGACATATTGCTCGTTGATTATGTATTGCTTTACACTTTTGCATTTGACAGTGCTTTGTTGGTGAACAGAGGCACTGCTTTGCCTGATATTTTCATTTGATCTAAATAGTCTGCCCACCACTGCATCATGTTGTGCCTTTCATCCAGATAACGGGCGTGATGCGTGTAGGCAGCTCTCACACTGTTTGTTTCTTTGTGGCCTAACTGGCGCTCAATCGCATCGGGGTTAAAGCCAGCTTCGTTAAGTATGGATGAGGCGGTGGCTCTAAAGCCATGCGGTACGGCCTTGCTTTTCCCCTCAATAGTACCGTCATAACCTAATTTAAAAATCGCGCGGCGCATGGTGTTATCTGACATTGGCTGCTCTCGGTCTTTTTCGGAAGGAAACAACAGGCAGTAATCACCACTGATGGTTTTTATCGCATCAAGCAGCGTTAATGCCTGGTTAGACAGTGGTACTAAATGTTCGTTATTCATTTTCATACGGGTAGCTGGTACGCGCCATACTTTATCGGTACGGTTAAACTCTTGCCACTTGGCACCGCGTAACTCAGTAGAGCGCACAAAGGTGAATAACAAAAGCTGTATCGCGTATTGGGTTAATAGCCTGCCTCGTTCGTGGTAAGTATCGAGTGCTTGTAAAAAAGTGGGTAGTTCTTCTCTGGGCAATGAAGGGCGATGCTGTATTTTTTGTGGTTTAACCAACCCCGTTAATTCACTGGCTGGGTTATGTGAGCCAATACCTTGCTGTATGGCAAAACGGAAAATAGCGGTAATCGCCTGCTTAATACGGTTAGCCACATCCAGTGAGCCGCGTTGTTCAATCTTTTTAATCACAGCGATAATCTGTTGCGGTGTGATGCTGTGGATGGAGCAATCACCTAAATCGTCAAAGGTATTATTTTTTAAACGATCAAACACCCGTTTGGCGTGGTCGTCACTCCATGTGCCTTTTTGGTGTTGCCACCAGTCATAGGCAATCTCTTTAAACGGGTGTTGTTGATTCAGTTGTTTTTGTTGCTGCTTAACTTGAGCGGGGTCTTGCTGTTGGTCGAGCAGGGCTTTGGCCTGCTGCCGTTTTTCTCTGGCCGCTTTTAACGACACCGAAGGATAAACCCCTAACGCTAAGGTTTTACGTTTGCCAAGGTAGCGGTAATCCATGCGCCAATACTTACTGCCATTCTTTTTAACCAGTAAATACATACCGCCACCGTCAGTCAGCTTATAATCTGACGCACGCGGTTTGGCTTCTTTAATGGCAGTATTAACCAGTGGCATTGTGACGGTACATTCCTTAATTGAACCTAGATGCCGTCAAATGTACCGCCAAAAAAACAGGCTGTCAACAAACTGCTCTGGACATGCTAGGATTAAGAAAAGCTATTAAGTGTCTGTTTTTAAAGAGGTTGTGGACTTTCTAGGACGGTGCTGGATGTCTTGGGAAAAGGGAAGTGGTACCAGAGGCCGGACTCGAACCGGCACGCCCGTGAAGGCAAGGGATTTTGAATCCCTCATGTCTACCAATTTCATCACTCTGGCATTTTGGAAAGATACATACTCGTAATCGAGGGACGGGGATTATATCAATGGCAATTACTGGCGCAAGTTGATTTTCTACTTGTTATTAATGCCTTTGAATCGTTGACATTTCTCAGTAGTTTCAAGGAGATACTTAAAACTATAATCCTGTTATAGTGGTTTTTTCTGAGTTAAATATTACTGTCACAAATGAATATGCATTGCACTTTGGTATTAAACCGGTCTTATGTTTGATAAGAAAGATTTTTACTTCGAGTTACCCCCTGAGCTGATTGCACAGTATCCAGCTGAGCAAAGAAGTGCTTCTCGTCTTTTGTCTCTGGATAAAGGCTCGGGTGATATACAGCATAAAGTATTCAAAGACTTTCCTTCATTAGTCAATTCTGGTGATTTGCTGATCTTTAATAACACACGTGTTGTTCCTGCCCGACTGTTTGGCGAGAAAGAAACGGGTGGTAAAGTGGAAGTGTTAATTGAACGGGTAGCAGGTGTCAGTCGGGCAATTGCACAAATTCGTGCGAGTAAAGCACCCCAGCCTGAATCCATCATTTTATTGTCAGAAGGCTTGAGTATAAAGGTCGTTAATAAGATAGACGATATGTATTTGATTGAAAGTACCTGTGAAGCTTCGATTTCGATGATTATGCAGGCAGTAGGTCATATGCCGTTGCCCCCATACATTGACAGGCTTGATGAAGATACAGATTTTGAACGTTACCAAACGGTTTACTCACAAAGGGATGGAGCCGTAGCTGCACCTACTGCGGGTTTGCATTTTGATAAAAGTATTTTGGAAGCACTAAATAACAAAGGTGTGGATTTCGCGTATTGCACCTTGCACGTCGGAGCAGGAACATTTCAACCTGTGCGTACCGACGATATTCGTGAACATAAAATGCATGCTGAGTACGTTGAGGTGGACGCACAACTTTGTAATCAGGTGCGCGAAGTAAAAGCAAAAGGAAACAGAGTGATTGCGATAGGGACTACAGCTGTACGCTCACTTGAAACTGCCAGCCTGGGTGAAAACTGGATTGAACCATATTTTGGTGATACCGAAATTTTTATTTACCCGGGATACAATTTTAAAACCGTCGATTCAATGCTAACGAATTTTCATTTACCCGAATCGACACTTTTAATGCTGATAAGTGCATTTGCCGATAAAGAGAAAGTTTTGAATGCCTATAATGAAGCAATAAAAGAAAGGTACCGATTTTTTTCTTATGGCGATGCAATGTTTATACATTAATTTATATCGCTTGCATTTCTTCCTACTAACTAGTCAATTTAGGTTTTTTCTTTGAAATTCAGCTTACATAATACGGATGGTTCTGCGCGTACTGGCGAGCTCTCGTTTAGCCGTGGAATTGTTCGTACACCAGCTTTTATGCCAGTTGGTACCTACGGAACCGTTAAAGGCATGCTACCTCGGGATATTCATGACATTGGTGCAGATATTATATTGGGTAACACTTTTCACTTGATGTTAAGGCCTGGTACAGAGGTAATATCGGCGTTTAAAGGTTTGCATGATTTTATAGGATGGCAAAAGCCGATATTAACGGATTCAGGTGGCTTTCAGGTTTGGTCTTTGGGCAAACTCAGAAAAATTGATGAAAGCGGTGTGAAATTTCGTTCGCCGATTGAAGGAAGTGAGGTATTTCTTGATCCGGAAACCAGTATATCGGTACAGCGTGATCTTGGTGCGGATATCGTGATGTGTTTTGATGAATGTACACCTTATCCTGCAACAAAAGAACAGGCTAACGATTCAATGCAGCTTTCTTTACGTTGGGGAGCAAGAAGCAAAGCAGCACATGTCAACACAGATTCTGCGTTATTTGGCATCGTACAAGGAGGTATGTACCCTGATTTACGAGAAGAGTCGTTAAAAGGTTTGCTGGATATTGGTTTTGATGGTTATGCCATTGGTGGGTTATCTGTTGGTGAGCCTAAAGACGAAATGTTAAATGTATTGAATCATCTTTTGCCGCATATGGTTGATGATAAACCACGCTATTTAATGGGGGTGGGTACACCAAGTGATATTGTTGAGGCGGTTAGTCGTGGAGTTGATATGTTCGACTGTGTAATGCCAACCAGAAATGCTCGAAATGGCCATTTATTTACATCGAAAGGTGTGGTTAAAATACGTAATGCGGTGCACCGTCACAGTGATAAGCCGTTAGATGAAAACTGTAGTTGCTATACTTGTAAAAACTTCAGTCGTGCCTATTTACATCATCTGGATAAATGTGGAGAGATGCTTGGCGCACAATTAAACACTATTCATAACTTGCATTATTATCAACATTTAATGCAGCAGTTACGAGAAGCGATTAGTGAAAATCGTTTGTTGTCATTCATTCAACAGTTCTACAGTGAGCAGGGAATTGAACGTCCCGTTTTATAACTAATGTACTCAATCTGTGTTTATATTCCTGAAGAAGCTCTGGATAAAGTAAAGCAAGCCATGTTTGATGCTGGTGCAGGTAAAATAGGTAGTTATAAGTATTGTGCCTGGCAAGTTTGTGGTGAAGGGCAATACCAGCCGACAGAAGGAAGTGCACCTTATACCGGTGAGCAGGGAGAACTCTCAGTAGTAAAAGAGTACCGAGTGGAAATGGTTTGTAAAGATGCTTGTATTCGAGATGTAATGGATGCGTTAGTATCAACGCATCCTTACGAAACACCTGCTTATCATTACTGGAAAGTTAATCAATAAATTAACTAGAGTAAGGCTTAAGCGTTAATTGATTCTTGTGGTTTAAGAGGAATAACGCGTGCTTTTGGTGCAGTTTTACGTGTATACATTTTTCTTTTGCGACGAGTAAATGCATCAGTACCTAAAAATGCTTCGGCAGGATTTTCTCTTAAGTCCAGTTTGGTCTCTTCAACCAGACGATTATACTCTTCGTCAGAAGGGCGATCGGGTTGGCGACGAGTGGCTAACAGAATGCTTTCGGATTGCATGGTACGAAGGTCTTTGAGCATACCCTGCATTCTTTGCAAAGATTGATTCATCATATCAGCAAGCTCTTTATTCGCTTCTGCTTCTGACTCATTGATTTTGCGTTTTGCATTAATTTGAAACATCAAGCCTTTCAAGCGTTGTTTTGCATGTGCAGGTGCTTCATCAATGACTTTTTCGCACAAGGCTATGCGCAGAGCTTCTAATTCATCCGGGCGGTTTCTTGCCATATCTCTCAATGTATCGAAGTCGGGTAGAGAAGGCCTGTTCAATTTTCTTTTTGTTGCTACTTCTTTTTTACTGTCATCACTCATAAATCAAATCACTAAGTTGATGTTAAGATTACTTTTTTCTTAATATCAGAATGCCGTTGATTTTCATCAGCGGCATTCTAATTTACAGTTCTCATTTTAACGTTGAACTATGCAAATTATAAGGAATTTAGCCCGTGCTCTCCATAGCAGAAGGTAACTTATGAATAATTTGCAAAGGCTGTTATTTAAACAATTATATAAGTCTTTTGTGATTTGGTCAATATTTGGGCAGAAAAAAAGAAGTATTTTTAGGATAATGCTTTTTTGACGGTTTTTTTTCCTTTTTCCTATGCAAAATTAATTTAGAGTTTAAAAACAATGATTTACAAATTAGAGAATAAACAGCCTACGCAAGTGGGTTCATCTCATTTTATTGCTGATAATGCGACCATTATTGGCGATGTGACCTTAGAGGATAAGTCGAGCGTCTGGTTTAATGCCGTTCTTCGTGGCGATAGAGAGCCCATTGTAATTGGTGAAGGGAGTAATGTTCAGGATGGAGCAGTATTACATGCTGATCCGGGTTACCCTTGTACCTTGGGTAAAAATGTTACTGTAGGTCATAAAGCTGTCGTGCATGGATGTAGCGTCGGTGATAATAGTCTGATTGGTATAAACGCCGTAATTTTAAATGGCGCAAAAATAGGTGCAAACTGTTTAATTGGTGCTTGTGCCTTGGTAACAGAGCATATGGAAATACCTGATGGTTCAGTCGTCATGGGTTGTCCAGGTAAAGTTGTTAAAACACTGAAAGAATCAGATTTTGCACGCTTGAGTTTAAGTGCATTAGCTTATATTGATAACGCTGAACGTTATTGCAATCATCTCGAAGAGGTTGTTGATTAATGAGCTCAGATATGGCTAATAAAAAAATAGTAAAATCTCCTTGTATCGGCGTCTGTGTTTTGGATGCTAACAATATTTGTGAGGGGTGTTTTAGAAGTAGTGATGAAATAACAAGATGGTCAGTCCTTTCTTTCGAAGAACAAGTAAATGTAGTTGAAAAATCCTGGGAAAGAGCAAAAAACGCAGGAAGATTGATCTAGGAATTTTTTAAAAATTTTGCTTGCTGCGCTATCAGTGTCTGGCAGTTGCAATGACTGAATCTATACGGTTGTCTTGTAACTGGGCAACTTCAAATAAATAGTCTTGAATTTCAATACTGACTCCCGCAGTATCCGGAAACGATTCCAGTTTTTCGAGTAATAAGCCATTCAATGTTTTTGGGCCATCAATGGGTAGATTCCATTTCAGGTTTTTATTGATGTCTCGAATGGTCGTTGACCCCAGGATGGTATATTTGCCATCGTCCATTGATGTGATGTCCGCATTTTGTTCTGCAAAGTTGGTTGTATAGTTACCTACGATCTCTTCCAGGATATCTTCAATTGCAACAAGACCCTGAACAACACCGTATTCATCGACAACCACGCCGAGTCGTTTTTTTTCGATTTGAAAATTAAACAGCTGGGTGTGAAGAGGAGTACCCTCGGGAATATAGTATGGCTCAGATGCTTCTTCAATCATTAATCGTTTATCAATGGGAGGAGAGTCATCAGCATTTTCTTTTAGATAATCGACAGGCATGAACCTGGAAGTGTTTCTAAGATGCAGAATACCAACAAGGTCATCGAGCTGGTCACGATAAATCAAAACACGCGTGTACTCGCTAGTACGTAGTTGCTCGAATATTTTCTTTGCATCATCATTGATATCGATAGCGTAAATTTCATTCCGTGGAATCATAATATCGTCGACCTCAACGTTTTCGAGATCCAGGATATTCATTAGCATACTGCGACGTTTTAGTTGGAAGCTTGATCCCGCTTCTCTAACAAGTAATTTAAGTTCGTCAAAACTCAGTGGTTTATCATGTTCTTTTTGAGGGTTTCCACCTATCAGTTTTATCATATTGTTTGAAATGGCATTCGTTATATAAACGAGAGGATAAAAAATTGCTTGTAGAGGTTTTAGAATATGCGCAGCTTTAAAAGCAACTTTTTCGGGGTATAAAGCAGCAAAGGTTTTAGGAGTAACTTCGGCGAAAATTAAAATGATGAGTGTTAAGCCTATGGTTGCAATCAGGTAACCGGCGTCACCATAAAGCCTTACACAAATTGCTGTGGAAAGTGTTGCCGCAGCGATATTGACCAGATTATTACCAATGAGGATTAAGCCAATTAATCTATCGGTGCGATCGAGTAAATCTGCAGATTTTTTGGCACCCCGGTTTCCACTGGCTTTCAAGTGTTTAAGGCGATAGCGATTCAACGCCATCATGCTGGTTTCTGAACTGGAAAAAAAACCTGAGCACAGTATTAGTATGCCTAATGCTGTGAACAGCCAGCTTAACGGAATATCTTCCAAGGAAGGAGTGAGCCTCTTTTTACTTTATCAGTTTAAATAGTGAATGTATTTATTCGATTTATCAAGTTTAAATTAGGATTTGACGAAAAAGGCGAAAATTCTGCTGAATGGTTAACATTAACTTTTGTATCTAACTGGTTGAAAAAAATGTTTATAAATACTCAGGTGCTAGTAAAAGTGTATCAACGTTGTAAAAGCAAATCCAGAACAAACTTGGTACCCAGGTAGGCGAGCAGAAGGCTGGTAAAGCCCCATAAAATCCATTGTATTGCCACTTTTCCACGCCACCCATAAATAAAGCGGCCAAGTAAAAGAATAGTAAACAGAATCCAGGAGACAATAGAAAAAACCGTTTTATGAATTAAATGTTGAGCAAAAATATTTTCGATATAAATCAGGCCAAACGCTATCGATATACTTAGTAATATCCAGCCAAAGGCTGTTAAACGAAAAAGCATTTGCTCAATAGACAATATAGGAGGCAAGTTATTTAACCAGGTGTGTTTATCGCTTATTCGTTTGTTAATGTTACGTAAATTATATTCTGCCATCGCCAGTAAGATGGCGTGAACTGCTGCAATACTTAATATAGCGTATGCACTAATGGAACTGATTATGTGAATCAGCATGCCATGGCTGGAAACATGAATTGGGGCATGCTGTCCATAAAACACAGTCAACAATACTGTACCTAGTGCAATTGTCAGAATGACTTTAGCAATCATTAAGTTATTTCGTGTGAGAGAAGAAAATAACATCGCAAGGACAATTAATGCTGAAACCAGAGACAAGGCATCAAAAAAACTGCTGCTAATACTCTGAAACTGGATAAACGTTGCAATAATGCTGATAAAGTGCATGCCAAGGCCAGCGATTGTTGCCGTGATGTAGATTCTGGGATTGTCTTTTTTTATGAAACAGATAGTTAGGGCTAGAAGATAAAAGATTCCGGCAAATAAGTAGCACACATGTTGTAAATTAAAATTTTCCGGCATCAGCCTGTTTCTTTGGTTGTGGTAATCTTTGGACTAGGATAAAAAACACAGTGTTCCACAAATGTTATCTGATGAAAACAGCAAATATACGGTTTGTTGTTGAGAAAGATAGCAACAAATCGGTACGGCGGCAAAAATAGGCATTATGGACTTAATTAAGGGTGTGCTTTTCACCGTGCCAGTATGACTTGTGTGGCGTATACTAATAGCTGATAAAAGTTTATGTATTAAAGCTGACCATCATTGATTTAAACGAGTTATTTTTATTATGTTTGAAAGTCTTTCCGACCGTCTTTCCCAAACCTTTAAACAGGTCGGAGGGAAAGCCAAATTAAGTGAAGACAATATCAAGTCTGCGTTACGTGACGTACGTATGGCTTTACTTGAAGCTGATGTAGCGCTCCCTGTTGTTAAGTCATTTACAGAATCTGTTAAACAGCGTGCTATGGGGCAGGAAGTTTCTCAAAGTCTCACTCCTGGGCAGTCCTTTCTAAAAATTGTACAAGCCGAGCTGCAATCGGCTTTGGGTGAGGAAAACGTTGCATTAAACCTGGCTGTTAAGCCTCCAGCAATTATTTTGATGGCAGGTCTACAGGGTGCTGGTAAAACAACGACTGTGGCCAAATTGGCCAAGTACCTCAAAGAGCGTGAAAAAAAATCGGTTATGGTCGTTAGTGCTGATGTCTATAGACCAGCAGCGATTAAGCAACTTGAAACATTAGCCAATGATGTTGGTGTTAATTTTCATGCGAGTTCTACTGAACAAAAACCAGAAACGATTGTTGCTGAAGCATTAGCAGCGGCAAAACGTTCTGTATCTGATGTGTTGATTGTGGATACTGCCGGTCGTCTTGCAATTGATGAAGACATGATGAGTGAAATCAGCAGTCTGCATAAAGCACTAACACCCTCTGAGACTTTATTTGTTGTCGATGCAATGACTGGGCAGGATGCCGCCAATACAGCAAAAGCTTTTGGGGAAGTGTTACCGTTAACAGGTGTTGTTCTAACTAAAATAGATGCTGATACACGAGGTGGTGCGGCACTTTCGGTCAGAAACATCACAGGAAAACCTATCAAGTTTTTGGGTGTAGGCGAAAAGACCGAAGCGTTAGAACCTTTTCATCCTGAGCGAATAGCATCACGTATTCTTGGTATGGGCGATATTATGTCGCTTATAGAAGAAGCCGAGCAAAAGGTTGATAAACGCAAAGCAGAGCGACTAGCGCGTAAGGTTAAAAAAGGGAAAGGCTTTGATCTGGAGGATTTTAAGGATCAGCTCCAGCAAATGAAAAATATGGGTGGACTGGGCAATATGCTAGAAAAAATGCCAGGTATGTCGGGTGTTGCCCAATTGGCTGAACAACAAAATGCACAAAAACAATTTGGTCAAATGGAAGCAATTATCAATTCAATGACACCAAAAGAGCGGCGTAACCCGGATATTTTAAATGGATCGAGAAAACGGCGTATTACCCAGGGCTCAGGTACAGAATTACAGGATTTAAACCGTCTGCTTAAACAACATAAGCAAATGCAAAAAATGATGAAAAAGATGAAGAAGGGTGGGCTTGCCAATATGATGCGTGGCCTGGGCGGAATGAAAGGTGGTTTACCAGACGGTATGGATTTACCGCCTGGTTTTAAATAAAGCGATATGCCTATTTAACAGTTTTGGCATTATCTTTCAATGCAGTAATTCTTACATCCAGAGGAGGGTGGCTTGCAAGGAGAGAGGCTAACGTTTTGCTTTTGCCGCCACCAATACCAAATGCAGCCATGTTCTCAGGCATATTGTCGGGTATTTCGCTGCCTCGTTTTAAAGCTTCCAGTGCATTAATCATTGAGCGTCTATCTGCTAGAGTAGCTCCGCCTTCATCAGCACGAAATTCCCGGTATCGCGAAAACCAGCTAACAATCATAGAGGCTAGAATGCCTAATAATAATTGCGCGACCAGGGAAGAAATATAAAAACCTGGGCCAAAACCTCTCTGGTTTTTTAATAGTACTCTGTCAACAAAAAAGCCGACAAGTCGAGAGAAGAACACAACAAATGTATTGACCACACCTTGAATCAGGGTCAGTGTCACCATGTCGCCATTAGTCACATGAGCTACTTCGTGTGCCAGTACAGCGCGTACTTCATCCTGATCCATATGATTTAAGAGTCCATCACTTACTGCCACAAGAGCTGCATTCTTGTTCCAGCCAGTAGCGAATGCATTGGGGGCTTGTGAAGGAAAAATACCAACCTCAGGCATCTTTATATTGGCTTTTTGAGATAAATCGGCAACAGTATCAAAAAGCCATTTTTCGGTAGGATTATCTGGGTTTTCGATGAGGTGTACTCGCATCGAGCGTTTGGCCATGGTTTTTGACAAAAAGAGCGAGATAAAGGAGCCGATAAACCCGAATGCAGCACTGTATATGAGGAGGCCGGTTATGTTGATGTCTACCCCGTTTTCTTTTAACAGGGGTTCGCCAAAAATAGACATAATAATACCAACCAGAAGCATGACAGCCAGGTTGGTGGCAAGAAAAAGTAGAATGCGCATATTTTGTTTCCTAAGACAATTACTATCTAAATGATTGTTTTCCAAAAATAAAGAATCACATTTTTCTATGACAAATATGCGGTTTCAAGGCCCGTAGTTCAAGGGTGTTTTCAAAATTTTATAATCTGGCATGCCTGTTTATACGATTCTGAGTGAAATTAGACCTATAGGGAGGCCAGCTTTGCCTTGAATAATGGCAAATTAGGTTCTGAAAGTGCTAAGAATTGTATGAAATGCAGGTTTTCATCTTATTGACAATAGCGTACAATGCCCGCCTTTTTTGCCAAGGGTAGCTTGCACGGCTAATAAATGTAGCTTTGAATCTCTTCGGCAAGTTGTTTTAACTATTTGAAAACTAAGAATAGTTAGCTTTTGAAATATTGGTAAGTTAACAGTTCGCAGATTATAGGTTTTATTTCATGGTAACAATTCGTTTAGCGAGAAGCGGTTCCAAGAAGCGTCCATTCTACCGCGTTGTTGTTGCAGACAGCCGTATGCCGCGTAATGGTCGGTTCATTGAGCAAATTGGCTTTTTTAATCCGGTTGCTCGTGGCCAGGAAGAGCGTTTGCGTATTGCTCAGGATCGCATTGATCACTGGGTAAATGAAGGTGCACAACTTTCGGATCGTGTAAAAGCATTAGTTAAACAGGCGAAAGCAGCTGTTTAATATAAAGATGACGAAAGTTATCTAACGCATAGCCCTTAAAAAGCTATTTATGCCTGAACAATCTCAACCCGATAACAACAGTTTTGTTGTTGTAGGAAGGATTAAAACAGTACATGGTGTAAGGGGTTGGCTCAAAATTGAATCTTTTACTGAGCCAATGACAAATATTCTTGATTTTGAGCGTTGGGCAATCCAGACGAATTCAGGGCTTAAAATCATGGAGTATGACCAATATAAAGTGCGTGATAAAGATATTATTGTTCACTTGACTGGTCTTGATGATCGTGAAGAAGCTGCTATGTTTAGGCAGTGTTTAATAAAAGTTGAAGCTGAAGAAATGCCTCGACTTGAAGATGAAGAATTTTATTGGCACCAGCTGCAAAATATGGATGTTTTCCAGCAGGGCGAAAGCGATGAACTGACTTTTATTGGAAAAGTTGATTATTTGCTTGAAACCGGAGCTAACGATGTCTTGGTGGTTAAACCTGCCAAGGCTCCAGATAATAGTTCAGGCAATGTTAAAGTGTTAGTCAGTAAGGAAAAAGAATGGTTAATTCCTTATCTTCCTGAACAGGTTGTATTAGGGGTTGACTTGGAAAGCCGCAGAATTTATGTAGACTGGTTTTTTGAATAAACCAAAGTATGGATTTTTGCAATCATGTTGCTTTCAGTGATTACGCTGTTTCCGGAAATGTTTTCTGCTCTTACAGAGAGTGGTGTTACCGGTAAAGCCTATAAAGAGAATCTTTTTTCTCTTTTTTCTGTTAATCCTAGAGATTTTGCAGAAGATAAACACAAAACCGTAGATGACAAACCCTATGGTGGTGGCCCTGGCATGGTAATGGCTGTAAAGCCGCTGCGACAAGCAATTAAAGCAGCGTGCATTCAGTTGCAAACCGAGGCTCAGGCGAATAGGCAAAGTAGTGGTGAGGCAAAAAAGCCTAAAGTTATTTATTTATCACCACAAGGGAAGCCACTCAATCAGGAATTGGTTGAAGAGCTGGCTAAAGAACAAGTGCTGGTTCTGGTTTGTGGCCGTTATGAGGGAATAGATGAACGCGTTATTGAACGCGACATTGATATGGAAGTGTCTCTTGGAGACTATGTGATTAGTGGCGGTGAGTTGGCTGCAATGGTGTTAGCCGACGCACTTATCAGATTACAGCCTGGTGTATTGGGTGATGAAAACTCAGCACTTCAGGACTCGTTTAGTGTTGAAGGTCTGCTTGATTATCCGCACTATACTCGACCTGAAGAAATTGATGGTCAATCTGTTCCATCAATCTTGTTAAGTGGCGATCATGCAAAAATTGCGGATTGGCGAAGGCGACAATCCCTGGAAAGAACACAGCATAAAAGACCTGATTTGCTCAGTTCAGATTTAGAGAAAAAGTAAATCGTGTCTTCAAGCGTAGTGAACAAAGAAAGTTAGCAGCATAAGTAGCAATAGTTAATAGAGTTAATAGTTAGGAGCTTGCAATGAGCAGCAATAAAATTATTCAGCAACTAGAAGAAGAGCAAATGGAGTCTAAAACGATTCCACCCTTTGCACCCGGTGATACTGTTGTTATTCAGGTCCGTGTAAAAGATGGAGAGCGTGAGCGTTTGCAGGCTTTTGAGGGAGTTGTAATAGCAAAACGTAATCGCGGTGTTAACTCTGCGTTTACAGTGCGTAAAATTTCTCATGGTGTTGGTGTGGAACGTACTTTCCAGACTTTCAGTCCACTAGTTAGTGAAATTAAAGTTAAGCGCCGAGGTGATGTACGCCGTGCCAAGCTTTATTACCTAAGAGAACGTTCTGGTAAGGCAGCAAGAATTAAGGAAAAGTTAAAATAAGTTGCTTTTCTGCAAATGGATACAAAAAGCCCGCTTATATAGCGGGTTTTTTTTGGGTGATATCTTACTTATAGTAAGTTATTTGATTGAAATACAACCGGATCACAGCCTTTTTATTATAAAACTTCTAAACTGAATGCATTAATAATGACTCTTGTTAGCAACATGGTTTTATATAAAGCAATAATCAGTTTATATGAGTAAACTCGAAACTAAAAAGTCTGATAGCCAGCTTATGAATTCTGAGATGGAATTCAGTATTCAGGTTATTGATGAATACATAGATGTCATCTGGATTCAGCGTGGTCTGAGTAAGCATACGCTTGAGGCTTACCGACGAGATTTGATGTCTTTTGCAAAATGGTTAGCAGGTCACGGTAAAAATGTTCTTCAAGCAGACATAATCGATATTCAACAAAAACTACAGACAATGGGAAGTAAAAGTAATAAGTCGCAAGCGCGATTTGTTTCCAGTATTAAAGGTTTTTTTCGATATCTTGTAAGCGTTGGAAAAATAGCCATGGATCCCGCAGCCCGGCTGGTTGCACCTAAGTTGATACGTTCTTTACCCTTGGTGCTTAGTGAATTGCAAGTTGAAACTTTATTGCAAGAACCAAATCTGGCAGTACCACTTGAATTGAGAGATAAAGCCATGCTGGAACTAATGTATGCCTGTGGTTTACGAGTATCCGAGCTAGTAAACCTTAAGTTGCCGGCTGTAAATTTACGTCAGGGTGTTGTCAGGGCCTATGGTAAAGGTAATAAGGAGCGTTTGGTGCCGATAGGTGAAGAAGCAATGGTGTATTTGCAGCGATACTTGAAAGAAGCGCGCCCTGAATTACTGGGCGATGTCAGTCTGGCCGCTCAAAGTGATGTACTGTTCCCGGGGCGAGCCGCTAAAGCGATGACCCGTCAAACATTCTGGTATCGAATAAAGCATTATGCTAAACGTTGTGGATTAAGTGAAGATATTACACCACATGGATTACGTCATGCATTTGCAACGCATTTATTGAATCATGGTGCGAATTTGAGGGTAGTACAGGTGTTACTAGGACATAGTGATTTATCAACGACGCAAATTTATACGCATGTTGCAAAACATCGAATGCAGGAGATTTATCAGCAACATCATCCACGGGCTTGAATTTGAGCTATGAACTATTGGATGTTAAGCTTGTCGAAAGCTCGAATCTGTTTATAGTCAGTATAAAGTTAATGGTACTGGATATTTTTTCATGGTTGACTGTAAAAGTTAGCCTTTTCATTAATTTATAAAAATTAATTGTTACTATCGAGGAAAAAAAGTGGCCAAAAATATTATGATGAATTTACTTAGGCAGTCTGCAGTAAAAGTCGGAGTGCTCCTGAGCATGGCAGCTATTGCTCTTTCTAACAGTTCTCTGACTTATGCAGATGATAAACAACACCTGTTAGATGGTGTTAAAAAGTTTAATCCCAATCTAAAGATTGGAAAGATAAAGCCTACTAGCATTGATGGGCTTTATCAGGCTGAGCTGGATGGTGGTCGCGTTATTACTGTTTCAGAGGATGGAAAGTATTTTTTTACGAGTGAGCTGATGCCTGTCAAAAAGAGCCCTGTAAAGGGTATGCAGTATGTTGGTGTTATGGGAGGCTCTTCGTATTATGTCAGCAATGATGGTAAGTATTTTATACAAGGTGATATGTATGAAGTAGTTGATGAAGGTATTGCTAATGCGACTGAAAAAACAGTAGCTGAGCAAAGAAAAAGTATGCTGGATGGACTGAATGTAAAAGACATGGTTGTGTTCAGCCCGGAACAAAAAGCCAAATCCTATGTTTACATCTTTACTGATGTTGATTGTGGCTGGTGTCGCCGCCAGCATCAGGAGGTTGCAAAAATCAACGAAAAGGGAATTGAAGTGAGATATCTCGCTTTCCCAAGAGCCGGACTTAATTCTCCCAGTTACCGTAAAATTGCTTCAGCCTGGTGTAATGAAAACCCGAATGATTCGTTAACAAAAGCTAAAGCTGGAGAAGATATTCCTGAAAATGTGTGTAAAGGGAATCCAATTCCGGAGCAATACATGGTTGGAAGACAGGTTGGCGTAAACGGTACACCAGCAATTGTGACTGCAGATGGTCGAATTCTGCCTGGATACGCAGATGCGGATAAGCTTGTTGGGCTATTAGGTTTATAATTCACTCCAGACCGGAACTTTTTAGACAAAAAACGCAGCCTTGGCTGCGTTTTTTTCGTTGTTGTATTTGTATAATTGCCGACTTTGAATGAGAGTTACTATTTTTACAAGGGAGAACCCTGTTGTCTGAATTAATAAAAAAACAAGCAAAAATAGGTATCTGTGGGTTGGGTACAGTTGCATCGGGGGTTGTAAATGTATTGCAACGTAATCGTTCTCTCATTGAGCAAAGAGCAAGTTGTTCAATTGAGATAACCCACGTAGGTGCCAGGCGTGATAATTCAGCTTGTGATATTTCTGCCTATAAAGTCAGTAGAGATATTTTTGAGGTTGTTAAAGATCCGGAAGTTAATCTGGTCATAGAGCTTATAGGTGGAACAACAGTTGCGAAAGATCTTGTTATACAAGCGATAGAAAATGGCAAGCATGTTGTTACTGCAAATAAAGCACTAATTGCCGAACATGGTAATGAACTATTGTCTTTAGCAGCAGAAAAGAATGTGGTTGTTTTGTTTGAAGCAGCGGTTGCAGGCGGAATACCGGTAATAAAATCGCTAACACAGGGCTTAAGTGGTAATGCTATTCTTTCTATCGCAGGTATTATTAATGGAACAGGTAATTATATTCTTACAGAAATGCGTGAAAAGCAACGTTCATTTGCCGATGCACTTGCTGATGCTCAAGCATTGGGGTACGCGGAGGCTGATCCGGCATACGATGTCGAAGGTATAGATGCGGCTCAAAAACTGGTTATTCTTGCGTCGTTAGCTTATGGCATTCCCTTTGAGGCAGATGCCTGTTTTACTGAAGGAATTTCAAAACTTAAAGTAGAAGATCTGGAATATGCGGATCAGCTTGGTTATTCAATAAAGCATCTCGGCATAGCAAAAAGCCATGGAGATGATCTGGAATTGCGAGTACATCCGACACTGGTTTCGAAAGATAAACTGTTAGCCAACGTGCATAGTGTGATGAATGCAGTAGAAATTATTGGTGATGCTGTAGGGCCAACTTTATTTTATGGGGCAGGTGCAGGTTCAGAGCCAACAGCATCAGCGGTTGTTTCCGATATTGTTGATTGTGTAAAAGCAATTTCATCAGGTTATGCTCGTGCACTAGCAACACAGCTAGGTGGTAAGCAAACACAGACGATGACTATCTTGCCTATCGAAGCAGTAGAATCAGCTTACTATTTGAGGATTACAGCGGCTAATGAACCAGGTGTATTATCACAAATAACAAAAATATTAAGTGACCAGGGTATCAGCGCTGAGGCAGTACTTCAACGTGACAAATTCCCTCATCAGGATATCATTCCAGTTATATTGATTACCAGTTTGATTCAGGAAAAAGTATTTTTGGAGGCTTTATCAGAGATAGAAGGTCTGGAGTCTGTTAAAGAATCGGTTGTTTTTATTCGTGTAGAGAAATAAATTTATCTAACGATTATTTAAAATTAAATTTTAGAAGAGATTATAAAGAGATTAGTTGTGAAATATATTAGTACACGCGGTGAAGCACCTGCGCTAAATTTTGAAGAAGTCTTGCTGGCCGGGCTGGCATCTGATGGTGGGTTGTACGTGCCAGAAAGCCTGCCACAATTTTCCATGGAAGAGATTCAATCATGGAAAGGTTTGGGTTATGCGGAACTTGCTTACAGGATTCTTTTACCTTTTGTTGAGGGTTGTATACCCGAAGAAACGTTTAAGAAAATACTTGAAGAAACCTATGAGGTATTTGAACACCCGGCTATAGCACCTTTAGTTCAAGTTGATACCAATGACTGGATATTAGAGTTGTTTCAAGGCCCAACTCTCGCCTTTAAAGATTTTGCTTTACAGTTATTGGGTCGATTGCTCGATTATGTTTTGCAAAAAAGAGGTGAACGTGTCGTGATCATGGGGGCGACTTCTGGTGATACAGGTTCTGCTGCTATTGAAGGTTGCAGGCACTGTGAGAATGTCGATATATTTATTTTGCATCCTCATAATGCAGTTTCCGGATTTCAGCGTCGCCAAATGACGACAGTGTTAGAAAAAAATGTTTTTAATGTCGCTGTAAATGGCAATTTCGATGATTGCCAGAATTTGGTTAAAGCCAGTTTTCGTGATCAATCCTTTTTACCGGATGGAAAAAGGCTGGTAGCAGTTAACTCGATTAACTGGGCGCGGATCATGGCGCAGATCGTCTATTATTTTTATGCCTCTTTATCGCTTGGAGCTTTAGATCGAAAAATTTCTTTTTCAGTGCCAACAGGTAATTTTGGCGATATTTTTGCTGGTTATTTGGCAAATAAAATGGGTTTGCCTGTCGATAAATTATTTATTGCGACGAATACAAATGACGTATTACACCGAATAATGACAACCGGCCTCTATGATAAAGGTGAGCTTGTCCGAACGCTTTCACCCAGTATGGATATTTGTATCTCCAGTAATTTTGAACGATTAATGCTTGATCTCTATGACAGGGATGGCTCTGCTATAAAAACACTCATGGAAACGTTTGAAAACGGGTCTATTACTTTAAGTGAGCAAGCATTACACAAAGCACAAGAAAAATTTGATAGCGCGAGTTGTGATGATGAAAAAACGTGTAAGTTAATTGCCGATTTTTATCAGAAAACAGGTTATTTGTTAGATCCACACACAGCAACAGGTATTGCAGCTAGTCAAACATGTCGCTCCGATAAACAGGAGTTGATTGTAACTCTGGCTACCGCTCATCCAGCAAAATTTGCCGAAGCTATAGAAAAATCAGGTGTGAAAGCAGAGGTAAAACCACCTCCTCATATGGCAGATTTGTTTGAAAGGGAAGAGCGGTACACGGTTTTGGAAAATGATAAAAACCTGGTACAACAATTTATTGTCGAAAACATTACTGGCTAAATAAACAATAAGAGGCTTAAAAAATTTCCTCAACAATACATATACAGAGACGTGAAATACCAGAGCAACCCATAGAATTTACAACAGAATTGCCGGATTTTGTACGCCGTGTGCTGGCTTCAAGAGGTATATTGACTCAGTCGGATTTGGAAATGCCTTTAAAAGGTCTGTTGCCTCCTTCTCAGCTAAAAGGTATGAATAAAGCGGTTTGTCTGTTTGAAGAAGCATTTAGGAATAACCATAAAATTTTGTTGGTGGGAGATTTTGATGCTGATGGTGCAACCAGTTGTGCAGTGGCAATCCGTGCTATAAAAAATTTTGGTTATGATAATGTCAATTTTATTGTGCCCAACCGCTTTGAATACGGTTATGGTCTAACACCTGAAATTGTTGATCTTGCTCTTATTAATAAGCCTGATCTGATAGTGACTGTAGATAATGGAATAGCCTCTATAAACGGTGTTGCTTATGCTAAAGAGAAGGGCATTAAAGTACTCATTACGGACCATCACTTGCCAGCCAATCAATTACCAGAAGCTGATGCTATTGTTAATCCTAATCAGTCAGGTTGTTCTTTTTCAAGTAAAGCGCTATGTGGTGTAGGTGTTATTTTTTATGTCATGGTTGCACTACGCCAATGTTTAAGAGATCAGGGCTGGTTTGAAAAGAAAAATTTATCAGTGCCAAATCTGGCTGATTTGTTGGATCTGGTTGCGCTTGGGACGGTAGCCGATGTCGTGCCTCTGGATGAAAATAATCGAATACTGGTTGAACATGGTTTAAGAAGAATCCGTCGTGGAGCAGCTTGTGCTGGTATAAAAGCCCTGTTAGCAGTTTCGGGAAAACATTTTTCTTCAATCACATCGACAGAATTAGCGTTTTCGTTAGCTCCAAAAGTGAATGCTGCGGGTAGACTTGATGATATTTCATTGGGTATAGCCTGCTTGTTAACAGATTCATACGATCTGGCTTTTGATATGGCACAGCAGCTTGATATGTTGAACAAGGATCGCCAACAGATCGAACAGGGTATGAAACTCGAAGCTGAAAAAACAGTGAAGTTGTTATCGATAAAACAGAATAGTTTGCCCTATGCTATATCATTATTTAATGAATCCTGGCACCAGGGTGTTGTTGGTATACTTGCATCACGCATAAAAGAAAAATATCATCGTCCTGTTATCTGCTTTGCATTGGCCAGTCATGACGATGATTGTAAAGTTCTGAAAGGTTCAGCACGTTCAATTAACGGTTTTCATATACGTGATGCACTGGATGCCATTGCTACCGAAAACCCCGGTCTTATCGAAAAATTTGGTGGACATGCAATGGCTGCTGGTTTAACCATTTCTAAAGATAAATTCGACTTATTTGAGCAGGCGTTTAATCAGTTAGCGCAATGTATGTTGTCAGTAGATATGCTACAAGCGAGAATCTTGACAGACGGTGATGTAACAGAAGGGGAGCTTTCGTTAGATAATGCCAGGTTACTTAAAAACATTGTACCCTGGGGGCAACAAAATCCGGAGCCACAATTTGAAGGTGAGTTTGAGGTAATTAATCATCGTATTGTAGGTGATAATCATTTAAAGTTGGTTGTGCGAAGTCTTGAAGCGCTATCCGATAGCGCAACTGTTTTTGATGCTATTGCATTTAACGCCGATAAATATAATTTACCCGACCCGTTGCCATCAGCGTTAAAACTGGTTTACTCATTAGATGTTAATATTTATAAGGGAAGAGAAAGTGTGCAATTATTGGTTCGTCA
This sequence comes from Cellvibrionales bacterium, assembly GCA_041941365.1. GTDB lineage: Bacteria > Pseudomonadota > Gammaproteobacteria > Pseudomonadales > UBA7434 > UBA7434. The sequence goes on along the minus strand of JBGTQK010000017.1, from coordinate 31,942 downwards.
TATTGTTGTATCCAGTTGAACGGTGTTTACATGTCAGAATTTGATTTATCTTTAGGTATTTATCGGCATTATAAAGGTCCACAATACGAAGTACTGGGTGTTTCAAAGCATTCAGAAACAGAAGAATTGTTAGTAGTTTATCGTGCGCTCTACGGTGAATTTGGCTTATGGGTCAGACCTTATACGATGTTTACTGAAACAATAGAGGTAGATGGCAAGCCTCAAAAACGTTTTGCTTTAGAGATTGCTTTTTGATTATTAAATGAAAAGTTATAGGCTATGATACGTGGATAAAATATCTCTTGAGCAACTTGCTGAAATTATACAAGGTGAGCTTTTTATTGATGATAGCTTCAACCAGGCAAGAGATATATTTGTAGAAAACATTGCTATACATAGCCATCGTATTCGAAGCTTATCGGTTTTTTTTGCTTTAAAAGGTAAGAGGGATAATGGACACAATTATGTTGACCTTGTTGCTGAAAATGGCGCTGTAGTAGCGGTAGTAGAAAAGTCGAAAGAAAAAGCTTACCAAAAAAATTACCACTCTTTACCTTTAATTGTGGTTGATGACACTTTGTTAGCCCTTCGTCATTTGGCTTATTGGTGGCGTTTACAATGTAAAGCCAGAGTTGTAGTTATTACTGGAAGCATTGGTAAGACAACAACCAGAAATTGTTTAAATCAAATTTTATCAACCCGGCAAAAAGTATATTCATCTCCAGGCAGTTATAACAGTATGCTTGGTGTGCCACTGGCTATTCTGAGCTGTCCGAAAGAAGTGGAAACTGCATTATATGAAGTAGCTGTTTCAAAACCTGGAGAAATGGAATTACAAGGTAGATTATTACAGCCAGACTTTTGTGTGATCACTAACATAACAGAGCGTTGGCGAAATAATTTTTCCAGTAAACATGCTCACATATCCGAAATTATTTCTATTGGTCAATTTCTTAATAATAAAAATACATTATTGATGGGAATTGAAAAACTTTCACCAGAAATAGATTCTGTATGTAGTGATTTATCAATATCTCCCCATTTGATAAACGATAGACATTCTGTTGAATATGAAGAGAAACGTATTAATGCCAGCAGTGTGGAGTTAGAACTTGTTGACGATGAAATTTCACAAAAAATAGTAGTCAATGCCAGCTCAGAATTGATTTTAAAAGATATAAAAATAGCATCAACAACAGCACATATGTTAGGGGTTTCGTTAAAGGCTATTAGTAAATCGCTTGAACAGTATGTACCACTTTCAATTCAGACAGAAACCTGGAAATCTCCCACAGGTTTTACATTGATTCGTGAAGCGGCTACATTGGATGAGCTGTCATTCAATACCTCGTTAGAGTTAGCTAGTCGGTACAAAGCTGAATCGGGAAAAATGGTATTGGTCTTGCATTATATTAATCATCTGGATAAAACAACTATTTCTGAATTTCTGAATTTTTTATCGCTAGCATCGGTTGATACTGTATATATACTGGGTCAGTTTGCAGAAAGTATTAATCAGCTTTCTTTGTCCGAAAATATAGCAAATAAACTGGAATTAGAGCAATCACCCGAACGTTTAACACAATCGATCACTGACAGCTTAGGTGCGGGTGATGTTTGCTTGATACAAGCCAATGCCGGAGAAGATATAAGTAAAGTTTCGACATTGTTGACCGAGAGTATTTTACCGACTCGAATGTATATCAATCTATCTGCCGTAGAAAATAATATAACAACAATAAGGCGTATGATTGGTCCTAACGTAAAAATTATGGCAATGGTCAAAGCACTTGCCTATGGTACAGACTCCTTTGCGATTAGTGCTTTGTTAAATCAGGCTGGAGTCGATTATCTGGGTGTTTCGGCTGTTGATGAAGGTGTTGTTTTAAGAAAATCAGGGGTGACCCAACCGATACTGGTATTGCTGGCGAATCCAGCTGATTTGGATAAAGTGTACCGCTATCAATTAATTCCTGTCATTTATTCCAAAGCCATGGCTGATGCAGTTATTGCATTTTCGGAAATAGCCAATAATACTTTAGCGATACATATTGAACTTGATACAGGTATGCATCGCACAGGTCTACCATTGTCTTCTAAAGAAGAAAAAGAACAGACAAAGAAATCTATAGAAGCACTCATACAGCAGCCAAATATTGAAATAGAAGGCTTAATGACACATTTGAGTTGTGCTGATGATCCACAAAAAGATGATTTCACAAAAACTCAAATAAAAAAATTTGAAGATGTTTCCAGTTTATTAAAACAAAATGGCCTTAGTGTTATAGAACATATCAGTGCTTCTGCTGGAACAATACGTTTCACAGAGGCCAGAAAGGATATGGTCCGAATAGGTGCTGCCATGTATGGCTTTCATCCTTCAGAATATACCGAATCGTTAGTGAATCTGGAGCCTGCAGCTAGCCTGGTGAGTAAGTTAGTACAAGTGATTGATGTTCCAAAGGGTGAAGGAGTGGGTTATGGTGCACGTTATATTGCACCCGAAAAAGGAGGAAGAATCGGTGTAATACCGGTTGGCTACCATGACTGCATACCAAGAGCTTTTTCGGATGTAGGTTATGTTTCAATATCAGGAAAAGCCTGTCCGATAGTTGGTGCAGTATCGATGGACTCCATGACAGTTGATATTTCTGAATGTCCTGATGCAGTGGCAGGAACCGATGTGGTGTTTTATGGTCCCAATGCAGGTGAGCAATTTTTAATAGAGCGCGTAGCAAAAACTGTCGGGACCATACCTTATGAACTTATGGCGAGAGTAGGGCCAAGAGTTCAACGAATAATAACAAGACATTAATTCTATATTTAGAAAACAAGTTGAATCGGAGCCTTATATTATGAAACTCCTCTACGAAGCATCCAATACACTCGAAGCACATATGATAGTAAATTTGTTAGAACAGTCTGGTTTGTCTGCAAGAGTTGATGGAGAGTATTTGCAGGGTGGTATGGGCGAATTGCAGGCAATTGGTTTGGTGCGGGTGATGATCGATGAGTCTGATTATCTTGAGGCTAAAAAAATTGTTGATGAATGGGATGCGAGCCAGCCGAAAATTGAAAGAACTTCAACCATAAAAAAAGATAATCTTAATATTATGTTTGGAATAGTAGGGTTTATTTGTGGTTTGGTTGTAATGGCTGCTTTGTATAAAGTGATCAATTAAATCATTAGTATTTTTTATTGGATAATAATAATTCAAAATAGAACCATTCCTGTTTGTATATAGTTAAAAAAATTCTGACAGCTGTATTCTTTATCTTTTTATTGAGCAGGAAATATCAGATTTTCTTTATTAGATAATTGTTAAATCTTTTTCTTTAACACTCAAAGAATATTGATCTAGATCAGTAAAACCCAAGAAATGAATCCTTAGAATACTCGCGGTAGTTGAATATCAGGCTATGTAGGCATTTTTTGGCCTAAAGTTAGTGTGATTTTGGCTAAGTCCTGTTGAAATTTTGTGTGAATACTTAAGGAACTCAGCATTATGAGCAAGATAGCTGTTAATGATTCGCCCGCATATAATTATAAAGTCGTAAAGCAATTTGCTGTAATGACAGTTGTATGGGGTATTGTAGGAATGCTGGTTGGTGTAATTATCGCCGCCCAGCTGGTTTGGCCCGATCTTAATCTGGGGCTGCCCTACACGCATTTTGGTCGATTGAGACCACTACATACCAATGCAGTTATTTTTGCTTTTGGTGGGTGTGCGTTGTTTGCGACCTCGTTTTTTGTTGTTCAGCGTACTTGTCAGGTAGGGTTGATTTCCAACACGCTTGCTTCATTTTGTTTTTGGGGTTGGCAGTTAGTTATTTTGTCCGCTGCAATTACTTTGCCTTTAGGGCTGACTTCTTCGAAAGAGTATGCAGAGCTTGAATGGCCAATTGATATTTTAATTACTCTGGTCTGGGTAGCTTATGCCATTGTGTACTTTGGCACTATCGCAAAGCGCAAAGTTAAACATATCTATGTTGCCAACTGGTTTTTTGGTTCCTTCATTGTTACCGTTGCAATATTGCACATCATAAATAGCCTGGCTATTCCTGTCAGTCTAACAAAATCCTATTCTGTTTTTGCGGGTGCTGCCGATGCCATGGTGCAATGGTGGTACGGACATAATGCTGTTGGGTTCTTTCTAACGGCAGGCTTCCTGGGCATGATGTATTATTTTGTGCCAAAGCAAGCTGGCCGTCCGGTTTATTCCTATCGACTTTCCATTGTGCATTTCTGGGCGTTAATCGCTATTTATATTTGGGCAGGTCCTCACCATTTACATTACACAGCTTTACCCGAGTGGGCGCAAAGTTTAGGAATGGTTATGTCATTGGTTCTATTGGCACCAAGCTGGGGAGGCATGATTAACGGAATGATGACCCTTTCTGGAGCCTGGCATAAGTTACGTACTGACCCAATACTACGATTTATGATTGTGTCGTTATCATTCTATGGTATGTCGACTTTTGAAGGACCAATGATGTCAATTAAAACGGTGAATGCGCTTTCTCACTATACGGATTGGACGATTGGCCATGTTCACTCAGGCGCGTTAGGCTGGGTAGCCATGATTTCTATTGGTTGTCTCTACCATCTTATTCCTGTTCTTTTTGGAAGAGCCAAAATGTATAGCGTTAACCTGATAAATGTGCATTTCTGGATGTGTACAATTGGTACTGTTCTTTATATAGCATCTATGTGGGTAAACGGTATTATGCAGGGGTTAATGTGGCGTGCTTATAATGACGATGGCACTTTAACTTACAGCTTTGTGCAATCGGTAGAGGCGAGTTACCCTGGATACTTTGTTCGTTTCATCGGTGGTTTCATTTTCTTTGCCGGTATGATCGTGATGGCCTGGAATGTCTATAAAACGATTGTTTCGTCAGATACGAGAGATGAAAAAGGGTCGTTCTCAACACCAGTACACAATACCAGTTTGTCAGAAGGAGCATAGTAATGAATCATGAAATAGTTGAAAAAAGACTCTGGTTGATGATTCCACTAATGATAGTGGCCATCAGCTTTGGTACTCTGGTTGAGCTTGTTCCCCTTATCTTTTCATCAGAAGTCAATGAGCCTGTTGATGGACTGAAACCACTTTCAGCGGTCGAGCTGGAAGGTCGAGACATTTATATTCGTGAGGGATGTAATGTTTGTCACTCACAGATGATTCGCCCATTTCGTTCAGAGACAGAGCGTTATGGACATTACTCTGTAGCAGGAGAGTTTGTCTACGAGCACCCGTTCCTTTGGGGATCAAAACGTACCGGGCCTGATCTTGCGCGTGTAGGTAAGCGTTATAGTGATGAGTGGCACCGTATGCATTTAATTAATCCGAGATTAGTTGTGCCAGAATCTAACATGCCAGCTTTTCCCTGGTTATTTGAAAATACCTTGGACGGAAAGCGCACTGCAGCAAAAATGCAAGCTTTACGTAAAGTAGGAGTACCTTATCAAGATGCTGATATTGAAACAGCTGCAGAAAAGGTTTCAGGTGTTCTAGAGGGTGATGCGCTCATTGCGTATTTACAACAGCTTGGCATATTGATTGAAAGAAGGCTTTAATCATGGATATTAATGTTTTACGCGGTATAGCGACAATTTTAGTGATGGTAGCTTTTTTAGGTGTGTGCTGGTGGGTATATATTTATCGAAGTCGGGATCATTTTAACGAAGCAGCACAGTTACCTTTTGAAGAAAAAGATGATTTGTTACAGAGTGCTAATAAGGAGTCAAATCATGAATAGTTTTTGGAGTGGTTGGATCATCGTACTAACCGTTATTACTTTTATTCTGACATTTTGGCTGTTGTTAGCTAATAGAAAAGAAAGTACGACAAAAAAAACAACAGGCCATGTTTACGATGGTATTGAAGAATATAATAACCCGTTACCGCTTTGGTGGTTATGGCTGTTTTATGCGACTATATTTTTCAGTATAGGTTATCTTGTTGCTTACCCAGGTTTGGGAGCATTTAAAGGATTGCTTAATTGGTCTCAGGTAGGTCAATATGAAAAAGAAATTCAGAGGGCTGAAGAAAAATATGAACCACTTTTTAATAAGTTTGCCCAAACGCCTATCCCGGAGTTGGCTAAAGATACGCAGGCAATGCAAATGGCACAACGAATATTTGCTAACAATTGTGCTCAATGTCATGGATCTGATGCGCGTGGTACCTTTGGTTTTCCTAACCTGGCGGATAATGATTGGTTATACGGTGGTGAACCAGAAAATATTTTGACAAGCATCAGACAAGGTCGAAGTGGTTTTATGATGGCCTGGGAAAGTACTCTCAATCGTGAGCAAATAGATTCAGTAGTTGCTTATACTTTATCCTTGAGTGGAAAACAGGAAGCTAACGCAGAGGGCGAAAAGCTTTTTCAGACTTATTGTACTGCCTGCCATGGAGCAGATGCCAAAGGTAATACAATGTTAGGTGCCCCTAATTTAACCGATGATATCTGGTTATACAGTGATGCTCCTGAGATTATACGAACCACGATTGCCAAAGGACGTAATGGCAAGATGCCTGGTCACGCTGATCTTCTTTCGGAAAGCCGTATTCATTTATTGGGAGCTTATGTTTATAGTCTTTCATCACAGTAAAGGCAGTTAGACTATCGCGTAATGAAAAATATTCAGAATGATATTCCTCTAAAATCACTGGACGACGTTGAGAGCTTTGTTCCGGAAGAGGTTACTGAACTCGACCTGTACCAAAAAAGAGAAAAAATCTATACGCGGAAAATGGAGGGTTTTTTTCAACGTATACGTTTATATACAGGTTGGCCTTTATTACTTGCATATTTTATAACGCCTTGGCTAAGCTGGGATGGTCGTCAGGCAGTATTATTTGATTTGCCAGAAAGAAAATTTCATATCTTCTTTTTCACTTTTTGGCCGCAGGATTTTCCATTACTGGCTGGTTTGCTGATTATTGCAGCTTTTGGCCTGTTTACCATTACTAATTTTGCCGGTCGAGTCTGGTGCGGGTATACATGCCCGCAAACTGTATGGACTGCAATTTATATGTGGGCGGAACAGTTTGCAGAAGGTAGCAGGATGCAAAGAATGAAGCTTGACCAGCAACCATTAAACTTTACCAAGTTTCGAAAGAAGGCGTTGAAGCATACAATGTGGTTCGGATTTGCTTTTTTAACCGGTTTTACTTTTATTGCTTACTTTGTTCCATCAGGCCAATTGCTAAGTGATGTTGTCACTGGTAATGCACATATTGTGGCCTATGCATGGATTACCTTTTTTACTTTGGCGACGTATATCAATGCAGGTTCTTTGCGTGAACAAGTTTGTATGTATATGTGTCCTTATGCTCGCTTTCAGTCGGCTATGTTTGATCAGGACACATTAATTATTTCTTATGATTATAATCGTGGTGAACCTCGAGGTTCGCGAAAACGAAATGCAAAAGCAGACTCTGAATCAACACTGGGCGATTGTATTGATTGCAAGATATGCGTACAAGTTTGCCCAACGGGTATCGATATACGGGATGGACTGCAGTACGAGTGCATAGGTTGTGCACTTTGTGTCGATGCCTGTGATTCTGTTATGGATAAGATGAATTATCCTAAAGGACTGATTCGTTATACGACTGAGAAAATATTACATCATGGAAAAACTAAAATATTTCGTCCACGTCTGATTGGTTATGTCATTGTATTGCTTATTATGATGGGACTTTTCAGCGCTCATCTTTTCACGCGCTCAATGATAGAGTTAGATGTTATTCGCGATCGTCAGGATTTGTATACGCAGTCCCAACAAGGACTTATTGAAAATATTTATACGTTAAAACTAATCAATAAAACGAATGATTCAAGCTGGTTCAAGGTTGATGTAACAGGTCTTGAAAAAGTTAATTTTGTTGATGAACCACGTTACTGGTTAGAGGCTGGTGAGGAAGTTGAGCAAGCTATTCGCTTACAAGTATCACCATCTCAGTTGAATGAACAAGTGAATTCAATTGAATTTACAGTTTATTCAGAAGAAGATAATCGTTTGAGCGATAGTCAAAAAAGTCGTTTTATTGGCCCATTGAATTAAGCCTGTTCATTATGTGGAGATAATGTATGATAAATAATAATGGATCTGAAATAGCTCAACCCTGGTATACAGAGCCCTGGGCATGGTTTGTCTTTATGCTCCCTGCAAGTGTTGTCATTGCAGGTATAGCCACAATAATAATTGCGGTAAAGGCACCAGTGTCTATAGTATCGGCTGATTATTATAAAGAAGGTCTGGCTATCAATGAGAATATGCGGCAATGGAAAGTTGCTGAGTTATTAAATTTGAAGGCAAGTATTTCTGTGTCCGAGGCAGGTATAGAAGTTATAGTCAACTCTGATGAAAGTAATAATCTGGAGTTGGTTTTACTTCATCCTACAGACAGTTTGAAAGACCAGAGCTATAAGCTAGAAAAAAATTCAAAGAATCGATTTTCTTTTTCAGAAAGTTTGATAGAAAACCCTGGTGCACGCTATATTAAATTGTCAGGAATTAATCCTGAAGGTGAGTGGTTATTGAAAAGTAAAGAAAAACTAGGCGATACGGGTTATTTTAAACTTGAGCTTTCAGCTAGAGGCGAATAGTCACTATGACCCGCTGTTTTCATTGTGGTTTGCCGGCCGATCCTAAATTTCAGATGGTTGTTGAGGGAGAACAACGCAGTTTTTGCTGTGCGGGTTGTATGGCGGTCACCAGTTTGATTATGGGCTCAGGCCTAAAGAGTTTTTATGACTATAGAGAAAATTTGTCTTCTACACCGGCATTAACTGAAGATGAAACCCTGAAAATTTTTGATGATCCGGATTACTCAGAAGACTTTGTGCGACAAAGCACAAATAATCAGGGAGAACCTGTTTGTCAGGCTCGTATTCAAATAAAGGGTATTACCTGTTCAGCATGTGCCTGGTTGATAGAAAAACATCTGGAACAGTTATCTTTACTGGTAAATGCACAGGTTAATTATAGCCGTCGAACATTATTTCTGGAATGGGATCCTGATCAGCTAAAGCTGAGCACAATATTGAATCAAGTTACCGCACTGGGTTATGAAGTACTGCCTGACCGCAAAAAAGAACGTTTGATTTCAGAACAGCATGAAATGCAAAGTCTGCTACGTCGTTTAGGTGTTAGCGGTATTGGTATGATGCAGGTAGGCATGTATGCGATAGCATTATATGCTGGTGCTTTTCAGGGGATGAGTGATGCATCTCGAGATTTAATGCGTTATGCCAGTCTGCTAGTTGCAACGATGGTGATTTTTTATTCGGCACAGCCTTTTTTTAAAGCAGCGTGGCGAGCTATAAAAAATGGTCATCTGGTAATGGATGTACCTGTCTCTATTGCTTTACTGTTAGCTTATTCAAGTAGTTTATTTGCTACCTGGCGAGGCACAGGAGAGGTTTATTTTGATGCAGTTTGTATGTTTACGTTCTTTTTATTGTGTTCCCGGTTTCTGGAATTGCGAGCTCGCTGTAACTGGAATAAAGAAGCTCAACCAGAGTTGGCCGAAAAAGCCTGGAAGATAAAACGGAGTGGAGAAGTTTTGTCGGTAGCTGCCAGAAAACTTGTTCCTGGCGATATGATTATGGTTAAGCCTGCCGAAGCAGTGCCGGTTGATGCGAGTTTGCTTGATCGCACTGCCGAAGTCGATCAGGCTCAACTAACGGGTGAATTCAGTGCTCAGTTAAAGTATTTTGGGGATACACTTTATGCTGGTAGTATCAATGCTGGAGACCCGATACGTCTCTCAGTGTTACGCCCACAAGATCAATCATCACTGGCGCAAATTGAAAGTATTGCCGAGCATGCCCATCACTATAAACCCGCAGTTGTGCGTTTGGCAGATAGACTGGCAGGATGGTTTGTTGGAGCAGTACTCATTTTATCAACGTTGAGTTACTTTTTATGGTTACAAATAGATGATGCAGATACTGCTTTTTGGGTAGCGTTATCAGTATTGGTTGTAAGTTGTCCGTGTGCGCTTTCTCTTGCAACTCCAACAGCACTTACCGTGCTTATGACCCGTTTGCGTAAGCGAGGTATATTAGTACAGTCACCAGCTGCCCTGGAAACTTTAACCAAAATTGACCAGGTTATTTTTGATAAAACGGGTACGCTAACAGAAGGAAATTTTCAGGTTAATTGGGTGAGTGATCTTAGTAATGAGGGTAAGACACTACAATTGGTTCGCGCTAGTATATTAGAGCATCCCTCCAGTCACCCCATAGCTAATGCGTTTGAAAATACTAATGTCAGCTCAGATAAAACCAGTAGAGAATTATCTATCAATTATAATAAATGGAATTACCATACCGGAGAGGGAATAGAAGCTGTTTTGGCAAGTAAAATAACACGCATTGGCAGTAAAGATTTTGTAGAAAAAATTGTTAATAGCCCATATGTGATGAATGAAGTCTGTGAAGAAGGCTCATTACAGAAAACGTCATTGCACCAGGAAAGTAACAAGCAACAAATAGAAAAAAAAGTTTATATGGGTAATGAAGATGGTTGGTTAGCTGTTTTTGGCTTAAGTGATAAATCTCGCCCTGAACTGACAGAACTAATGTCTCATTTAAAACAATATTCATTGGCATTGTATAGTGGGGATCCCTCTGATTCAGTTTCATTGCTAGCCAATCGTGTGGGTATTAAAGAATGGTATAAAAATATGACGGTGGAAGATAAATTACTGTCATTACAAACCAGACAAAAGGAAGGTAAAAAAGTACTTGCTGTGGGTGATGGTTTAAATGATGCGCCATTATTAGCCGCTGCCGATGCATCAATTGCTGTTTCAGATGCTGTCGCTCTTAGTAAACAAAGTGCAGATTTTTTATTGTTATCCAATAATTTATTGTCTATTCATGAGCTAATTGATGGTGCTGAACGCGGGTATCGTGTGATTAAACAAAATTTATGTTGGGCTTTGTTATACAATCTAACCGCTATACCTTTTGCCATGTTTGGCCTGGTGCCGCCCTGGCTAGCTGCACTGGGAATGTCGGCCAGTTCAGCTGTTGTTGTTCTTAATGCATTAAGAGCTAGGCCATCGAGTAAAATATCAACTCTACAGAATGAAAAAGAACAGAATCCCTTAGTAGAAGAGGTAATGGCATGTTGAGTTTATTTTTTCTAATTCCTGTTGCTCTATTGCTAACACTTATTGGTATGCTTATTTTTTTATGGGCTGTTCGTTCTGGTCAATTTGAAGATCTGGATAGAGCCGGTAGAGAGTTATTACTGGACAATCAGCCTGCAGTAGATAACCAAAAGAATAATAACGAGAATAAAGAAGAATAGAAAATATGTTTGGAGAGTTAATAGCCGCAGTTGTTATAGGGCTTACCTCAAGTGTTCATTGTATCTTTATGTGCGGTGGCCTGGTGTCTGCTTTGCAGCCTACAGAAATAAAAGGAATCAAACTCTTTATCATTCCAGTATTATTTGGTGTAGGGCGTCTTTTAAGCTATGCGATTATAGGCTTTATATTTGGTGTTTTAGTGATTACTTTAGATAACTTCTTAGCAGTAGGAATCTGGTTACGAATTATTGCGGGTATTTTGCTTATTGCTATGGGGCTGTATTTATCTAATATCTGGCGTGGATTAACAGTACTGGAAAAAACCATGTTACCCGTATGGCGACCTATTGGGCAATATGCTAAAAGGTTTTTACCAATTCGCCATTATTCCAGTGCGCTAGTCGTAGGAATGCTTTGGGGTTGGATACCATGCGGGCTGATTTATAGCAGTGTATTATGGGCGTCAACTACATCGTCTACACCTTTTGAAGCATCTACTCTAATGTTTGCAATGGGTGTAGGGACATTGCCTGCCATGCTTGGTTTGAGCGTTATGACCAGTGTTTTAAAAGGTGTCTGGTTAAAAAGGTTTGGCTCATTATTTTTATGTGTTTTTGGTGTGTGGACGCTATATACGCCTGTTATGAGTTTAACAGGTTCGGCAAATCATCATGAGCATCATCAACCACAGCACCACAATCACCAACCAGTAGATCATCAGCATACACATGGACATCATTAACTAAGTGTTTTTGATATTTTTTGTTTTATTTCAGATAAATTATTCAAGCGTATTTATTTTCTATTAAATATTCTAAAAATTCCCTTGGTGTTCTTGAAGGTATTGCAGCTAAAGCCTGATGATAGATTACAGTTGAGGGTGTTAAGCCGGGGAGGGCATTTGCTTCGATAATAATGACTTCATTGGTTATGGTATTAAAGAAAATGTCGATTCTGGCATAGCCTCTAATGCCGAGTAGCTCAGCAGTCTGTTCTACTTTGTCTTTTATTATATTCCGTTGTTGTTTACTAACAATCGTTTCTATTGGCGGTGTCAGGTTAACACCTGTTCCGCCCTGAAATTTTTCTTCCAATGAGAGAACACCACTTTTAGCCACTGTAATACTCGGCTCCAGTGCAGTACATTGTAGCTGTTTAGAGTCTGCCTGTTGAGTAATGCCTACGGTAAGTTCTATCCATCCTTCTACCTTCTCGGGTTTGATTTGGTCCTTCACGATACTAAGAGCTACAGTTTCTATAAAAGGTTCGAGCATAATGCCATCGCTGATATTAAAATGCATATCGATTAAGCCGTTTACTTTTGTAAACTGCCGAGGGTCGGTTGTGCCTCCTTTAACCGCAAGTGAAATATAGTGATTAAACTCATCACAGGAAACCAAAGGAACGATACCGGCAGAGCAACCATCGATAATAGGTTTGGCTATCAGAGTTTTATTATCCAGATATTCTGTAGCTTCTTCCCATATTTTTTTTGCTGCTTCAGGATTTTCGTTTAGCGTATGAATATTGGTTATATTAAAACGTTTACAGGTACTCAAACCCTGGATATTTGCTTTTTCAATGGCTTCACCTGTTTTCCATTTATCCATGCATAGTTTGGCGCCTTCACTGGCAGAGCCATTGTAATGAAGTTTATGTGAATCCAGTTCTGTTTGCAGACGACCATCCTCACCGAAGCCACCGTGTAATGCAATAAACACAAATGCATTGTTAGAAGTCTGTGCATATTTATAAAATGAATGGCGTGTAAATTTCTTTGGAAGTTCCCAAAAGTTGTTCAGTTCAGAAAATCCCAGTTTTTCTCGAATGGATGAGCCAAGTTCATTAATATACTTATTATATTGATTAGCGGTTTCACAGTTATCAATAATTTCTTCAGTCGTGTGATCCAGGCAGAAACCGTAGGGAAGTTGCCATATCGTTTCGTCATCTATAATAAATGGGATAGAGTTATATTTATTTGAGTCTTTTAATTTAAGCCAGACATTTGTTCCGCTCATTACTGAAACTTGTCGTTCTGCAGTGTTTCCTCCCATAAGAACAAATACATTTTTTTTATGGTTATTGTTTGGCATAGCCTGTTTTATAAGAGGTTTATTTGCTCTGGATAACGCTCGATTTACTAGATGAATTAATATATCTTTGTGGGTTAAACCGATACGACTGGCTTGCTGAAAAATAAAACTATTTTGTTCCATACCGCCAAGCGGATTGATATCGGTAAAAATGATATCGTTATTTTTTGTGATAAAGCCGTCGATTCGGCCAATATCTCTCAAGTTAAACAGTTTAAACACCTGTTCTGCTTTATTCCTTATTTCAGCTTCAAGTGTGTTACTAACGTTTATTGGTGGACATGCTCTACGTGTATCATTGGTGGGCAGATATTTTCTTCGGTAATCAAAAATATCTTTTGGGCTTTTTTTGTCAAAGATAATTTCTGTGGTAGGTAATGCGGCAATGGTATCGTCTTCGCCTTGCATTACCAGCACAGTAAATTCATTACCATCGGAATATTCTTCAATAAGAATATTTTCAATGGCTGTCTCAGCTTTGAGGTGATTGATATGTTCAATAGCTTCATCTACGTGGTTAATAACTTTTACACCAATAGAAGAGCCAGAAGATTGGGGTTTTAGAACCGCAAAACCATTATTTTCCTGTAAAAAGCAATTAATTTTTTCAGCCATATTTTTTTCGTTTGCTGATATGCAATGCATTTTAAATACAGGAAGATTATTCTCAATCAGAGTTTTATTAATCTGCCATTTGTCTAACGCTTTTTTACAGGATTCAGATAAGCTACCAACATACGGCATGCCAAGTTTTTCAAGCATGCTTTGAAGTTCACCATCCTCACCGTATTCACCGTGAATACAAGGGAAGATAATATCGCAGGATTGAATTGAGCGTGTCAGCGCATCTTCATTTAACGCTTTAGTACTTTGGGATAATTTATAATCGAAGTCGGAGGGTGTATTGGAATAAAGGTTTGCCACGTCAATTTTGAAAAACTGACGGTTAGTATCGACATAAAAAATGTTAAAGTTAATCTGGGTAGAGGCCAGGTGGTCGTATAAAGACCTTGCTGAATTAAGTGAAATACCACGTTCTTCTGATGGTCCACCGCAGATAATACCTAATGTTGTCATAAAGGAATAGCTTAAATTTCAAGTGTAAAAAGTTATTGATGCTTGGTTTTAATAGAGCTTGCCAGGTTTTCAAGTGCTGCTGAGCGACTGGCTTTTATCAGTATGCTGTCATTTTTTTCAAGGTTAGAAACAATATCTACAGCATCATCGTTAGTGATAGATGGCACTCCATAAGCATCTGTATCGATGGCGAAAACTTCAATGTCATTTTGCCGAGCGAATTGCAGAATCTTTTGGTGTTCGCCTAGTGTGTTTTCTCCCAACTCACTCATTTCGCCCAGAAAGGCGATTTTACGATTATTGCCAGCCTTTAACAAAGCTTTTAATGCTGCTTTCATAGATTCCGGGTTTGCATTGTAGCTATCGTCAATCAGGGTAAGTCCAGATTTAAGGGTTTCTACATTCATCCTTTGATTTGGACTGGCAGTTAGTGATAAACCCTTTGTTATGATACTGGGGGGAATATCCATACAATAAGCTATAGCGGCGGCGGCGGCAGCATTCATACATTGGTGTTCACCTCTCAAAGAGAGTCTCACCTCAATAGTATCGTCAGGGAGTATTATTTTAACTAATGGTCTCAATTCCCAATCGATATCAAGTAATGAGTAACTGATATCAGCATCTTCACCAAAAAAAAGTTTTCTTGCTTGTGTTATTGATGCCATACGAGCAACACGATGATCATCTTTGTTGAGTATTGCTATACCGTCTTCTTTTAACGCTGCGATTAATTCTCCTTTAGCTTTTGCTACACCTTCGATTCCACCGAAGCCTTCAGTGTGAGCTTTAGCTACACATGTCACTACGCCTATATCTGGCTGTCCTATTTTGCATAGTTCCTTTATCTCGTTTGGTGCATTGGCTCCCATTTCCAGAATCAGGGCTTCTGTGTGTTGAGGAGCTTCTATTAAAGTAATAGGCAGGCCTATATTATTATTAAACGATTTTATATTGGCATGGGTCGTATAAACCTGATTTAAAATGTTAAAGAGTAAATCTTTAGTCGTAGTTTTTCCAACTGAACCGGTTATTCCGATTACCTTTGCATCAAGCTGTGCTCTGGCAAATGAAGCAATTTCTATAAGTGCCGTGTGGGTTGATGCAACGTTAACGCCGTTGCCTCCTTCAGGTTGCCGTTCTGTTAAATAAGCATGTGCACCTGCATCAATGGCTGTCGAAATCCAGTCGTGCCCATCTCTTTCAGCAATTAATGGGATGAACAATTCACCACCAATGATCTCGCGACTATCAGTGGATACTTTCTCAAATGACACATCATGGCCGAATAATTTTCCTTGCGTAATCGATGCTATCTGGGATAAAGAAAACTGCATTAAATTTTGACCTGTGTCTAATGATTTTATTGCATAGTTAATTAGTTATAAGCACTTGAATTTATATGTCTGTAGGTTTTAAAAATAGACATTTTTTTCTAGAATCGGATAATATCATTTAAATTTTAACCAACAAAAGTGTTATAAATCAATGAGAAAGCGAATAATTCAATATTTTCTTTAAGCTTTCACCTCTTTTAAAATTTTTATACGGAATAATTTTATTGTTTTTACAACAACGGTGAGTTGGTCTAAGCTAAAGTAAGTGCTTATATATAAGCAGCCATATGTAGTACAAGCTTTAAAGAGCGACTTGTACTGAGCACTATTTATATAGAGATAATATATTGAGCAACTAAGCATTTTCGTTTATCAGATATCGATCTCTAGTATAGGGAAGCTAATATCCAAAGGGAAAAAGGATGTTGCAAATAGGTTACATAAAAGGCTCGCATCAACATCATCTGACGCTAACCAATAATCATTTATCGGTTGCTTTCTTTTCTTATATTCTATTTTTTTTGTTACTTGCCTTTCTGTTTTTTTTACCCGTTTCGTTATCAGCTGAATCCGTAAAAAAAATTGAACTGAATGAGCCGATACTGCCTTTAACCATACCGGAAAATTTGAATTCATTAGAGATTGAGTTAGGTAAGCA
Organism: Cellvibrionales bacterium; assembly: GCA_041941365.1. GTDB lineage: Bacteria > Pseudomonadota > Gammaproteobacteria > Pseudomonadales > UBA7434 > UBA7434. Next base: position 15,432 of record JBGTQK010000017.1, on the reverse strand, counting down.
ATTATTTAAGGATACTCGTTTGTCTGGAGATAATACGGTATCTTGCAGTAGTTGTCATGATATTGCTAATGGTGGTGATGATGGTTTGCCAAAATCTATTGGTATTAAAGGGCGTACTGGAAATGTCAATGCGCCAACAGTACTCAGTAGTTCTTTAAATATTGCTCAGTTCTGGGATGGTAGAGCAAAAAACTTGGAAGAGCAAGCAGCTGGACCTATACATAATCCACTCGAAATGGACAGCAACTGGCAAGATGTCATACAAAAATTAAGCGCTAGTAAAGGTCTCGAATATCAATTTAATCTTTTATATAGAGACGGTATCACCAGTCATAATATTGCCAAGGCACTTGCTGTATATCAGGAGAGTCTATTGAATCAAAGAGTGCCATTTGATGAGTATTTAAAAGGCGATGTTACTGCTATAAGTGAAGAGGCTAAAGAAGGATATAACTTATTTAAATCGTTAGGATGTATAAGCTGTCATCAAGGAAAAAATATAGGTGGGAACATGTTTCAGACATTTGGACTCATGGGTGATTATTTTAAGGACAGGGGCAATATAACCGAGGCAGATTTAGGACGTTACAATGTAACGGGTAATGAAAAAGACAGGTATATTTTTAAAGTTCCCAGCTTAAGAAATGTTGCTAAAACGGCCCCGTATTTTCATGATGGTTCGGCAGAAACTCTGGAGCAGGCAATAGAAATTATGGTGCATTATCAGCTGGGAATACCAATAAAAGAAGAGGAAGTAAAAAAAATAAAGGCTTTTTTGTTAACACTAACCGGTGAGGTTGACAGGGATTTATTATGAAAATATTTTTGGCTTCCCCAAAAATTGTTTTAACGGCAAGTGCTTTAATTATTTGCTTTCTGTATCTCGCTTCAATAAATCAATATGAAACGTTTGTTCCTAAGATAAATGATGATTTAACAGATGTACAGGTTACGTCTCAGGAATTAACCAGTGAGTTACTTAGGTTAAGGGCCGGCTTTGGCACCAATTATGATGATATATCAGCTAAGGTTTTTTCCTTGGGTATGACAGTAGATAAATTGAAAACGGATATTGAGCAAAAAAACGCATCATTATCATCGGTCGAGAAGGCAACAAGGTTCTTAAATAGAGATCAATCCTTGTCTCTAAACATTAATATTGAGTCACTTGCTCAATTAGTAAAAGAGCAAGAAAGTTCGATTGATCAATTTAAAACAGATTTTTCTGTTTATCGGAATGCCAGATTAATTAAATTACAGCTGATTTCAGAAATATGGTATTCGGAACCTCATGTTCCAATCTGGGACAAAAAGCTAAGTGAACTGGAACTTGCTTTATTGAAGGGTAATAGAGTTGAAGGTGGAGAGCAGCACCATAGCGAGGTTGAGAGAATAATAGAGGAGCTGTTATTAATTGCTACAAACTCACAAACAAAAGAATCGCTCAACTTTATAAATATACATCATAACAATGCTTCCAAATATTACTCATTAATAAAATCTAATATGGTCGTGTTTTTAAATAACCATGAAAATATTATCGAATACATTGCAAAGAATAAGGAAAATCTAATTAACCAATATAAGGAAGTGAGAAATTCAACAATAAAATATACTTACGCTTCCATTGTGATGACTATTTTTATTTTATTGTATGGTGCATGGCAGGCTATCAGAGCAATAAAATATTCCAGAGAGGTAGAGAAACAAAAAGAAAATCTGGAGACGACAGTAAAACAGAGGACCAGTGAATTGGAAACAAGAGAAGCGTTTTTTAGGGGAATAACAGAAACAGCAACTGACCCGATTTTTCTTGTTGATCAGTCCAATCATATTGGTTTTGTTAATGAAGCGACTGAAAAGGTATTTGGTTATAAATCATTAGAGTTATTAGGTATGCCTATTTCGCTTTTACTTCCTTCTGTATCTAATATGGAAGGTTTGATTGCAGAAACAGGTGGAGAGATAACCGGAAAAACAAACGATGATAAAACACTGAGTTTGAAAGTATCTGTGAGTAAAATAGATTTGGTTGGTGGTTTAAAGCATTATACCTGTATTGTTCATGATCTTACTGATATAAAGTCGTTAGAAAAAGAATTGGCAACCTCGCAAAAGCTTGAGGCGGTAGGGCAGCTGGCAGCAGGGATAGCACATGAAATCAATACGCCTTCACAGTTTATTTCAGATAATTTATTGTTTATGAAAGAATCGGTAGATGAATTATTTGATCTTGTTGGTGATCTGGATACGATTTTTGAAGAAGATAAGAAAGAGATTATCTATAAAAAATATCAGGAATTAATAGAACAGGCGGATGTGGGATTTTTGAAAGAGGAAATACCATCAGCTCTGGATCAATCATACGATGGAATAAACCGTATTGCAAAAATTGTAAGAGCGATGAAAGACTATGCTCATCCAGGTGAGTCAATGGAAGTGTCAGATATTAATCACGCAATACAAAGTACGATTACTATTTCAAAAAGCGAATGGAAATACCTGGCTGAATTAGAGACTGACTTTGCCAATGATTTACCGTTAGTTGAATGTGTTGTTTCTGACATTAATCAGGTTGTATTAAATATGGTTGTAAATGCAGCGCATGCTATTGGTGAGAAGTATGAAGATTCAGAGAATAAGCTTGGAAAAATATGTGTAAGTACTGCTTGTGCTGGAGAAAACATATTGATAACGATTGAAGATAACGGTAATGGTATGCCGGAGCATATACAGGCTAAGGTTTTTGACCCTTTCTTTACAACCAAGAGTGTTGGAAAAGGTACAGGGCAGGGATTAAGTATTGCACATAATATCATTGTCAATAAACATGGAGGAGAGCTCTCATTAGAGAGTAAGCAGGGAGAAGGAACCAAGTTTTATATTTATGTGCCAATAAAACAGAAGCAGCAAGAAGAAAATGCAGAGTTAAACAATGTAGCATAAAGGAAGATGTTTAGTATAAAGAAGGGAACGTTAAAATAGGGAATGTTATGATTAAAGTTGCTTTTATTGATGACGAAAAGAATATACTGGATGGTATACGGCGTATGTTACGTGGTTATCGCTCAGAATGGGATATGTCTTTTTATATTTCAGCCAATGATGCACTGGATGCTATGGAAGAAAATCAGTTTGATGTCATTGTGAGTGATATGCGAATGCCAAAAATGAATGGGGCAGAGTTTTTGAATAAAGTAAAAGAGCTCTCACCAAAAACCATTCGTATTGCATTATCCGGTTTTTCTGAAACAGAGATGACGCTTGAAAGTGTTCATGCTACACATCAGTTTATTGCCAAGCCAGCCGACCCGGAAGTTATCAGCTCCAGCTTGATTAGGGCGTTAGAGATGAGTTCAGAGCTTAATAATCCGGATTTACAGGCATTGTTGGGGTCTATACAGAATTTACCGGTACTGCCAAAAATTTATGATGAGTTGATGCAGGAAATTGCCTCTGAAGAATCTGCGATTCAGAATGTGGCTAAAATTGTTTCATCAGATTTGGCGCTTTCAACCGAGCTGATGCGTATTGTTAATTCAGCTTATTTTGGTCTTGTAAGGCATGTTGAAAATGTCGAACAGGCTGTTTCCATACTGGGTATGGAAACCATAAAGAACCTCGCACTGATGACCTGCGTATTTAAATCATTTCCGGATGATGCTTCGATTCTACCCAAGATAGAAGTTGTTAATAATCAAAGTCAAAAATTAGGCGCTTTGATTCAAAAAATAACAAAGCGCTCTAGCTTGTCAGCGCGTGCAAAAGATCATGCTCAGATTGCTGCAATGATGAGTAAGTTGGGAGAGCTTTTGGAAATTTGTTACCCATCAAATATTGATGAAAGCTATGAGTTGCCTTTAATTGCGGGTTATCTATTGAGTATATGGAATATGCCTTACCCGATTATTGAAGCCGTGAGGTGGCATAGAAAGCCACAGGATTCAGGTATTAAAGAGCTATCTCCATTGACGATTGTTCATTTGGCATGGGCCATGCAAACCAGCTTTATAGAAACGGGTCAACTTAAGGAAGATCATCCAGCATTTCAGATTGATTACCTTAAATCGGTAATGGATGAGACAGCCTATAACGAATATATAGATATTGGCATAGATTTTTTTAATACTACAGAAGATTGATGTTATGGTAGAAAAAGTTTTATTCGTCGATGATGAACCACATGTGCTCGATGCATATCGTCGAAATTTGAGAAAGTTCTATAATGTGCAAGTAGCAGAAGGGGCTCATCAGGCTCTTGAAATACTGGCAAAAGATGGTGCTGTTCCGGTGATTGTTTCAGATATGCAAATGCCGGAAGTTAATGGTGTAGAGTTGCTAAGTTTGGTTAAGCAAAAATATCCTGATACTGTTAGATTAATGCTAACGGGTAATGCCGATCAAAAAACAGCAATCGATGCTATCAATACCAGCGATGTTCATTATTTTTTAAACAAGCCGTGCCCTCCTGAAAAGATGAGGGAAACCATTGAAAAAGCGTTAACGATCTATCAATCACACTTACTGGAAAAAGAGTTGTTAGAGGGAACGGTTAAGGGTTGCATTACTACGTTAGTAGAATTACTTTCTATGGCCAAACCCAAGTTATTTGGTCGGGTAGTGCGAATAAAGGATTACGCTGCGAAATGCGCAAAAGCACTCGATGTTAATAACGAATGGGAAGTAGAGACGGTGTCATTACTTTCACAAATCGGTTTAATATCACTTCCGGATTCAATACTCGATGTTGCATTAAAAGGCTTGCCGTTAAATGAGGATGAACAAGCTATCTATGATGAGCATCCCAAGACTGCGGCACAGATGATATCCAATATCCCGAGGATGGAGCCGATAGCAGAAAGTATATCGAAATTTGCTGTTAAACCGGATGATAAAAATCCAGCGCAAGCAGCCTGGCCATTGCCTGCAAAAATAGTTAGACCTATTATGGATCTTACTGCTGCGGAATCAACTGGTCTATCAGCTTCGGAAGCTTTCTCGTTAATTAGCTCTAACGGTTTAAATTATGACCCTGATGTGCTAAATGTTTTAAAAGAAGTAATTGCTGAGAGTATTAAAGGTAGAGTTGTAGAAATTAATGTCTCCCAGTTGGAAGAGGGTATGGAGCTTGCTAAAGATATCAGGACTTTTTCGGGAGCTTTACTTATTGAACGCGGTAATACAATTGGTGCTTCAACTATTACCCGATTAATCAATTTTGCACACAGTGGAGAGATTGCTGAAGCTGTTCATGTCATTATAAGAGATGAAGGTCAGGAGAGTGATGTCGCCTAGTCATATAATTTACTGGCAGTAGAGATTATTCTTATAATCTCTACATTGTGCTTTCGGTACAGCTACTTCTTTTTACTGCTATAAAAGCGTGTTATCAATAACAGAATACAGCCCAGACTGATAATATAGAATAGAGGAAGTGGTATAGAAAAGTCGTAACCGTTAGGGTTCGTACCATTAGCTACTTCATCCCCATCATTTATACCATCACCATCGGTGTCAGATTCCATTGGGTCAGTGCCTAACGCTTGCTCTTCGGTATCAGTTAAGCCATCATTATCATCATCGCTATCACAGGCATCGCCGATACCATCTGTATCGTTATCGAGCTGATTGGTATTAGCTATTGTAGGACAGTTGTCTATTTCACCCGATATAGTATCACCATCAATATCATTATCAGGATCGTTAGGGAAACTGTCACACACATCACCAAATGCATCACTGTCGGTATTACTCTGATCTATGTTTGAATCATTGGGGCAATTATCAACTTCACCGGAAATGCCGTCACCATCGATATCATTCGCTGGGTCATTAGGGTAGGGGTCACAGACATCACCAAATTGATCGCCATCGAGGTTGGCTTGATCACTATTACTAACTAAAGCGCAATTATCAATATGGCCACTTATACCATCGTTATCGAAATCATTATCTGCATCATTAGGAAAACTGTCGCAGACATCACCTAATGCATCACCATCAGCATTAGCTTGATCAGCATTACTAATCGTAGGGCAATTATCGATATCAGCACCAATGCCATCGCTATCGATATCATTATCTGGGTCGTTAGGGAAACTGTCACAGACGTTGCCTATTCCATCAGCATCATTGTCAGCTTGATCATTATTTGCAGTGTTAGGGCAATTGTCATTGCCATCGGTAACACCATCCAGATCTGCATCTTGCGGGGTATGTAATATCGATATGTTATCTATTCCTGCTTCGACCAGGCTGCCACTTGCAGCATCGGCAGCAGAAACAAGTATATGAACAGTTTGACCTCCTAATGCATTGAGGCTAACCCCATTGAGTGATTGCCAGTTTTCACTGCGATTCTGCCCACTACCTACAGTGTTATACACAGTGCTTAATACGTTGTTGGAGGAGTTAACGACATCGACGCGTAAGTAGTCTGCGCTACTACTATTTGTTGTATGAGCAAAATAGTGATCCAGACTTATTTCTATGTCGCCTGAGGCCGGTAAATTAATTGCAGGAGAACGAATGCTTGTTACTCCATTATCAATATCATAACTTCCTACAGATGAACCGGCCTGCAATCCTGTTATTAACGCATTCACACCACTGGATGCTGAACCTCGTTGCATGATAATACCACTATTGAAGAATGAACCGGTATCTGTTTCTTCAGGGTTACCTACTTGCCATATACCTGTTGTTGCAGAATCAGAACCCTGAGGATTAACTGTCCAGTTGTTTCCAGCTTCAAAGTCATCTTCCCATAGAATACCAGGCCCAGCATCACAAGCGTCGCCCAGGCCATCAGCATCACTGTCAAGTTGATCAGGATTGTTAACGTTAGGGCAATTATCTAAAGTACTAACAATGCCGTCATTATCAGTGTCATTACCTATATACCAGTCGAAATTTCTTGTTGATTGGTATTCTCCGTCTGTAGCTGTGACACTAACACTATATGTACCTAGGGCAGCATTCAATGTACCACTGATTAAACCGGTAGAAGCGTTCATCAATAAGCCTGAAGGCAAACCTGTAGCACTGTAGCTGAGATTATCACCGTTGGGATCATTAGCAACGACTTGTAGTGATGCTGTAGAACCAAGCAGACTATGTTGGTCATTGGGAGTATTAACAACAGGTGGGAAGTTAGATGTATTAACCGAACCTGCTGTCCAGTCGCGAGGCATTAATCGAAAATGATTCCAGTGGGCGTGCATGTAAGGTTCATCTTCATCTCTTGGAATATGATGAAAGGTAATACCAAACCAGACCACGAGGTCCTGATTAGCCAGTGATTCGCCGTTTACAAAATCTGTAACATCACCATTGTTACTACAACCGCCCGGGTCGGAAAAATTACGCGAGATAAAGCGTTCACATGCACGATATTTTGTTGCGTAGATATCATTATGTGTCCAGGGCTCGCTGGAGGGGCCAACGTCGCGATGCCCTGTATCCAGAGCGAGGATGTCGTATGAGATCGGAAGCCCATCCGAATTTATATCGGTGTTATCTTTTACTCGCCAGAAACGGCGAGTCGAAGGATTGATTGAACGGGCAGTTTCTGTAGTAAAAGCAGTAACCGATTTTGAAAAAGAACTGTTAGATGCATCGTCAGCAATGAATTCTATTTCTTCGAAAATATCGTCTGTACTGTTGTTTCCAAGGTCAAAGTCGAGTCGCCAATAGTAATTATGTAGATGCGATATTCCTACTGGTGAGCTGCCTGTACGTACTGTCCAGCCTTTGGATGTATCGTTACCATAGCGTTGAAGCTGGCCAGTTGCTCCTATAATTGTTTCAATCATACCATTATCATAAAAACGGTATTCGGGAATATAGTTATAAGCTCCAACATGAGAAACACTAAATACACTCAGTATTTCTGTTGGTACAGCACTATTATTGTGAAATGCACTAATATCATCTGTTATTATGGTTTTACATACCATGTTTTTACCGCTTTCCTGCAAGCGTGTTCCGTTAGGGCAATCAGCTGATTGCAAATTATTCAAATAGTTTGAGGTGCCAAGTCCATAGTCGCTAACATCGTGGTATCGTGCTCCATTATCATCGTAGGGTACATGGATTTGTGCAAGGCTAATCTGATTAAGCACTTTTCGAGCAATGCCTGATGGGGTTGTATAGTGAATATCGCCATACATGATGCCTTCACGATCCTGGCGTTCCCAGCACATATCCCAGCTTGCTCCATTGCTGAATGTGTGAGATATCTGGTAATTTGAAGAGCAATTTAAATTAACTTGCGCAAAAACGTTAGAAGTAATCAGTGTGAAAAGCAAAATAAAAGCTTTAAATTGTTTTTCTGTATTCTTTAAACAGGAAAACAATAAGCGATAGTCCTGAGCGTTCATGATAGACCTCCTGAAAAGCTAAGGTCGATTAACACACTGGATAAAGGATTCGTCGCTGTCCAGTCACGGGGAACGATAAAAAAGCTGTCCCAATGGATTTGTATTTCGGGTTCATCTTCGCTTCTTGGCAAGTGATGGTAATTAAGTTTATACCAGATGACTATGTCCTGATTCTGAATGCTCTCTCCATTGATGAAATCTGTTATGTTGCTACCACAACCTCCAGCAGTTGGATTATCAATAAAAAGTCGTTCACATGAATCGTATTGAGTGAAATGAATATCGTTTTGAAGCCAGTTTTCTGCAGATTTACCCGTGTATTGATGTGCATGATGAAGCGGCTCAATGTGATAGGAAATAGGACGTCCATCGCTGTTACTTACGCCTGATGCGGCATCGCGGATTCGCCAGGAGCGTTTGAGATCAGCTGATAGAGACCGTGAGGTTTCGGAAGTAAGAGTGGATACAGATAAACTTTTTTGCAGGCGACTGGCAGATGGAGTTACTTCGAACTCTTCGATTAATTCATTACTGCCATCAGCTGCCAGATCAAAATCAAGTTTAAAGAAGTAACTGGTATTAAAACTTACACCTATACGATTGTTGTTATCCAGTTCCCAACCGTAATTTTGATTGTTACCGATGATCGAGAGTCTGCCAGCTAATCCAACTTTAGGTTCTATGGTGCCATCATCATAGAGCTTCCAGCGAATAATGTAACTATGGGCGCCAATACTGACTCTACTTTCAAGTACTAACGCATAACCTTGTTTTACGTTCGTATAGGCCTTATAAATATAGCCTCTACGAACGATTTTGGCGCATAGTATAGCGTTAGAGCCATCATAGTGAAGTGTGCCGCCCTGACAATCTGATTGTGTTAATGTTTGAGTATTGATACCAAGACCGCCACCGTTAGTTAATTGTGCCGGACGTTGGCTGGGTGATCCATCATCATAAGCGATATTAATGCCGGCTAATGCAGCTTCCTTTAATACATTTCTGGAAATTCCGCCTGGTGTCTCGTAGGATACTTCTTTTAATACAACACCTTCCTGATCACGTAATTCCCAACAAAGTTTCCAGCTTGAATTTGTAATAAAAGTCTGATCGACGAGGGCTGTACCAGTGCATGAAGCAGAAAAACTGTTAGATGCATACCCAATGACAGCAAAAAGTAAAGCGGTTCTAAGAATGTCGAAAGTAAATGTATACATGGTTTTATAAGATCTCTTTTTGCTATAGCCTATTGTTAGAATATTTTTCCTGCTTATATAGTCGTTACGGTGTATGTTGGTCATTGTTATGATGCATCAGTGAGCCAGGGAGAGTTACTTCCGTGTTTTGTGGAAAAGTATTAGCTTGGACAACAATACCTTTTGACAGGTTAATCACTGGAGAGAGGTTTAAAGCAATGTTTTCGTCTGTATAAAGAAGTAGTTGGGCGCAACGTGTTTTACCACATCGTTTAGCTTCTTTGTTAAGTTCGTTCAGATTGTCCTCACCATGAAAAATAAATGCTTTAAAATTTATTTTGTTCATATCAATTAACATTTGCGCTGTTGCATCAAAGTAGGCTTGCGACAGATCCTGTAAATGAGGGCTTTGTAGATAAATGTTATAAGCGCGTTGAATTTCTTCTGGAATTAATGGCAACTGAACATTTTTGACGCTGCGTCGTTTATGAATTTTCCCATCTTCCTGATTAACAATTAAGTGAATGGTTTCATCTTTTTTATAGTTGTAATAATAAACGTCCGTCATACGAGTTGCTAAAGCATTTTTATCTTGCGGGCGCTTTTCCATCAATAATAAAACGGGTCTTTCTGAAGCAATATTTGAACTTGCGGAATTCAATTGTCTGACATTAAAGGTTTTTCGGACAGGGCGTTCGAGTTCAGGGTACTTATTTGAGAGAGCATTAAAAACCCGATCAATCTGTTCTTTGTTGAGAGGGTCTCTGAACGCTTTTTTTCTGATATGTCGTCGTTGCTGGTTTATTTCAGGGCTGTTTTCCGCTACAGGGATTTCGGATTCGGCCGTCAGCTTTGAAGGTAATGCATACGTTATCACTAATAATGCGCCAAGCAGCAATTGTAATGAGCGAGAAATTGACATGATTTTGCTCTTGTTTGTTTATCCTGTTAAATTTAATTGATTATCCATCTTACTCTTCGATCAAAGGTTATCATTTTTTGTTTATATAATGGCATAATTTTGAATTATAAATAAACAGTTAAAGATCTTAAACCTGAATGATTAAAGGATAGTCGTTGTCAGGAAAAAAAATGTAATAAAAATGCTATAAGAAACAGTATATTAGTAGTTATTGATACCTGGTTATCATGGTTATGTGCAGCTGAGTAATAAAGAAGGCAAGTGCATAAAAATAGCTCTAAAATGTTTGATCGTATTAAGGTTATTCGATGTATGAATCTATCCACTTTGGATTTAAAAATATGTTTTTGTATCAATGCGTTAGAGTATTTATAGCTTTTTCCATATTACTGGTAGCTTGTAATTTGCAAGCAAATACGGTTCAAGAACCCGATAATCGCTGGGAGTCTTCATCTAAAAAAGGGCGATTTAACGTTACTATCAGCCCACAGCAACCCCCCATCCCGATTGGTCGTTTTCATCAATGGGTCATTACAGTTAAAGACAAAAAAATGAAACCGGTAAGTGGAGCTGAAATACAAATAGGTGGTGGAATGGAACAGCATGGTCACGGCTTGCCAAGTCAACCACTGGTGACTCGTTACCTTGGTGATGGGGACTATTTGGCAGAGGGTATGTTGTTCAATATGTCAGGTGAATGGACAGTTTTATTAGAGATTAAAACTCCAAAAAGAAAGGATAAAGTAGTGTTTACCATTGACCTCGCTTTTTAAAAAATAACAAGATGCTAAAACAAGTCCTATTATTTTTATCCTTCTATTTATCTACAAGTCTATCGTTTTCCGAAGTACAACCTATTGAAAGCAAATGGTCTAAGACAGAGCTTGGCATTCTCCAGTCATTGTCTCTCTATAATTTACCTAAAAAAATAGAGTCTCCATCTAATCGTTATGATGATGATATAAAAGCAGCAGCTTTTGGGAAGGTGCTGTTCTTTGATACACGATTAAGTGGAAATGGCCGCTTATCATGTGCTTCGTGTCATAATCCGGATCACTATTTTACTGATGCTCTACCAAAAGCCGTCGGGCTCAAGCCAAGTATGCGTAATACACCGACGGTTGTAGGTACTGCCTGGGGGCGATGGTTTTATTGGGATGGCCGCAGGGATTCACTCTGGTCTCAGGCTTTAGTGCCATTTGAAGCAAGCGATGAAATGGGCGGTAGTCGCCTGGCGATTGTAAAACGTTTATATACAGATACAGCTTTAAAAAAACGTTATGAAAAGGTTTTTGGCAGTTTACCAGAGGGTATCTACAATCCTCAATGGCCAGAAAATGCTGGTCCATTTGGTAATCTCCAGGTGCGAACACAATGGTATCAGTTACCAGAAGATAGTCGACATGAAATTAATAAAATCTATTCAAATATAGGAAAGGCAGTAGCTGCCTATCAGAGAACATTAAAGCCGAAAATAACGCGCTTTGACAATTATGTTAATTCGTTAGTGACAGGTGGTGAGGTTGTAGCTGTTTCTAAAGAAGAGGTGTTGGGGATTAAACTTTTTATTGATCTAACTAAAACTCAATGTTTACAATGCCATAACGGCCCATTATTTACTAATCAGGGTTTTCACAATATTGGAACAGGAAAGTTTACCGGGGAATCAATGGATTTTGGCCGCATGTTAGGAGTGCAAGCAGTTTTAATGGACGAATTTAATTGTTTGGGTGAATACAGTGATGCCAAACCTGAGGAATGCCATGCGTTACGTTTTTTAAATAAAGCAGGGAGTGACTCACTAAAAGGCGCTTATAAAACACCGTCCTTACGTAATATTGCTAAGACTGCTCCGTATTTTCACGACGGCAGTAAAAAAACACTTAACGATGTAGTTAGATTCTATAATGAGCCGCCTATCAATAATGGTAACCATGAAATTAAACAAATGGGCTTAACAGATCAAGAGCTAAATGCATTGGTGGATTTTCTCGAAATGTTAACGGAAGTTGAATAAGTGGTAGAAAATTATGAAAAGGTGAGAAAATAATTAAACAAGCCAGTACAGAGAAATCTTTTAATTATAAAAATAGTTTTTTCAAAACAGATCTGTTTCAATTTGCTATCCAGTTAACATATCAGTAGTTCCTCTTTATTTTGCTGTCACCCAGGTGTCACGGTTTATTGTTAGATTTCTGTATACTAAATATTCAGAAAACCTTCTGTTTGCTAATTCATAAATAAATATTACATAAATGAGGGAGGTACCATACTTTGTGTGCCCAGAAGGGCTACCAATTTATGGCAGCCTCTGTTTTAGACTTCTTTCAAAGGTGAAAAATGAAAACGATTAAAATAACTGCGAAGCCCAGTGGCTTTATACTTTTGGCTTTTTTGTTGTTAGTTGTTTCTGTACGAAGCTGGGCGGCTGAAGCATGGCCATCTAAGGATCAAACTTCCCAGTATGAGTTGCAAAATAAATTTCTTGCTAATACACCTCATGCACTTTCAAATATTCAGGCACTGGTTAATAAGGTTAATTTTAATCAGGTTCTAGCTGAAACAGACTCAAATACACTGTTTAAACGAAGTGTTGCTATAAGTCTTCCAAAAGTAGTGATTTCACCTGCCAGGTGTTTTGGTTTGTTGTGGTGGCGATGGTGTTCATCGGAAGTAGTTGCCGGGCCTTATCATGCCAATCTAATGGACTTAGAGGTTTCGTTAGTCAGCTTGTCTCAGGATAATTTGGAAATTAATGCTATCAATGTTGCATCAGGTGATAGTTATGAATTGGGTGAATGGGATGGGATTTCTCTAGATGGTACGTTGAGCAATGTGAACTTTGGGTTAGAGGTTAAGTCACGTATTCCTGTACTTACACATACTGCTCAAACGATTTTGAATGTATTGAATCTGCAACAAAAATTGGATGTGCTTGATGGTAATTTTGTTGCGCAGCTGAATTTGGAAAAACTTAATTTCAAAACAGAGGTTGGGTTTGTTGATACCAATGGATCATCCTATGCCACATTGGCGGGAATTAATGCGGTTGGTCTTGAAGACTTTCTTTCAGATTTTTCATTGAACATTGATTTGCCCGAGTCGTTTAATGTTTTTGGATTTGGGATAGCACAATCTGTAGTGGATCAAGTGACTTATGGTCTGACGGTTGTGAAAGATTTTTTAATTGAAGCCAAAATATTAAGGCATGTTGGGCCAGCTCTTGCGGAGTTTGTATCGGAAATCATTTTTGGCGATACAGGAGCATCGTTAATCGAAGTCAATTTTGCGAAAGCAGAAACACCAAAATCAATGATTGGCTTTCTGCATGGTTTGCCAAATGATGAAACAGAAGAGGAATTTTTAACACCATTATTAAAAGCAGACATTTCATGGCGAATTCGCAGTACAGAAGATCAAGTAGCTAAAGCAAAACAATACGTGAATGGAAAGCCGGTTATTGTGGTAACTGATACCTGGAACGGCCAGGCACCTGCAAGAGATTGGTCAGCATGGGAAGACCATGTGCGTCAACTTGCTATGACTTTTGGTGACGGTGTGATTTACGACATTATTAACGAGCCAGACAATCCTCTATTTTGGACAGCAGATAATGGCCATCACCCAACATTGGGTTGGGCGGATATGCACGAAACCTTCAAGCGGTCTCATGATGTGATTCATGAGGTATTCAAGCAAAAAGGATTGCAGGAAGAGCCTATTATTTCTGGGCCATCATTTACCTTGTTTTGGGGTGCTGAGGAGAGGTTATATTCTTTTGTTCAATACTGTCAGGATAACAATATCAAAATGCCGATTATCGCTGTGCATTTACTCTATCAGCCTGATCCGTTTCTGGGGCAAATAGAAAAAACATTAAGACAATATCGACATGATTTTATTGAGAGTGGTCAGTATGCTAATGTGGGTGTTAAGGAAATTCATGTCAATGAATATGGCATGCCAAAGATATATGTACGCCCTGGATCAATGTTAGCGGCGTTAGCAACATTTGAAAATGCAGGTGTCGATGCGGCCAACAGAGCAACATGGGCTGTTCGATCCGAGGAGTGTGAGAATATTCCTGTTTGCTATGTGAGATTTCTGGTTGACCCACCAAGTTACCGATTATTGCTCACTGACCTGGTTTACTTTCCTCCCGCAGTTGAAGGAGAAACTGTAACGCCATTACCACGACCAGTATGGTGGGTATATAAGCATTATGCTGATGGCGTATCCTCACGAGTCAATGCAGTTACTCACTCAAGGTTCTTAATGCCGATAGCCAGTAGCGCATCCGAAAATGCTGACCAGGCACAGCTCATGATTGGTGCGCATAGCTCACAGTTGCGTTCAAGCTTGAATACAATCATGGGGAAAACGCCAGAAAACATTAGTGTAGTACTTAAGAATTTAGATCATTTATCCTTTGTTTCCAATAACACACAACAACTGGATATAGAAGTGAAGAAAATTATTAATTCCGAAACACAAGGGGTAGTATCGTTAGATACTGTGATGGAAACCAGTGTTGCTATTGGTGCTGATGGATCTGCAATACTAAGCCTGGAACCATTGGGTGATTTCGAAGCCTATGTTGTATTGATGCAATAGGTAGCTGTACTGTCTTAATTGATCAAACCAACGACCTTCGTGCGGCTGCGCCGTATAAAAAGATGAGACCGACTCGTCGGGCAAATAAGAAAAAGATGAATATATTGGTAGCGGAGGCTGGATTGAATGAAAAAAAACTTAGGTGTTTTTTGCACCTCTTTCTAATGAAAGAGGCTTCGCTGCACTCGTTGTCAATTGCGATGCAATTGATCAAACCAACGACCTTCGTGCGGCTGCGCCGTATAAAAAGATGAGACCGACTCGTCGGGCAAATAAGAAAAAGATGAATCTATTGGTAGCGGGGGCTGGATTGAATGAA
>JBGTQK010000016.1:0-62153 GCA_041941365.1 Cellvibrionales bacterium | reverse complement strand
AACCCGAATCATTGGATGAACCCGAATCATTGGATGAACCCGAATCATTGGATGAACCCGAATCATTGGATGAACCCGAATCATTGGATGAACCCGAATCATTGGATGAACCCGAATCATTGGATGAACCCGAATCATTGGATGAGCCCGAGTCATTGGATGAGCCCGAGTCATTGGATGAGCCCGAGTCATTGGATGAACCTGAATCATTGGATGAACCCGAGTCATCTGAAGAATCGGAATCATCTGAGGCATTAGGGTCTCTAGGTGTAATCGTTACATCTGTGATAGAAATAATGGGTCGTGACAGCTCAGGTTTTACGACGTTATTGATTGTTGTTTCTAGTTTTAGGGTAGAAATTTCTTCAAGCATTTCCTGAGCAAGTTGGTCAATTGTTTTATCAGAACCAGGTATTTTTCGTTCGGATGGCTCCTTACTTATGACTGTCGTTAGGTCAGGGATTAATGAAAGTGTGTCCATAGGTGTTGAGTCATGTCTAGCATCAAATTCTCCATCGCTAAAATCTTCAGCTAATGCTCTAATCATCTGGGAGCCATCGACTATAGCACCCTGTTCATAAGCCTTTTCTTTAAGCTCGGTGACAATCGATGCGAACACTTCGTTTACTGTACGAAAAGCAACGGCATCTTCTGCTAATGAGACCTCATTTAATAAAGGGGAAGTGGTAAAAAAATCTGTGTTTTCTTCAAGAATGCCCAAGCCCAAGGTATCCGTAATTACTTTGGATGATTGATTAATTGCGGCAAACAATTCATCTTTAGTGATAATGCCATCGTTATTTCCAACCAGGTTGTCGGTAAGTGAGTTACTATTATCGTTAGCTTTATCTGCTAAGGAAGCAGCATGCTCAAGAACAAATGTTGAAAGAGGTGTAGCGTAGATCGGGATATTATTTTCTAATTGCTCAGAAGTAACAATGGTGCGTAATACTTCAATTTCCGAGATTTTTCCATCCAGTTCTGTACCGCCTGAAAACTCGATAAGAAAAGTGTTTTTTTGTAGGCTTTCACTGGGTATTTCCAGTTTTAGTCTGGCGAGTTCATCGGTGAGTCCCAGGGCAATCAACTCGCCTTTCATTTCAGGTTGAGCGGGATCAAGTTGATAAATGGCTACCCCGGCATTGACCAGGGGACCTTTAACAGCAGCGCCATCGATAGTGATATCATTTGAGGTCGATTCTATCTTACCGCCGCAACCTACCAAAACGATAGTTAAACCTAGTGCCGTCAAAAAATTAAATAGTCGCATTTAAGAATTCCCAATTATCGCTATTCATGGAAAAAACATTCTGGGATTAATTTTTTTGGTCAAAAATCATCCTGTTGCTAGATATACTAGGGGAAAATTTTTGATCAAAAAAGCAACAGCGCGGGCTTTTGTGAAGCTCTAGATTTTTTATTATTTAAATTGGGCTATGGTTCACTTTTACTAAAAAAATCTGTGAATTCACGCAATGGGATTGCGTTATTTTGAAAATGTATGACTCAAATAAATGTAAAAAAATTAGCTTTAAAACAAAGAGTTAAAAACTGTAAAGAATACGCTTAAGCGTTAAGTGGCGTGGAATTACAAGACGATGTCATGTAACTTGAATGATGTTAAGAAAGCATTCTTATTTTAAGAGTATTTCATGATTTTATTTAATTATCTTACTCGGCAGGTTCTGGTTTCTACGACTGCCGTGGCAGTTATCCTCTTATTAATTGTAACGAGTGGTAGATTAGCCAAATATCTTGCTCAGGCCAGCTCAGGCGAGTATGGGCCTAATCTGATTCTCTGGATCATTTTGTATCGAATCCCGGACTTTTTACCTTTGATTTTGCCACTCTCGCTTTTTATCGGCATTTTACTGTCTTATGGACGTATGTATGCTGAAAGTGAGATGACGGTACTAAAAGCCTGTGGTGTAAGTCAGCTAAAGTTACTCACTATTACATTATTTCCAGCAACCCTGATTGCCTTGATTGTGGCTGGTTTAACACTCTGGGTTGCTCCGGCAAGTTTATATAAAGCGCAGGAACTACTTGCTGAATCAAAAGAGTCGTTAGAGACTTTATTTTTAAGGCCAGGTAAATTCCAGACAATTCAGGATAGTAGTGGTGTTATATATGTAGAGTCATTTGATCTTGATAAAGGTTTACAGGAAATATTTTATGTTGGAAGTGTCAACATGAACCAGGGGTTACAAATCCTAAGAGCTGAGTCAGGAGAGATTGGGCCAGAAGCTGATGGATTTCGCTCAATTGTTTTCAAGAATGGCAGGGTTTATACAGAAGATTATATAAATAATGATTACTCTTTGTTGGACTTTGAAAGGTATAACGACAAACTTGTGATTCAAAGTAATAAAGAAGATTTAAAATTAAAACTGGACGCATTAGCGACTACGGATTTAATGGGATCTAATTTGCCTGAACATCATGCTACATTGCATTGGCGTTTTTCTTTACCATTTTCTGTTATTGTCGTTTCAATAATTGCACTGTGGCTAAGTAAAACTAATCGAAGGCGTGGACGTTATACAAAAATGCTTCCAGCTATTGTCATGTATTTGCTTTATATACTGTTGTTATCAGCTGTTAGAGGAATTGCTGAATCCGGAGAAACCTCAATATTATTTTTGTGGGTTGTTCATATTATAGTAGCAATGGTGGTATTGTTATTCATGTTTAGAGTTGAGTTGACAGGTTGGTTAAAGCCGACGGTGAAACAAACTTAAAGGCTTAAAAAATGGTTTCGAAAATAAGTCGATACATAGGTACTACAGTTTTTTCTAGCATATTACTTGTTTTATTATTAATCGTGGGTTTTGATGTAATTGCGTCAATAATAGATGAGCAAGGAGAATATAAAAATAACTATAATTTTTTGAGCTCTTTAATTTATGTCTTAATCAATATACCTTCCAAGTTTAATGAGTATTTTCCTCTTGCGGCATTAATAGGTTGTCTGAATGGTGTGGGTTCGTTGGTTTCAACGAGTGAAATTACTGTTATGAGAGCGAATGGTGTCTCCCTCTATAAAATAGTTCTCTACGCGTTTATGCCAGTCTTGTTCCTGGTTTTATTGTCGATCACATTTCTGGAATTTGTAACTCCAATAACGAATAAGTGGGCCAGAACCTATAAAGATTTAAAAATGCTCGGAGAGTCTTATAACGTTATTTCCGGCCAGGGGTATTGGCACAAGGAGGGGAATGAATTTATGCACTTTGGTGTTATTCAGCCTGGTGGAGTTCTTTATCGTTTGACCTTTTATGAGTTATCTCCTAACGGAAATGTTGAGTTGATCAAGAAAGTAGATACCGCTACGTTTATTGATGAACGCTGGTTGATGGAAAACATCAAAATTACTCAAATTACAGATACAGAAATAATAAAAGAAGAAAGCCTTACAGAAATCTGGAATACATCATTGACACCCGAAGCTTTGGAGTTTTTATCAAATGAACCCGAACAGCTGTCACCAGTCAAGTTGTATCAATATGCAAATTATCTGGAAACAGAAAACCTGGACGCTAAGCCTTATTGGTTGTCATTTTGGCAGAAAGTATTAAGTCCGTTGGCGGTATTTAGTTTGGTTATCATTGCTTTGGCTTTTGTTTTTGGTCCTTTACGCTCATCAACAATGGGCTATAGAATTTTTATTGGTGTGCTAGTTGGCATTGCGTTTCAGTTTACCCAAAACCTGCTGGGACCCATAAGTTTGCTTTACGGCTTGTCGCCATTATTAGCAGTTATAGCACCTGTTCTTTTTTGTTTTATCATTGGTGTCTTTTTATTATATCGAGCGAATTGAGGGGTTACTTGATTAAAATAACACGAGTGTTAGAAAGGGCATCATGCCATGTTTTTGAATTATTACTTTTAATTAACCATAAATATCCCATACCAAAGCATATAATACTCAAAAGAGCGACTATTAATCGAACAAGGCATTGTTTAAGTGTTATATTTTTTCGAGAATTAGTTGTGTTTTGATCGTTTACTAACTTTATTTTCCATGCTTGCATACCTAGTGTCTGTCCAGTTTTAATCCAGAAATAACAGTAAAAAGTTATATACACCAAAAAGAGTAGAGGGTAAATTGGCCAACCTAAGTCAATACGTTCTAATTCTGTAATAACTTCACCTGTTGATACAGAAGGAATATTATTTGGATTATCAGATCCTATTGTATGAAGAGTCACGACGATAATGGTGTAAACCATCGCGGTGCAAAAAATAAGTGCCACTAGCAGAAACGCATCGTAGAATGCAGCTAATAGCCTTCGTGTTATGCCAGCTGTGATTGTTTTTGGTGCATTGTTGATTGTCATACTGCCGGGCTCTAACTGGATTGACTATACTAAAGTATTACCTTCAGATTAATTACAGATATCTGCAATATTAATCTGCCATTAAGTGGCACAATTTGCTCTCTGATGAAAAGACTGCGGGTATTATACTGATTTTAAACTTTTTGGTAGATGTTGAAATTAATGAATAGAAGAGAATGTTTCCATGTTGCAAATATTGTTAATTGAAGATGATAAAAATGTTGCTGATTTTATAATTAATGGCTTCGAACAGAGACAACATAATGTTGATCATGCTTTTGATGGACAACGTGGCCTGGTTTTTTCAAAAACTGGAAATTACGATGCTCTAATAGTTGATAGGATGCTACCGGGTATCGATGGGACAGAGTTTATCAAACAGGTAAGAGAGCAGAATGATTTTACTCCAGCACTTATTTTGAGTGCGCTTGCTCAAGTTGAAGATAGAATCGAAGGATTAAAAGCGGGAGCTGATGATTATCTGGTTAAGCCTTTCGATTTTGAAGAGCTTTATATTCGGATTGAGTCCTTAATAAGACGCAAAAAACTAGATAATAATACTGCGTTAACCATTGGGGATTTAACAATTGATTTAATTACAAATGATGTAACAAGAGGGGGTAAAAAAATCATATTGCAACCAAGAGAATTCAAGTTACTTGAATATTTGATGCAAAACTCTGGTCAAATAGTCACTCGTAGAATGTTGTTAGAAAATGTCTGGGATTATAATTTCGATCCGCAAACGAATATCATTGATGTGCATGTCAGCCGGCTAAGACAAAAGATCGATAAAGGATTTGATAAAAGTATGATAAAAACAGTTAGAGGAGCGGGTTATATGATACAAGGCTAAAAAATTTTTTTATTTAATTTAAAAAATGATTTTTAGTTATGGTTAAAAGATCTGCTCAAATAATTGATACTTATTTTTTCCAGGACTTATTAAAAATAGTATCAGTGGTTGGTGTTCTGCTTTTAATATATATGATTTGTGGTATCTCCGTTTTATTTGAAAAAAAATATCAAAGTGTTAAAGCAGTTTCTTTTGATGAAATGGATCGATTATTTACAGTATATCAAATGTCTGATAGGCAGGAATTTGATAAAGAAATTAATGGCTGTAATAAAAAATTATTAAGTCACCATTTAAGTTATTCGTTAGAAAACTCTGATGAAACAATAGTAGTTGATGATTGTACTCCGAAAGAAGAGCAGTTAATCAAGGGAAGGTGGGACTTTTTAATAAATGGGTATGCAGGATTTATATTAAATGATAAAGGGGCACTCTATAATCATTTTTATAATGATTATTATCCTGCGGAAGGGAAATTAAGAATAAATATTTATGTAGTCAGAGAGCCGCTTGGTGACTTTGTTGTAGGTTTGATTTTTTCTGCATACTTTATTGGTATGCTTGTAGTCTTTATTGGAGGTTATTTTATAACGGATAAGTACATGAATATGGTAAATAATATCAATAGAGCTGTAGACCGTATTTTAAATAATGAGCCAGTAGTAAAATTTCCCCGATTCTCTGCTAACTCCGAATTTACCTTTTTGGTAAATAGTTTAAAAAAGATGTATGAAGAAATAAAAAAAGGGGTGGAGTCAATTAAGCAGGTTTCTGATAACGTGTCTCACGATTTAAGGACGCCTTTAACCCGTATACGTAATAAAGCAGTAACTTTAAGAGATCAGCAACAAGAGGCAGATGTAAAAGTCCTGGATTTGCTTATCGATGATATTGACCAATTGATTTCTACTTTTGATGCTTTATTACGTATTGCCCGCATTGAAACGGGTTCAAAACAGACAGAGTTTACGGAAATTTCATTAAGTGAGCTGATAAAAGAAGTTGTTGAATTTTATGAACCTTTAGCCAGTGATAAAAATCTGGACATCATAGAGAATATAAGTGATTGTCGATTAGTAGGGGACAGAGAGTTAATCTTTCAAGCTTTTGTTAATGTGTTAGATAATGCAATCAAATATTCAGAGCCAGGTGGTGAAATAGTTATTGATTTACAACATATTGAGAAAAGGTTTTTACCAGAAAAACTGAGCTATATAGCGACAAGTGATAATTATGTGATGATCAAAGTGAGAGATTGCGGTAAAGGCATAGCACCACAAAATCTTAATAAAGTATTTACACGGTTTTATAGAGAGGAGTCCAGTAGAGGCTTATCCACTGGAAGTGGTCTGGGTTTGAGTCTGGTGCATGCTGTAATGGAATACCATAAAGGACATATCAAACTGTCGAATAGACTCAAGGGCCTTACCGTTGAGCTTTTTTTCCCCGTGGTGATAGGCGATTAGATTTTAGGGCTTACTCGGGTGTTTCTATGTTGAGCCGGGATGTATCAACGACTACCGATTCGATAATTTTCTTTTCATCCTTCTTAAGAATATCTTCACCAGCTTCAGCGATAGAAAATTGCTCGGTATCAACATTAACAGGTGCATCATCTTGAGATGAATTTTCGTCTCCAAGTAAACTGCCGGTTTCTGATAGTGTGATATGACTTAAGTCCAGATTTAAATCGGGTGTATCACTGGGTATACCCAGTATTTCCCCCGTATTTGCCAAATCAAAATTAAAATCACTGGCTATATGAGTACTTTCAGGGTAATTTACTTGATCAGCTGAATGCGGTGTTGCACCAGCATCGATGCCGAAACTGGCTGGATTTGGCTTTAATTCTATATGATCGATACTGACATCGACAGGCCTGGTATCTGATTTTTCATTCGGTTTTAATAAATCACTACCCGCCGGTAGTACAGCGACATTATCTATAGTTTCACTTTGAGGGTTATTTTGCTTTGATTGCTCAGTGGAATCAGTCTGTTTAGTGGAGGGGGAACCAGTTTGGCTTAATATCAGTTGTATTTTAATGCCCGCTTTGTTTAATGCGGCCTGATACTTACTTGCAGTTTGGCGATCCAGCCCTTTTTTTATTGATACAGTACTACCAGTGAACATCTTATCAACCTGAGCCGCATCAAGCTTAAAGAGGGTTTGTAAATTGGCTTTGGCTGTTTCTTGAGTGAATCCTTCTACCAGCTTGCCATCAAAAAGTATATCGAAGGTTCTATTGCTCAATGGGTTTTACCTGCGTTATTGCTTGTGATTGAACGTATTTGTTAACAGTATTACTACAAAGTATAGCCTTGTTGAAGAAAAAAATGCCTGCTTTTTAACAGCAAACTTGTAACTTATCTTATAAAATACGAATTCAGTTCTTCTGGTTACTTAGTAAAAAGCAGATTATGGTTATTCAGCAAAGAATAGAAAAAAAGCTTATTGAGGCAATGTCCCCTGTGGTTTTGCAATTGGAAAATGAAAGTGATCAGCATGCAGGTCCGCCTGGCAGAGAATCACATTTTAAACTGACTGTTGTATCCGAAGTGTTTTGTGATCAGCGAAAAGTTAGGCGTCACCAGGCGATTTATGCCGAGCTGGCAGACGAGTTAGCTGGTCCGGTTCATGCTTTAGCGATTCATGCTTACACTCCAGAGGAATGGCAACAAAGAGGTCAGGTTTCTCCAGTGTCGCCAGAGTGTGCTGGCCAAAAATAAGTGACCAGGTCAAATATTATTGTGTAAAGAGTTATTTAGCATTTTATGAAAAGTCAAATCCTTCAGCCATCATCAGCAAATGATTTTATTATTGCTGCTCTCTATAAATTTGTCATTCTGGATAATTATAAAGAAATAAGAGAACCTTTACTCGATAAGTGTATTCAGCTTGGTATTAAAGGGACCTTATTGTTAGCGAAAGAAGGAATTAACGGTACTGTTTCAGGGACGCGTGAAGGTATTGATGCTTTGTTAGATTATCTAAAATTGGATTCACGCTTGAGTGATATTGAGCATAAAGAATCTTTGGATAGTGATCAACCATTTTATCGTATGAAGGTAAAAATAAAAAAAGAGATTGTAACCATGGGTGTTGATAGTATTGACCCGAAACGTTTAGTTGGTCGATATGTTGAGCCTGTTGATTGGAACGATTTAATATCAGATCCTGAAGTAACAGTTATTGACACGCGTAATAGTTATGAAATTGGTATTGGTACATTTAAAGGCGCTATAGATCCAAAAACAGAAACTTTTAGAGAGTTTCCTGATTATGTAAAAGATAATCTGGATCCTAAAAATAACAAAAAAGTTGCGATGTTTTGCACGGGTGGAATCCGTTGCGAAAAATCCACAGCCTATCTGTTAGAGCAGGGTTTTGATGAGGTCTACCATTTGAAAGGAGGTATTTTAAAATATCTGGAAGAAGTGCCTGAAGAGTCAAGCCTGTGGGAAGGTGAGTGTTTTGTATTTGATAATCGTGTTGCTGTTAAACATGATTTAAGTGTTGGCTCTTATGATCAGTGTCATGGTTGCAGGCATCCGATCACAGAAGAAGATAAACTCAGTCCATTTTATCAGCGTGGTGTTTGCTGTCATTTATGTTATGAAACGCTTACTGATGACCAAAAACAAAGATTTCAGGAACGGCAAAAACAGATAGATCTTGCCAAGAGCAGGAATCAGCAGCACTTGGGCACATCACCTTCGGAAAGGCAGTTAAAAAAACAACAAAATGTCCAGTTTTAGCCAAATTTAACACTTTTCATTTCAAGTCTTTGACCTAAAGTCCACCTATACAAAGCTCACTGTCTATACTTAATGGGAATTAAGGCAGGAGTCTCTTATGGAAGGGAATATCAGTAATAAATGGAAAAAAGCGTTCGATACCTTGCAGATGGAACATAATCAGCTCAAGGAAATGAGTAGTTTTAAATTACGTTATCTGGATATTTTATTAAAACAGTTAAGAACAGCAGCTAGAGGCGTTGATCCTAAATTCGATGCAACGGTTAATGTGTTAGTCAAACAGGCATGTGAGCCACGCATAGACCAGACTTTTCCAGTTAAAGTAGAAGCCTTCGCACATAAAGTGGCTGAAATCGATCAGCTTAAAATAAATAATACTCAAGAAACAATTTCTAATCTTGAAAAACTTCTAATAAATTTACAGGAAGCATTAAGCGATAAAGATCAATCTAAAAAGATTGGCAGGCTTATCAAGCAGCTAAAAAAAGAAAAAAATACTATAGATTGTATTTACAGACTCAATATACCTTACTGGCTTGAGTCGGTATCACCTTACTGTGAAAGTCTGTCTAAACAAGTAGAAGTGACTGAAACAGCTATAAAAACAGACGCTAGTAATGAGTTATCAATAGAAGAAGTGAGTCAAGAAGAACCATCGAAAGGCTTTTTTTCAAAACTCTTTAAACGAGAAAAAAATACAGACAATCAAAATTTTGAAAAAGCCGATATAGAGAATTCAAAAAATATATCCAATGAAATAGTTGATTTTGAAATCAATTTTGAAGATTTAGATGTAGCTGTTTATATAGATCAACTAAAGAAAATAGTCAATGAAATTGAAATTCCCAGCGAAGCACAAACAAAAAAAGCAATGTTAGAAGTTAGATTGAACGAGGTCAGGGATTTTACAAGCTTTGTAGACTGCCTGGAAAATCTAATAGATATATTTGATGATATAGCAAAAAAACATGACTCCGAATTTAAGCATTTTTTAAATAATCTGGATCGAAAGCTTTATGTTTTTAATCATACATTGGGCCGTTTTAGTCAGGAGTGTTTATCATTTAAAGATGAGAGTCAGGAATTGGAAACTAAAATTAACGCCTCAATGGGTGGTATCAGGCAATCGGTAGAGGAGTTTATCAATATCGACCTTTTAAAAGATAGTGTGTTGAGTGGAATGGAGGCCATATCGGATTATCTTTCTACTTATAATTTAAATCATCAGGCAAGGATAGCCGAGCTTGAAGCTAAACTGGAAGAGATGTCTACACATAGCCATGCTCTGGAACATGAAATAGAAAATGCTAAAGAAGAAATTGCTACACAACGGGAAATAGCATTACAAGATGCTTTGACCCAGCTACCAAATCGAAAAGCTTACGATTTACGTATTGATGATGAATACAAACGCTGGAAGCGCTATGGAAATTCTCTTGTCATGGTCATTGCTGACATTGATTTTTTCAAATCAATTAATGATAACTATGGCCATGCAGCGGGCGATAAAGTACTAAAATTAATTGCAAGAACCATGAAGATTAATCTTAGGGATTCAGATTTTGTTGGTCGTATCGGTGGTGAGGAATTTGTTTTTCTTTTAACTGAAACTGATATGGATTCTGCCTGTCTTGCTATCGAAAAAGTGAGAAAAGCGATTGAATCCTGCCCTTTTAACTTTAAAAAGGAACCTCTAACAATAACCTGTAGTTTTGGTATGTCTTTATTTTGTGAAGGTGATACGATAGAAGAAGTATTTGAACGTACAGATAAAGCATTGTACGAGGCAAAAGATGCAGGAAGAAACTGCTATCGTATAGCTAGAGTGGATTTAGAAAATGATAAAGATGAAAATACCGGGTAATTGATTCTGTCTTTTGAAATACTCTTGATCTAACTTCTAGAACATTTAAATTTTTTGCCCTATCTTTAATCTATTCATGAGCGTAATAGGATAGATTTTATCTTTTTTATTCATATTAAGTTGTAATCAACTTGAAAAACTTACAGAATTGATTTTATAAAAATTCTTGCGGATTTAAACATAATTACACTGAGCGAAAATTTTCAAAACCCTGCTTCATCAATTTGTAACATATCTTATAAATAATTTAATACAACCAATGATTAATAAAAATCTGGACAAAACACCATGTTTTTTAATCTTTCAAAAAAAATGCTTATCAGCTTGATTGTACTTGGCGGCTCAGGCCTGGCTTTTTCAGATACATTCCTTTTATTTCAGAGCGGTTTCAAGGATGGAGCGTTTATTGAGGGAAGTTTTACAGGTAATGATTTAAATGGTAATGGACAAATTTCTCCATTTGAAGACAATGGCGCAGAGCTTACCTCTTTAAATATTAGTTTTTCCGGTAATTCACTGGTACCAGCGTTTTCATTAGTGTTTCCTGGTACGGCAGACGGTGCACTTCTGGTTTATGATGTAGACAGTGGTTTTATCGGTGATGATGCACTTTTGTTTGAAGGCATATCTATAGGTCTGGGGGATCTGGCGTATTCGGGTGGAGGTTGCGATGGTGTTATTCAATGTTTTATGGTTTTTGATGATTCAAATGGGAAATTTGATGGTACAACAGAGGCAGTTCAGGTAACAAAGGTTTCTGACGATTTTAATGTGCCTGTATTTTCCCTGCACGCTTTCTGTTTGCTTGCATTAATGTTGGGCTATAGCGTTAATCGAGTGAATCGTAGAGCGTCAAAATGGGTTAGTATAAACCAGTAGACTATAACGAGTTTAAGGCATCATAATTTATATTATTATATTCAGGCAGATTTTCTCGCATCAGGTGAATAAACTTTAGTGTTTTGAAAGCGTCAAACCAGATAAAAAGGTGATGGTAAAACCCATGTTTGTCCTTACCTTGTTTATAACAGTGGCTAAGCGCTTTTTTGTAATTTAAAGTGTTTAATGTTACCACTACTGCATGATATTCGTTTTCAGAAAATATACCTTTTATGATAGGTGTGAAATCGGTTAATTTTTTGACTTCACTGTCATATATCTCATTACCATAATGATTGAAAGCGGAAATAATTTTTTTGAGTAGAGTAAACAGTTCAGGATGATAGAAAATTTTTGCCTGGTTCAATGATTGTTCATTATCTTCTAGTAGTGAGCATATGGTTGGCCCTGTACCAAAAGGTGTGCGATTAGATATGCGAGCGTCTATGAATAATAAAGGTCGTTCTAACGAAATAATAGTGGCTAATTTTCTTAACTTATTTAATAAATAAAAATCTTCTCCAGCAGCTCTTCTGGGAAAGCCTCTCACATTCGCGTAATGCAAATATGAAACTGCGATTATGCTACCAAGGCTATGATAAGCATAAGGTGAACCAGCAGATTTCAAGCCATCAATATAGTGTGTTAAATAGGTTTCATAGTATTGAGTTGCTTTTATTATGGCTTCTTCCTTTTTTGATTTGCCTGTTCCTACATGAGTGTAGGGAAATAGTATGGCTGATGTGTTCTTCTCACTGTATTTATTGGATTGCTCAAAATAATTCTTGGGGAGAGTAACGTCAGCATCTGTGCAGAAAATCCAGGGTGACTCAATAATGGAGTTAAAAATCAGATCGCATGCGATATCGGCCATGATTTTTCTGGCTAGTCCAACGCCTTCATCGTTAGGAATTTTATGTTGAGTAAACCGGTCGATAACAAGCAGGGCGTTACCAGATGATAAATATACAAGATTAAGATTATTCTGATGTGTAGTTTTTTGAGTGGATTGAAGTAAAGCTGTTTTAAAAAGCAGATGATTTTCTTCTGAAGAAACCGGTATATTTTCTGGTTGGTTTATTATCGTTATAAATAAAATGTTAGATTGCTGGTTAATCCAGTCGATAAATCGTAAGAAATTATTTAACGGTTCATCAAAAAAAGGGACACATATACAATATTGAAATTTATCAGAGCTGGACGTTAAGAGTTGATTTGCAGCTTTAATTTCTGGTTCACTGTATTGTTGTAAATATTTTTTTATGGCTTTGTTATCATTCTTGCCAGTTTTAAGTTTGCTTGCGTTCACTGAATAAAATCACATATTAGCTTTATCAGTATTACATAAGGTTAATGTAAAGCAGGTCTAATGGGAAGAGATGAGACAAGTTGAGCCTCAAAATCGAGTAATTCATCTGTACGTTTTTCCACTTCGTCATCATCAAAATAGATTTTTGCGAGATTTAGAAAAAGATTAAAATGTCGAGATTCGGAACGTGCAATAGCTGAGTAAAAACGTTTTAATTCTGGCTCGATGATTCCTTTGGCAACTAAACCAAAACGTTCAGCTCCGCGTGCTTCAATAATACTACCGGTAACAAGCCTATCCAGAAAATAAGCTGCTGTGCCTTGCCTCATTTGATCACGCATGGCTAATACATATTCATCTTTGCTGTCTTGTGCAAGTATTTTACCTCTTTTATGTAACCATCGAATGGTATCGCGATAATGGTTTAGTTCTTCAACAGCAAGGTCGGCCATAGCATCAACCAGCTCTTTACGATCAGGGTAATGCGCTATCATGGATAATGCCATACCAGAGGCTTTTTTTTCTGCCGCAGCATGATCTTGTAAAAATGTATCGAAGTCATTAAGTACACAGTCAAGCCAATTCTGAGTTGTGTTATATCTTAACGGAGTCGTTATTTCTGTCGTGTTTTCTGATACTGTTTTTTGGGTAGAGTCTTTCAAGTGAAATCCGCAAATAGTTGTTTTTCTGTATTTTTTCTGTCTAGAAAAAATGATTACTGGAAGCTATCTCCATTATAATACGCTGTTTTAAAATTCATAGACAATGAAAAGGCGAGATAATTTTCCCCTAATAAATTATATGAAAAAGATAAGTAGTAATAACGTAAGTCAGAGACAATTTAGCGAGTGAAATAGGAGAACTTCATGGTTATTAAACCTCGAGTACGCGGTTTTATGTGCATCACTTCACATCCGAAAGGCTGTGCTGCCAATGTTAAAGAGCAGATTGATTATATCAAACAGCAGGGCGTTATAGATAAAGCACCAAAGCGTGTGTTGGTGATTGGCGCCTCTACTGGTTATGGCCTGGCTTCACGGATTACAGCGGCTTTTGGTGGTAATGCTAAAACACTGGGTATATTTTTTGAAAAACCAGGTACAGAGAAGAAGCCAGGAACAGCAGGTTGGTATAATTCAGCAGCTTTTCATCACTATGCTGAAGAGGCGGGTTTGTATGCAAAAAGTATTAATGGTGATGCGTTCTCTGATGAGGTAAAAGATCTAGCGATAAAAACGATAAAAGAAGATATGGAACAAGTTGACCTTGTTGTCTACAGTTTGGCTTCTCCACGTCGTAAGCATCCGAAA
Organism: Cellvibrionales bacterium; assembly: GCA_041941365.1. Taxonomy (GTDB): domain Bacteria; phylum Pseudomonadota; class Gammaproteobacteria; order Pseudomonadales; family UBA7434; genus UBA7434. Next base: position 47,837 of record JBGTQK010000016.1, on the reverse strand, counting down.
ACGGGCGAAGTGTTTAATTCAACGTTAAAGCCAATAGGATCTGATCTTACAAAGCTAGGCATCAACACCGATAAAAAAGTGTTAGAAGAAGTTACGCTTGAAGCTGCAACCGATGAGGATATTGCTCAAACGGTAGCTGTAATGGGTGGAGAAGACTGGCAATTCTGGATTGAAGCATTGGCTGAGGCAGATGTTCTGGCAAACGGTGCAAAAACAACAGCTTATACCTATTTTGGTGAGAAGGTGACAAAAGATATTTACTGGAATGGAACGATTGGGCAGGCTAAGCAAGATCTGGATAAGCGGGTAACTGGTATTCGGGAAATTATGCAGCGAGTTAATGGAGATGCCAGAGTCTCAGTACTAAAAGGTGTTGTGACACAATCCAGTTCAGCGATACCAATTATGCCTCTATATTTGTCGCTTCTTTTTAGGGTAATGAAAGCTGAAGATACTCATGAAGGTTGTATCGAGCAAATCTATAACCTTTTTGTGGATTGTTTATATTCGGAATCGTTTAATTACGATGAGCTGGGTCGCCTTCGGGTAGATTTAAAAGAGCTTAAATCTGAAGTGCAGGAAAAAGTAGAAAAACTATGGAGTCAGGTAACTAACGAAAATCTTTATCAGGAAACAGACTTTGCCGGCTACGAGGCTGAGTTTTTACGCTTGTTTGGTTTTGGCCTGGAAGGTGTGGATTACGATGAGGATGTAGAGACACTTGTGCCCATCGCACAATGTATTGATGCCAGTTAATGCCAGATTCAAATATGCTGTTACAATCTTGTGTTCATAAGACGTTTATACAGCTTACTAACATTGTTCATCGTTTAACGGCACCAAACCCCAGTTTTCTTACGGGCTCTGGTACTAACACTTATATTGTTGGCGAAGACAATTTTTTGATCATTGATCCTGGTCCAGCGATTCCATCGCATATTGATGCAATTCTGGAGAAGTACGGTGAAGCAATAAAGGGTATTCTGGTTACACATACACATCGAGATCATTCTCCAGCTGCAGCAGTTCTTGCTAAAGAAACGGATATCCCGCTCTATGGTGCAATTTCAAAGTTTACTGAGCTCCAGGACACTGGTTTTAAACCAGATATTGTTTTAGAAGAGAATTCGCTTATTTCATGTGATGACTTTTGTTTAAGGGCAGTTCATACACCAGGGCATGTTGATAATCATTTTGTATTTTTATTAGAACAAGAAGGATATTCAGATAAAAAAATATTATTTGCGGGCGATCATCTAATGCAAGGTGGAACAGTAGTGATCACTCCTCCACAGGGTAATATGAATCAATATCTGGCTTCGTTAAACAAACTATTGGATCTATCTATTGATGCTATAGCGCCAGCACATGGAACGGTGATAGTGGATGTTCACGATGAAGTTCAGCGCATAATAGACCATCGCAAGAAACGCGAACAAAAAGTACTTGATGCATTATCCTCTACTGAGCCATTATCTGAAAAATCGTTACTCAAGGCGGTTTATGCTGATACCCCACCAGAACTACACCTGTTGGCATCATTTTCTTTGCAGGCGCATTTAATTGCACTTGGTGAAAACGGTCTGGCTTCATCTTTTTTTGATGAAGAAGAAAATATCACTTTATGGAAAAAGTACTAGATTTATTATGGTAGATGCCAGGTCTCAAAAGTTATGGTCAATTTATATGGTAAAAATGGCCAATGGAAAGTTTTATACCGGGATTACTACAGATGTCGATCGCCGATTTAAAGAGCATCAATCAGGAAAATCGTTAGCGGCAAAAGCACTAAAAGGAAAGGGCCCTTTGCTACTGGTTTTTCATACTGAAGTAGGGGGACGTTCTGTTGCTTCCAGGGTTGAGTACGCGTTAAAGCAATGGAGCCATGACAAGAAAAAAAATGCTATTGATAATGATGAGATGGAAGAAAAAATAAAAAGCATGATTAATGATATTTCTGAATGTACTGATTAATAAGTATGATTGTTGTTACAGACTGTCTTTTTTGCGAAGCTGGGTAGGTGTGAGTCCCGTTTGTTGTTTAATATAACGAGAAAAACTGGCCTCGCTAGAGAAGCCCATTTCTGATGTTATAACGCTTATATTCTTAGTGGTATCGTTGAGTAATGATTTTGCGAGTTCAAGACGACAGTCATTATGTATTGCTTTAAAATTAGTATTCTCTGTTTTTAGATGTCGGCTAAGTGTTCTGGTTGACATGTTTAAAGCGTTAGCAATATCGTTAGCTTCAACAGGTAAATTCTGTTCCATTCGTTCATAAATTTTTCGGGAAACCTGATAAGCCAGTGTATGTTTATTTAATAATGTTCCCTGGCGTTTTATGAGTTCATTTTCAAGCAGACTTCGTGTGGATTGGTTAGCCGTAATCATATTATCGTTTAAAAATTTTGCAGGAAAGAAAAAACGACTGTAGGGCTTATTCATGTTGACCGTAATGCCAGGAAACAGTTGACTAAATTCAGTCATTAATAAATGTTCATGGGGAAAATCAACGGTTATATCACTGTAGGAAACAGTGGTGAATGGGAAAAAAGAATTAAGTGCACACATAAGAAATTCTAATATAAGATCGTTATTGTGTTCAAAGTCTGTAATCCGTTTCAGATTGGTTGTACATATTTCATTTTCCACTTTATAGCTAATCTCATATGCCGGCATAATCTGGTATAAAAATCGAATACCGGTTTCCATACCTTCCTGTAATGTAGATGATGTCATTGCAGCCAATCCAACATGGCCATGTATCGTAAAGGGAAGGATTTTGGGGAAAGCCAATTGAGCCTCAGGATCTTTAATAAATTCCCTGGTTAAGTCCAGTAAACGGGAAAACTGTACGCCATTAATGTGTGCTACGGGTTCTGTATGTTCAGAAGAGTCAATGTTTAAAATTTCGTTGATCAATAGCTTGGCGTTTTTGCCCTGATGTTGCGCAATTGCCTCTGCAATTTGTAGATAATTGACAGGGAATCGAAGTGATTCAAGTGCAGTTGACATGTGTGGTTTGCCCTTAACTATTTCTGTTCCACAGAATTATAAATTTGGCAGGATAGGATAACAATTGGCGGCTGTGAACATTTTAAACAAAGCTGTCATCTATTACACTTTTATTAATTCGGAATAAATTTGATCATCTAACGCGTGTTATTAAATTAATGGTCAAATTTATAGCTATCAAGCAGTCATTATATAGCTTAAAAAAACTTTATGAATATAGTTAATAGGTGGTGCCTGTAAATGAACACGTTATTATCCACAAAAGAAGATATTTTTTCATGGATGTCTAATAGAAAAAAATACTATTACTTTATACATTACATTGGCCCGGTGATCCCCGCAGTTACAGCATTAACCGTACTGATCAATGATAATAGCAATTACTTTTGGCTTTTTGCTGGCTTATTTTATTTTTTATCAGCAATCCTGGATTTGATCATGGGTAAGGATCATGTTAATCATGATTCATCTGATGAAAAAGAATTAAAGAGTGATTCATTCTATACTAATTTGGCCCTGGTTACATTGCCACTCTATTTCCTAACAACAACGTTGATGTTTTACACCGTTTCGGTTGTTGATATGTCATGGCATACATACCTGGCTGCAGCTATTGGTATGGGTGCAATGTTCGCTGGGGTTTTTTGTGTAGCGCATGAGCTTGGCCATAGAACCAAAGACAAACTGGAATTTTTTGGTGCGCAGTTTGGCTTGGCTTTATTTGGTTACGGACATTTTCATGTAGAGCACAATAAAGGACATCACGTTCATGTTTCTACACCTGAAGATCCAGCCTCATCTCGAATGGGAGAGAATATTTACCAGTTTGCGCTTAGAGAAATACCTATGGCATTTGAGCGCGCCATGAAAATAGAGTCAGAAAGACTTAAGAATATGAATAAGTCCTTTTGGAGTTTCGAGAATCAAATATTGCGTTCTTATGCAATGACAGTGGGACTTTATATTTTCTGGTTAGCGTTATTTGGTATAGAGATGTTACCGTTTTTGTTAGTTGCATCATTTGCCGGTTATTTTCAGCTGACTATGGCTAACTATTTGGAACATTATGGTTTATTACGACAAAAATTGTCTGATGGCCGTTATGAAAGATGCCAGCCTCATCACTCCTGGAACAGTAACTATCTGTTTACCAATATGATGACATTGCAATTGCAACGCCACTCAGACCATCATGCAAGTCCAACCAGAAAATATCAGATCCTGCGTGACTATGAAAATGTGCCGCAATTACCAGCTGGTTATCCATTTATGCAGTTTTTAACCATCTTCCCACCACTTTGGCGCTTTGTGATGGATCGCCGCTTACTGGAATTCGTCAACTACGACCTTGATAAAGTGAATATCTGCCCTAAAAAGAGAGAAAAGCTTTATGCCAGGTATCATCGAGCTTAGTTATAATATTATCCGGTTCGTTATTGTTTAAGTTGGCTGAGGTAATCCCTCAGCCTTTGCATTTAGAGTCAGAGTTATTATGGCAAAAAACTATTTAATATTGATGGCTATGGGTTTGGCCACAGTTTCGATGAGTTATGGGATTAACCCGCAAGTAACAGTTCCGATGTTATTGACGATAACACCAGACTCTGTTGAATTGATTCATGTCTTTCGTGGAATGACAGGGCTTTACCTTGGTGTTGCTGCATTCTGGTTATTGGCATCACAAAAACCACACTGGCATATTCCTGCTATTTTTTCCGTGATATTTTTTATGGTGGGAATGGGAACAGGTAGAGTCATTAGTGTTATTGTTGATGGTTTTCCTACACCGATTCTAGTGTCTTATATAGCTGTTGAGCTTTTTGCTGCTTTACTCGGTGTTTATGTGTTGATGAAACACTCCGCTAATAATTAGTTTTTGATGCATAATTCAAAAGAAAGTTTTTCCCTTTTTGTTCTGTAGTGCTTGTGTGATTGTTCTCTGGCAAGTGGAGTATCGTAGGGAAGCTGGAAGGAAATTATTAAAATAAAGCGTGATGAATAAATTGGTTTTTATTTCTATATCAGTTCTATTATTTTCTTTAGTAGATTTTTCTGTTGGTTTTTTATCAGGAGCGATCTATAACGAAGGCCTTAATAAAACGCGAGTTTTGATCAACGCATTATGTATGCTTATATTGATCATAAATAGTTTCTTAATAAAACGCTGGGTTTATCAACATTCCGAGGGAAAGTTATTCCGCCAATTAAGTTACCTTTCATTGATTGCTATTGTTTTCTGTTTTTTTGGGGATATTGTAAATTTCAATTTACCACAAGAATTTCATCAACATAGTGATCTTATTCGGCATGATTATCTGGCTGACTCTGTATTCTTTTTTGCGCCGGGTTATTTATTATTTATTATTGCTGCCTTGCAATTCATGCGAGTTATAGGTATTAAGCTAAGCACTATAGTTTATTCACTTTTGGCTGCAATTTTAATTGGCTCTATTTCATTTTTGTCAATGCATTTACCTGGTACAGGTTTATATGTATCACTCATAACAGGCTTATACAGTTTACAAATAACGGTTGTAGGCGTAATGGGTATCTTACTGATTTATGTTTTCAGAGACATGAAATCGACACAGTATGTCTGGTTTGTTGGAGTGGGTTATATTTTAGCTATGGTGGCAGATGCAGTGATTGGTCAATTCTGGATATATGGCAATAATGGCCAGGGGTATTTTCCGTTAGTGAGGGAGGTTAACTGGATTATTTATATCAGTTCTCAATGCCTGATTATTCATCTACCTCGAATGGCTGTTTTAGAGTTTGAGAAACAAAAACAGACAGTAAGTTAATACCTTTATAAAAATGAGTTAACCAGGGTTTTCCATATCGAGAATATTATTGACTGAGGGCGGCGATTCCTCATCTCGATGAGTTACATATAAAATTGTGCAGGTATTTGTGTGAATCAGTTGTTCTATAAGTGTTATGACTAACTGTTTTTCTTCTGCGTCCAGTCCGACTATAGGCTCATCAAGAATTAATAAATCAGGGCGTTTTATCATTGCTCGCGCTATGAGAACCATACGCTGCTCAGCTATATTCAGGGATTTAAAGCGCAGATTTTGTTTTTCTCCCATATTTAATATCGTTAGCCATTGTTTTGCGCTTTGAATATCAGAACCAGTAATGTTCTGATACAGGCCTACTGTGTCATACATGCCTGAAATAATCACATCCAGTGTTGTGCCAGCTAGCTGGCCACTACCATGATATTGCCAAAGTGTTTCACTACTCATGTAGCCAATATAGCGTTTTATGGACCAAATGCTTTCACCGCTACCACGCTGGTATCCACACACCAGGATATTATTTGAATAAGACTGAGGATGATCACCCGTTACCAATTTTAATAAAGTGGTTTTTCCAGAGCCGTTTTTACCAATAATGCGCCAGTGCTGATTCTTATCGACTCGCCAGTTAAGATTGTTGATAATAGGAAATTCATCATCAGCATAGCGGACTGAAATATTCTTCATATCAATCAGTGGTTGTTCATCAGAAAGTGGTTCTGCTTTCCTGAAGGGGTGCTTTTCAGGGAGTTCTGGAAGTATCAGCTTATCAATGGGTTGAGTTTTTTGGATTATGCGGTATGTTACAAAATCAGGTTCTAAATCTTTTTTGTCTAAAAAACAGATACAAGTTTGAAAGTAATTCTCTATTGATGCATATTCAAGGCATTTTTTTATAACGGGAATGCTATGTTTGTCAATGCCTTCATAAGGTTTATCGAGTATAAGAATATTCTTTTTTTCAAGTAAAGCCATAGCTATAAGGCAACGGCGTGTTTCGCCAGAAGAAAGCATTCTAAAGCTTTTTCTTAAACACCCCTCAAGTTGCAGAAGCTCAAGGATTTTTCTATCACTATCTAATTGGTGAATGGCTAAATTTAATAAAGTTTCAACCAGTGTTCCATGATTAATTTCATCAATCAATCCGACTTTAGCTCGTAAAATTTCCTGGTCAATAATGTGTTGTTGTTCCTGCCAGGAGACTTCAGTATATTCAAGTGCATGTGAATGGATAATTGCCAGTAGTTTCTTTTTTATTTTCGATAAGTCATCTCTGCCAAGCCCTATAAAGAGATAATGCTGTTTGCTGTCTATTTCCCACTTATCGATAGAAAAAGGATTTTTAGTATTTGACTGAAGAGATTCAATTTCTAACATTATTGTAGATGCGATGACTTTTTAAGGTGTTTATTTGCAGTGTATGGTATTCTAAAAAGCTTGGCTGTTCAGCATACTCGTTAATTTTTGTACTTACTACTATGGATGACGATACCACAATACATTCCAACGATGACCATTTGCCTGATAACGATGATTATTCAGATGATCTCTATCCAGACGATAATATAGGTAATCGTATCGAACCCGAAGAGCAAGCTCAAACTCGCGAGAATGTTGAGTCGAGTGAAAATGCTCACCCTTATGAGAAACTTAGCCCCGATCTGGTCATCGATGCTGTAGAAAGTCTGGGTTATCGAGCCGACGCACGGATTCTGGCTCTTAACAGTTATGAGAATAGAGTGTATCAGGTAGGTCTCGAAGATACTGAGCCTGTTGTTGCCAAATTTTATCGGCCAGAACGTTGGAGTGACGAGCAAATACAGGAAGAACATGCTTTTTCAATCTTTTTAAATGGATTGGATATTCCAGTTATTCCACCCATTGAGCATGATGGAAAAACGCTTTTTTCATTTGAAGGGTTTCGTTTTTCAATCTATAAAAAATATGGCGGCAGAGTGCCAGAGTTAGATAATCTTGAACACCTCAAAATAATGGGGCAGTTTATTGGTCGTATTCATACTGCCAGTCAAGGATTTAAGTTTTTGGTAAGGCCGGTCATGACTACAAAGGTATGGGCAAATGATAGTGTGGATTATTTATTAATGCATAATTTCATTCCTCATGAACTTCAGGAATCTTATGAAGCAATAACTCAAGCGATACTTAAACATCTGGAAAATAATAAGCCAGAAAATTATTGGCAACAGATTGCCCTTCATGGTGACTGTCATCCAGGTAATGTATTGTGGCGGAATGATAAACCGCATTTTGTTGATTTTGACGATACAATCACAGGGCCACCCATTCAGGATCTCTGGATGCTGTTATCAGGCAGTAGAAACCAGCAAGCACTTCAAATGGAAACAATCATAAAGGGTTACCGAATGTTTGCAGATTTTGATACTGCACAACTGCAACTAATTGAACCGCTACGTGTAATGCGTGTATTACACTATAATGCATGGTTAGCAAAGCGATGGTGCGATCCTGCCTTTCCAATAAGTTTTCCATGGTTTAACACACAGCGTTATTGGTCCGAACATATTTTACATTTAAAAGAATTATTGTCGTCGTTGCAAGAGCCGGCTTTAACTCTATCATTGTAAAACAAACTGAATATATAAATTTAACTTCTTACTTATAACGTTTTGTACGAAAAATACTTTTTACATATTACAGCTTTATTACAAGTCTGTTTTTATCTGTAAAACTGATAGCAGATGAATTGAAATTAATAAAATCGTGTGCAAGAATATTGCTTATTCATTTGGACTATGAATAAAATAACAGAAGCAAAACAAAATGCTTATTATTTTATACGATGCATACTATAAATTAAAAAATGTTAACATTTATTTGATTTAAGCATCTAACTATAAAGCTATATTTGAAACAAGGTTTTTATATTGTGAATAACTTTGACAAGGAAAAGTATCAGAGAGACTACCAAAAAAGCTCAAGAAAGGATTCTTTAAAAAGTGGTAGTGAATCATTACGTAATAAACAAGTAAAAAAAAATCATCGAAAGCCTGGGCAAAAAACATCAGAATTATCTAAAGTTGAGGAACGGTTGGTTAATACAACCAGTAAAGATATTTTTGATGATCCGAGAGTTAATAAAGAGCGTCGTAAGCAGCAGCAACCTGAGCAGGTTCCTGAGACAGGATGTCGCCGTAAATACAATCGTCGATCCCAGCGATTACGAATTGGTTTTTGGTGGATGCGTCGCGGATATTTTGATCGCTATTAAGCTGATTCCCCAAATAAAATTACCGCTTAATCTTTCTCCTCACTGTTTTTTTACTAAAAATTTTTGGTAGAATGCTCGGTTTCCGATTATTTATCGGGTGTCTGCCTGGAGAGTGCTTAAATTTCAGTACAGGCATAATTTAGTGCAGTCGTCGAAAAAACAACCTAGTTCTCAGTGTGTCAATCAATGCTCAAGCTTTGGTGGCCACAATTATTGTGGCAGGGGTTTGCTTTTTTCATTTTAAGCTGAAAGGCTGACATTGAGTTTACAGAGAAATACTTATGAATGAGCCTACTATTGAAAAACGTGTTGCCATTATTATGGGATCACAATCGGATTGGCCTGTCATGCAGAATGCGACGACAGTGCTTAAGCAGCTGGATGTCGGGTTTGATACCTCAGTCATTTCAGCGCATCGCACACCACAACGTTTGTATGAATTTGCTAACAGTGCTGCTGAGAAATATAAAGTGATTATTGCAGGCGCTGGTGGTGCTGCACATTTACCAGGAATGACCGCAGCAATGACCTGGTTGCCCGTCATAGCTGTTCCAGTTACCAGTAAAGCATTGAGTGGTATCGATAGTTTACTTTCAATTGCTCAAATGCCAAAAGGCGTGGCGGTATCAACTCAGGCTATTGGAGAACCTGGTGCTTATAACGCCGGGCTTATGGCGGCTCAAATTCTTGCAACCCAGGATATCGATTTACAAAAGCGATTAATTCTCTGGCGTGAACAGCAGACTAATGCGGTACCTTGGGAGGTCAGCTAGTGCACATTGGTATTGTTGGGTGTGGTCAGCTGGCGCAAATGATGGCCTTGGCTGGATTGCAGAGCGGTATCAGGTTTTCATTCATTGCTGAGCAGGGAGAAGATACGGTTTGTGTAAAAGGGTTGGGTGACATTATTGTTAATGAGCCCAATCTTTCAGCTGAAGAACTCTATCATAATTTGGGTAAACCAGATTGTATTACTGTAGAAAGAGAGCAAGTGCTATTGGGTTTGCTGGAGTCCCTTAGTGCATACTGTTCGATTTATCCTGGTCTAAAAGCAATAGCTGCTTCACAACATCGATATAAGGAAAAGCAATTACTGGATTCACTAAACATTCCTTTTGCTCCTTATGTATATAATCAATCAATAAAAAAAGCGTTAGAAAATTTGGATTTACCACTCATTGTCAAATCTTGCTCAGATGGTTATGACGGAAAAAATCAGTGGCACATTAATACCCAAGAAGAAGCTGTAGCATTTGATGACACCGTTAATGTTAACGATTACATAATAGAGCAAAAAATATGTTTTGAAAAAGAAGTATCGCAAATAGCGGTACGTGCTAAAGATGGAAAAATATTATTTTATCCTTTGACTGAAAATATTCATAAAAAAGGGATTCTGGTGCAATCGATGGCGCCAGCACAAGAGGCGGACAGAATTGAATCAAAAGCGCAAGAGTATATAGCCAGTATTATGAATACTCTCGATTATGTGGGTGTTATGGCAATGGAGTGTTTTGTCATTAAGGGTGAGCTGCTTGTAAATGAATTGGCACCACGTGTACATAATAGTGGGCATTGGACTCAACAGGGGAGCTTAACCTCCCAGTTTGAAAACCACATAAGAGCAATTGCTGGTATAGCTATTGGTAATACTGAGAGTGTGAGCGTTGCAGGTATGTTGAATCTGATTGGTTGCGAGAAGCCTGCTCTTAATGTGATTGGCCAGAATTCAACATTACACTGGTATAATAAATCAGTACGGCCGGGTAGAAAGTTAGGTCATATCAATTTTACAGAAAAGTCATACGATAGGCTGAGTTGCGTAGTTAACGAGACTGAAAAAGACCTTGGTTTTATTTAATATTTTGATTATGGTGAAATCACCAACGATCAAAAAAGAGGGTTAATAAACTATGAGTACGATAATAAATGGTACAAAAGTATTTCTTTATGCTTTCTGGATTGCTTTTATCCTGAGTATTTTTTCAATGCTTCCTGCCGAGTTTAATTCAATCATGTTTTATCTTGGTTTAATTATGCTGGGAATACATGTTCTTGAATACGTGGTGATCAAATTTGTAATGAGTAAAGATATAGGTTTTATTCAGACGCTTATCTTTGGTTTTGGGCATTGGCTACCATTAATGAAGAAATGATTTTCTTTTAAAAGATAATTAAACGAAAAACATTTAAATCTTTTAGCTGTTAAGAATCAGATTCTATCGATGTTAAACTCATCGGCAAGTTCGTCTAGCTTGTCTTTGGTTTGCTGATCTAAAGTAACACCACTGTCATTAGACCTTTTAAGGGCTTGCCAACGATTCTCTCCTGGGTATTGAACACTTTCTCCAGAAGCCTTTAACGACGAGATCAAGAAATGCATTCTTTCGCAAAATAATTGCAAGGGCATGAACTTTTCTATATCTATAGCAAGAATAAAGTGTCCGTTATTTGCGCCTTTATCATAAATTGACTTTACCTGATGTGATATACCTGCACCAGATAATATTCCTGCCAGAACTTCAACAACAATAGATAAAGAAAAACCTCTTGCACCACCGAATGGAAAAATACTGTCACTAACGATTTTACCTTCTTCTTTAGCTTTACGTAATATTGAACCAGCAACTTCGGAGGTAGACATATCAACTAGTAATGGCGCGTCATTCAAGGCTGGGCAGGCGAAAGAAAACGGGTTGGTACCTAAAGCAGGCGACTCTCCACCATGTGGAATAACTTTAGGAAAAGAATTACTTAATGCCATACCAATCATACCCGCTTCGGCAATCATATTTGTATAATAACCACCGGCACCGAAATGATTGGAATCATTTATTGTCATAATGCAGATGCCTTCCTGCTTTGCTGTTTCGATAGCGTGCTCTGTTACTTTATGAGCAACATAATGAGCCAAACCTGTCTTGGCATTAACCATTCCTAGAGTTGGTGTTGTCATTTTTAAATCAAAATGACAAGGTGATTTATGTAATTTTTCTTTTAGACGTTTTGTAATGACAGGTAAGCGCCATACCCCCTGTGTAGTTCTGCCAACAGTATCTGCCCATACTAACACCTTAGCTATGATGCTAGCTTCTTCTGTGTCGGCTCCTGCGGCCTCAAGAAGTCTGGTTGTAAATGTTATTAGTCGATTTTTTTGCATGCTTTTTATGTTTTATAAACCTGTTTTTTAATCGTGTTGATATAATTTTATAAAGAGAGAAGACAAAAGGTTTGCAATCAAAAGTATTGTAATATGCAAAAATATGGGGTCGTAACAGGCTTTTCAACCATTGTACTAATGTAATCTTTTTTTGCTGATGTAATTCTCTAAAAGCATCAATGTCTTCAAAAGGCAACACCATTGTCATTTTATCCTTGAAAGTCATTTTTTCAGGTATTTGCCGGTTAACAAGGTATTGGTAAATCGAACCAGGCATATCCATACCACTTTGAGTTACCAGCTCCTGAGCGGCCGTAAAGCGAGCATTGCATTCGATGACTTTTAGCTGGTTATCTCGTGCGTCGTATTTAAATTCTATGTTTCCCATTCCTCTGAAGTCGATGCCTTTAAAAAACTTTATACCCATTGCTGCAGTTTCAGGTAGCCATTGAGTACGATGGTATGTTCCCCCACCAAAGTGCACTGGAGAGCGACGCTCTATTTGCTTGGTGAAGTCAAAATGCTTATTGCCATCATTGTCAATAAATGTGTAATAGCTGCTTAGTAAGCTATCGGGGCCAGGTATAAATTCACAAAGCATGAATTCGATGTTAGCATTAAAGACGTTGTTGGTATGTTCAATTAATCTTTGTCTATCTTCTGCAAAAAAAAGTTTTTTGTTAAATTGCTTATGAAAAATATGCGAGTAGATAGGTTTGATTAATACTGGGAAAGTTATATCCGGTATTGCCTTGATGACATCTTCAGGTTTTTCAATTTGCCAATACTTTGGTGCAGGACAATTAACTTTTTTTGCTAATTCGATGGTTTTTTGTTTATCAAGTAAATCCAGTTGATGCTCAGGCTTTTGAATATCCAGAATATATTTTTTTTTAAGAAAATCTTTGTTTTTAGCTATTACTGATATCGCATCATCATCGCAGGTAAAAATAACAGCTTCTGGTTTTATTTTATCTTGTTGTAATAATAGATCATAGTAAAAATCTTCACGGCTCAAATTTTCTGGTTGAACAAAATGATTTTTGATGTGTCTGGATTTTGCAACTACGCAGTCGATTGGTGAAGCAATGTTAACGTTTATATTATTTTTACCAAGGCAGCGTGCCACTGAAAGTGAATTGGCTATGCCGCCTAGCAATAAAACATCATGTCGATTTACAAATAATGATGTGTTACTCATAATTTTTTATCTCTGGTCAATTTGACCAGGTTTTTCTTTTTTTTATTTTTTTTGGTTTCTTCTTTTATTACGAAGCCAGACTCAGCTAAAATGTTATCTACCCAATCGTTAGAAAAAATGCCTTTTTTAACATTCGCTATATACTCATTATTTTTACACTGTTGTTCTATTAATTGAACAAGAATTTCTTTTGAAAACTCTTTTTTGATAACTACTACACCGCTGGAATCTGCAGAGATAATATCTCCAGGGTTAACTACTATCCCTCCACAACTAACAGGGAAATTTATTTCACCTGGCCCTCTATGAAGTGGGCCCACAGGCGTGTTTCCTTTTGCATAAATAGGTAGGTTAATATCTTTCAGCCCAGGAATATCTCTTATTAAGCCGTCAATAACAAAACCAGCGGCTCCACGATGCTTGGCCTTTTGAGCAATAATGTCACCGATAACAGAATTACTATAGGTTGAGCATGTATCAACGACAATAATGTCTCCTTCTTTAATAAGATCAAGTGCTTTATGAACCATTAAATTATCACCTGGAAATACCTTCACAGTAACAGCGGGTCCAACGATACTTTTGTTGTTCACTCTATTTTGAATTTGGGGGTTCATCGAATACATTCTATTTAACATGTCTGAAACGTCAGGTGTTTCGAATTCTTTATATGAATTGATGGTTGAGATAGATGGGCGCTCAATATCGGAGCAAATCTGGTAACCTGGACCATTATGCATTTCGGAAGAGGCTGGTTTATTGGTTTTATCGGTATTCATAATGAGTCAACTTGCTCCCGAGATAATTAGATCTCTCATTGCTAATTCGTTATTTGTATCTGATAAAATTATTGCCTATTTCATACTCAGGTGGGTTTTTAGCCACTCTTTATTTTTTATGTGTGTTTAAAAAATACACTGATCTTGTTGGTTTTGTTGCCATTCAAAAAATGTATATTAGAAGTAAAGATGAGAAATGCTCAGAGGCAACCCATTTTTGCTTTTATATTTAAAGATCTTGAAAGAATTGGCTTTTTTTAATAAAAAAGCCGAGCTAAAAAATGAGTAGAATCAGCAAAAGAAGCCGTATTGATATGGCGATAGGCCAGTTTTCACTTCATTTAAACAAGAGTATTTGAGCACCATTTTTATTATCAGGAGCAAGAATATATTCATATTACAAATAAGATGCTCAAACACTTTACGTATACTATCTACTCGGAGCCGGGATAGTAGGCGCGATATTGACTTCTTTCAAATTCTGGCAGGCGATATTGGGTTTGTAGAAAACTGACCAGATCCACTAATTGAGTGATAGTCATGATGTCATTGTAATTACGCATCGCTGAGGATCCATCCTGGGTTTTGTGTTTGTCTGAATAGCCCTGATAGATTCGATGAGATGGATTAACTACGGCAGTTACTAATTCGCTATAAGTTTTTATATTTCGTGTTTCTCCACCCAAAGCAATGGTTATGGAGTTTCCACTGGATGATGGTGATTGCTTCACTGCCGGTAAGCTATGACAAGCGTTACATTGTAGATCAACGAAGACTTTTTTACCTGCTTTCATGTTACCCTCCGGAAGACTGAATTTTTGATTCATATTATTTTTTTGTTGACAGCCAATTAAAAATACAACAGTAATAAAAATAAAAAGGTATTTGAAAAATTTCATCATCGTTCTCCGTATATCCTTTAATCGTGTTTATAGCATAGAGTAGTTTTATAAAGTTACTATATCGATATTGGTTGAAAATGCAATTGAAGTGACTATTTTTTGCAAAATTTCCGGGATGAAAGTTCACACATTTATTGTTTTATGTTCAATTTATGATTTGTTTTTGGAGGCTCAAATACGTAATGCCTTATGCTTATATTTGAAGGGCTGCTTGGTAAAAAGGGGTTTAATCTTTCGTCCAGAATTAAAACACTATGAATATCAGATAGAGAGTAGTAAAACGAGAAGATTTATTATCTATAGTGCTTGACTGAATCATTAAAAGTTAAATTTACCCTGTACCAAAACCTGTCGTGGTGGTGATACGAAACCATAATAGGTTGAGGTACCAAATTGTGTAGTTGACAAAGGTACATTGTTAGAAAAACCGATAGTGCGTTTGTCTGTTAAATTTCGGCCCAATACAGCAAACTCCCATCGATCATCTAAATCGCCAAGACTTAACCTTGCATTGTATTTTTCAAACGCTTTTTGGATAACGTTTTCGTCAAGGTTCTGAGTGGTATGATAGTCATCAGTAAAATTCATATCGATGCTGAAATTAAATAATAAGTCCGATAGTTCTTTTTCAAAAATAAAGCCCACCGAGCCAGCATAATCGGCTACGTACTGATTGGTTGTGCCCTTACGATCTTTACCGGCTACAATACCAAGGATATTTGATGATTTACCTTGGTTATAGCAAGTTGACGGATCTTCAGGATTAAATTTAGTTGCAAGACCTACAAAACCTAATTCCAAGAGTTCATCTGATGTACATAATCCGTTAGGGTAATCAGTAAATTCGAAATCGGCAGCACTGAATGAAAAATTCATGAATAAATTTTCTGTAAAAGCAGCACGTCCATCAACCTCTATACCCTTGCTGGTTGCAGCCCCGGCATTACCGACATTAAAGCCCAGTGCGCCATCAAAAACACTGGTTTGCAGATTTTTAATTTCTGTATAGTAGAGAGCCGTATTCACTTCCAAAAAACCGCCAATATTGGATTTAAGGCCTAACTCATAAGCTAAAGCTTCTTCGCGATCAAATTCAAATGCCCCTGCTGCAAAACCATCAGGATCAATAATTAAACTGCTGTTAATTGAAGATGTCTGATCACGTGGAACAGAGTTGGACCTTACATCAAAACCACCTGCTTTAAAGCCATCTGTGACTGAAGCATAAAGCATATTATTTTCATTCAAATCCAGCTCCAGAATAACATTCCAGGACACACGTTCATCGTCAAGTTCGCCCTCAATTTCATGGGGATAACTGCGGAAGATAAGGGCATAATAAATATCCATAGTCTGTAGTTTTAAATCAGAAGGCGTGCTTCCATCAAAGTTGGTGTATGTTAAATTGCGGCTGGCTTCTTTTTTAATATTGCTATAGCGTGCGCCCAGAATTAAGCGAGTCGCATCAGTAAAATTGATGGTTGAACTGGCAAAAATTGCAGACAGTTGTGATTCTTGATCAAATACTCTGGGAACATTTGCATCAACTAAATTACTGTTAATGAAAGGAGCAGCAGTGCTAGGTATTCCTTCAAAGAGTGTTTTAATTGGCCCCGTAGACGGTATACCCAGTTGGTCATTAAAATCAAGATCATCCTGCTGATAGTAGGCGCCAGCAATCCAGTCAATTAAATCACCACCGGGGGATGAAAAGCGGAACTCTATACTTTGTTGTGAATACTCTTCTTCAGCAAAAAAGTTAACAAAGTTCAATCCCGAGAAATCGCAATCGCATTTTTCATCATAGGAATAACCCATGTGAGCAAACGTTAGTTCCAGATCAACCTCATTCAAGCTGAAATTATTGATCCAGGTAAGATTCTCGACATCGTTTTCACTGAAATCACCATTGGCATAACGGGCATCTTCATTATTAACATCGATCACGGTTTCTCCACCTGCAAATCCTTGTGACCACATTTCAGCTAAAGTTGAGTTACCTTGAAAACTTACTGCATTAGATCCTACTATCCAACTGCTATTGTTAGAAAACCCTTGACCGTTATTGACAGGGAAAGCATCTGTACCGTCCTTGATTATTCTGATTTGTCTTCCTTTTACATCAAAAGTTGAATATTCCAGTTTTAATAAAGACTGCCAACTATCAGTGATATCAAAGTCAAAAGTGAGACGAACAGTGTCATAGTTTCGTTTGGGTTCGTCGCGATTAAGCGTCAGGTTTTCAAGATAGCCATTAAAATCAAATTTACGATAAGCCAAACGAACGCGAGCAGAATTATTGATGGCACCGTTGGCAATAAAGACCATTTCTTTCTCGCCATACTGATCACCGTGGGTGACAGAAACTGTGGCTGAAAGTTCTTCTGTGGGTCTGGCCGTAGTGAATGATAGAGCACCGCCAATACTGTTATTGCCAAATAATGTTACCTGTGGCCCACGTAATACCTCAACTCTTTCCATATCAAAAAAAGGCGAGCGGGTCAGCTGTGCTCGCCCGTAGTAAACGCCATCAACATACATACCTACTGATTGTTCAAATCCTTGATTGATGCCCGATCCAATACCGCGTATATAGATCGTTGTTCCTATACCGGTTTCAGTCAGTGTCAGGTTAGGTACGTAGGCAGCGAGTTCTTCAACGCGAGCAATACCTTTATCAGCCAGCTTATCTCCATCTATGGCAGTGACAGAAACTGAAACATCTTGAAGACTTTCTTCACGTTTTTGAGAGGTAACAATAATCTCTTGTATTTGCGGTTGTGCAAATGTTAAAAATGATAATTGGGAAAGGTAAATGAGTATAATGATTTTCATTATACTATTTGCATAAGTTAAAGGGAGGTGATCATTCATTTTTGTATTATTTGGCTAGACTGATTTTAAGAATATTAATTTATCGTTATATAAGTAAACACCCACATAAAGATGTGGGTGTTTATTATAAAAGTATAAGTGCTTATGTTAGTCCTAACGATGAGTATTAGAGGTTATGGGTTGTAGGCGCTTGCGAGTGTAAGCACCTAAGCCCAATAAGGTTATACCCATTATCCAAAGCGAATAAGCCGGGAATGGCACTTCAGTAGAGCCCGTAGTCGTAAATGAAACACCAACCAGAGAACCGTTTGCAGTTTCACCGGTAAATACATAACTATTGGTTGAAACTTCTTCGAGACGCCATTTTACCATATCAATTGTTAGTGAATTAATAAGTATTCCTACGTTACCAGTAGTGCTGGCAACGAATCCTGGCGTTGTGAAATCTGTATATTGTGCAGCTGCCGTGTTGGCAACACCAGAAGAATCGAATTGCCATACGCCGGGTGAAACTTCTAGATCCGAACCGTCAGATAGTAATTCAAGTTGACCAACAGGATTTGTGAAAACACTACCGTTAATACCTATAGATGAGGTGATAGTTATTTCTTGGTTATTAAACGTAAAGAAACCTGCGGACACAGAGCCTGGTGGATTTAACAGATTTGGGAGTGGACTACCAGTAAGTGTAGGTGTAGCACAAGTGCCATTACCATTTAAACAGTTTAAATTAAGTGTTCCTCCAACGAAGGCCTCTGGTTCTTGTGTAAATTGAATAGAGTCACCTATTTGTCCGTCAGGGTTTGAGCCAGAAAAATAACCATCACCTGGCCCAGGGTAAACCAGGCCGTCTAAAGTAGTGCTATATAAATAATCGATTCCACCGAAACTAGGTACGATTGGAAACGTTGCAACAGCATGAACAGAGACAGCTAATGCTGAGGTTAAAAGTACAGCTTTTTTTGTTAACATCGTGTTATCCTCTTAGTGAGTTAGTTAGATTATTATTTGCAAAATTGAAAAGTACACTCGTCATTTTTATTGATGTAATTTAATACATAAGTTTTTTATTAATTTAATTTAATCAAAATTGATACTTACAAAAAAAAATTGCTTTGTCAATTACTTTAGATAAGTTGCTTGGGAAAGTAGATAATAAGGATATGGATAATTGTTTTGCTTATTAAATAGAAAAATTTTTCATGTATGGATTTTTTTTTGTTCTTTTTTATGGTCTAACAGTAGAATAAAGTTGAGTTAAAACTTTTTCTTAAGGGTGTATTCAGATTATTGACTCTTTCTAATCTATTTCTGCCAATAAAATGCCGGTTAGAATTTTGCGTGTCAGAAGTTTGACTTTGTGAGTCTGGTTTTAGATAAACCATGCCTTTATATAGGCTGCGAGAAGCGTTTACTTCTAACGTATATATCAAGTATTTGATTTTATTGATTGTTAATTGATTATTTGAATCTCATAGTTGCAAACTATATACGCATGCATAAGGGCTGGAAAAAGAAAATTGGAAGCAAGTCTTCATTGCTTGTACTAATTAAAGCTGATGTGATAAAAGTGTTTTTAGGTATAACCTGGATTGAAGCAGCTAATCTGGATGTTTTTTACAATTAGAAGGGAGTAATAAGTTCATCCATTAGAGTTATCTTCAGCTTTGTTGTAAATATATCCAGCCAGGCATATGTTGAAATATAAATGAAATATAAACCAGTGTACTATCGCCTCCCTTAGCTCAAGTGGCAAATTCAGGTTTAAATTTTGTATGCAGCACCAGTTAAAAATAAAGTCATCAGTTTTATTGTTTGGCTTGTTAAGCGGGATTAGTTTTTCTGGTGAGTATGCATTTTCAGAAACGCTTGATTGGTATGGAGATGCCTTACTGCGTTATGAAAATGATCATAACTCGCTCGAGCTAAGCAGGCGTGAGCGTATTCGTTTTACTGGTCATTTTGGTGTGCGTCAGCAGAGAAATGATAGCTGGTTTTGGGATTTGCGTGCGAGTACAGGGCTGCGTGATAAACAGAATGTTCCAGCTATTACACTAAAGCAATTTACTGACCAGCCGTTGCCTGATAGAACTGTATATATAGATCGAGTGTATGGTCATTATAATATTGCCGATATTAAGCTTTGGTTAGGAAAAATTCCCTGGGTGTTAGAGCGTAATACAGCAATATACTGGGATCCTGACTTGCACCCCTATGGATTAGCTTTAAGGAAGAAAATCAATCAGTTATTAACCCTGGACTTTTCCTATATTAAACCGTTAGATGGTCAGACTGCTACAACTGGCGATTTGGTTTACCTGAGCGCAACATTTAAATATCGTTTTGATGAGCTAACCTTAAAGATATCACCCTGGTATGCATCGTTTAATGGTGAACCAGGGACACGCTTTACAGGTAGAGATACAGCATTGGATAATCGTTCTCTGCGTTTTTCTGCTACAGCCATATTTAATAAATATTCTTTCGGGGTTGATTACGGATATGCTCTAAATGATTTTGATGGTGTTGGAGAGTTTAGTGATGATAAGACTGCCTGGGTTGTGCAAACAGTTTATGGTGGTTTAGAGAATCCGGGTGATTGGGAATTAAACGTACGCAGACTTTATATTGAACGTTTTGGTGTTATTAAAGAGTTTGCACAAAATTCGACAGCCCGTATTGAAACGTCTAACTATGAAGGTTATGAAATCAGATTGCGCCGAAAAATAGCAGATAGCTGGTGGTTGGGCACTCGTTTTGCCGATACTGAACTAATAACGGGTAATAAAGAGCGAGGCAGGCGCTTCAGGATTGAAGCGAAGTACTACTATGATTAGTTTGTGTATTTGGTGTTGTACTGATTGATCGGGCACTGATTGATAGGGTCATCATTTTGCTCGTTTGATTAAAAAAAGTCCGCGGTGATGTTGATCATTCATCGTTAAAACGATTCAATTCATCTTTGTGAGAGTTCAACTTCGTTAATTTAAATGATATTATTTGTGCGTTCAGGTGGTGAAATTGTTCAGCTGTCTGTGAACCTGTACTCTATATAAATATTAGGTTTCGCTTGTGAGATACGTTTTACTAATATTATTTCTAGTATTATCTATACATTGTGCTTTATGGAAGCGCATATTTTCACTTTTCTAGGGATAGAAGCAGTATGAGTGAATTTCCTAAAGATCTTGATTTTTTAGCCTTTGATAATTTCGAAGAGGCGAGTAGAAGCGTGCTGGACTATTTACAAAATCGTCTTGGTTTTGGGCTATGGATGACAACAAGAACCAATTTGCCCCACTGGATTGTTCTGGAAGCCAGAGACCGATTTTATAATGTGGAATCCGGTGCAGTGTTCAAATGGGCAGATTCGTTTTGTGCTCGCATGGTAGAAGGGTTAGGACCAAACATTGTGTTGGATACGTCTAAAAATCAGGTCTATGCATCGGCAGAAATTGGCAAGCAAATACCGATAGGTGCTTATATAGGAATGCCAATGCGAGGCGATGATGGTTCTCTATTTGGTACTCTCTGTGCTATTGACCCAAACCCCCAAACATTGGATATAGACAGTGAGTTGCCACATATTCAGTTATTGGCTCGAATGCTAAGTACAATTCTTGGTAGGGAATTACTGCTAGCTGAACGAGAAAGGGAACTGGCACAATTGCGTATTGATGTCAATTCTGATGCTCTAACGAAATTACTCAATCGTAATGGATGGGATCTGGCCGTAAAACGCGAACAGGCCAGGTTTGATCGTTACGGTAGTCCTATTGTGCTATTTATGCTGGATTTGAATGGATTAAAGAAAGTAAACGATACGTATGGCCATAGGCAGGGCGACGAATTTATCAAGTCTGCTGCAGATTGTTTGAGATCAAGTGTTAGAGGATCGGATGTAGTGGCAAAACTTGGCGGTGATGAATTTGCAATTATGGCCATTGAGTGTACACCTGAGACTGCGGATGAACTTTTTGAAAAAATAAGAGCATCGTTTGCATCGAAAAATATTGAAGTCTCAATTGGTAAAGCAGTGCATGAGCCTGGCCATTCGATTATAGCAACGCTTGAACTGGCCGACAGAATGATGTATCGAAGTAAAGAAAATACCCGCGGCCTAGATAATCAAACGGCGGGTAATGCCTAGTTTTTTTAATTGTCTATTTTGGAACAAGTTCGATTTCCACTTCACAGGTAGTTGGACTTTGCTCAATCAATAAACGTTTACCATCTTCTGAAACAGTAATTTCATTAACTCCCTTTGTATAAACACTGTAGCCCTGCTTATAGTGTAATGACTTCGGTACAAAAATCTCTGTGGGCGCACTTGTTTGATATGGCTTATAACTATAATACATGGTTAGATTGTCAGGATTGAAGTCATAAGTAGTTGGAAAGCCATTGGTGTATTGTGGGTATGCTCGAGAAAGTGATTTTAATTTTTCAATTTTTACTGAATCAAGATCATCATCTTCTTCAAACATACTTTGCTGGTTGCCTTCAGCTGTTGTAGTAGAATCTTCCCATGATTTATAGTTCCAGTACTGCCAGCTTACAAAATTTTCGTCCGCTTCTCTAAGAAATTCTGTTATATCGTTGATGTCATCTGTTGCACCGAACTCACTTGCTATCATTGGCGCAGTAATACGTCGTGAAGTGATTTGTGCGTTATTAAAAATAATTTCATAACTTACTTCAGGTAACGGGGCATCAGGAATACCAAGAATCGACGATAAAATATGATATGGGTGAAAGCTGAATCCCAGGTTTTCATTATTCGGTGCTGGTATTGGTTCAAATGGCCAGTGCTTCATCCAAAGTGCTGTTGGAATAGTGAAATCAAATGTTGGAAAAGGCTCATACCAGACGATATTTTTATCATCTACCTGGCGAATATAGTTTTTTAATTTATCTAAAAAAGGCTCCAAATCAAAGAGGTCTTGTGCTGGGCAGCCAATTAATGGAACGATACATTCAATGTTGGAGCCACCGGGCCATGGTTCATTAATTAGATCGTAGCCCATATTGTAAGCCTGGTCCTTCCACCGTAGAGCTGCTTCCTGCCATGCCTGGCCAAAAAAATCCTGAATATTATTCTCGTTGTTATACAGAGCTTTGTATTGACGTTTTAATGCTTTTGAGAGCAGGTAATTAAGAGGGAACCCATTAGTGGCATCATTTTCTCCTTCATATCCTACCACTGCCCAATCTGGAAAGCCATGCCCCTGAAATTCTTCGTTATAAAGGTCCTGGTGTGCATCGAATAGTATCCAGATTTTTCTTTCTGTCAGCATATTTACAATACGATCCCATTGCTCAAAATACTCATAGTCGATAACGCCGGGTTGCTCGGGCATCATACCGGTAAATTCAGTACCAATGCGTAACGTATTGAAGCCATTGTCTACAAGCCAGTCTGCATCTGCTTCTGTAAAACCATTAGCAGAATCGGGTGGATAATAGGGAGGTTTTTTGTAGACGGCGTTCATTCCATGTAATAACGTAACCCGCCCAAACGGATCAATTAAATACTGATTATAATTTCTCATATAATAACCGTCATACAAAGTTTCCAAAGGTGCTTGTTGTTGATTACAGGACTTTGTTGATTCAGTTAAAAAGAAATCCATATCATCGATGTTGATATATTCGGTTTTAGGTTGTGAAGAAAACGCTAACATATAGTTAGCAAGAAAAAAAATAATATAAGCACAGAATTTTTTTAAATTAGAACGCAACATATTTTTTATACTCTCAATCTTTAACATTATTAGATGACTTGGTAACACCCTGAAGTTTTCGGATTTTTAGAATATTGATTGAATAACTTCAATTAATTAGGCAGAATAATGAACAACTTTTAATTTATCAGTACAGTTGTGTACAAACTCAAATAAAATTTTTATTTATATAGGTTTATAAGTTGTCTGATCAAAGAACAATAATTCTAGAAACTCTAGCGTTCAGCCCTTTGTTTAATGAAGTGTCTAAAGATTATTGGCTGCCTTTGTTGCCTCAAGTGCGTGTATTAAGCTTTGAAGAAAAAGAATGTGTCTTCAGAGTAGGGGAGCAAGTGACAGGTCTTTATATTGTTATCGAAGGTGAGTTACAGATTGATCTCGACTTTATTGAAGGGTACTCCCCGTTATTAACTGTATTTGGCAAGGGTAATTACGTAGGCGAGTTAGAGCAATTTGGAGCTTCTCCTCCACTTGGAACAGTCTTTTGTTCTTTGCCGACCCAATGTATTTATCTTCCTGGAAAGTTATTTATGCAGATATTTCAGGAGCAACCATCCGTTGCTTATAAGTTAGTGAAGTTTCTGGCAAAAAACACGCGTGATTTAATGGAAGCACTCGGTAATTGGACTTCATCTAATGCAGAACTCAGGCTTACCAGGATGCTAAATAAAGTCTATAACATACAGGCCAATAAAAACCCTGGTTTTATCGTTAATGCATCTCATGAAGAGTTAGCACAAATGGTTGGTATGACGCGAGGTGCGGTTTCAAAGCCGTTAAAGAAATGGAAAGAGCAAGACTGGATTGATATAGGAAAAAAGAAATTAATTGTTAAACGCTTTGATCTGATTCTTGAAGAAAATAATTTAACAACTTGAGTTTGTTACATAAGAGGTATTCTTTTCCTATCACTGTAAGGCTGTTCAGGTTCTTTAGCTATTGCGTTAAATGTTGCTTTCACTGGCCTGTCTTTTATTGACAAGTTTAAAAAAATGATTATCAGTGTGCAGAAAACGACTTAAGGGCGAGGTTTTTGGTAGTGGTTTTAGTATAAATGAGCAGCAGATCAAGCTTCCTGTTTTTAGCTAATCACGTTAAATCTGACTCAACTTAACAGTAATCTCATCATTATTTTGCTTATCTTTTGTTGAATATTAAAAATGATATAGTGTATCATTTTTCTTGTGATATGTTGTATCATAGCAAAATCTTCCTATTAGAGTGGGTTATTCAAGGATTCAGCTTGAGAACCCATTTGATTAAATAATTCCCCCTATACAAACCTTGGAGAGATTGGAGAGAAACGATGAATTTAAAACATTTATTATTGGGTGCTAGTGTTTCACTTATCGCATTTAATGCAATGGCTGACGAAGGTGGCCATGGTCACGAAGGTGACATTGATGCGGTTGTGGAAGACGGTAAGATTGAGATTGAATCAGGTATTTTATTAGCTGGAGGCTCAAAACTTTTTGAAACAGAATTTGGCGAGTTTGGTAATGATTATGTTACAGATGAGCCTGGTTTTATACTAGACGCTGGAAGTCTTACTCCAGGTCAGGTTCTTGGTTATCAGATACTCAATCCACTAAGCTTCTGGGATGGAACTAACTGGATTTCAACAACACCTGGTTCAGAGACAATTACAATTTCAGATTCAGTAGGTGCACCCACTGTTGTAAGTGATAGTTCAATCATTGAAGCTTTAGGCTTTATTGAATATGCAGGTGCTGATGGTGGCGTTAGTGATACTCACCTTGACTTTGAAATCAGCAATCCGGCAACGACTGGTGCTTATTTGTTAGAATTGGTTTTGGTTGGATACGAAGCAGATCTAACGACTAACCTCAATATTACGTCTGATACATTCTTTATTGCATTTAACTTTGGCATGGATGAAGAAGATTATGAAGCATCAATCGATGCGTTAGCTCCGGTTCCTGTTCCAGCTGCCTGGTTATTAATGCTTTCAGGTCTTGCACCATTAGCGTTGAGACGTTTGAAGGCATAAGAATAAAGCTAATAAGCTTATTATTTTACGTAGACCCGGTTATTTTATCCGGGTCTACGTCTTTAAGATTGCTGAAAAATGGAGGATGATGATGCTTTTTAATAGTGATGCGAACTATCAAAAATCTGGAGGTAATTTAAGGATACTACCAGTTTTTTTATTTTTGGCGTTTGTTGCATCTGGTGTATTGGCACAAGAACATTCTGATATCTGGTTTGTGCTTGATAATAATCAAACAACGGTATCTGATACAGACCTTTCAGATAACTCACCAGTGTTAGTGGACTTAACTACCGGTCAGTTTTTGTTTTCAGCTGATTTTGGTGATCTGCAAGAAGGGGAAGAGGGAACAAGAAACCCGGGTGTGCAGACTTTATCAGGGACGTTTTTTCCAGGCGCTGTCATGTTTTATAGAGCGATTGGAAGTTTAATGTTCTGGGATGGTAGTGAATGGGTTAATAGTGTCGCTGACAATGAACAGATATTGATAACAGATGCGTTAGAGTCTGTTACAACAATTACTACTACAGGTGTTATTAATAGTGAAGGTGCTATAGATCAAATTGACTCTGAAGGTTTAATTCATCAGCATGTAATTTTTAATCTTGATAACTCTCTGGGTAGCGGTACACCAACAACGGGTGCCTATATGATAGAACTGGAGTTTTTTGTTTGTGATTTCCCTTGCATTACTATTGTTCATACAGTTTCTGAAACTGTACGTGTAACATTTAATTACAAGCTCGATTCAAATGCTTACCTTGATGCAATTCATGCATTGACTGAGCCCCAGGATGTGTCTGTACCTATTCCTTATGGTTTTGTCTTCCTTTTGGTCGGCCTGTTGATGTTAGCACAAAAGCGTTATAGAGCTTAAATGCATTCAACAAGTCTGAATTGATTGACAAAATAATCTGATTTAAATGAAAAATAGTTTGCTTGTCTTATGTTGGTTTTTTTTATTAGCAGGGCTTTATGCTTGCTCTGGTGAGCAAGTGAGTGGTGGTAAACAAACGGTTACACAATCATACTCGAGTGCCACTGGCGCAAGCTTGCGGGTAAACAATGTTATAGGAGCAGATGATGCTGACGGAATAGATGAACCTTTTCAATCACTTCAATACGCATTGGACCAATTGAGGCCGGGGGATGTACTGTTTATAGAGCATAATGAAGGTATGGCTTATAGTAGTGATGCCGAAGTCGCGCAAGAGCTTGATGAAAATGGTCAGTTAGTTAGAAACTTACGAGGTTTTATATTATCTAACAGTGGAACAGAGGATGCTCCTATTATCATTGAGGGTAGAGGTGTTAACCGGCCTGTTATTGATCAAGAAGGTTTAAGCTCTGTTGGAAATGCTGTGCTAGGCTTATATCTCGATTGCGTAAGTCATGTAATTATCAGGAATCTTGAGATACGAGAAGTAAATGAAGCGGGGATAAGTAGTGCAACGGATGGTAGTTGTGAAACCACGAACATCACCATAGAAAATAACTATATACATTCAGTCAGTGGTGAAAAATATGTGGCTGGAATCAGAATGATGGGTGTAAATAATCTGTTAATTAGAGATAACATTATTCAGGATATTGTTAGTAATCAATCTTTAGAAAATAAAACAATGGTTAGAAAACAAGTAGCTATTTCAAATGTTGTCATTGAAGATAACCATTTTGAAAATATTGGCAGTGGCGTTACTTTTAATGCGCAAGGGCTGGGTAGTAATAATGATAATGATGAAGAAGCTATTCGAGATATCCAGATAAATAATAATGTATTCAAAGATACGAGTCTGGCAATTAGCCTGGTTGAACATGTTTCAGATGTAAATACTTTAAATGATGTGAAAACAGGTCAGTTTGTTGATATTGATATATACGGCAATGTTTTTCAAACGAACGATACGGTCCTTTCGGCTACTGTAGATAAAAGCATGCATCAGTCTGATGATGTTTGTTTTTTCAATAACACTATTGTTAGCTCGCAAGTTGAGGCAATTTCAATTTCAGCACTAACCGGTTTTGAAATATTTAATAATATTTTCGACGCTACTCAAGGAAATATATTAACTACAAACGCCCCCGTTAACACTGATTTACTCAATAGCTTGACATATATTGATAACAATTTGTTTGATAACAATATTTCATTAGGGTGGTTACTTGATCAGGATGGAAGCTTCGAAACACAATTTATTGATATGGCAAGTTGGCAAGTTCAAGGCTCAGGGTTACATATGCAGCTTTCAAATAACCCCGATATTCTCTCGATTATAGATAGCGACCCTTTATTTGTCGATGAATTAAATAACAACTTTACGTTATCAGAATTGTCACCTGCACTGGCTTCTGGGCGATTTGGTATGAATATTGGTGCTGACTTTAGTTTTTCTGAGCAACTTACTAGCAGTTGTTTCCAATAATTTTTCGTTAGATTCAGATGTATAATTAATGAAGAGGTTGTCTATTAAGTCATTATATCTAAATATTATACTGCTATCGCTGCTTGTTAATTTAAACGTTTTTGCCGAAGAAAAGGGGCTGCAAAACAAAAATGCAAAAAATTCTGAAGGAACAGTTGAAGAGGTAATTGTAGAAGGAAGTAAACCGGTTACCGAGAGTGAACTAGGTTTAAGCACTACGGAGTTATCGGGTGATGAGTTAACTACCAAACTCGACGCTACTTTGGGGGATACATTGGCTAATGAACCTGGAGTTCACAATGCTTCTTATGGGCCGGGTGTTGGTTTGCCAGTATTACGCGGTCTTTCCGGTGTCCGTATACGCCTAAGTGAAGATGGTATCGGTGCCTGGGATGCTTCTTCTATCAGCCCGGATCATGCTACGGCTATTGAGCCCGTGATCGCTGAAAATATTCAAATTATTAAAGGCCCTGCAACAGTATTACATGGTAACAATGCGATAGGTGGTACTGTAGAGGTAAGTAATGGGCGTATCGCTAACATGCTTACAGGTAAAAGATTTCGTTCTGTTATTGAAGCACGTAAAGAACTTGAAAATCACCATGGTAGAGAGTCCCTTGTAGGGAAAGTCAGGACAGAATTAGGCAACTTTGTCTTTCATTTTGATGGATTCGTTAGAGAGTCGGAAGATATGAGTATTCCAGGTCTCGCTATAGAAGAGCAGGACATTGGTGAGCTTTTTGGTATCTACAATTCAGATAACACTTATGGAATAGTTATTAATACTGATGCAGAATCTAGTAGTGGATCATTAGCATTGAGTTATGTTGACGATAATTTTTATGTTGGTGTTTCCAGTACACACATTGATAATGAATACGGTATTCCTCCAGGTGCTCATACTGAGCCGGCAGATGCTCCTGGTCACAGCCATAGTCATCCGGTAGGTGCAAATATAGCTGCACAGGCACGTGTGCGAATCGATCTGGAGCAAGAGCGCCATCTGTTGAAACTGGGAGGCGAGTTAAATGGAAATATGATAGAAAATTATTCGGTAACGTTAGGAAAAGTAGAATACAAACATAAAGAGTTTGAAATAAGTAATGACACCGGAAATGCAAGTAATGGGACACGCTTTCATAACGATGTTGTTGAATTTAAAGCAGAATTGGGACATCATTTTTTAAAATTTCTTAATTCAGAGCATAATGGAAAAATGGGAATCCAGGCGGTAGACCGTGAATTCGTTGCCAGAAGCGAGAAGTTAATTGGTGGTGAAGATTTTGTACCTGCAACTGAGCAAGTGATGCTAGGGATTTTCTTTTACGAGAGCTTTCCACTAACATCAGGAAGCTTTGAACTGGGTGGGCGTTTCGAGTGGCAGGAAATAACTCAGCTAGAGCCAACAGCACGACTCTTGCCTAATAACCTGCAGTTTTTTTATTCTCCAATTCGATATAAAACCTACACGCTTTCATCTTCTTTTACTTATGATATGACCGCCGAACATAGTTTCATTTTCAACCTTAGTTCTGCTCAACGTGCACCGGATATACAAGAGTTGCTGTCGTTAGGTTCCCACCTTGCAACGCGTAGTTATGACATAGGTTTGTTGATAAATGCGCAGGGGGAGCATTTGCCAAAACCTGAAAAGTTCTATGGTGCAGAAATACGATGGGAATGGTCGGGAGAAATAGGCGATATTAATAGCACGGTTTTTTATACAGATGCTAGTAATTTTATTTACCAGGCACTACGTGAGAATATTTTTTATGATATTTCAGAATCTTTATTTCGTTCAAATTGTGTAAGGCTGGAAGAATGCGTTGCATTATTTGATTACATTCAAAGTGATGTTAGTCTAACAGGATACGAATGGCAGTGGTTTTTACCTCCCACTGAAACCTTGGGTGGTGAGTTGCAATTTGAGTTCTTTGCCGATTATGTAAGGGGCAAGATTAAAGATGAGGGCGATTTGCCGCGCATGCCACCACGCCGCCAAGGTGTTGGTATTAATTGGAGTAATGAGTGGCGTAGTGGCAATAGTTTTAATAGCGAGCTTCGTTATGCTTATGTTTCTTCACAAAATAAACCGGGTGAAAATGAAACCTCAACAGACGCCTATAACTTATTAAATGCCAGCGTTTCTTACACTATTCCAGTGCATGATTTGGATGATCAAACGCTATTTGTTTTTCTTAAAATGAAAAATTTACTGGATAAAGAAATTCGTAAGTCTACCTCTTTTTTACGTAACTTTACCCCTGAGCCAGGCAGAGAAATAACGTTAGGTTTGCGTTATCAGTATTGATTATTATGAATAAAATCGTTTATCTATTTTTATTAATGCTTTTTTCCGGGTCTTTGTTTGCATCAGGGGCAAATCTTACCTGTAATAACTTTGGTCATTTTGATTTGTTTATTGATGTTGAGCCACCCGGAAGTGATGGTGCGAAATTGGAAATTGATTCTGACGGACAGTTTCCAGCAGAAGCAGTTACAGGTAAAACGATCGTACCAGCAGATTTCGGTGATTTTGCTGGCGGTCCACATAAAACCGATGATCCGGGTTGGGTCATACGTGCCGGTGATTTTTTAGGGGGCGAGCTATTATGGTTTCGTGGTATGGGTTCATTGAAGTTTTGGCCTCATCCAGAGAATGTAGCAGATGGCGATGATCACCGTTGGTTAAATCAAATGCCTAACGAGGAGCGTGTTCGTTTTTTTGGCTCAGTACCAGCAGATATCGTTCTAGATGGAACACCAGAAGAGCGCGCTTATTATGAAGAGGGAACAATTTGGTCTGAAAGTGGCATTACAGGTCCGATAGAAGCACCCATTGAGGAAGCAGCAGATGTGGCATCGGGTGATGCGATTCATACACATCTCGATTTTTGCTTAGAAGGTGGTGATAGTAATAATGATGGTATACGCGATGGTGATTGTACAATTCCAGGATTGGGTAATACGGGTTCACCGACCGTTGGAGCCTATATGATTGAGCTTCAACTTTTCTCTAATGCGGTAGCCAGTAATGGTTCGCAACAAAAATATTTTGATTCTGATCCAATTATAGTTATTTTAAATAATGGCCTTAGTGGTGATGAGTGCACAGATGCAATAGATGCTCTTCTGTTGACTAATAAAGCTGTGGATGATTCTAGTCCATTACCGGCTTCTGGTGTATTAATCATGTCTGGCCCTTAATTTATTTGTTAGTAGGCCATCTGTAATTGATTTAGTATCTGAGCAGAGCAGAGCCCCAGGTCATTCCTCCTCCCATAGCTTCGAGTAATAACAAATCGCCTCTTTTTATTTTATTATTGGTAATGCCTTCATGAAAAGCCAGAGGTATTGATGCGGCCGATGTATTACCATGCTTATTGACAGTCAGAATAACCTTTTCCATGGGGAGCTCAAGTTTTTTAGCCATTGCTTCTATAATTCGACGATTTGCCTGGTGTGGTACAAGCCAGTCTATTTCAGAAGAAGAAATATTATTTTTTGTCAGCGTTTCTTCTGCGAGATCTGTTGAATATTTTATTGCATTTTTAAACACTTCCTGCCCTTCCATTACAATATGTCCTGCTGTTCCAGTGGAGGATGCCCCACCATTAGTATAGAGTAAATCGCGTTGGCGACCATTGGCATAAAGATGAGTAGAGAGAATACCCTCATCTTGTGTGTTAGATTCAAGTATAACAGCGCCAGCTCCATCGCCAAATAATACACAGGTAGTGCGGTCTTTCCAGTTTAGAAGTGCGCTCATTTTGTCGGCACCTATAACCAGAATGCGATTTGCCTGGCCAGATTTAATGAAGTTGTCAGCAACACTTAGCGCATAAATAAAACCGCTACATACAGCTTGTACATCAAATGCCATACATGCTGGAATGCCGAGTTCAGCCTGAACTTTGGTCGCTACAGCTGGAAATGTACGATCCGGAGTCGTCGTTGCAACTATGATTCCATCAATTTCTGTGCATGAAATATTAGAATTTGTTAGCGCATCGTTTGCAGCAGCAACAGCCATATCAGCGGTTGTTTCGTTTTCATCAGCAATATGCCGTTGCTTTATGCCGCTACGTTGAGTAATCCATTCGTCCGAAGTTTCAACAATCTTTTCAATATCCTGATTGCTTAAAACTTTTTTTGGGAGATAGCTTCCAGTAGCAGATATAATTGATCTATAGTGTTTCATCATTCTTCTTTTGTGTTAGTAGTATATATGTATATTGTTTAAAGAGGCAGGAAGTTAAGTGGCTGGGTGGAACTCCTTTTCAAAAGTAGGAACTATTTAGAGTATCAAAATAAATCGTTAGTTTTGTAAATTATTAGAAGAGTCTAACTTATTTAATCTTCAACTACCAGAAAAAAATCGCCTTTGCTTAAAAGGCGATTTTTTTCCATAAAGCTATTGACATTATTTTTTTATTGTTTTTGTTTTGTCAGGGCTAGTATTTTACGATGAAATTCAGTTTTTTCAAATATACTAGCTATGATTATGCAGGTGGTGCCCAATATTCCTAGTGTTAGCCAGTTATTAAACTCAACTAAGTGGGCAATATTTAAAACTATACTTGCAATAGCATAAAGCATTAGCCCTGCTGAAAAATGTAAAGCAAATTCCAATTTACACCGGATATGATAAATAAATAAAGCGCTTGCAGCAAGTATCGTGCATAAAGCATTTAAAATACTTTCATTTGGAGGGCTCATAACAATCCAAATGATAGAAAAAGCGATAAGATTGCATAAGTTTGTTAATCTGTCAATTTGGGAAAGTGTTTTTTTGTTTGCTTTTTCTAACGAATTTGTGAAAGGTAGGCGTATGGTGATTACTGATATCACTAACGAAAGTATAAAGGCGGTAAGTAAATCATTGTTTTTATCTATTACAGAGTAGACTGAAACAAGTAGCGGCCAGATTAATCCAAATCTTGTAAGTTTTAATAAAAACTATTGCAGGAGGTTCTGCGTTATTTGATTCTGGTTGAGATGCAAGCAATGTATTTAATAGTGAGCTTACGAGTACATAAAAAGCGCTAAAAGTAATTAATGCCGTCATTGCATTTGGTTTATAAAGATACAATGTTCTTCCTAACATAACTAACGCTGGTATAAATAATGTAGCCAGGGCAAATTTATGTTCCATGGTTTTAATAATATTTTCACGTCGATTAATTTTGAAAACTGTTATTGTTGCAATGAAGGCAGAGAGAGCCATTAGAAGTGAGCTGCTATCAGCAGAACGCCATGGAATAATAATGAATGAACAACACATCATTAAACTAATAGTGAGAGTTTTTGCATTGCTTCTTGAAAATACGCTATAGCTAAATAAAGCGAGTCCACCTAATAATGCAGTAGTCAATATACTCAGCATAATAACGCTGACCCCACTTGGTATTTCCCAAAGAGTATGGTCTGGTGCATCTATAGTAATACTATTTCCAGTTTGTGTTGAGAAGATAAGTGCGCCCAGTATTGTGAAGTTAGCAATTGTAGATAGAAGAGCCAGTCCAAAACATACTCTTGCACTTTTGTATTCTCGAATAACGTGGCTCATTAAGAGACCGGCAAGTGTAAGAATAGCTGTTTCGGCAAGCAGCTTATAATATCGATTGATGTCACTATCAACAGACCAGCCTTGCATAAGAAGCATAAGCATTGATCCTACTATACCTATGGCTCCTGCAATACGTAAAAGACTAGCTATCATGGGTAGTTTTTTTTGGGGTGAATCCTGTATTGAGGAAAAGTTATCTATTGGGGTATTAGACGAGTAACCCGTTTTGTTGTGACCAGGAGTTATTTCAGACATTGTCTTTATCCTCTGAATTTTTTATTTCTGCTAATAGAGTATCCAGTTCATTATTGAGTTGCTCTTTCTGTTCTTTTTTATTGAAATCGTTAGCTAAATCATCAAACTCCATATCACCTTTTTCATTAAAGATTGGTTGGCTTTCATATTCAACAACGGAAGATTCCCAGCGCTCAAAAACCTCATCTAAATGGTCTTGTTTTGATACTGAATTTCCGAAACTGGCATTTGCGTCAGCAACTGTTTGGCGAGCGCGCATAAGATTGTGTTGTCGAGATACTTCTTCGATTTTTAGTTCAAGCTCTCGTACTTTTTCTTTGACTTGTGTTGTCAGTTCCTGTTGTTGCTTTAAATTTTTTTCAGTGTCCGTAAGTTTTTGTTGTACTTGTTTTCTCCTGGCAAGGCATTGGAGTGCTTTATCTTTTTCACTATTGGCAATTGACTTTGCGCGTTCTGTCCAAAGCTTAATTTGTTTTTCACATTCAAGCTTGTCTTCTTCAAATTTCTTTTGTTGATTATGTAGTGTTTTTAAGCGTGCTTTGGTTTTTGCGAGCATGCTTTTCTGTTCACGTATGCTTACTTCAATAATTGCATCGTGGTTTTCTATTCGTCCAACAGCATTGTTCAATGATGCAGAGACTGAAGCTGAAAGTTTTCTAAATAGATTCATAGTACTTCTCCAATAAATAGTGTTTAAGAAAGCTTAATTATCGAGGAAGGTGCAAAAAATGCTACTAAAATAGAAATAGCATCGATATTTTAGTCTTATAGTTTAATAATATGATGCTAAAAGGGGTGGAGCTCTACACAAGTTATTCTGATGGTTTGCGAT
This sequence comes from Cellvibrionales bacterium, assembly GCA_041941365.1. GTDB lineage: Bacteria > Pseudomonadota > Gammaproteobacteria > Pseudomonadales > UBA7434 > UBA7434. Next base: position 13,057 of record JBGTQK010000016.1, on the reverse strand, counting down.
TACTTTTCATGTTAACGCTAAGAGGGTAGATGAGTTGCCCCCATACACTCCTTGGAAGTCGCTCTGTTGTTCCATAATCTGCTGGCCAATGTTTTTCAGGCATATGATAAGTATTAAAGAGCCTGTCAAAAAGTACTGTATGAGCTGAATAGTTAGTATCAATAGCAGGTTTCTCAGAGCTATGATGCCAGTGATGAAACTGTGGCGTTACGAAAATATACCTTAAAAAACCGAAAGAAAAAGAAAGGTTACAATGTATTAGTATTGCTTGAAGAGCAGCAAAAGCAACATAGGCATTTAGCGCAGCTTGATCAGCACCAAGTAAATAAAGAGGAATCATAACCATAGCACGTTCTGAAAAAACCTGAATAAAATGACCACGTGAGCCTGCTAACCAATCAAGTGTTTCTACAGAGTGGTGAACAGCATGAATTGGCCATAGAGGTTTAACCTCATGATATAGTCGATGCTCCCAGTAAAGCACGAAGTCTGCACAAAGAACAATTATTGCAAATTGTAGCCAGACAGGAATTGAACGGATTGATTCTTGTAAATCTTTACTCATTGCCCAATGAAAATGGTTAGCATGATAGTTGCCGAATAAAATGATCGCTGAAATAGCAAGATGGTTGAAACAAAAGTAGTAAAGATCAACATCCCATTCAGGTCGCATAATGATCTGATTTTTGTATTTTGGAAATATTTTTTCCATAGCCATAAAGATAAAAACTGAACCCAGAAATGCGAGAATCAGCCAGTCGATACCAAGCGATAATTGTCTTGGTTCTACCGGGCCTACAGGGATATTGTATCCCCCAAGAATAAACCCTAAACAAGTTAAAGCAATACCAAAAGCTCCAAGCATACGGTATCGTGCTTTGTTTAGTACAAAGGTCAAAATCCCGAATAATAAAGAAGTATACATGCCATATTTTAGAACCAGTTGTAACGCTTCAGCATCATAAACCTGTCGCAGTTCGGTAGTTGTTAGATAAGAAGGGTAGCGATAAGCTAATACAGCAAAAACAGATAAAAGACCAAGTGAAAAGGATACGAGCCCACTGATTTTACCCTCTCCTATGCGAAGTTGATTTTTTTTATCGAGAGTAACTTCTCGTTCTCTATATTTATAGGAGTCGTTCATGCTTAACCCTTACCTGACTAATTATAATTAAATAGCTATTAGATATTATGCTTCGTTTTGAGAAATTTTTTTTCAGATTGTAGATATGTATCTATGTGTTAGCAAGACAAAACCAGCATAAAAAGGAGGTTTAATGTCATGCTGCATTTGCAATGGAGCTATTTAACAGATAAGAGAGTAAGTAGTTTATTTTTTCAAGCTTTAGCGATTGAACTTTCCATGATCAAAAAAATGTAATATTTGAGATTGAACTTCTGAGTCATTCATTAAAAAACTATGGCTGACGGGAAGCACAATATGATCTTTCATGCCATCGACATAGGTGCTTTTAATAGAAACTTTGCCATCGTCTTCTCCATTAACGAAATAACTGTAAAAGGGATTTAGCGATTTGGAACCGGCAATTACTCCTACATCATATGTGACTGCCCCTAACGATTTTGGCTTATCTGATTCTCCTGTGCCAAGTTCCTGCATAGGTTTTCCTATCAACCATGGGTAGCCTAACACCGATTTAAAATGGTCAGCAAGCTCACTACCATGGTTAGGTGGAGCGAGCATTACGACGCGTCTTAGGTTTTTGATGGTATTTTTATTAAGGTATTCACGTATGAGAATTCCACCCATTGAATGGGTAACGATATTAATTTTCGCATCGCTATCAATTGTCTGGCATTGTTCAAGTGCTGGCTCAATTGCTTGAGGTGCAATATCGGTAATTTCATATTTTCTGGACTCGTATCCCAGGTTTACAACATGATAATTCTCATCTTTGAGCATGTTCTCTACGCTACTCATTGACTGACTGGTTCTTCCCAAACCATGTAAGATGATTACACAGTCAGCCATTGCGAAACTCGATACAGTAAGGTTTATCAGTAAACATAGTGACGTTTTAACTACGGACTCGTACACCACAGATTGCAGCGCCTCCAATCGCCAATACAAATGAAGCAATAAAGCTTATCGAGTTCAAGTCTCCTGCGTAACCAATCATTGCTGCAACGCCAATACCAGCAGCAGCGCATAGGGTACCAGTAACAAGTCGACTGACTGAAGGTGTAGTTTTTCCATCAGGTTTACCTGCTTTTTCTAGCGGTGAAAGTATTTGTGCAATTGGTAGGAGAAGAATAAATAGTCCTCCGAGCCAAAGTGGGCGATGTAACCACCACTCCAGTGTACTTGGATGTTCATTTAGCCCAATGCCACCGAAAAACCAGCAAATAGCTATAACAATTAATAATAGCGTCATATGCCAAAGGTATACAGACATAATCATAGAGCTTATCAATACAGTACTTGCCCACAACCTAACATTTTGTAATAGTTTTTTCATGGGTTTTTCCAGAGCAACAACAAAACCGAATTGCCCAAGGCCAAGTGCAATAAGCGTTATTTTGGGTGGTAAACTATTACTGACTTCGTCTTCAGGAGAACCTGCCATAGCCAGTGAATAAGGGCCAAGAAAAATCAAAGCCCAAAGAGCTGCATAGCCAGCGATACCTAAAATAATCATAACGCCGGGTTTTGCTACTCGTTGGTTATACCAAGCATAACCCAGATGATGAACTGCTAGCCAAACCCAAAAGTAATTGATGATACCAAGCTCTTCGATGCCAGTTTGAAAGAAAACCACATCTGTTAATATTGCCAGTGCAACATAAATAAAAAATGATGCCCAGCCGAAACGTTGCCAAAACGCGTAACTGATAGGTGCAAGCATACATATAAGTGCATATATCGATAGAAACCAGGTAGGAACTAAAGCAAGTTGTGAAATGGAGGCAATTTTTTCAGGTTCAACACCAAAGAGATTTAAACCGAAAGAAATACCAGCCCAAGTGATTAGTAAAAGCAATAAGGGTTTTAATAATCGATAAAGTCTGCCAGAAAACCAATCAGAAAAGTGCTGATTTTTTTGCTTCGCTCGCTCCAGTGAGAGTGCGTTAGAATAACCTCCAACAAAAAAGAAAATTGGCATCACCTGAAAAATCCAGGTAAGCCATTGGGTCCAGGGTAATACCTCAAGGGTACTTATAGGATTGACTTCTTGAGTTGCTGGGTCATAGACAGCCGAAGCCATAAGCCAGTGGCCAAATACAACAAAAAGAATGGATGCTGCACGCAGAAAGTCGATATAGCGATTTCGGTCAGCAGGTGTTTGGGAAGCAGCTTCTTTTGCCTGATTCCAGATTTGAGTGATCATTTTATAGCTTTCCTATTGATTTAGTTTAGATCGGTAGAGTATAAGTCGAAATTTTAAAAAATATAACTATTTGCTAATATGTCTCGAAATATTGATAATAAAGACTCATATTATTATACTTTTTATATGTTATACTTTTTTTGCACACAATAAATCGGAGAGATTTATGCGCCAGACCAATGATTTACTCTTGGCTTTACGGCAAGAATTGAAAGCTGCCAATGTTAACTATGCAGTGTTAGCAAATCATCTAGGACTCTCTGAAAATAGCATAAAACGTTTATTTTCTCAGAAGAAAGTCACATTGGAGCGATTAGAGCAGATACTGGATTATTTAGGCATTGAGCTGATAGATCTGGTGCGTCGTGCCGAACAAAATGCTGACCGCATAGAGCAGCTTTCTGAAGAGCAGGAAAAGCTAATAGTGAGTGACTCCAAATTACTACTGGTCGCTATAAGCGTTTTGCATAAATGGTCATTTGAACAGTTGCTTGAAACATATAAAATATCTGAAACTGAGTGTATCCGTTTGTTGGTTACATTGGATAAATTCAGAATCATTGAACTACTACCACTTAATCGTTTTAAATTATTGGTATCTAAAGATTTTGCTTGGCGCAAGAATGGACCAGTAGAACGTTATTTTCGTACGCATATACAACAGGATTTTTTTAACGCTATGTTCAATAAACCAGGCGAGTTACTTATGTTTCGTAGTGGTATGTTATCCAGAAACTCTAATGCTGTTATTCAGAAAAAAGTACGAGAGTTAATAAAAGACTTTAATCTACTGCATGAACAGGATTCCAGTCTGCCTCTAGAAGAAAGATTTGGAAGTAGTATTGTCATGGCATTTAGGCCATGGGAGTATAAAGCGTTTAATTTATTAAGACGAAAACCGAATGAAAAAGTATTTTAGTTGATTTAAAAAAATGAGTGTTTATAAATTTAATAGTTAATATTATTCCAATAGATTTTGGTTAAGAAAGTAATAATATAAAAAGCTAAGCGCTTAATGTATAAAGGTTGTGATTTTTCGGTAATAAAGTTTCTAACGCTGTTCTTTGGTCTTTGTTAAGGTTTAACCATTGATTTTGAATAGCTTCCCAGGTATTGGCTTGAAATGATTTGGCAACAGATTTAAAAGGTATTCCATCTATCTCACCTGAATAAATTGATTCATTTTTATTAAAGGCTTTTTCATTAAAACAGTTTTTACCCTGAGACTTGTAGTCCTGATATGCACAGTAGTTTTGTTGCATCAGAGGAACATAAACACGAATGACTTCTTTGAGTAAGGGTTTTAATTGATCAGTCAAATCAATAGGTCTTGTGTTATTTGAAAGTTTAAATTGGCCTCGCTGTATTTCCATAAGCCATGCATAGGTGTTTGGAGCATCTTCTTCTATCCACTTAGCAGCAGAAGGGTCAAACAGGTTAATAGCAAGTTGGCCATAGAAGCTGGCATCAGCCAATGTAAATTGAGAGCCCAATAAGTAAGGGCTGTTAGTTAAAATTGTTTCGGTTGCGGATAATAAGTTTTTAAAAGACTGCTCCAAAAGGTCGTGAGTGGCTGGAAAACCCTGGTGAGAAGGAGGTTGGCGTTTTTTTGAAAGTCCTTCAATTGAATAATCGTTAGGTGCAACACTAAACAGGTAAGGCAAGCGGCGAGTTTGCCGATTGCTAAATTGTTTGTCGAGTAAGTGTCTTAAAGGGCCGATTAAAGAGCGAAGCTCATAACCCAGGCGCGCTCCTGCATTGTTATCTATTGCTGAAACTTTCCAACGGTTATGGTGCACCATGTATAACCCGAACTCGTCCATGTACTCTTCAATCAGAGCAATCAGAAAGGCCTCAGCAGGATCATTCGATAAATATTGTTTCTTATTGCCAATACCTTGTTGATCAAGCCAATAAGCGATAGCACTGGAATCATATAGATTTTCGCCGTTGGGTCCAAAAACAAAAGGAACCAGTGGATATTCATCGCCTTCCTTTCGCTCAGGCCAGGTTAATTTAGAAAAACCATACACCAATCGTTCTTTACGCACTTGTGCTTTTATATTTTCAAAAAAATTTCCTTCAGTAAATAAAAACTTATACGGAATTTCCCGATAATCAAAAAGTGCCTTCAACTTTAAAGTAAAAGGTGAAAGCTCAGAGCCGTATAAGATCCACTTATCATTTAACGTTTTTTCCATTATGCTTTCATCTAATCTTTATGATTCAGCTGTCTGGTTTTTTTGAAGATTATATGCATCGATATCAAAAGTGTTTAAGATTTTTTTCATGCGATTACTACTCCAAGGAAAGCCAATACTGTTTTTGCCATTTTTATCCAGATAGTAACTTGAACAGCCGCCTGCATTCCAGACAGTGGTTTGTAATTCGTTCTGTACGGTTTCGTTATATTGCTTTTGAAACTCAGCTTTAACTTCCAACGTTTGAAGTTTGTTATGTTTCATTGTTTCCATAGCATCAATAATATAATTAAGTTGTGCTTCAATAACGATAAAAGCTGAATTATTGCCTATGGCTAAATTAGGACCTAATATAACAAAAACGTTAGGGAAGTTATGTATGCATGTACCTTTGTATGCTTCTGGACTGCCTTGCCAGCATTCGTCAAGCGAGCGCCCATCGCGACCAAAGGCTTTTTTAATGTGAGAAGCATCAGATACATGAAACCCTGTGCCTAAAATAATAATATCAACTTCAGTTTCGCTACCATCCTGACCAACAACAGTATTCCCACGAATTTCCTTAACGCCTGTGTGGTATACGTCTACATTATCTTTTGTGAGTGATTGATAATAATTATTAGAAAATAATACACGCTTGCATCCTAGAGTATAATCGGGTGTTAGCTTCTTGCGTAATTCTTTATCTTTCACTTTACTTTTTATATGTGCTTCGGCGATTTTTTGAATCCTCTTGAGCATTGATGGTTTTCTAAAACCAATTCCGAATATTTCTAAAATATTGTAAAGCACATTCCTTAGCGTGCCTAAAGTAAACGGTAATCGATAAAACATTTTTTCAATGGCAGAAATTCGATAATCGGGCTTTGGTAGAATCCACTGTGCTGTTCTTTGGAAAACATGTAGCTCACTCACATCGGGCTGAATCTGGGGAATAAATTGAATAGCAGAAGCACCTGTTCCAATAACTGCTACCCGTTTTCCTTTCATATCACACTCATGATCCCATTGTGAGCTATGAAATAATTCTCCATTAAAACTATCGATTCCCGGTAAGTCTGGAATAATAGGCTCATGTAAATAGCCCACACCCATAATGATTTTGTTGGCTTTCATATTACCACTGCTGGTTTCTAACTCCCAACATTGCTGGCTTTCGTTCCAGTTAGAATTTTCGACTGTCGTTTCAAAATTAATAAAGGGGAGAATGCCAGCCTCTTCAGATGTTTTTTGCAAGTATTGTAATATTTCTTTTTGTCCGGCAAATGTTCGACTCCAATCCTTTTTTTGCGCAAAAGAATAAGAATAAAGAGCAGAGGGGACATCACAAGCACAGCCAGGGTAAGTATTATCGCGCCAGGTACCTCCTAAACCTTTATTTTTTTCTAAAATAACAAAGTCAGTAAATCCCGCTTTAAGTAAGCGCATCGCAGCACCCAAGCCACTGGCGCCCGCACCGATAATAACAATATCCCAATGTTGCTTGGACACATAAACTCCTTAGTAATTGAAAGTGATTTTTTTAACTGGTATGTATTTGTTGATATCCAAGTCCAGATTTTTAGATTGTGTTTTGAAAGCAGTCTATCTTACGATGTGTTTATACTCAATAGATTCAAACTCTGTGGTATGTAATATATGGCTTGATTTATAAAATAATATTATTAATTGAACTGTTAAGCAAAACAGCAAAAAAAGTTATTCTCATTCAACGCAATGCTTATAGGGGGTACACTCCGGCTTTAAAAGGTGGAGCTTTAGAAGTAAAGTTGTTATTAAATAAACTTAATGAGGACATGAAAAAAGCACTATTGATTATGGAAATCTATTAGTCAATAAGTGCCTCAATTCAAATTATCAGATATGCTGAATTTGATTATTCATTAAATGGATATAATATAATAGTTATAAGCTATAAATTATCGTTAGATATAGCGACATTACTTGCGCTCTTGTCTCGATTACTGTACAGCTGGTAGAAGTATTGTGTTATTTCACCGATACCTAGTAGCAATACAATGAAAAATACCCAGCTACTGATAAACGGAATCCAGCTGACAACAAGAAGTATTATTGCGGCAGTGGCAATCGACCAGGCTCGCATGCTTTTGGATTCGTCCGGTTCCTTGCCGATCTGACGAAAACTTACTTCACCCACCCAAATAAATCCAATTAATAAGCCAATAATTAGTACCGCAAAGTATAAGGCCAGTACGATAAGCCCAATTGGCACACCGACTACAGAAATCAGAGACATCAGTGCTATAAAAGGTGTTGCAAATAAGACGAGCAAGCCCAAGCCTGCAGATTTAAACGGGGAATTCTGCAGTTGTTTTACCATTGAGACAGAACGAACCGGGAATAATAGAAACAATGCTATGGCGGAGGCAGCTAAACTTAAGTAAAACAATAAATTGCCTACAAAGCCTGGACCGTCGGCTTCGAAGCTTTCAAATGTTACTTCCTCATAGTTAACTTCGCCTTCGATACTAGCGTCTTCATGTATTTTTGCCTCTTCTGGCGCTGAGTAATTGAGGCTTCCTTTTATTATTGCGCCTGGTTTAATTTCAATAAACCTGGCTTTTAATTCTACATCGCCACCGATTGTTCCTTCCAGAATGATTTTTTCGCCCGCTGCTTTTAAACCGTGGGTGATATTTGCTGCTATTGTAACAGTGCCACCGACAAGCCAGGCGTGTCCACCAACGGTGCTTGCTGAATCAAGTACTATAGTTCCTCCTGCGGCAACTACATCATCACCGACATCACCGACAATTGCGATAGAGCCACCTGCCAGGCGAATATCATCACCGACATTACCAGTGATGTTTAGCGTACCACCCACTGCCAACACATCTTCTGCCACAGAATTAACTACACTGATACTCCAGCCAGCAACTACAGCATCACCGAGCGCCTCTGAAGAAAGTAGTACGGTAGTATCTGCTACATAAGTATCTTTATTCATCTGATTGCTATTTTCTAACAGAAAGCTGTGTTCTGCGAATAAAGATCCTGCCCAAAAAATTGCTAACAGTATGGCTAAACTGCGTTTGCTAATATTAAATATACTCATCGTGATTTGCCTTTAGTAGCCTAATACGATATAGAAAATTGATTTCGTTGCTATTACGGATATTAAATCATGTGCTATGGACTTCTTTTTGATACAAATCAATCCAGCCTTTATTTGTCAGATCTATGATGCGTAATGTGTACGCAATTCTGAGTGGCAGTGTTTTTCTTTTCAAGGTGGAATGACGGATCAGCTTTTTTTGATCAGGGTGAGAAAATGCGCATGCACAGTGTATAAAAGCAGGGAGCCTAAACAAATCATGAAAATCAGACATTTTCTATACAATTCGTTTCTGATAGAAAGCGCAAAAGACAAAATAGCCATTGATCCTGGTCAGAATCTTTGGATTTTCGATCTCAAAAGTCTGATCCCTAAAACAGAATGGCAAAGTATTACGCATATTCTTATAACCCATGGTGACCCGGATCATCACTGGCAATCTGATCGTGTAGCTAAAGTAAGTAATGCGCCAGTTATATGTGGAAAAGGCATGGCTAAAGTCGAAAATGGAGAAACATTGCTTGTAGCTCCTCGCGGTAGAGAATTGAGTTCATGGATTCCTTTTAAAAATGTTCACCCCTTAGATGTCGGGGATTCAATCATTTTGGGGGATGTAAAAATAGAGGCAATTAAATCAGTCCATGGCCCAATCAGTGTTCCGATCTTATGGTTCAGAATAAAAAAACAACCTGGGCCAGAAGAGCGGGTCGGTATTGGCTCAATGGGTTTTGTCATTACATTGGAAGGAAAAACAATGGTTAACTTGGGGGATTCAATCTTGCAAAACGAATGGGCAGGATTAAGACCAGACGTACTTATGCTTCCAATTGGTGGGCTTGGAAATAACACCTGGACTATGGATGTTTCTGACGCATTGGAGGCGGTGGAACTCATAGCGCCAAAAATGGTAATACCATGCCATTACAATGTTCCATTTCTTTGGATTAAAGATATTGCTAAAGCAGATGATCAATTGTTTAAGCGTGAAGTAGAAAAGCAAGGTGTTATATGCAATATCATGAAGTATGGTGATGAAATTGAAATATAATGCCTAACGAGTACTTGAGAAAGATGAGGCAAAGTAATAAATGATTTGATAAAGAGGGAAGTAGTTAGATTAGTCTTATGTGTTATAAGCTGTAAATATATACAGTATATTGATAAAAAGTCAATATTCATGCGCGTTTTGCTTTTTTGTTGTGCTCACTTTGTGCTGGCATTTTTGTTTAAAATCGTGGAAAATCAGTTACATAAGAAATTCGATTGGGTAGATACAGAGAAAGGGCAAGGCTGGATAACGCGCATGCTCACTTTGTTTTTTTAGGTATTGTGGATGTTGAAAAAAACTACTTTAAATCAAATGCTTAGCGTAGTTGTTTTTTTGAGCGCGGCGACAAAACGCGCATGCGCTATATATAAAAGTTAGCAGTCGTGATTGCCAATCTGAAGCATGTTTGTAGATACCTATTTTTTCGAATAGTAATCGCAACGGTATCAGTATTAATTGTATGGGTGATCTGTTTCTTATTTCGTTGGGATTACGATAGATGGACAGTTTTGATCGCAATACTAGGTTCTCTTGCATTCTGGCCTAGGGGAAATATAGTCTGGCGACGTATAGTAAAACTATATGGCAAAACTACTCCTCTCAACGGGAAGCTATTATCGACGGCTGGATCTCTAATCGATGAACAAGAAGGTTCCGAAGAGAGCATAATACTTCTTACGAGCATAATAGATGAAGGACTGGTGCTGTACCGTCCCCACATTATTGGCTATCTTAGAGAAAGCGCTGTAATTCCTTGGGATGATCTTAAAATATTAAAAATTCGAAATGTTGGCAAGGCGACTGAAAGCGAACTGCAAGATCAAGTCGAGAACCTCGAAGCTGAAATTTCAATTGTGGGTATACGCCCTCGGCTAAAAATTCCCTGGACAAAGGAAATGGAGTTATATAGCAATATTATTCAATACAACCATGAAACGACTGCTAACAAGTCAAGCAAAAAGGACGCCGCAAGCGGCACCTCTTCTTGAGGCGTTACATGCTTCCGGGGATTTTATGAAAATTGCGTTCTCTTTCTTATTGATTTTGATGCTAGCTAGTTGTGCTTCTAAGCCCAGCAAAGATGATAGCGGCAGTGACGAATCCGATTTACCAACAACCTGCGATGGTGCGATCGAGAAAATCGCAGAAAGTCTTGACGAGGATAGTGTCAAAACTCTTAAAGAGACTAAAAAGGAAGACTTAATAATGTTTCATATGTCTTGGGGTATGGGAATCAGAAATAGTTACGGGCTCTGGTCTGAAAACTCTCCTATAAGAAAATCATGCGCTAAATCAGTTGGGGCGCAAGATATGCATCCAGATAGTGCGTCCGGAGTGATTATGGAAGGAGTATGGCATGTCGTTAATGGCACCAGCATGTAACAAGTTTAGGCAGGCGGACCGGCATACTGCCGGCCGCTGCTAAAAGCGTTATACGTAAAAAATAAGTGGAAAATGAAAGATAAGCTATCTACCAAAATCTTAAGAATTCTATCCTTCGTTGTTGGCATCTTTATGTTCGGTATTTCCGCTTTCATGTCCTTCATCGAGGGCAATTTTGAGTTATGGGTAGGTTTAGTTTTGGGGCCTATATTTGTTTTATATGGCGTTTTGGGTAAGTCTAAATTCGCAAAATTATTACCTGGGGCTTCCCGTGATATATAGAAAATGCATCAAAACGTATAACCAGTTTAGCCTGCCTCGCCCCGGAAAAAGCCCCGGGGCTGGACTCGCTATCGCTCGCCGCAGCTAAAGGCGTTAGGCTCACACAATGAATGGAATTATTGGCATATTTTACGGATTTGGAAACATCTTCTTCATGATGTGGTTTGGGTATGGAGGCGCAAAGTCTCTTCCTATTCCTGAATCGGTATTATTTATTGCAGTAGGGTATTTAATTATTTCCACTGTAATGATTTATCTTCCTTTGTGGGCTGCTACTGAGGGGGCTCGCAAGGCAGCAATAATCGGCCTGCTACCACCCTGGGTATTTATTATAATTATTGCCTTGCCTCAAAAAGAGGCTTCAGAAATGTTAATGTTTGCAGGTAGTATAATTGCTTACCTTCTATTAACCAGAAAACCAATTGAGCAGTACATTGCAAAAATCAAAGCCTAACAAGTCAATCAATGTTCGCCCTTCGGGCTGGACCGCTAAAAGCGCTGCTTCGCAGCAACGCGGCCCATTATTGAGGCGTTAGGCGAATATGAATATCGATGAGTTAGTAAATTCAATAACTGAAAGCAAGCTTCGTGATCGTCTTGCTAAATGGGTTAATGAGTGGAAATCCGATGACTCTGACATACATGAGCTATACGAAGTTGTTGCTAAATGGCATGGCAACACATGGTTTCAAGACGAGGCAGAGTCAAACCAGTTCTATGCAAATTTACAATCATTCAAAGCCCAAGCAATTGAAGGCTTAGGAGGCTTCACAGTAAATGAGCGTTTATATTGGTTTGTTTTATTTGATCAATACCGCCGTTGGTGGACGTGGTAACTTTCTGCTGACCGCGACAGATCCGGCTGGCCCTTGGTCAGATCCCATCTGGTTGCCACAAATAGGTGGGATAGATCCGGACCTGTTTTTTGATGACGACGGCAAGGTTTATATCGCCCACAACGACGCGCCGCCCGGTGAACCTTTATACGACGGCCACCGCGCTATCTGGTTGTGGCAGTATGACCCGGTTGCGCAAGCGGTGCTGACAGATTCCAGAAGGCTGCTGGTCAATGGCGGCGTCGATTTAGCCAGCCGGCCGATTTGGATTGAAGGGCCGCATCTGTATAAACACAACGGCTGGTATTATCTGCTGTGCGCTGAAGGCGGCACGGCTGAGGGCCATTCGGCGGTGATTTTCCGTAGCAAAAGTTTGAGCGAACCTTTTGTGCCGGCGCCGCATAACCCCATTCTGACCCAGCGTGATTTGCCGGCGGCACGTGGCGAACCACAAATCAGCGCCACTGGCCATGCCGATTTTATCAGGCTGGCGGACGGCTCCTGGTGGGCGGTGTTTCTCGGAATTCGCCCTTATGAAGTGTGGAACCACAATACCGGTCGCGAGACTTTCCTCGCGCCGGTGGAGTGGCGCGATGGCTGGCCGGTCATCCTCGACAAAGGCGAGGTCTTGACGTTCAGCGTACCTGTTCCAGCTGGCGCACCCATGCCGGACAGCGTTCAACCGGTCAGCGGCAATTTTACGATCGAATACACCTTTGATGAGAACGAAGTTGGCCCGGAATGGATGACGCCTCGCGTGCCCACAGACAAATGGTACAGCCTGGTCGATGGCGCCCTTGTGATCGAGGCCCGTCCCGAAGGATTGGGTGATGGCGGCCAACCCTCCCTGCTTGCGCGCCGCCAACAGCACCACAATTCGG
>JBGTQK010000015.1:0-63065 GCA_041941365.1 Cellvibrionales bacterium | reverse complement strand
TCAATAATTAATGAATTAATTTCATATCACCAAGAGAGTAGCAAACAGGCCATTTATTTACAAGTCTCTCGTGGCTGTGATGATGATCGGAAACACACCCATGGCAAACTCAAGCCAACTGTTTATATGCAATCATCAGCCTTTAAGAGTCCAACTAAAGGTGACCTGTTAAAAGGCTCAGCTGCCATTACCCGTGATGACATTCGATGGAGTCAATGTGATACCAAAGCCACCTCACTGCTTGCTAATATCATGTTCGCCCAGGAAGCCAAAAATCATGGTGTTGAAGAGGTTATTCTTATTCGCGATGGTATCGTTACTGAATGCTCTAGTTCGAACTTGTTTTTAGTTAAAAATAATTGCATCTATACCCACCCCAAGGGGCCCTATATATTGCCAGGTATAACCAGAGAAATGATTATAAATTGTGCTAAATACTGCAATATTGAAGTCAAAGAGGTCACATTTAATAAAGACTCTTTAATGGATGCTGACGAGGTCTGGATCAGTAGCTCTACACGCGAAGTTGTTCCGATAACACGAATTGATAATAGCCCCATTAATAATGGCAAAGTTGGTGAAATATGGTCGTTAATTTATGACCGTTACCAAGCGATAAAAAGCATTAACGTTTAATTAATGAAACGTCCTTTATTGAACATAAAAAACACTTACAATAACCAAGAAAAATTAATTGGAATAATCAAATCTAGTAAAATACGACTGTAGTGTCGAGGGTACACCGACAATGAATGGTTATGAACCCCGCCAGGCCCGGAAGGGAGCAACGGTAGCTATTGATTCGTGTGCCGAAGTTAGCTGGTTGGGGCTCGCCTCCATTTCATGATTTTAGAAAGTCTTTAAGAAGGCTTGATAGGTGATGAAGCTTGAACTGCTGAGGCTTTCATTCATCATCAGAAAGCAGGCAGACATATTCGGGCTTCAAGGTATAAGCCTCAGCAACAAATGAGCATTGTTGAAGGAATTCTGAACTTTTACCCCTGCCAACGCCATAGACACACACTTCGATTCTCTGATAATACTCGCCTTCAAATTGATCAAGTTTTTTAATATCGTTACTATCGATATTAAAATAGATGATTTCATTAACGATGCAATACTCATTGTTATGATGGCTTTTCACTGAAGGATCAATTGCCGGATACTGAGTGTTTTTGATACATTAACGTCGATAGTTTTTGATAAAAGCTGGTTGTTGTTGGTAATCATTACTTACAATTTTCGACCACACAGGGTAAAACATCTGTGAACCGTGGGTAAATAAATTTATTATGCCAGCAACTCGGGAAAGTGTTACTGTAATAAATAATGACAGCAAATTTAAGCATTCTTGCGGGTAAAACCGCTTACCAACATATAGTAAACAATGGTCTGGAACCTAAAGATATTGCCGCCGTTTTTGGTGCATCCGGTGCTGCCAAGTGGTTAAGTATTTATGGTCTCGACGCAGCAATTTTTGGGCGTTGGTTACCTCAATCCAAACAACCTGTTAGCCTGTTAGGCACTTCGGTTGGTGCTTTCAAATTGGCAGCAGCAATGCAACCAGATCCTGAGCTTTCTCTAAAAATATTTGCCGATGCCTATATTGCCCAACGTTATCGTAAAAAACCTACCCCAAAAGAAGTTGTCGAGCAAATAGATTCTTTGCTTGCTCCAATCTTTGGTGTTGCCTCTGATACAGGGATGTCGGCTGGAGAAGAATCAGCAGAGGGTGTTAATGCTATTCTGTCACATGAGCGCTATTTTTATCATTGCACCGCGGTGCATTGTCTGGGGGCTTTAGCGAGTGATCAAAAGCTTCAACAAAGTTTCGGGGTTTTCAAGGCTGGTACCAGTGCGTTAGTCAGCCGTAAGCGTTTAAATGAACACGTAAAAAGAGTGTTGTTTAAAAGGGCAGATGGGAGATGGATTGAGAATCCCGGTATCGTAAATCAGGCTGACCAGATAGAAACAGTTTCTATTGAGCTTACAAAGGGGAATCTGCGACAGGCAATTCTTGCGTCAGGTTCATTGCCTGTTTATATGTACGGGGTAAAGTTTGGTATACCGGAGGCGCTGTCTTTTCCTTATGAATTTGATCGATCTAACGGTTATATGATGTTGCGTGATGGTGGTTTGCTGGATTATCATCCGAGTCCATCAAACTTGATGAGCAGTAAAAAGCAGCTGGTATTATATCCTCACTTTTACCCTTATCTTATTGAAGGGTGGTTTGATAAATTAAAGCGAAAAAAATATGTAAGCTCGGATAAATTGGATAATCTTATTATAGTGACGCCTTCAGATTCCTATATTAAACGTTTGCCACAAAAGCGAATTCCGGATCGAAAAGATTTTGAAGTGTATGCTGGTAATGATGAACTGCGAATGTCATTGTGGAGAGTGGCGGCTGATCGTAGCCATGAGCTAGGCGAAACCTGGCTGCAGTTGGCTAAATCAGGTGACTGGCAGAAGGTTTTGAAGCCACTTAGCTAAAAATTCATCAATGATTATGGTATTTCTCTGCTTGTGGCAGTTTCTATCCGCAAGTAAAAGTGCAGACTGTGTATAATTTATCGTTTATCTTGATAGTATAAAGATTCTATGTCACATCAGGTGTTGGCGCGCAAATGGCGGCCACAGACATTCGAACAGCTTGTTGGTCAACAGCATGTTTTACAGGCATTAACTAATGCACTGGAACGTGGTCGGTTGCATCATGCCTATTTGTTGACGGGTACCCGTGGAGTGGGTAAGACCACCATTGCCCGGATTCTCGCGCGTTGCTTTAATTGTGAAACAGGTGTGACTTCTACGCCATGTGGTGTATGCAGTGCTTGTACGGAGATTACTGAAGGTCGGTGCATAGACCTTATAGAGGTTGATGCAGCTTCACGAACCAAAGTAGAAGATACTCGGGAAATACTGGATAACGTACAGTTTGCTCCGACTAATGCACGGTATAAGGTTTATTTAATCGATGAAGTGCATATGCTTTCTAACAGCAGCTTTAATGCGCTTTTAAAAACACTGGAAGAGCCACCTCCACATGTAATATTCCTGTTGGCAACAACGCATCCACAAAAGATCCCTCCGACGGTTTTGTCCCGTTGTTTGCAATTTCATTTAAAAAACCTGCCAGTTGAAACGATCGTTTCACATTTGACTACTATTTTTGAGCAGGAAAATATAGACAGTGAAGAGCAAGCACTTTTTCAGATTGCTTATGCAGCCGCAGGCAGTATGCGTGATGCCTTGAGTCTGGCTGAACAAGCTATAGCTTTTGGTGCCGGTAAAGTGAGTTATGACCAGGTAAAAGAAATGCTTGGGCTGGTAGATCACCAGATTGTTGTCAATTTGTTTAATAGTATTGTTGATGGTTATTCTGAAAAAGCATTGGCATTGATTGATGAATTTTCTCAGCAGGCAACCGATTATTCTCAATTAGTGGATGAGTTGCTGGGTTTATTACATCGAATAGCTGTAGAGCAGGTTGTTCCAAACGCTGGTGCAGAAGGGCAGTTTTATAATGATGTTATTGTTCAGGGTGCAAAAAAGTTATTACCTGAAGATGTTCAGCTGTATTATCAAACATTATTAAATGCTAAACGTGATCTTGCTCTCGCACCTAATCCGCTTTCCGGCCTACAAATGCTTGTATTACGCTTGTTGGCATTTCAGCGTTTGACAACAGAAGACGAACGTTTCACTCTTGAGGCAATTGATGAGCCAGTTTCAGGAGTATCAGAAAATGAAAAAAAGTACTTAACTGAAAAGGACCCCGGGCCATCGGGAAGCTCACCGATTTCAATTGAAAATGATGTTCAGGATAAAATTGAAATAGAGCATGTTGATGATGTTCAATCTAATAGCTTGAAAACACAAGATCATAAAGCGTTTTCAAGTGAACAATCAGCAACAAGTACATTGCAGAATTATACTTTAACCGATTTAACACCAGAGCTATGGTGTGAAATTTTTTCGGCATTACCTTTGACGGGGGTTGTAAGAGCGATCAGCGCACATTGCTGGTTTGTAAACATAATTAACGATACAACTGTACAATTAAATTTGGCAGAAACTAATGCTCTGCTGTATAAAAGTGATTATCAGAAAAAATTAGCCAGCGGTTTGTCTATCTATTTTGCAACGCAAGTGACTGTAAAGATAGAGGTTGTATCAGAGAGTGATACAGTTGAGACTCCTTCGCAATATAAGGAAAGGCAGCAAGCATTACAGAAAAAAGCCGCTGAGAAGGCAATTAGTCATGATGAAAATGTTAGGTCTATAGTTGAAACCTTTGATGCAGAAATTGATATGGAATCGATAGTGCCTTCTCAATAACTACAGATTGATGTTTCCGGTGTAGTACAAACATTGTAAGTATTAATTATATTTTAATTTAGCAGGTGAATTATGAAAGGTTTGAATGATTTAATGCAGCAGGCGCAGCAAATGCAACAGAAAATGCAGGATGCTCAGGAAGCACTTGCAAAAAAAGAAGTGACGGGTGAGTCTGGAGCTGGTTTAATTAAAGTGACAATGAATGGTCGCCATGACGTTAAAAAAATTACAATAGACGAAACACTTTTGTCTGAGGAAAAAGAAATGCTGGAAGATTTAATTGCAGCAGCTGTTAATGATGCAGTGAAGAAAATAGAAAATAATAATCAATCTTCAATGTCGGACTTGACATCAGGTTTAAATTTACCAGAAGGGTTTAAGTTACCATTTTGATAAAGCTTAATCAAAGTGAGAGAAAAGTCCTTGCGAGATTGTATTTATGTCTTTTAGTCCGGCTATAGATAGTCTAATCAAATCATTGAGTCGTATGCCGGGTGTGGGTCCAAAATCAGCTCAGCGAATTGCATTACATATACTGGAACGTGATCAGGCTATTGGCCATGATATTGCTAAAGCATTGGTTACAGCTATAGAAAAAGTTAAGCATTGTAAAAAATGCAGGACTTTAACAGAGTACGATCTATGTGAAATATGTGCATCCAAATCCAGAGATGAACATCAATTATGTATAGTAGAAAATCCAACGGATATTCATGCCATTGAGCAAAGCGGCGAGTATCAAGGGCGCTATTTTGTATTGCATGGTAATATATCGCCTCTTGATGGTATAGGTCCTGAACAGATTGGCATACCAGAATTGTTAGATTTAATTGACGATTCGGAAATTAATGAAGTCATTATCGCAACAAGTGCTACAGTTGAAGGTGAGGCGACAGCTTATTTTATTGCAGGGGAGTTATCTGAATATTCAATTAAAACATCCCGAATTGCTCATGGTATACCACTGGGCGGTGAGCTGGAATATGTCGATGGCGGCACCATTGCAAGAGCGTTAAATTCTCGTACCTCAATAAATTAGTAATATATTTGATGAGTTCCCAACCTGTATTTATTACCCGTTCAGATACCCTGGAAGCAGTATGTAACGAAGCAGTTTCAGTATCCTGTGTGGCGCTTGATACCGAGTTTGTTCGGGAAAAAACGTACTATCCTATACCAGCCTTAATCCAGCTTTATTTTTCAAATCAGGTTTATTTGATTGATCCTTTAAAAATTGAAAATTTTTCCCCATTTGTTAAGTTGTTAGAAGATACTAACGTTGTAAAAATAATGCATAGCTGTTCAGAGGATCTGGAAGTCTTTGAACATATGTTTGGTGTTTTTCCTAATATTATTTTTGATACCCAGATAGCCGCTGCATTATGTGGTATGGATTTTTCAATGAGTTATCAACGTCTTGTAGAAGGCTTGTTAAAAAAGGATGTCGATAAGTCAGAGACACGCTCAAACTGGCTGCAAAGACCTTTAACGATTGAACAATGTAATTATGCTGCTCACGATGTATTCTGGCTTCTGGATTTGTATGCGGCATTAAGATTTGAGCTGGTCAGCCTGGGTAGAGAAAACTGGTGTATGCAGGATTGCGAATGGGCGCTAAAAAATGCTCGTAATGCCTTAAATGAAGATCAGTATTATTTAAAAATCAGATCAATCTGGAAGTTTAAAGATGAAGCGCTAAATGCTTTAAAATTACTATGTGAATGGCGAGAAAAGGTAGCCAAGAAGGAAAATATTCCTCGTGGTCGTGTCGTTACTGACGCAGCCATTGTTGAAATTTGTGAATCTTTGCCAGAGATTAAAGTACAACTTTCAAAAATGCAGAAATTAAAATCGCCATCGGTTAGACGTTATGGGGATGAGATTTTAAGCCTGATAGAAACGGCCAGGTCATTACAACCGTTGGAAGAGCAAAGCAGGCTTACTCTAAAAGGCACCAAGTTATATCGGGAAATAATTAGAAGAATGCAGAAAGTAATTCGAAATACAGCAGACCATTTGAATATGCCTACTGAAATTTTGGCCAAAAAGCGCGATCTGGAAGCCTTTATAGAAAATAAAGAAGGATCACTTATTTATCAAAGTTGGCGAAGGGAGTTTTTAGAAGAGGACTTGACTCCATTACTAGAGCAAATGCGTTTTTAAATGCAATAGAATAAATATGTCTGAATCAAAAGAGAATAAGCGATCGCCCCTAATAGCTGCTATTTATAGAGGTAAGAAAAAAGCAGATACGTATCTCTATACAATAGCGGCTCCAGATAATAAAAATATGGATGATGTGCCCAAAGAGTTGTTAGATCGTTTAGGTCAGTTGGAAGAGGTTATGCGACTGCCATTAAATGAAAACAGACAATTAGCGAATGCTGATATAAAAAAAGTAATCGCTGCTTTAAATAATCAGGGGTATTATTTGCAATTACCACCACTTGAGTTACCTTCATCTAAAGGTGGTGAATAAATTATAATCCTGTTAGTCACAAAACAGGCGAGAGCAAAGCGTTATGCAACCATGGTTAATCTATATTTTAGCATCATTATCACTAGTGGCTGTGATTGCTTATTTCCTTTATCATTTTTTGTCTTTTAGTGTCACACTAAAAATAGCCGGGGCTGTAAGTTTTTTATTGTTACTACCGATAACAGTTGCAGATAACGGGTCGTTAGCACCAGCATGGCTTGTTTTTGTATTCGAAAGCATACAAGGAAATCCTGCTTCAGCGAATGCTGCTTTGAAGCTGATTTTATTAGCATCAGCAATCATTGCTTTTGTTATTTTCCTATTTGCTTATGTTAGCAAAAAATAGAATAGAAACCCTAACGGGTAAATGATATTGCTAAATTATCAGTGGTTTATTCTATAAGTCTTTTTGGTTTATAAAGCTTGATTCGTGCTTGCTTAATGAAAGCGTAATAAATATAATGTATAGTTATAAAGTTGTCTATAAAAAAGCTCAATTAATAAAGTAGGTGGTCTAGGTTATGAAAAACAAAAATTTATTCGTATTGCTAATGGTTTTATTTTGTTTTGGTTTTAAAGTGAATTATGCTAACGGTTTTACCTGTAATGGTAAAATACATGTTGTTTCCATATATGCAAATGGTGTAGTTAATATAAATGGTGAAGCGCAGCCGGATTACACAAATATATGTAACTTAAACGAAGAAAGAGAAGGGGTATCTACGTTTATGTGTGCATTATGGGTCAACACAATTAACTCTGCTAGAGAGCAAAATAAAAATGTGATTGTTTATTACCAAGATACAGATGTACTGACTAGTTGTGCAGATTTAGCTAACGGTTTTACATATGGTAGTGCACCTGCGCCTGTATATATAGGTTATTAAGCAGTTCAGTAAATAATAACTCATTACATTTCTTTAAAACAGGCTTGCACTTGTTGGATGGCTATTATGAATAGAAAACAGATTTTGTTCTCCATACTGTTGATTATGTTACCTGTATTATCCTATGCTTGTGATAGTTATAGAGATGATGTTGCTGTTATTTATAATATTAATGATTCAGACTCTTTGGAAATTGCACAGTACTATGCATCAGAACGCTGTGTAAATGCAAATAATCTGATTGGAGTATACACACAAAGAGCTTATGATATTCATTGGGATGAATTTTTATCTATCAATAGCCAGATAATTGAAGCACTGGTTTTATTGGTAAACAATAACCCTAATGATCTAATTGCATGTAATAACGATAAAGGTTATTGGTGTGAGCAAAATACCTCTTTTATTCAAAATAATACGAGCATTACAACATTAGTGACTGTTAAGGGGGTACCAACTCGTCTCTATCAGGTTCCCTTTGAAGATAAAGTCCATCCAAAGTACACTTCTAATTATAATCAACCGGGAGTAGTTGATACTTATTTGCGATTATCATTGCTTTCAGATATCAGCAGTTTTGATGAAATAAAGAATGGCGGTGAGACATACCGAATAGATGATTTAAGGTCAAAATTAAATTCAGGTTTAAGGCGAGCTAATCCAGCGATTGATGATGATTTTATTATTGGTCGAATAGATGGTTTAAACAAACAGGCTGCAAAGAATCTAGTCGATAGAGCTAAAATTGTAGAAGTTAACGGAATTAAAGGAGTTTGGTATGTAGATGCAGACGACGGTTATACACATGGTATAGGTTTAGACCATTATCGTGTGGATATAGCAGATGATCTCGTTTCTAATGATTTATTATTGAAGCCGTTTAATATACCTATTATAGAGGTTGAGGCTATTCGACCCTCGAATCGTTATCTATTGGGTATAGTTAATGAAACAGATCCTGCTTGCAATGGTTTTTTTCAAGGGGATTTTTATTTATACGACCTTCTAAGGCCAGCGCCATATGAATGCCTGGTAAAATATACCACACAACGAAGAGGTGCTTATGGGCCGGTTCTTGGTAAGGAGGGCTCATATACTGACAAGCCAGGCTTTATCGGTGCAAGGTCTGAGATAGCTAATAATGCGTTGGTTTATTTTGGAAGAAAGGATGCTCAATCTACTTACTGGCCGGTTGATACTGAAATAAAACGGGCGGAAGATGATGGTAGCGATTTTAGAAACCTGCTTAATTGGAAAAAAAACCCTTACGGCCCGGCATGCCAATTATGTGATGAAACAGCAGATACTGAAGTTTGTAAAGCTGAATCTACTGATGCTCTGCGAGAAATAGATACCCGTTGTGCTGGTGTTGAGGACGGTTTTTTTGGGTATAATAATCAATCCTATCCGGCGGCCTATTTTACAGCATGGCCCACTGGCTGGCGCAAAGCGGAGGGTAATAGCCAGTGGTTAACAACGGGTTCTGGTGATTGGGCTAACCTTGCTTTTCCCATTGTGTTAGATGATTATGGTTATGATGATAACTATAGCCTGAATTTTACCAGCAGAACAGAAGCAACGGACCAATGCTTGGACATTCAGTCTGATACCCTCGTTCCATGTTCGAGAGATAAAATCAGAGTGTTATTAGAACAAAGAAAGAATATTACGCCTGTCAACTTATCACCTCAGTTAGATTCAGCAAGTCGAACTTTTACAGTAAGGTTTCGTTATCAATTTACCTCATTCACAGAGTCAGACACTCTTTCTCTGGCAATAAGAGTTGTATTAAGAAGGCAAAATTCTATTTATGGTTATGCTAATGCCGATACAGATGGTATAAACAATGTATGTTTTAACCTGTCACAAAAAATAAATCTTCAAGAGACAGCAGGTAGTTGGAATGAGGCTGTTTTTACCTATGAATATCAACCAGATCTAGCTTGTTATGGAACAGGTGAAAATCAAGTTTATTTAGATGATCCAGAAAGTGTATTATACGATGGTATAAAGCTGGGTTTTGTAAGTGGTACTTTTTCTGGGGATTTGAAAATAGACGCAATAGAGCTGGAGAATCCTGTAACAGGAAGTATAGCGCTAAATAATGCCTCGTTTTTCGAGAGTGGCTTTCAGCAAAGCTCGCCCGGTGATTTTCCTGTAATGTTTTTGAGTCGCTTAAATGGAACAGCGTTTTGGGGAAGTGTATCGCATCATGTTAGTGGTGGTGCTCCATTTAGCGATTCTCGAAGTACAATTTCATATTTTCTAAAAGGTTTGCCATTGGGAGAGGCTGTTTGGGCAGATAACCATGGAGATGGCTCTGGTGTCTTTTATGGGGATCCTCTATATAACCCGATTGCCGTGCGTTTAAATAATCTTGCTAGTGATGACCTGGCAAAACCGAATTTTATAATTGACCGAAATAGTATTGATTTATATGGCATAGCAAAAAATGGCACGGCTAATACCAGTCAGTATTATCTGGATTATTGTTCTGGCCATGAATTTGTAATTTGCGACCGCGAAAATTCTTGGCAATCCATACCTACTATTAACGGAGGGGCGGCGCCAACTGCCGATAATACGTTGCTAGGTACGTTTGATATGAGTGATAAAATTGGTGAATTTCTGGTTAGATTAACGGTAACAACTCAGATTGGTTCTGAAAGCTCAAGCTATAGTGATTATCTGGCTTTATTCAGAGGGCTAACAAATGATTTAGATGTAGACGGAATACCTGATGATTTTGAACAATTTTACGGGATAGAGCCTCACGATTTTATTGATGTTGATAGCGATGGTATAAACGATGAATGGGAGTTTTACTATTACAGAACAGCTACAGAAAAAGCTGAAGATGAGCAAGCGATTGCAAATGGCGAAACTAACGATTGTGATATGGCCTGCCAGGAATTATTATTGGCCCGTGAAAATGTAATGGGCGATATGGATAATGATGGATATACTAATTATGTTGAATTTACTTTAAGTACTGACCCTGCAGATGCTGGCGATACACCTTCAAGAAAAACAGTTTATTATAGAGCAAATGCTGAGGATGGTGGTAACGGTACTTATCCTGCGCCTTATAATCATGTATCGGGTATAGGTATAGATTATAACGTTGGGGATATTCTTGTATTTATTGATGGGCAATTTAGTATTGATCAGCTCAATGGCAATAGTGTATACGGTAATGCAGATAATCCCGTAGAGCTAACGCTTAAAGACGTACTGTATTCTCATGTTGATGGGGTACGTATTTATGGTGGTTACGTAACAACAAGTTCAGGCGTTAGTCGCTATAAGAATCAAGGGTCTTTTTTTAATAACACAGTTATTGAGTCAGAAAGCATGTTATCTTCTGTGAGTATTAATAATACTACATATAGACCAACACTTACTAAATATACCAATTCTGTATTAAAAAATAGATTTAGAACAACAAGAAACGATGTAGAATTAGTTTTAGATCATGTAACGATAAAATCGGATCAAGAAATCCTATCGTATAGATCTTTAACAGGCACAATGGATTTTATAGTTAGTAACAGTATTTTAGATTCAGGTGAAAACATTAATGCGATAGATATTACAAAAAATGGCATTGTTAATACCGATATTCGTTACTCCTTAGTGTCTGATGTTACGTTACAAGGAACGAATAATAATAATCTGGATGGTAAGGTAAATTATGTAAATGACGATTTAAAAATAGCGCCACTATCGAAGACGATTGATGCTGGTGATCCTGATGCGCCTTACGATAACGAAGCCAAACCACATGGTGACAGGGTAAACTTGGGTGCTTACGGTAATACCAGTAATGCACAGTTCTTATCTCTAGAGATTGCAGTACCAATACTTTTTGGAAATTAAAATAGGTTTTTTTATTTTAATTGCATTGATTAATCTGGATTTTTATATAAAACGGGCGATTGCCCGTTTTTTTCTTCAATCTTGTCGAGCCTTTGGGTTACTCGCACTGGAGAAAGGGGCTTTTCCCGAACATTATTATAAAACACGATACTTGAGTCATAAAACAAAACTTTTTCTGTTTGTATTTTGCCCTATTTTCTCTGTAGAGTAGCTCATGTGCTATAAATAAAGAGTTTACCAAGTTTATTTATGGAATAGGAATTATACGATGGGAATGGAATCCATTAGAAGCTTCCCCAAAAGGTCTGATCAAAAAGCGCCCAGGGTGTTGGTGTTAAGTGATTATTCATTTAATAATGCCGCATTTAGCAGGGTTAATCTGTTTTTTCTTTTCCTGTTTGTCCTGGCATTCTTACCCGTTAATTTATGGGCTACTCCCTCTGAGAAAGTGAGCGCTACAGATAATTCTGTAGCACCGGTCGATATGCGAATATTGATTGATATATCTGGCAGCATGAAAAAAAACGACCCGAATAATTTACGACAACCCGCACTGAATTTACTGACAGAGTTATTACCCGGAGATAGTAGAGCGGGTGTATGGACATTTGGTCGCTATGTGAATATGTTAGTTCCACATGAAAATGTTGATACTGGCTGGCGTCAAAAAGCTCAATCTCAAGCAACAAAAATCAATTCAATTGCTATGTTTACTCATATAGGTGGTGTTCTTGAGCGATCGTTATTTGATACCAGAGTCATGGATAGAAATGGGAAGGGTAACTACCGTTCATCAGTCATTCTCCTGACAGATGGTATGGTGGATATTAGTAGAGATGCAAAAGATAATGAAGCAGAAAGAGAGCGGATACTTACTGATATATTGAACGCTTATGTAGAAAAAGGCATTCAGATACACACGGTCGCGCTTTCAAAAAATGCTGATAAAGAATTGTTAGAAACTTTATCCAAAGAAACTGATGGCATATTTGCAGTAGCAGAGGATGCTAACAGTCTTAATCGAATATTTTTACGTTTATTTGATCAAGCTGTTCAGGCAGATCGTGTACCGTTGGAAAATAATCGATTTTCAATAGATGGTAGCATTGACGAATTCACGGCACTGGTTTTTAAAGAGGTCGGTGATCAACCCACTGTTCTCACTTCACCATCTGGTAAAAAATATGACTTAAATAGTGTAAATAATAAATTACGTTGGTTTAGTGCTGACGCCTACGATGTCATTACACTATCAAAACCGGAAACAGGTACGTGGGAAATAACGGCAGATATTGATCCGGATAACAGGGTAACAATAGTCAGTAATTTACGTTTGCAGTTAAATAAATTACCTAACAATATTTATCTCGGTTTTGATCTGTTACTACAAGGGCGTGTTAGTGAGGATGGAAAACCAATAAAAAGTAAAGAATTTCTGGATTTGATTAATGTTGATGCTGATATGTCACGAGATAATGTCAAATTCTGGCAACAAAAAATCAAAGAGGCAGTTGGAGAGCCCGGTGTTTATCGACGTTCAATTGATATGTTGCGATATTCAGGAAATTATGATTTAACAGTCAGGGCAAAGGGACCCACTTTTGAACGTGAGAAGAAGCTCCTGTTTACAGTGCGCCCATCATTCAGGGTTGAACTTTCTGCCAATGAAGAAGAGGCTCAATACTTTTTAACCGTTGTCAGTAACTCGCCTGAACTGCGTCAACAAGAAGGTATAAAGGTTAATGCAAATATAACTGAGGCAGATAAACAACAAAAAGAAATTGTGTTAGATAAAGAGGAAGCAGGTGTTTGGCGATACGTAGCAGAAAATCAATTAACAGGGCAGTATGATTTCTCAATAACTGCAAAGGTCGATGGGGATACCATTGATATAGGGCAATATCAACTTTATCTAAATGTACCCGGTGTAGCACAGCCTGAGCCCGTTTTACAGCCTGAGCCAGTGTTAGAAAAAGAAGTCGAGTTGCGAGCTGAAAATGAACCAGAAACTGAAAATGTTAATGACGTGGTACAGAATGAACAGTTGGTTGAAACTGAAGAAACGGTAGAGTCTGAAACAAAAGAAGTTGTGGCTGACGAGGCCAAGGAAGAAGTGACAGAAGCTACAGAACCTGAACAAGCTAACAGCCTGATCATGTATATATTGATGGGTGTCGGGGTTGTGCTGACTATCGTTGCAGGGATTTTAGGTTTCATATTATTTAAACGAAGCAAGGCCAATAAAAAAGCAACTGCTGAGGCTGCAAGCTCGAGTAAAAAAGAAGGGGATGGGTCTGGTGTTTCGGAGGAGCCATCAGCAGATGAAGAGCCATCAGCAGATGAAGAGCCAGCAGCGGAACAAGAGCCATCAGCAGATACTGAGGAGCCATCAAAGGATGAAGAAGAGCAAGCCACAGAAGAGGAGCTTGTAGAGGCTGAACAAGATTTAACAGAAGAACCGCAAGAAGAACTGGAGCCAGAAGTAGCTGTTGAGGCAGACGCAGAAGAAGAATCAAAATCTGAAGAGGCTGCAGAAGCCATAGAAATTGCACCAGATGAAGATTCTGAATCAGAAGCACTAGCTGATGCGATATCCGAAGATGAATTGGATTCAGCCATTGCGGCAGAATCAAATACCGAAGAAGAACAAGCGAGTGAAGCAGTAGCTGAAACAGAAGAGAAAGTAGAATCGGATTCAGAAGAAACGTCGGAAGATAAAAAAGAAGATACAGTTGCTGAAGCAACGGAAGAGGGAGAATCTAATAATAGTTCAGAAGAAGACTGGATAGATTTTGATGAAGGTAATGAGCCTAACGATAAATCTGCATCTTCTGAGACTTCTGTTCTGGATGACGAATTGCTCAGTGAACTCGATGCTATGGAAGATGAGCTTGAAGAAAATATTGATGCGGAAAAACTAGCAGAAGAGATATTGCAAGAAGATTCAGATATATTAAATGAACAGGAACAAGACGATGTTGATTTTGATTCTGAATTCGATCTCAGTGGTACAGATGACGATGACTTAACTGATGATAAAGAAACAGGTACTTGATTCATTTTATAGAAATAACAGGAAAAGTTTCTATAACGAATAAACTACCAAGAATAAATTAAGAGATATTAAATTTTTGTTAAGCCACAAAAATAAAAAAATTTTGTATTTTCTTTTTCGTTTTTCTGTAATTAAAAATTAATCTGCCACCTATAAAATCTCCCGCTTAAATCTAATATAAGTACGATACTCATTTTCTGGAGAATGCGGTGAGCCCACTATTCAATTCAGCTTTGGCTTTAACTCTGTTTATTACATTTTCACTACAGGCGCATTCAGCGAGTATCAAGGCGCTTGGTGGACTTGATGGAACAAATATCTTTAGTGAGGCTATTGGAATTTCGGCTGACGGTACCACTGTTTTGGGGCAAAGTGATACGGCATCGGGAACAGAAGGGTTTATCTATCAAAATGATCAGTTGACAGGAGTAGGTTATTTTGGTGGAGGCGATTTTAGTTCGTTGGCAGCATCTTCAAGTGATGGGAATATCGCGGTAGGTACCAGTGGCACTTTGTTTGTCGATGAAACGGCGGTTGTTTATCAGAGTGGTCAATTAAGTAGTTTGTCCGGTATACCGTTTTCTGTATTTGCCAGTTTTTCTCTCGATGTTTCTGCAGACGGAAGTACAGTTGTTGGCTATAGCTTTTCAAATGGCATCGATTTTAGCATCGAGCACGAGGCGTTTATCTCCCAGAATGGTCAATTTACAAGCCTTGGACATTTAAGTGGTGGTGAAGTAAGTGAAGCTTATGCAGTTTCAGCTGATGGCAGTATAGTTGTTGGTTATAGCGATAAAGATACGTTTAGTGATGAAGCTTTTGTTTATCAAAATGGGCAGATGACTGGTCTGGGTTATTTATCAGGTGGTGGTTTTGTAAGTCAGGCAAATGGTATATCTGCTGACGGGAGTTATATTGTAGGAATAAGTGATTCATCATCAGGTGATGAGGGGTTTGTGCACCACAATGGTCAAATGATAGCGCTGGGTGATTTAGCGGGCGGTTCTTTTTTTAGTAAAGCCTATGATGTTTCATCTAACGGTAATATTATTGTAGGCTACGGTTCTACTTCATCGGGAGAAGAAGCGGCAGTTTGGGAAGCTGACGGTAATGGAGGATATACTGTCATAAATTTGCAACAAAAACTTTTAGCTTTAGGGGTTGATATTACACAAGATGGTTGGACTCAATTATTTGAGGCAAGAGCTATATCAGATGATGGCGTTTTCGTTGCAGGCACTGGCGAGCGTAATGGAAATACAGAAGCCTTTTTAGTGGACTTAACCGAAAGTGAAGTGATGAATGTACCTCTGCCGGTTTGGGCTCAACTTCTTCTTGGTTTAATTATGGTAGGCATAGTAGTTATTCGAAAAAAAGTTTAAACAGCTTAACTGATATTTTTTATTAAGGTTTCTTTTGCATTGTTGATGGTTGCAGCCAAAAAATCATTGCCACCTCTGTCAGGGTGAACTTTTTGAATTAATTTACGATGCGCTTCAACAATTTCTTTTTCTGTCGGGTTGTCTTCAAGACCCAGAACGTCCAGGGCTTCTTGAACGGTCATCGTTTGTTTTGCTGGTGCTTGTTTTGATTCGGAACGGTATTGAGATTCAGTATTCAAGTGTTCTTTTGCTTGAAGGTATCTCTGAAGCAAAGGGAAAGCTCTTATAGCCCAAGGTAGTATAAATCGGAATCCAGCCAATAAACTTGCCAAAGCAGCGCCTACCCAATGAGCGCGCCCCATCACTGTAAGAACAATAAGTAAAAGAGCAATGCTGACCAGGGTAAATTTAACTGCAAAAGGACGACCTTTTTCCGCGAGCTCACGCTTGAACCATTTATAACCATAGTAGGCAATAATGGCAGCGATAATTAACAGGAAAAGTCTGGGTAGCATAGTAAATTCCAATAATAAAACCGCGATGAAACGGTATATCGAATCATCTAAAAGCAGTATTTTACGTTGAAATTAAACTATGTTCACGCCTGTCTCTTGGTGGTTTTCATGGACTATGCTGCTTGAACGTGTAATTTAGCCAAGCTTTTATAGGTCATAACCTCATATTCTCAAGTTGGTTACTGTATAATTCCGCGCCTTATTTTGCGGCTACGCAAGTAGTCCATACTGAGTAGCATAAATTGAGTCTTGTAATCGGGGAAAGTAAATGACTGAACAAAAAGCCACGAATGTCACCTGGCATGAGGGTGAGATAAATCGTGATCATCGTGCAGAATTGCTGGGGCATAAGGGGGCTACCTTGTGGTTTACCGGTTTATCTGGCAGTGGTAAAAGCACAGTAATGGTTGCCCTGGAACAGGCGTTATACCAGCAAAAGCGCTTAAGCTACCGACTCGATGGCGACAATATACGCTTGGGGATTAATAAGAATCTGGGCTTTTCTGCTGAAGACAGAACTGAAAATATACGTCGTATCGGCGAAGTGGCTAAATTGTTTGTCGATACAGGTGTGATTGTACTCTCCGGTTTCATAAGCCCTTATCGTGAAGACAGGGAAAAAGTAAGAGAACTTCATGAACAGGCTGGTATGAAATTTATAGAGGTTTTTGTTGATGTGCCTTTGGATGTGGCTGAGAGCAGGGATCCTAAAGGGCTTTATAAAAAAGCACGTGCTGGAGAAATTAAAAACTTTACCGGTATTGATGACCCATATGAACCGCCGAGTAACCCTGAAGTAGTATTAAAAACGGCTGAGCTAACTCTGGAGCAAGAAGTAGATATTTTGCTCGATGCTATGAAACAGCACGATGTGATTTAGCAAAGATTATTTAATCAAATAGATTTTATGTTGTTAGAAAATATTGGAGAACACAATGATTAAGCCGCATGGCTCAGAAGTCTTATTACCCCGTTTTGTCGAAAATGAAGCTGAGAGAAGCGCATTAATCGAAGAAGCTGATTCATTAGAAAGTATTGTGATCAGTTCAGCTGCTGCAGCAAATGCAGTGATGCTGGCTGGTGGATATTTTACACCTCTAAAAGGATATATGAATGTTGCGGATGCCGTTTCTGTAGCGGAGACTTTACAAACTTCTGATGGCCTGTTCTGGCCTGTTCCTGTATTGAACCTATTGCCTTCATCAGACGGAATTGAAGTTGGTAAGAAACTGGTTTTAAGAGACCCGAATGTAGAAGGTAACCCTTTGCTTGCCATTATGGACGTTGAGGCTGTAGAAACATTTACAGATGACCAGGTAAATACTATCGTGCAGCAGGTTTTTGGTACATTAGATAATGATCATCCAGGTGTTGCTGCATTTAAAGCGCAAGGTAAGACAGTTGTATCAGGGCCTGTCCAGGTTTTGAATTATTCGTATTTTGAAACAGATTTCCCGGATACATTCAAAACAGCAGTTCAAATACGCAGTCAGATGGAATCGTTAGGATGGGACAAGGCTGTGGCTTTTCAAACTCGAAATCCAATGCATAGAGCACATGAGGAGTTGTGCCGAATGGCAATGGCCGATTTGAATGCAGATGGTTGTCTTGTTCACATGTTGTTAGGTAAATTAAAACCAGGTGATATTCCTGCAGATGTGCGTGATGCGGCTATTCGTAAGATGGTAGAGATTTACTTCCCTGCGGATACGGTAATGGTGACGGGCTACGGGTTTGATATGCTCTATGCAGGGCCAAGAGAAGCGGTTTTACATGCAGTGTTTCGCCAGAATTGTGGTTGTTCGCATCTCATTGTTGGTCGTGATCATGCAGGAGTAGGTGATTATTATGGTGCCTTTGATGCACAAACTATTTTTGATGAGAAAGTTCCTGATGGTGCATTGGAAATACAAATTTATCGAGCAGACCATACGGCATATTCTAAAAAACTGAATAAAGTTGTTATGATGAAAGATGCACCTGATCATAGTAAAGAGGATTTCGTACTGCTCTCTGGTACTAAAGTGCGTGAAATGCTGGGTAATGGTATTGCACCGCCGCCCGAATTTTCGCGCCCTGAAGTTGCCAAGATTCTGATGGATTACTATCAATCACTATAAATTTGCAGGTTTAAAAAGTATGGATCAACAAAAGCAACACACTATTGAGGCTGCAGTATTCCGACGTTTTTTACAACATCTTGATAATCGTAAGGATGTGCAGAATATTGAGTTAATGATTCTTGCTGATTTTTGTCGTAATTGTTTGTCTAAATGGTACAAAGCTGAAGCAGAAAAGCTCGGTGAAACTGTTAGTGATGCAGATGCAAGAGAAATTATTTACGGTATGCCATATGGAGAGTGGAAGGAAAAATATCAAACAGAAGCAACGCCTGAACAATTAGCAGCATTTGAAGAAAGGCGTAACAAATAACGAGATATTATTTGGGGTTAAATACGCCAAATCTAACTATTATAAGAATCACTTTCAGTATATACGCGGAATGCAAATATTGTAATTAATGAGAACAGAACCATTGCAATAGAATTTAGTGTTATTTCTATAAGAGGGTTCCAGATATTCATTATGTGAAAGAAGTATCCAATAGTGTAAATGGGAATAAAGATACCTATAAAAATAAATGCATAACCCGCTAAAATTGACCACTGTCTTTCCTCAGTCATTTTCCAACTATCACTGAAGGATTTCATTGGCTCTGCTTGATTAAGAATACAGATAAACTCAGAGAATGCACAGCGACTCATAACAATAAGACCGGGGAGAATAAATAATAATAAACCCGTAAGAATAGCGGTAAATACAATTAAATATAATGTAAATAACGGTAGCCAATATTTTAAAGCCAATTTATAAAGTTGTAAGACGGAGTGTGTTTTATCTCCTTCGATTACTGAGCTTATAAATAAAATTAACGCGCCTTGATAAATTGGGTAAGTAACAAAACTAAGTACCATGATGAAGTAGTATGCAGAACTAACTTCTTCAGCAGATTCTGGAGCTTCGGTAATAAGAAAAAGAATGTCTATCGGTAAGGTGATACCCAGAATAATGAAAGAAATGGAAAAAAGATTTGCTTTTAGAAATCGCCATGAGTCTTGCAAATAGATATTAGTGTCATTCATATACCAATAATCATCATAAATTGTTTGAGATAAAATGTCCTTTCGGAAGTTTAAGTTATATATTAGAGAACAGCGCCGTTAGGAATAAATCGGTTGCTGCTATTTTGTCTTATCCATAACAAGATCTCTTTACTTAATGGTTCACCTCTCTTTCTTAACGTTTTGTTAATTATGATCACAGGAGAGAGTGGCCCGGCTTTCCAGTTATCTATTTGTTCTTCTATCAGTGTGAAGAATTTTAACAAGGACAATAATGATTCGTTATCAAGCGGATCAAAAGCATGATTCCATTCATCTTCGGAAGCTTTGAGCATTGAATGAGCCGCCAGTTCTTCTTCAGTTAACGCTTTTTTAAAATCAGGTGTGGGTTCATTTTGCATTAACTGGATAAATCGTATTAATAGTTCAGATGATATGATTGGTGTATCTTTGCCTTCTAATTCAGTTTGAGACGGATCCCAGGTTTCAATTGACATGCAGAGTGCTCCAGCGCTTAAATCAAAAAACAATTATATATCTTTATAAAAGATCTTTTGATGAGGTATAAGTATAAGTTGTGCCGCTTAACGGATTTTTATTGTTTCTACAGTTCCTGCTGCTTTAGATTATTTGCTCAAAATACTTATTCAAATCACAGGATAATCAAGCCTGGTTAAATTAAAGTAATTTATTAAAATTATATTTTAAGCCATTGAAATATTTGTTGATTTTTTATGATCCTGGTTTGGGTTTATGAAATTCTTATTTAGAGATATTCTCACTTTAGATCGTGACTATGTTGTAAGATCTGGTTTATTGTATTTGTCGTCAACAGGTTAACTCGCTACGTTTTATCGACTTGAATTGTTCATGTAAGAACTTCATGGAACTAATCAGGAGTTATTGGGTATTATCTATATCTCATTAGCTGATATGATCCCAGGAGTGTTATATTTCATGCAATTTAGAGGCAGTTTCGGAATACGATGTTAGGCCACAAACCCAATAAACTTCTTTATTTATTACTCCCATTATTTGCCTTCTTGATATTTTGGGCAATTTCCACCGGAAAGCCAAAACCCAAGCCAGGGAAAGTGTTTACTCCGCCAACACCTATTGTTAAGGCACTGGATGTCAGTCCTTCCGAGCACTATGTCTGGATAAAAACACAAGGCGTCATTGAGCCAAGTACTCGTATCCATCTGGTATCCCAGGTCAACGGAAATGTTCTGCGTATTGCCGATAATTTTGTCAATGGCCAACCTTTTAATCAGGGAGATACTTTAATCTGGGTTGATCCCAGTGATTATGAAATTGCCTTAAAACAAGCAGAAGCAACTTTAATCAATGCAAAAAGCGCACTAGCTGTTGAAGAAGGAAGTTCGCGTCAGGCAAAACGTGAGTGGCGTGATTTAGGAAGTAAAAAAGCGAATGAACTCTTTTTAAGAAAACCGCAGTTAGCCAGTGCTCAGGCTGAAGTCAAGGCGGCAGAGGCTAATCTGGCAAAAGCCAGGCTCGATCTTGAACGCACAAAAGTCAAAGCTCCTTTTAGTGGTAGAGTGATTAGCAAAAATGTAGATCGTGGACAGTTTATTACTTCAGGCACAGCAGTTGCTGAAATTTTTAATAATGACAGTGCTGAGTTGATTTTACCGTTAAGCATGAAACAATATGCTCAAATTGACCAAAGTGGGCGTGAAGTCAGCGTTGATGTTGTAGTAAGAATGGATGCAAACGATTATGTTTGGAAAGCAAAACTGGCGAGAATTGAAGCTGAAATAGATAGTCAGACGCGCCAGCACCTTGTGGTTGCAAAAATCGATAGTGCGTTTGAAGGAAGTATAGAAAAGCCGGCCCTCTCTGTTGGGCAATTTGTGACAGCGAATATACGTGGTAGGCAATTTAAACGTGCGCTTGATATTCCAGCGAATACATTAAGGCAGCCTTCAAGATTATGGTTAATCGATTCGAATAGTAAACTCCATATTGTCGATGTAAAAGTATTGCAATCCGGTTCGGACAATGTTCTGGTTCAATTACCTGAAGGCATTGATAAAAAATATTTTGTGAGTAATACAACAGATACTTTTTTAAGAATAGTGACTTCGGATCTCTCCTTACCCATACCTGGTATGTTAGTGGAACTACAGCAGGATAAAGCAACTTTACAGGCAAAAGATACGCGTTTGGAAGACTCTCAGCGTTCATCTATTCAGTAGCTTATCCAACGATTGATGAAAATTAGATAATGAACGCAATCTCCAAATGGTTTATCGATAACCCTATAGCAGCAAAAATCATCATGCTGGTGATTTTATTTGGAGGCTTTTTAAGTTTTCCTTTATTGCCTAAAGTGTTTTTTCCAGAAGCTGAAATTAATTATATAAGAATCAGTATGTCTTACCCTGGAGCAGGGCCTGAAGAAATTGAAACACAAATCTGTCGGCGTATCGAGCAAGCTATTAAACAGCTTGATGACATTGAAGAGATTACTTCTACATCGAGAGAAGGGAGTGGTGAAGTTTTAATTGAGGTCACCGAAGGCGGTGATATTCAACGGTTGATTAATGATGTTAAAGCAGAAGTAGAATCAATTAATACTTTCCCAACCGAATCAGAGAAGCCGTTGATAGTAGAGCAGCGATGGGAAAGGGAAGAAATGAATTTAATGCTGTATGCTGATATTTCCGAGCGGGATCTAAAAGAACTTGGAGAGCAGATTCGCGAAGAAATAGCTGCATTACCCTATGTCTCTAACGTTAAACTGCTGTCACCAAGAAATTATGAAGTTGGTATCGAGGTTTCAGAATCAACATTGCGAGAATATGGGTTAAATTTTTCGGATGTAGCCAATGCCATTCGGAGTTATTCAGTCAACCAACCAGGCGGTAAAATCACTGATAGAGAAGGTGATATTGCATTGCAGACTCGTTCACAAGCGGAGTCAGAACTGGATTTTGAACAGATACCATTAATCAAAAAAATCAATGGAAGTGTTCTAACCGTAGGTGATATTGCAAATGTCGTAGATGGTTTTGAAGAAACAGATTACTACAGTGCACTTAATGGAAAGCAGGCTTTACAAATCCAGGTCCTTGGTGGTGGCGCTAAAAATATCCTTAGAACATCCGATAATGTTGAGGCTTATCTCGAAAAGAAAGTTCCATCATTGCCAGATAATGTAGGGCTCATGGTATGGAATGATCGTTCAGTCCATTATCGTTTGCGTTTAGAAACGTTAATCAAAAACGGATCAAGCGGTTTGATACTGGTTTTTATCATGCTGGTTTTGTTTTTAAGGCCGTCTTTAGCTTTTTGGGTATCATGTGGTATCGCCATTGCCTTTTTGGGGGCGCTTTGGAGTTTATCGCTTACTCCTGTGACACTGAATGTATTGTCCATGTTTTCTTTCATTATGATTTTAGGGATAGTAGTCGATGATGCAATCATAGTGGGTGAATCAGTTCATACTCAACAAACCCGTTTGGGAAATAGGCGCCTTGGTGCTATTGAAGGAACGCAACGTGTTTTAACACCAGTATTTTTTGCAGTAATCAGTACGATTATCTTTTTTGCTCCCTTTTTCTTTTTTGATTCAGATATTGATACGAAAACCATTGCAATACCTGTTTGTCTGGCATTGCTGTTCTCGCTATTCGAATCACTTTTCTTGCTACCTTCACATTTAGCCGGGGAACCATCAAAGAGATTTGATAAATTAAAAAATACTTTTTGGCAGTTGCTAACACCTTTACATTTTGTGATTCAAAAAGTTTCAGATACCAGAGAAAAAGTGGCCGATAGTCTGCCGGCATTTGCCAATGGTACTTATCGTCGTTTTCTATTAAGAACACTTAGTGCTAAACGAATAACTATCATTGTCTTCGCAGCGTTCTTCTCATTTTCTTTTGCTGCGGTTAAAGGCGGCTGGTTACCCTTTTATTTTTTCCCAAGAATATCCGTTAATATCATTAATGCCAAAGCAACAATGCCTGAATCCGTTGCTTATTCCCAGGTGATTAATGTAATGAACCAGCTTGAAGAGGCTGCAGCTAATATTAAAGAAGATATAAACAATGAATACAAATATGAATTGGTAGAAGATATTTATTCTCTAGGTTACGGAAATTCAGCAAAAGTTTTTATAAAGATAGATGATAGTAATGAAAGACCTATAAGCGCAAGAGAAGTCGCGAATCGTTGGCGAAAAGAGATTGGTGCCGTACAAAACGTTAACGATTTGAATATAGGTTTTACCCTGGGTGATATGAAAAAGCCCCTGGAGTATGTGTTGCGCAGTAATTCACAACAGCAGCTGGATAATTTTACTCATGATCTGGTAGCTGAACTCAAGCAAATAGAAGGCCTTTTTGATGTGTTATCTTCACTCGAAAGTCCATCTAAAGAGGTGACTTTGGCTTTTAAAGAGGAGGCATTTCCTCTTTCAATCGATTTACAGGATATTTCTCAACAAGTCAGAAGAGCTTTTTATGGGGAAGAGGTGCAGCGCATACCAAGACAAAGAGAAGATGTTAGAGTAATGGTGCGTTATCCAAAAGAGGAGCGCTCTTACTCAACAACATTGAAGGAGATGTATATTAGCGATGTTCAAAACCCTGAATTAAAAATACCGTTATCGAATGTGGCTGATATTGAGTACAGGGATAGTTTAAAACGTATCGACCGTCTGGATGCCATGCGTGTAAACCGCGTCTCAGCGGATGTAGAGAAAGGTTTTCAGATCAATTTATTATCCCAGACTATCCAGACAGATATTTTGTCCAAATTACAGCGCGTATATCCAGATGTTATTGTAAGTTTAAAAGGAGAGCATCGTGACAGCTCTGAGTTTATGGATCAGGTTAAAATGATGTTGACGATAGTCATGTTGGTCATTTATGGATTAATGGCTGTGATGTTTCGTTCTTACTGGCAACCGTTTTTGGTACTCATAGCTATTCCATTTGGTTTTATGGGTGCTGTCTTTGGGCATTTGGTAGTGGGTAAAGCGTTAAGCATGTTTTCTATTCTGGGTATGATTGCTTGCGCTGGCGTGGTGGTAAACGATAATGTGGTTTTGATTGATCGCATAAATACACTACGTTTGCAAAAATACTCTGTACGTCGTGCCGTTGTAGAAGCTGCCATACAGCGATTCAGAGCTATCGTATTAACTTCATTAACAACTTTCATAGGGCTTGCTCCCATTTTGATGGAAAAAAGTGTTCAGGCGCAGTTCCTGATTCCAATGGTAACTTCGCTGGCTTTTGGTGTTGTTTGCGCAACATTTATAACCCTGCTTTTTGTACCTTCTCTTTACTTATTTTTTGTTAATGTTCAGTATAAATTTAGAACAAAACCTGCTTTAGCTACAGTGACTTGAGTGACGACAAGAAGAGACGTCCGACAAATACCGTTTTTTCTAAAAATATTTATCATATAATTCCCGCTTTATTTTTTAATGAATTAAGAAAAGTCTATGAACCCGAATTATCTGGATTTTGAGCAACCGATTGCTGAGCTGGAAGTTAAAATTGAAGAACTTCGAGCTGTAAGTGATGATAATGATTTAAGCCTTACCGATGAAATTACCAATCTGACTGAAAAGAGTAATAAGCTCACTGAAAAAATATATTCTGGTCTAAGTTCCTGGGATATTGTTAGAGTGGCACGCCATCCCCAACGACCTTATAGTCTGGATTACATCAATAAAATATTTACTGACTTTGATGAACTTCATGGTGATAGGCAATTTGCTGATGATGCCGCAATAGTTGGTGGTATTGCCCGTTTTGATGGTGACCCGGTGATGGTTATTGGCCAGGAAAAAGGGCGTGCAGTCAATGAGAAAGTTGAACGTAATTTTGGTATGCCAAGGCCTGAGGGTTACAGAAAAGCAAAACGGTTAATGGAAATGGCAGAGCGTTTTAGCATGCCGGTTATAACATTTATTGATACACCGGGTGCATATCCTGGTATAGATTCTGAAGAGCGTGGAATTTCAGAAGCTATTGCAACTAATCTGGCTGTTATGTCGCATTTAAAAACGCCGATTATCTCTATTGTTATTGGTGAAGGAAGCTCAGGAGGTGCTTTGGGTATTGGCGTTGCTGATAGAATTGCTATGTTACAATATTCTACCTATTTCGTTATTTCGCCAGAAGGTTGTGCAAATATAATCTGGAAAGATTCAGCTGAAGCTTCGAAAGCTGCAGAAGCGATGGGTGTAACGTCAACTGTTCTTGAAGAGTTGGGTATTGTAGATGCGACCATCCAGGAGCCGTTAGGTGGAGCGCATCGTGATCCTGAGTTAATGGCCGATAGAATTAAAATTTATTTGATAGATGAATTACAAGCTCTCCAGTCAATGTCGATTGACGAGTTGCTGGATAAGCGATATCAGCGTTTAATGAGTTACGGAAACTAGAGAGAAACGCAAATAATGAGTCAGAGCTTCGAAACAAGATTTTCGAAAACCCTCGATCTCATTGCCGAACATAATAATACGACATGGATCATTGGCTATAGTGGTGGCATTGATTCTACTGTGCTGCTTTATTTCTGTAAGCAATATATTGAACAGTCATCGCTAGATATTCAACTGAAAGCGCTTCATGTAGATCATCAGCTATCACCTTTACATCGAGATTGGGTAGAGCATTGCAAAACATTTTGTCATGAAATTGGTGTCGAGTTATTGCTTGAAACAGTCTCGGTAGCGAGCTCAGGAAAGGGCGTAGAAGATGCAGCAAGAAGAGCACGCTACCAGGCATTTGAAAAATATCTTAACAAAGAAAGTATATTACTGTTGGGTCATCATGCTAATGACCAGACTGAAACGCTATTATTCAGGCTCTTTCGTGGTACCGGTATTTCAGGATTAAAAGGAATACCGTTTTCTAGAGAGCTTACTCATACTAAGTTATATAGACCATTACTGGATTTTACTCGGGATTCTATCCAGCATTACTGTGTTAGAAATAATCTTTCGTTTATTGATGATCCTTCAAATGAGGATAATCAATACGCCAGAAATTTCATTCGCAATAACATTATTCCATTATTATTAGAAAACTGGCCGTCATTGCATCAGAATATCAATCGTTTTGCATCACATTCGGCCCAGGCAGAACTATTGGCCAATGATATGGCAAAAATAGATTTGCTAACTTTACAGCAGCAAACACCGTATGGTGACTCGCTGTTAATTTCTCAATTAATGATTTTGGATGTCCATAGGCGTGTCAATGTCTTGCGTTATTGGTTACAGCAAAAAGGGCTAAGAAATCTCTCCGCTTTCCAGACTGAAGAACTATTAGCTTTTGTAGAAAATAATACAACAGGTAAACAGCTATTATTTAATGAGCACCAGCTTTTTTGTTATCGCAATAGTCTGTATTACTGGTTAGACGACAAGACAGATAAAGTAAATCCTGTCTGGTTAACTACTGAGAATAATGATGAAAACACAACCACAAAAAATATCAGGTTAAGTTGTTGGTTAATAGAAACCGAACTTATGCACTCTGTGGACGAAAACGCCGGCCAATATTTATTGGCTGATAATACTTACAGCATTAAACCAATTGAGCAATGCAGTGGTTTTAATGATGAAATTATGATGTTAAAGGTAAATGGTAAACGAAAGACCTTAAAAAAATTATTTCAGGAATTTGGTGTTCCTGCCTGGTGTAGAGATAGCTATCCCTTGGTCTTTAATGAGGAGAGATGCGTTGCTATAACGGGTTTGGTTATAGATGATGAATATCAGACCAGACAAGGGTGGCAGTTTAAAGTGGCTCTTGATCCAGCTTCTTGAGCGTATTCAGTCTCTTTTTTTTATTTTGTTTACTGAGTTGTTTTGCTGCTTGATAAAAATGTTTCAAGCCATTTAAGCAATTAATATTATCAATAGTCGTGCCATAAATGTCACACCCTTCCTGATTTAAATGTTTATGCAATAAAACAGTAAATGCATGTACCCAGTCATGATAGGTATTAACAGGAATTAATTTTGCAGTATTTATTGCTTCTGACCATTTTATATAGCCGTTGCGTTCAGGTTTTGCTTCAGCAAAGAGTTTTATCTTTCTTTTTAATTTTGAAAGAATAACGTTTTTTTGCTTTCTTTTCTCAAGAGTACTAAGATTTTCTTGAAAAACCTCATCGAGTGCCTCGCGTGCCTGTTGAACCATCGATACGAAAACCTGATGGTCTTTTTGTTTTTGTTTATAATTTTGTAGCAGTCTCGAAGTATTTTGCTCTTTCTCATCAACAGAGAATCGGAGCCATTGTTCGATGGCAAAGTTTTCGACTGCTGTAGCAAAACTTTCATTAAAGCTGGTGTCACCTTTAATATAAAAAATACGATGAGAAATTTCATGAAATAACAAACCTGCGAGGTCTATATCAGATAATGATAAGAACGTATCTAAAACGGGATCATTAAACCAGCCTAGAGTTGAATAAGCTTTTACACCGCCAACGTAGGTTTCATAACCTTCAGTTTGCAATTTTTTCGAATAGTTAATGGCTGCCGCTTCTTTAAAATACCCTCTGTAACTCGCGCATCCAATGATTGGGTAACACCATTGCAAGGGTTCAACACTGAATTCATTGGCAGCAAACACATTCCAAACGATATATTTTTGCCCTGTTTCACTATAGCTTTGGTAGGCATTTCCTACAGGTAGAGCCAATTTCTGTTCAGCGAATTCTCTTATTGATAAAACCAGCAACAACTTTTTTTTAAATGCAGGGTCTAAATCATCCTGTTGTAGTAAACTGCTAATAGAATCTCTGTTAAGTAGAATACCTGCTTGTCCTTTTGCAGCCTGGCTATAGTAATTTAAGCTGCTACAACTACTGTTAATTATCAGTAGTGTGCAAATGAATAAGGCAAACATCAATTTATTGATGTGTTTAGATTGTTTCATTTTTTTAAGACCAGCAAGAATATGATATTGAAATACAAATTGAAAACATTTTTGAGTCTGTCTGTTTTATTGATGCTCGTGTTCTTCTTGAACAACTGTAGTACATTCAGTGATTTTAAAGTACATAACAAATTTGTGCAGCAGATATTACTCAATGATCTTCAGATAAAACACCATTATTTTGATAACCCAAGATTACACTTTGCCGAAAAGGGTAATCCGGAAAAGGGTATCATTATATGGCTTCATGGGACACCAGGTCTTTGGACAGAAGCCGGTCGCTTATTTACCAATGATAAATTACTTGAGGAAGTAATATTAGTCAGCATTGATAGGCCAGGTTGGGGAGAGTCAGTTGATGAAGAAAGTGAAAGTGGAATTGTTAGTTTTGAAAAACAGAGCCAATCGATTTCGCGTGTTATCACTTATTATAAAAATAAATACCCGGATGTTCCTGTATTTTTGGCAGGCCATTCATGGGGAGCATCCCTTGCTCCATACATTGCGTTAGATAATCTCGATAGTGTCAAGGGTCTGTTATTGGCTGCTGGAGCTGTAGATCCAGAGTTGGCATCGCCTCGTTTTTATCATTATCTGGCAGACCGATGGCCGGTCAGTAAAATTATTGGAAAGCAAATGCGTTTAGCCAATGATGAAATGTTTTTATTACAGCAAGGCCTAACAGAAGTTATGCCCGAATGGAAAGATTTAAAGAGTATACCGACCATAGGACTACAGGGTAAAAAAGATAGCCTTGTGAGTTACAAAAATATAGATTTTTTAAGAAACAGCCTGGGAGATGATAGTTTTTATCTGGTATTAGATAATGAATATGGTCATTTATGGCATATCCAGCGTAGCCAACTGATTAGTCAATGTTTACTGGCATTGGTTTATGCTGATTTTCAACGATGCACGTTAGAAAAAGATATTTAAAAAATTATTTATCAATTAAATTTTAAAAATTATTTTTCCATTCGCGTATAGTTGCAAAAACATTGGCTTCAGTATTATCTTTAAGTAGTTCCGGATTTTTTATACTGGCACGTTCAATAACCGATGTTTTATTGCAACGTAAAAATGGATTAGTCATCAGTTCTTCTGCGAGCAGGGATGGAACAGTTGGATTACCCATTTGACGTAAGTTAGCCACTTGCTCAATTCTATATTGTAAATCTGTATTGTCAGGTTCTACTTCAATAGCAAATTTCAAATTTGATTCGGTATATTCATGAGCACAAAATACCAGGGTTTCTTCAGGCAAGGCTTTCAGTTTTTTCAGACTTGAAAGCATCTGTTCATAACTGCCTTCAAATAAATAACCACAGCCACCAGCAAATAATGTATCGCCACAGAATAACGCTGGTGTTGTCAGTGGAAATGTTATTTGGTTGGTATCTAACGTATTATATAAGCTCTTTCCTGATTCGTTTTTATCAAAGAGATAGCAAATATGTTCAAGTGTGTGTCCAGGGACACTAATAACGTTAACTGGTAGCCCATAATGTACAAATTTGTCATTATCAGCAACGTATTGTGTAACCTGTGGAATTTTACTGCTTCGTGGACCGATGACTGTTAATTCCTGATTGAAGTGTGAGATCAGTTCATCTACACCACCGATGTGATCGGGATGGTGATGAGTGATAAATATATGTGTCAGTGTTAATTTTTTTTCAGATAAGTAGCTTAAAACAACAGATGCATCGCCAGGATCGATTACAGTTGCCTGATGATCATTATCAATTATCCATAAATAATTATCGTTAAAAGCGGGCAGGCGGCTTACATTTAGTGTTTCTTGATGGGTCATCGCTTTCTCCTGTATTCAACTCAAAATAAACTAAATTACTGTTTATTCAGACACAGTATTTTACCGGTTTATGCTATAAAATAGACATCAGTTCATGAAATTTCACCTAAGTTCGGATCACAAATAGACAAGCAATAGTCAGAGGACTTGTAAATTTAACGAATGAAAAAAAATCTACCAATAGAACAATACCTTCCTGTCTCTGTTGCGATGCTGAATTTTGAACGTTTCTGGCAGACTGAGCTAGGTATCAATTTGTTACAAAAAGAACTTAATGAGCTGAATGCAATCCTTCCAGCACTTGCAGGCTACAATTGTCTACAGTTAAGTGCATGTCAAACTTTTTCAATAGAAGAACCGGCAAACATCGGTCAAACACTCAAAATGGGTTTTGCACTTGGTAATAAAGAAAAAACAGGTGATTTTCTTGCAGATTTTGAGCAATTTCCCATTGCTAATGATTGTGTGGATATTGTAATTTTGCATCATGTACTTGAGTTTGCAAAAGACCCAACCCAGATATTAAGAGAAGCCGATCGTGTATTAACAGCAGGTGGGCAGTTAATCATTTTGGGTTTTAATTTATGGAGTTTATGGCCTCTGTACCAGCATTTGATTTTATACAGAAAAGAAAAAGAGCA
Organism: Cellvibrionales bacterium; assembly: GCA_041941365.1. Classification (GTDB taxonomy): domain Bacteria; phylum Pseudomonadota; class Gammaproteobacteria; order Pseudomonadales; family UBA7434; genus UBA7434. The sequence continues at coordinate 32,012 of JBGTQK010000015.1, read as the reverse complement.
ATTGCTGAGTGCAAGTGCTCAATCAAAAAAACAACTATTTGCGAAATCACTCCGGTGTGGTAGATTGGAAGACTGGCTCTCCGTGCTCAATTACGATGTATTACAAGAAAAAAGACAATTTCCTTTTTTTCCTATCAATAGTGAACGCTGGTTAAGGCGTGTTGGTTTAATTAATCGTTTTGGTTATCGAATTAAAATTTCTAACAGTCTGGTTTATCTGATACACGCACGAAAACGCACCTATGCTGGTACTCGAAAGAAAATTAAAATACGTCGAGCCATAAAACCTAAAAAAGCGCCTTCATTTTCTAATCGGAGTACTTATAATCGGCTTCCATGAATTAGTAAGATAAGCAGATATTGAGTTTTAATAAAGAAGAGATTTAATAATATGATCGAAACTGACAGTTCAGTTGAAATAGAAAAAAAAATAGTTGAACAGAAAAAGCCGGCAGTGATTTATACTGATGGTGCATGTCGTGGAAATCCAGGGCCAGGTGGTTGGGGTGTTTATATTGAAAAAGATAAAGAAATAACTGAGTTATGTGGTGGTGAATTGAATACAACCAATAACCGTATGGAACTTTCTGCTGCAATTAAAGCGTTAGAATTTCTTGTAGAAAATGAATCTGCAATTATATACACCGATTCAGAATATGTTAGAAAAGGTATTACAGAATGGATGCAAAACTGGAAAAAAAACGGTTGGAGAACAGCAGCAAAAAAACCTGTTAAAAATGCTGACCTTTGGCAGATCCTCGATAATGAAGCTGCAAAGTATGATATTGAGTGGCGTTGGGTAAAAGGGCATTCAGGAAACTTTGGAAATGAAAAGGCAGATCAATTGGCTAATGCAGGAATAGATAAACTCGTTTAATTATTAAGTATTATTATGAATCAAAGACAAATTGTTCTCGATACAGAAACTACCGGATTAGATCCGGAGCAAGGTCATCGCATTATTGAAATTGGCTGTGTTGAGTTGGTGAATAGAAAGCATACCAAGCAACATTATCATCAATACATCAATCCCGAGCGTGAAGTGGATGCTGGTGCATTAGAAGTTCACGGAATCAGCAATGAATTTTTGTCAGATAAGCCTGTATTCAGTAAAGTAGTTAGTGACTTTATTGAGTTTGTTGAAGGGGCAGAATTAATTATTCATAACGCGCCTTTTGATATCGGTTTCATCAACCATGAATTAAAATTATGTAACTATGGTATAGAGTCAATTGCTGATATATGTACAGTAACAGACTCCTTACAGATGGCCCGTAAAAAGCATCCAGGACAAAAAAATAACCTGGATACTTTATGTAAACGTTATACAGTTGATAATTCCGGTCGTGAATTACATGGAGCATTACTTGACTCCGAAATTCTGGCTGACGTTTATTTGTTAATGACCGGTGGGCAGACATCGTTAACACTTAATGCAAGTGGTCAGGAAGCCAGTGATGATGATTTGTCGGTTGCACCGTTACGAGTCAGTAGTGAGAGAACCTCACGTCTGGTGATCACCCCTTCAGAGAAAGAAATAGCTGAACATAAAAAATTGTTAGATAAAATTAATCGAAAAAGCGATAACGGTTGTATTTGGCTTACTGCTAATATTTCTAACTGAGTGTTCTGAAAAATGTCAATGTTCGATTCATACCAGACTTTTGTTAATTATATCTTTACAGAAAAGAACTGGATACTTCAGGTATTCGTTATTGTTTTATTGACGGTTGTCGTAGATTTTATCGTTAAACGGATTTTAACAGGTTTGCAAAAAGGTTTTGAAATAACTAAAAGCTTATGGGATGACGCCTTATTTAATGCAGCCAAAAAACCTTTGTCTTTAATCATATGGCTTTATGGTTTGGGTTGGGCATTCGAGGTTGTACGTGCTGTTTCAGATGCTGTAATTTTTGATGCTGTTAAACCACTCAAGGAATTAGGAGTAATTTTATTGTTGTCATGGTTCCTGATTCGCTTTGTACGTGAAATAGAAAACAATGTACTTAAACAGCATCTACAAGATAATGAAGATGATCGGCTGGATGAGCAGACAGTTCATGTCATGGCAAAGCTTGTGCGTTTAGCCATTATTATTACTACAGGCATCGTGATTCTGCAAACCCTGGGCTATAGTATTTCCGGTGTTCTGGCTTTTGGTGGGATTGGTGGCATTGCGGTGGGTTTTGCTGCTAAAGACCTGCTGGCCAATTTCTTTGGTGTTTTAATGATTTATCTTGACAGACCTTTTAGTATTGGTGACTGGATTCGTTCACCTGACAAGGAAATTGAGGGGACAGTTGAATACATTGGCTGGCGACAAACCCGTATTCGTACTTTTGATAAAAGGCCACTCTATATTCCCAACTCGACATTTGCCCAGATTTCGGTGGAAAACCCTTCGAGAATGACTAATCGTAGAATTTTTGAAACGATAGGTGTGCGTTATGATGATGTGGGTAGTTTGCAAACGATTCTTGAAGATATTAAAACCATGTTAAAAGAGCATAAAGATATTGATACTTCGCAAACACTTATGGTCAACTTTAATGCCTATTCAGAGTCATCGCTGGATTTCTTTATTTATTGTTTTACAAAAACCACAAACTGGCAAAGGTTTCATGTGATAAAAGAGGATATTCTTTTTAAAATCCTTGCAATAATTGAAGAGAATAATGCTGAAGTTGCATATCCGACCCAGGTATTGAATGTATCAGGCTTTCCTGACCTGAATATTTCTGAAAAATTACTTGATAGAAATAAAATTGAGGAAACTCAATAATAATGTTAGCTGTTATTGGTGGAAGTGGTTATTATGATTTATCATGGTTTGAAGAAAAATCATTCATTGAAATCGAAACAGAATATGGTAAACCCTCTGCTGCTATATTGAAAGGACGTTATTCAAACAAGGATATTTTATTTCTTGCGCGTCATGGTATTGATCATAGAATTCCTCCACATAAAATTAATTATCGTGCCAATATAAAAGCATTATATGAATGTGGTGTAAAAAAAATTTTATCGATTAATGCTGTGGGGAGTTGTAATGAAGATCATAATAATGGACAACTACTATTACCTACGCAGCTTATTGATTATACCTGTTCGCGTGCTCACACATTTTTTGATGAGCTTGAGTCGATAGATCAGCATATTGATTTTACTCAACCTTTTAATCAACATTTGCAGTCAGATATATTAGCTGCTGCAAAAGAAGTAGATATTGAATTAGATTTGGATGGTACTTATGCCTGTACACAAGGCCCAAGGCTGGAAACTGCGGCTGAAGTTCAGCGAATTAAACAGGACGGATGTGACTTGATAGGAATGACAGCTATGCCGGAGGCGGCCTTAGCGAAAGAACAGGGGATTCATTATGCTTCGTTATGTGTAGTTGTTAACCCTGCCGCAGGCATTACTTTTAAAAAAGATATAGCATCAGGTAGTGAAAAAGAAATTTCAATTGAGGCTATTAGCAGGATACTGGAAGACTCGAAAGAAAAAATAAGTTGTGTTATACAGAGTATGCTAATCGTTTCCTGACAGAAGCTTGAGTCAAAACTATTTATAAAAATAAACAGAAATCAATTTCTATTTAATTTTCAATTCAAAAATTATCTCTTCATTGTAAATGTGACTTTTATTGTGGTTATCTTTAGTAGTTTTGCTTGTTTAAATGATCAATTTTGGGTTTAATTGCTGCACCTTAATGATGCGAAAGCAATAAAACAGTGCACAGTTTTGTTTATTTTTTATTCTTTTCCTTTTGGTTACATTCTCACCTGTTTTAAATTAGGCATAAAGAGGTGTGAATATACGATCCAGGTATCTTCGAGTACTGAATTTTACTTAAGCACAAATTGCATCTGTTCATTTGGCAAAAAGAAATTGTTAGATATTTCTTGGTTAATTAAAAAAATCCTTAAAAGCAAATAGATCCTTTTGGAGAAACATCAATGACACGAAAAATACTAAATCCAAAACTGTTGGGGTTATTAGGTCTAATAACATATTCAGGTATGGTGCGAGGTGATGAACTTAATGCGGCTAATACCGCATGGATTATGACTTCAACGGCACTTGTATTATTTATGACGTTGCCCGGGCTTGCCTTATTTTATGCAGGGTTGGTTCGTTCCAAAAATGTATTATCGGTGTTAATGCAATGTTTCACTATTGCCTGTGTTGCCTCAATTGTCTGGTTTGTTGCAGGTTATAGTATTGCTTTTTCAGAGGGCGGTGCTTATTTTGGAGACCTCAGTAAAGCTTTCTTTGCCGGAGTTGGTGAAAATAACCTTGCAGGTGATATTCCGGAAAACGTTTTTGCCATGTTTCAAATGACATTTGCCATCATTACACCGGCATTGGTGGTTGGTGGTTTTGCAGAACGTATAAAGTTTTCAGCAGTTATCTGGTTTACTATTTTATGGTTGTTATTTGTTTATGCACCTGTTTGTCATTGGGTATGGGGCGGCGGTTGGCTTGGTGAAAAAGGCCTTCTAGATTTTGCCGGTGGTACTGTTGTGCACATTACTGCAGGTGTTGCTGCAATTGTGGCAGCAATTATGATTAAACCACGAAAAGGTTTTCCCAATACACCAATGCCTCCGAATAATCTTACTTTAAGTGTTGCGGGTGCTGGAATGCTTTGGGTTGGCTGGTTCGGTTTTAATGGAGGCAGTGCATTAGCTGCAAATGGTGATGCTGGTATGGCGATACTTGTTACGCATCTATCCGCTGCCTGCGGTGCATTTACCTGGAGCTTATTGGAATGGATGCGCCATGGAAAACCTAGTGTATTAGGTATTATAACCGGTATGGTTGCAGGTTTAGGTACGATCACACCGGCATCAGGTTTTGTTGGGCCAGCAGGCGGGGTAGTAATTGGAATTAGTGCTGGGCTTGTTTGTTATTTTGCTACGATGTTTATTAAGCAATCGTTAAAAATTGATGATTCGTTAGATGTTATGCCAGTACACGGAGTTGGTGGTATCTTAGGAACATTATTAGCAGCAGTTTTTTGTAGTACGGGTCTTGGCTTATTAAGCGGGCAAGGACCAGTTGGTGTTGATACTACAATGGCCGCTCAATTCGGTGTGCAATTGACAGGGGTTATTGCAACGTTAATATACACAGCGGTTGTAACAGCCATTATTCTTTTCGTTATTAAACTAATCGTTGGATTACGTGTTGATGAAGAGCAAGAAACAGAAGGTTTGGATATCGTATCGCATGGTGAGCGTGGTTACGATATTTAATGGTTAAAATTATCAACCAGAAAACCGGCTATATTGGCCGGTTTTTTTGGTTATATAAAATTCTGGGTTTAACCTTAATTGGTTTCCGGTTTATATTTTGTAATTTTAACTAACGCACCAAATTTAGGGTGATCAAAATAATAAAAATCATCACTATCAATGCGTTGTATTTGTTTCAGGATATAAGTCGATTCAGCATGATACTGTTTACTTTTTTGAGGGAAGTAATATTCGGATAGACCAATCATTGAATCATTTTGATTGTTTGTGTCAAGATCCTGTTCTTCGATCGGGCAGGGAGAATTTGGCAGGTTGACATAGCTTGGTTCAGATTCATACCAGGGCCTGAATATCATAGAGTCATAATCATTTGCTAGAAATTCAGATAACCATAAATTAGTAGAGACTCTTACAAAACGGCCTTTAGCAATAGTAATGAAACCCTGCAATGAATAACGGTTTTGAAAATTATTACCTCCATTGATGGCGATAGCAATTTCATTCTTCAGGCTAGCAAGAGATTGATACCAGTTTTGATAAAATAATACTTCATAGTTTGGATGATTTCGAAGTTGTGAAACTTTATTAAGTAACGTTTTTTTATTGGGGTCCAGGCTGGCGGTTTTTATCATCATAAATGGCATCTTTTCTTTTTTCGATAAGTTATTTTCCTGGTTATCACTCTCGTTATTGTTTTCTAAATAGTCCTCGCCTGTTGTTAGAGATTTTATTATTTCTGGTTCAGGTTCTTGTAGAGCAATTAACTGCACATCTTTGCAGTGCGGATAAATTTCTCTTGCAAGATAACCACTTGAATCGGATAAAAACAAAAGTTGTTCTGGGTAGTTCAGAATGGGTTGCTGATCCCATTGCTCACCTGCATCATGACTTGAAAGATAACGAAAAACACTAAATTCGATGAGATATAGTCTTTCATCAATATCTTTTTTTTCTTTTGTATGGGCTTTCTCACAGGAAAATGATGATAGTGTTAGAAAGGTAAGCACCAAAAATTGTTGGTAGATATTTTTAAATGAAATAAGCTTTTGCACTGAGTATATCCTCTGGAGATTTAGCAAATATTAGTTGCTATCGCCGATTCATTGTTTTTTTTATTTGTGTTGTTTGTTGAAAGATCCTCAATTAATTGATCTATCCATTGAATACGTATATCGGATTCCGGTAAATCATAGCTAAACTTTAAGCGAGTTGCAGTTTTGAATTGAAAAATATCGGGAGATTCTTGAACGATTGTAACTATTGCCATTGGATCAATGGTGGTATTTTTTTGAAATTCGATATAACCACCACTATGTCCAGCATCAATTTTGGCAATACCTAAAGGAACGGCCTTTAATTTCAATGCCATAATTTCAAACAGGTTTTTAATCGGTAGTGTTAAGAGCCCAAAACGATCGATCATTTCAACCTGAAGCTCTCGTAGTTCATCTGTTGATTTAGCATTGCCGATTCGTTTATAAAGAATCAGACGATTGTGAATATCAGGTAAATAGTTATCAGGTATTAAAGCAGGTAGATGTAAATTGATATCTCCCTGTATATCCAGAGGTGCTTCCCAGTCAAACTCTTCACCATTCTTTAATGAGTTAACTGCTCGATCCAGCATATCGAGATATAATGAAAATCCAATGCTGTGAATCTGGCCACTTTGTTCATCGCCCAGTAATTCACCGGCCCCTCTAATCTCCAGATCGTGTGTTGCTAACATAAAGCCTGCGCCAAGCTCTTGTGATTCTTCTATCGCTGTTAATCGTTTTTCAGCTTCTTTTGTCAGTGCTTTTCTGTTTGGTGTAAAGAGGTAGGCATAGGCCTGATGGTGAGATCGGCCAACTCTGCCTCGTAGCTGATGTAGCTGTGCCAGACCAAATTTATCTGCGCGCTCAATAATTATAGTGTTAGCGTTGGGTATGTCTATACCTGTTTCGATAATCGTAGTACATACCAGAACATTATATTTTTTATGGTAAAAGTCAGACATGACTTGTTCAAGTTCACGCTCGGCCATCTGCCCATGACCGATTCCAATACGTGCTTCTGGTATTAGAGAATGCAATTCATCGGCACATTTTTGAATGGTTCCTACGTCATTGTGAAGATAAAAAATTTGCCCACCTCTTAGTAATTCCCTAAGCATGGCTTCCTGAATCAGGCTGGTTTGTTTTTCTCTTACAAATGTTTTTACAGATAGTCGTTTGGCAGGAGGAGTAGTAATTATGGATAAATCCCTTAACCCTGTCATCGACATATTCAGGGTTCTGGGAATAGGGGTCGCTGTCATTGTAAGCAGGTCGACGTTGGCACAAACTTTTTTCAATTGTTCTTTTTGTCTAACACCAAAACGATGCTCTTCATCGATAATTACGAGGCCAAGGTCATGAGCCAGAATATCTTTTTGGATTAATTTATGCGTACCAATAAGAATGTCGGTCTGACCAGTTCTAAAAGATTCCATGACTTCTTTTTGTTCTTTACCGGTTCTAAAGCGCGAAAGTGTGTCAACCTTTACGGGCCAACCTGCAAACCGATCCAGAAAGTTCTGATAATGTTGTTGAGAGAGCAGGGTGGTTGGTACCAACATCATTACCTGCTTACTATTATTAACAGCAATAAAGGCTGCTCGCATTGCAACCTCTGTTTTACCAAATCCAACATCGCCACAAATCAGACGATCCATCGGGATTTCGGACTTCATGTCTTCCATTACTGCATCAATCGCTGTCTGCTGGTCAATAGTTTCTTCAAAGGGGAATTGTTCAGAAAAGGCTATGTAATCATTTTCTACTAATTGATGCTGATAGCCGGAAAGTGATTTTCGTTTGGCATAAACTGCTAGTAGCTCAGCTGCAACATCATGGATATTTCCTAACGCTTTATTCTTGGCGTTGCCCCAGTTTTCTGATCCAAGTTTGTGAAGAGGTGCGCTATCCTCATCCCCGCCCATATAACGACTAATCATATGCATGGCAGTAACGGGGACATATAGCTTGTCATCACCTGCATAGAGCAATACCATAAATTCTGCTTCTATTGTTTCAGGTGATTTGGGTTGTTGAAAATTGATAGGGGATTGTACAGGTGTATCGATAGGAATTGTCATGCGCTCAAGTCCCAGATAACGTCCTACACCGTGATCGATATGTACAATGGGAGAGCCAACTTTTAGCTCGATTAAACTGTGGATTGTAGCTTCAGCAAGTTGTTGTTTGTCACGTTGACGTCGTGATTTTGGTTTTATTGACAGGCCAAAAAACTCAGATTCACTAATAACAAGGTGATTTCGGTTTTTGAAAAAAGTACCCTGGTTAATGCCTGAAACAGCGACGTATAAAGTGGTATTTTGATCCTGTTTGCCAGTATCCAGCTTGTCGATAGTATAAGCGATCAAATCTTCTTGCTTAAGCTTTTCGATAATTATTTCTCTTCGACCTTCTGATGAAACACATATTGTAATTGTTAGATTTTTTGAGTCGTTAATAAATTGTTTTAACTTTTCAAAAGGTAACTTACTCTGTTCGTCAATTTGAATATCGGGTGGAGAAAGTGTTTGAAAAGAGTATTCTCCTCGTTCAGCTTTGGTTTCATTTTCAGATGGGCCTGAAAATATTACGCGCCCATAATCTTTAAATTGCTTAAATAATGTTTCATTTGTAAGAAATAGCTCGTCAGGCGGTAATATGGGGCGAGTTGCATCAATAGACTGCATATCAAAACGTCTTTGAGCTTCTTCGAAATATTGATGAGATACCTGCTCTAAATTATTTTCAGTAAAGATCACTGCTTTATCAGAAATGTAATCAAGAAAGCATCCTGTTTCCGGATAAAACATCGGTAAGTAAGCTTCAATACCAGGGCTTATTATTCCGTTTATAACGTCTTGATATATTGGGCAGTGGTTCGGGTCTGCTTTAAAATGCTGGTGCCATTTATCCCTGAATTGATTGATCGTTACATCGTCAAAGGTTATTTCACCCGCAGGCAGAATTGATATTTCGTCGATTCGACTTTCTGAACGTTGAGAATCCGGGTCAAACAATCGAATACTTTCTATCTCATTATCAAAAAGCTCGACTCGATAAGGTTTATCGTTACCCATCGGAAATAAATCGAGCACTGAACCACGTATGGCAAATTCACCATGTTGGTATACAGTATCGCAATGTGTATAACCTGAATTACTTAGCTTGGCTGAAAACTGTTGCATGTCCAGTTCCTGACTGACTTTTAAGGCCAGGCTACCTTTATTGACATGCTCTTTTGGACAGGTTCTGGTTAACAAAGAACGACTGGAGATAAGTACAACCCCTTTTGATAAATGCTGTACTTTAAACAGTGTATCGAGGCGGTCAGAAATAATATCAGGGTGTGGTGAAAAATGGTCATAGGGAAGTATTTCCTGGTCTGGAAACGCGAGTACAGGAATATCATCATTACGATTAAATAATTTGAATGCGTTTTCCCACTCTTCTATTTGATTACCATCTTTAACAACTACCAGAGCAAGGCAGTGATTTTGTTTTACTGTATGGAAAACAGAATTAGCTTTTGCTAGTCCATATAAATCAAACCATTTTTGAGTATTACTTTTATTGGGTAGTTCAGGAATTACAAAGTTGGGCAAAGACATTTTTTCAATAACTAATGTTTAACACAAATGGTTTATGTATATGGAGTATTAAGAAGGATTGTTAATTTTTTGAAGAGTAATAATAAATTTTATTAAACTTACTACGGTAATAAAAATTATGCCTGCAATGCTTCCCCATAGATGAGCATCGACAACAATCGACCCTTGGATAAAGTTTTCTGTTGAATGAGTTAAAGTGTCAAGTAATGGGATTTGCTCAAAAAAATGAAGCTGCTCGTTACTGATTTTGAGTACAATTGCAAGTAACCACAATAAACTTGCCTGAGAATGAATGACAGCAAAAATAAATAAGCCGTGCAATGCTCCTGAAAGTCCTACACACCAATCGACAGAAGGGCTGTACAGATACATCCCAATTGCAGAACCGGCTGCTGAAAATAAAATAGCTGCAACCCATGTCATCGAATAAAAGGCATGTTTAAAGTTAAGAGCAATTAGCACAAGTGCTGTTAAATTCAATAAAAGATGTTGCCAGTTTAAATGCGCAAAGGCATGGGTAATTGCTTGATAGTGGTTGACAGTAAAAGATTCTCTTTCATAACGGATCCAGAGGTTTCCCTGTTGGAAAAACCAGTATCCAAGCAGTGAAACAAGAATAAATGAGAGGAGAGAGAAAGCAATAAAGGTTAATTCGCTGTCTGTATTTGATGTCTGTTCGTTAAGTTGGTTCATTTATCGCTATGTTAATCTATTAAACATTAAACAGTTTCCAAGCATCTAATAAGTAAAGATTTTAACATAGCCAACCCATTGATATAGGGCTTTGGGTGATAGAAAACAGTGGCAGAATTTAACCCTTTCTAGGCATAGTTTGTGATCCACTAAACAAAAAAATATTCAATATTTCCCAAATTAGCCTAAGCTTAAAGCTATGGACACGCAATTCTCTTCGAATGCAAAATACAATGAGACAGGAAAAGGGTTTTCAAAAGTTTTGGGCATTGTATCGATATCTTCAAACTCATTCAGTACCTTCGATAATGTACTAAAATACTTGTCATCTATTCGGGTTTCATTGATCGGGTTTTGCTTTACTTTTTTATTCTCTGTAAATATTCAGGCTCAGTCAGCCTGTAATATGCCATCTAACGATATTATTGATGCGGTTGTACAACTCAAGGCTGAAAATCTTGGTGTTTCCAGTGGAGTTGTTGTAGGTAAAAATCGTGTTTTAACCGTTGCTCATGGCATTAACCTAAAACGCCCCCTTTATATTCGCATTGGTGATGAGTATTTACTTGCTAAAGTTCTGGTCATTGATGAAATAGATGATCTTGCATTGGTTGAAGTGGATACAAAGTCAATTACACCGATTAACCTCAGCAAAGAGGTGCTTGCTCCCAACGATTGGGTCTGGGCGATGGGCTATCCGTGGGGGAAAAAATTAAGAACTTCAATTGGCGTAGTTACAGAAACCAGGCAAACTAAAGTCTATAGTACTGCTTACATAAATTCAGGTGTATCTGGAGGTGCTTTACTGCGTTGTAATACTGATGGATCAGAGCACTTCTATGAATTAGCTGGAATTGTTAAAGCCTATATTGCCGATGTTACTTCTGGTGAAGCGCTAAATACAGGTGATTCAGTTGCTGTTGCCGGTGCAATTCTCGATGAAATTATTACTGCGTTTGAGCAACCTTCGGATAAGAGTGTGGCTTACCAGGAAATTATCTCCAGTTTTAAGCAAGAAAAATAAAACAATAGCAATTAATTAGTTGGTATAAACAGCTTGTGTTAAAAAGCTGATTATTCCAGCAGTAACAGCAACATTAAGCGACTCTATCTCATTAGCTAATTCAATTCTTATTCGATGATCGGCAAGTGAAATGATTTCATTGCTAACTCCGGTTGTTTCATTTCCTAACACAAAGGCCTGCGGCTTATCAGAGCAATTTTTTCTAGTGTAAAGTTCACCATTCAAGTCAAGAACATTAATTGAGGCACCTTGCTTTTTCAACGTATTAACGCAATCGATGGCGCTTTCACCTCGAATAATAGGGCATTTAAATACAGAACCTGCACTGGCTTTAATGCATAACGGTCCAATTTTGGCGCAACCTTTTTCAGGAATAAAAACACCATTCATTCCACCGGCTGCAGCGGATCGAATAACCATTCCAAGATTTTGAGGGTTATGAATATTGTCAAGTACCAGGTATCGTTGCTGCTGATCTGGGTTGACAGCTTTTTGTTTAAAGTCTTCAAGTGTCAGCCAGTTTTTTAAATTTAAATCGGCTGCAATACCCTGATCCTGTTTTGAACTTTGGGAAATACGAGAGAGCTCTACTTTAGAGTGGTATTTAACGGGTATTTCACGATCCGCAGCCAGAGCCTTAATTTCATCGAGAATTTTGGCTGATTTATTGGAATCCGCCAAGTGTAGTTGAAAAAAGTTAATTTCATGATTTTGTAAAGCTTCCAACACAGGTTTTCTACCGTAAATGGTAAGCATACGACGAAATTGATTTTTTTTATTTAGATAATGAGCTGAATTTTCTTTTTGTTCATGGTTATTTGAAACCATTGCTTTTTAACCACTCTCTATATTCTTCATAAGGTAAAGGTTTTGAAATATAGAATCCTTGGACTGAATCACAACCCATTAGCTTGAGCGTTTCCAGAGTTTCTTTGTCTTCAACACCTTCAGCAACAACTTTAATATTAAATGCATGTGCAAGTTTTATAATCAACTCAACAATTTTTTTATCACTTTCACTTTGAATAAGATTTTTTATGAAGATTTGGTCTATCTTTAATTCGTCAGCAGGTAGATCCTTGAAATAGGACAGAGATGAATAACCAGTACCAAAATCATCAATCGATATGCGCACGCCTAATGAGCGTATCCTGGATAAATATTCAAACGCAGATTCTGCATTTTTGATTACGGTATCTTCAGTAATTTCCAGTGTAAGTAATGATGGGTCTACATTCCAGAAATTGATAGCCTCTTTGATAATGCTATAGAGATTAGGTGTAGAGACCATCATCGCAGGAATATTAATACTAACTCCGGATTTTTCTACAGAGTTATCCGTACTGATTTTTTTCAATGATTGATTTACAAGCCAGCGAATCAAGTCTATTTCTGAGCCAAGATGCTGGATCAATGGCAGGGTAATTTCCGGCATTAACATGCCATGAGATTCGTTTTCCCAGCGAATTAATGCTTCTGCTGAGTGGCATGAAAATTCGTTTTCTGCAATTAATAATTTGGGTTGATAGTAAAGTGATAAATCGTTAGTCTGCATTGCATCCTGCAAGCTGTTGAGTAATTCCCATTTAACACGATTACTTTCTTCTTGCTCGTTTATATTTAGCATTTGAAAGGCTTTTTTGCTTTCTTTGGCTTCATCAAGTGCCAATTCTGCATCGTACAACAACTTAAAGGCATCTTCATGAGCGTTGTAGTTATAAGCAACACCGCAGTTCACTGATATTTTTAAATTATGGTTATCCCATGAAAAAGGCTTATCAAAAAATTGCAGTATTTGTTCAACAAACAATAAAACATAGGCGGGACTTTTTAATAGTGGCGTAACGATAGCAAATTCATCATTACCAAGATAAAAGTGTTTTCCTTCGCGCTCTTTTAATTTTTTATTGATATCTGAAAGAATGGAGTTACCACATTGCTCGCCAAAACTACGATTTAAACTACGAAAGTCACGTATATCTAGAATAATAAGTGCTTGTAGATTCTCAGTGACCTGATCAAGATTGAATTGCAGTGCGTTGAGCATGCCTTGCCTATCAATAGTGAGAGTTGTTGTCGATTCATTCATAGGAAAAAAAGCAGCCCGATTAAAATATATTCAATCAATTTAATATAACATCATAGCATGCCAGAATAGTTTTCGCTTTTTATCTGCTGAACTAAATTATTGTTTATTGGGCAGGTAAGAGCTGCTTCTTGAGCAAATTCAATTATTTTTTGATTCAAAAAGTTAATTTCGGTTTGATTCCCAGAATGAAAATCCCTATGCATCGAGGAAAAGTTTTCTGCTGTGTTTTTTGCGACCTGTGTAGCCAGATTTAAAACTGAATCCTGTTCATTTAGTTTATTGGTTTTTATCAGGTGTTTGTAGATAGAGTCAAGTTCACTACATAAAGCAATAAAAGTTGTATGATAATTTTGATTACTCAGTAATTCGCCATTTTTGCATTTATAGATAGCGGTTAGAGGATTAATCGCACAATTTATAAATGCTTTTTTCATAATGTCATTTTGTATCGAGTGACTATGAATAATATTTAATGGAAAATGGTTTGGAAAAACCAGAGCGTTATCGGTATTAAATCCACCGATAAACGTTTGGCCCTTTCCTGTATGGATTAGATGATGCTTTTTATCAAGTAATGCGCCATCGGAACTAACGCCTGCAAACAGTTTGATATTTTTTTCAGGGGGAAGTAACTTTAATATCTCATCATGAATACCAATACCATTGCATAGAACAAGTACTCGAGCATTTTTTTCCAGTGCTGGAATGAGAGGTGTAAGCGCCTCTATGACATCAAATGCCTTGGTGCAAATTAATAAATTCTGTATCCCAACAGTATTGTCAGTTGTGGTAATTTTCTCATTTGTGATTGCAGGGCAATTTATTATTTGTGCCTCTTGTGCTTTAAACGCATCGTAATTAAGCTTGATTGTGCTTCGTGTATTTAACTTTGAGGCTCTTTGTTTTTTTATAATCAACTTAAATGGAATATTAGCAATGCTCATATTGGCTGCCCACAAACAACCGATAGCGCCTGCTCCAAGAATATACCAGTAAGTATTATTTGTTGCTGTAATACTTTGTTGATCTTTATTTTGGTTTATTGATGAAATAATAGGAAATACTCATAATTAAGTGGATTATAAATGAGCGCATGATAGCGTTTTATCATAAAATCGTATTCTATTTTATTGGAGAAAAATATGCCTTCTTTTGATATTGTTTCTGAAGTTGATGTGCATGAATTAACGAATGCTGTTGACCAGGCCAACCGTATTATAAAAACCCGTTTTGATTTTAAAGGTGTAGATGCTTTTTTTGAGCGCGATGAAAGGGTGGTAACTATGCTTGCCGAAGCAGATTTTCAATTAACCCAGATGCTCGATATGTTAATGAGTGCTTTGCATAAATGTGGAATAGACATAGCTTGCACCCAGCGTGGAGACGTTGTTCAGTCGGGGAAACAATGTAAACAGGCAATTACTATGAGACATGGTATTGATACGGAAACAGCCAAGAAAATTGTCAAATTAATTAAAGCAGAAAAGTTTAAAGTGCAAGCTCAAATTCAATCTGAACAAGTTCGTGTAACAGGAAAAAAACGAGATGACCTGCAAGCTGTTATTGCTTTTATCAAGACGCAAGATATCGATTTACCTTTGCAGTATATGAATTTTAGAGATTAATGCTAAAAAAACCGCTGTTAATAATAACAGCGGCTATAAATAAGACATGGACTTGGGGGTTCCTGACCATGTTGACCGAGTTCGAAACATCTACAAACAAAGTACGACAGAACACTTTAACAAAAAATGTTTCGAACGGTATTGATTATAGCGATTGGTTACTTTAAAAAAAGGTATGTCAGCTCTATTTTTTCAGCGTTTTACATTTATCAAAACAGGGTAAAGTTGATAATTTATCCATATTTTTCTAACGATTTACTCTTTCTTTTGAAAGTGTTTTTGGGGTCTAGGTTCTGAATATAAACGAGTACCATAAATTTTGTACGACACTGGGCAAAAATAATATTCGCGGCATCCTGGCTATACAGGGAAGCGCCAAAGAAAACGAATGGGCTAGCATCTCTTATATTTCTGAATATTATCATCAATTCAAACAATCTTTATCGTATGTTCCCTGGGTAGATGTTGATTTGCCTGACTGGGCAAAGGCCGATTCCAACCCATCATTTTTTTTTAAATTGCAACATATTCATTCTTCCAGCGCAAAGAAATTGCTGGGAAATACTTATTCTTTAATTGTACTTAATCTGGATAGAGGGATAGACGCTAACTTATTAGCTCAGACAGCGGGCTGCATTAAAGGTGGGGGGATGTTAGTCCTTTTATTGCCGTTATTAAATAATAATGAATCTTCTTTTTTTATGCAGCGCTTTATTAATCATCTTCAGTTAGCAGCATCGCAAAATTTGCCGGTTTTATGGGTTAACTCAATCTCTGGAACAGGTAATGCAGATAAACCAACTCATCAGCTATTCGTTAAAAATAAACCTGATAATAAAGCCGAATATTATGTTCCTGCTAATGATTTTACCAAGCGAGTTATAGTCCCCACTGATCAGCAGCAAACAATAATTTCTGGATTAATGAGCACATTTACAGAACAAGCAGATCAGAATCATTCACTTGCTGTTGTGTTAAGCGCTGATAGAGGTAGGGGCAAGAGCACTTGTCTGGCTATGTTTATCAATGAACTGGAGTCGTTAGATCAGCCATTGTTTTCAGATATTGTAGTAACATCGGCCGATAAAAAGAATGCGCAAACACTATTTTCTACACTGGATGTGCTTACTAATATAGTTGATTCATCAATCGTCAAAAGAAGAGCTCAATTTGTTGCAGCTGACCGTTTGATTTATGGTGATACCGGCGAGCGTAAAAAAAAACCGGATAAGCTATTAATAATTGATGAAGCAGCAAGTGTAGGGCTGCCATTACTTTCTTTATTAACAGAGCGTTTCTCCAGAATAATTATCGCAACAACAGTCTTTGGTTATGAAGGAAGTGGTCGAGGCTTTGATTTGCGTTTTCGAAAATTACTTGCAGGTAGAAATTTTCAAATTCAGGACTTTGCATTAACAAAACCCTTGCGTTGGGATGAAGAAGATCAGTTAGAGCCTTTTATTGACCGTTTTCTCTGTTTGCAATCACAATCCGAGAAAAAAACAAAAGAATATTATAGGATAGAAAAAAAAGATTATATCGTTAGAGAAATAAGGAAAAAAGAGTTATTGGGATCAGAACAATTACTACGAGCAATTTTTTCATTATTAACGGAAGCTCATTATCAAACTCAGCCGTCTGATCTTCAACATCTTCTCGATAATCCATTGTATCGACTTTGGGTTGCCCAAGGTCAATTGGAAAGTGAAGAACCAAATATATTGGGCGTGATTTTAGCTATCGAAGAAGCTGGTTTACCTTCAAACGAAGTTGATTTAGCTAAAGGTATATCAAAAGGCCTTAGAAGGCCAAAAGGAAATTTGTTACCACAGTTATTGGCCTACAATTTAGGGGAAGCTGAATGGTGTTTCTATTCAACGTTGAGAGTTTCACGTATTGCTGTTGATCCAGCTGCAAGACGTTGTGGGGTAGGAACTAATTTACTTAGTACGCTAGAAAAAGTAGCGAGAGATGAGGGGTGGGCAAGCTGGAGTAGTAGTTTTGGTTTTGATTCGGATGTTATTGAATTCTGGAAAAGATCAAGTGCAATGCCTGTCCATTTAGGTTTGCATTTTGACAAGTCCAGTGCAGCCAGAAATTTAGTGATCATCAAACCTTTCCTGGAAAATTTTCATTCTGGTGAGCAAGTTGAAAAAACACTTAAAGCCATGTCTGGACGGCTTGCACTTGATCTAGCAATATGGTCCAGGGGTTATCTTATTGAAATGAAGAAAGAGGATTTACTGTTTTTAAAAGACTGGCTTTGCCGCTTGATAGATGAACCCATAGTCGACGTTTCAGAAAGCATGGCTGAACTCGATAAAGCCAGAATCAATCGATTCATTCTGGGAGAGATAGGAATGGATCTGGCGATCCCTTCAATCGCTCGTCATCTGCAAAGTATTCAGTCAACAGAATTGACAGGGGAGATGCTTGCAATATTCTTAATGCTGCAGGATTGTATTGAGAGCGCACCTGATTGGAGTCGATTGTCAGAGCGTTATCAGTTGAATGGAAAGAAAGCGGTTTGGGAGCAAGTGAGATTAAACCTTAAACGTTATTTAAATGAGAATGAGAATGCTTAATAAAAGCGACTATTCTCGAATTTATAGGTAATGGTTTACAAGCAGTAAAAAGCAGGAAAATAGTACGAAAAACAATTAGTTCTGTATTAAATTCTGGAGTAATCACTTATAATCCGCCGCCCATAAATTGGGATTTTTTAAGGTAGTTTTCTTTAAACAGTCCTTATATTTCAATGCATTCTTATCCGATTCAGGGAAAGACTTGCACTCAAAAAGTGCTATATATAAAAGTGTTATAAAGCTCAGTCGAGCATTATTCGTTCTTTCGAAGCTGAGCCTGTTGCTTATATGTTTTCAGCAACCACTTTTCACTTGAATAGCAAAAGTAGTAAGAAGTTCATATTGAATTATTTAAAGATTATTCAAGAGAAGAAGATAACAAGGGTGGCAATGTTTTTAGCCGCTATTTGCATTGGAAAAATCTATTAACATACAAGTGTGGTTATTAATTTAAAACTGCTGTCGTGAGGTTTGAATGAGTTTGTATCAAGAATACATGAAAGAAATTGAGGTACGTAAAAATGAGTTGGGTTTGCATCCCAAACCAATTGATAGTGCCGACTTACTCGCTGAAATTATTGAACAAATAAAAGATACCGGGCATGAACACCGTAAGGATTCTCTCGATTTCTTTATTTATAACACTCTGCCTGGTACAACCAGTGCTGCGGGTGTAAAAGCCAAATTTCTGAAAGAAATTATTCTGGGTGAGTCTAATGTTGAAGAAATTAATTCAACTTTTGCTTTTGAACTACTTTCTCATATGAAAGGTGGCCCCTCAGTCGAAGTGTTACTTGATTTGGCTCTATCAGATGATGAAGCAGTTTCAAAGCCGGCGGCGGAAGTACTAAAAACCCAGGTATTTTTGTATGAAGCTGATACAGAGCGTCTTGAGTCAGCGTTTAAAGCAGGAAATGCAATCGCAAAAGATATCCTTGAAAGTTACGCACGAGCAGACTTTTTTACCAAGTTGCCAGATGTAGAGGAAACCATCGATGTAGTAACTTATATTGCAGCTGAAGGCGATATTTCTACTGACTTGCTATCTCCAGGTAATCAGGCGCACTCTCGTTCGGACCGTGAGCTTCACGGCCAATGCATGATCTCTCCAGAGGCGCAGCAGGAAATACTTGATTTACAAAAACAGCATCCAGATAAAAGAGTGATGTTAATTGCCGAAAAAGGCACGATGGGTGTGGGCTCTTCACGTATGTCGGGCGTGAACAATGTAGCGTTATGGACAGGTAAGAAGGCGAGTCCTTATGTTCCATTTGTTAATATTGCGCCAGTAGTTGCAGGCACTAACGGTATATCACCAATCTTCTTGACAACAGTGGGCGTAACAGGCGGTATTGGTTTAGACCTTAAAAACTGGGTAAAAAAGCAGGATGAAAACGGTAACACAGTTGTAGATGAAAATGGTGATGCTGTTCTTGAGCAGGCTTTCTCTGTAGAAACAGGTACTGTGTTAACGATTAATACTAAAGAGAAAAAGCTTTACAACGGCGATAATGAGTTAGTTGATGTTTCTTCAGCGTTCACACCGCAAAAGATGGAATTCATGAAGGCTGGTGGCTCATACGCGATAGTGTTTGGTAAAAAACTACAGACATTTGCCGCTGAAACACTTGGTATTGAAGCACCTCTCGTATTTGCACCTTCCAAAGAAATTTCTCATGAGGAGCAAGGTCTTACTGCTGTTGAAAAGATCTTTAATAAAAATGCTGTTGGTGTTACATCGCAAGCACCTCTTCATGCGGGTTCGGATGTTCGTGTACAAGTCAATATTGTAGGCTCACAAGATACAACGGGTCTAATGACTTCGCAGGAACTGGAAGCAATGGCAGCAACGGTTATTTCACCGATTGTAGATGGTGCTTATCAATCCGGTTGTCATACAGCTTCGGTTTGGGATAAGAAAGCACAAGTTAATATTCCAAGATTAATGAGCTTCATGAATAAATTCGGTTTGATTACAGCGCGTGATCCAAAAGGGGTTTACCATCCGTTGACGGATGTTATCCACAAAGTGTTAAACGATATTACGATTGATGATTGGGCGATCATTATTGGTGGTGATTCTCATACCAGAATGTCTAAAGGTGTGGCATTTGGTGCTGACTCTGGAACTGTGGCGCTAGCGTTAGCAACGGGTGAAGCCACTATGCCGATTCCTGAATCTGTGAAAGTGACCTTCAAAGGAGAGATGAAAGACTACATGGATTTTCGTGATGTTGTTCATGCAACTCAAGCACAAATGTTAAAGCAGTTTGGTGAAAACGTTTTCCAGGGGCGCGTGATTGAAGTTCACATCGGTACTTTACTTGCTGACCAGGCCTTCACGTTTACTGATTGGACAGCCGAGATGAAAGCAAAGGCGTCTATCTGTATATCTGAAGATGAAACCTTGATAGAGTCGTTAGAATTGGCAAAAAGCCGTATTCAAATTATGATTGATAAGGGTATGGATAATGAAGCTAAAACCCTTGATGGCCTGATTAAGCTTGCTGACAAACGAATTGCAGAAATTAAATCTGGTGAAAAACCGGCGCTTGCTCCGGACACTAACGCAAAATACTATGCCGAAGTGGTTGTTGATCTGGATCTTATCGACGAGCCAATGATTGCAGATCCTGATGTCAATAACGAAGATGTATCCAAGCGATATACTCATGACACAATCAGACCTGTATCTTACTATGAAGGTAGTAAAAAGGTTGATCTGGCTTTTGTAGGCTCATGCATGGTACATAAAGGCGACATGCAAATTATTTCTCAAATGTTGCAAAACCTTGAAAAGCAAAATGGCAAGGTGGAATTCAAAGCACCATTGGTAATTGCACCGCCAACGTATAACATTGTCGATGAGTTAAAAGCAGAAGGTGACTGGGATGTTCTTACCAAGTATGCCGGTTTTGAATTCAATGACGATGCACCTAAACAAACTGCTCGTACAAAATACGAAAACATTATGTATCTTGAGCGCCCAGGTTGTAACCTTTGTATGGGTAATCAGGAAAAAGCAGAAAAGGGTGATACAGTAATGGCAACATCAACACGTCTTTTCCAGGGACGTGTAGTTGAAGACTCTGACGATAAGAAAGGGGAATCATTGCTGGCATCTACTCCTGTTGTTGTACTATCCAGCATACTGGGGCGCACTCCAAGTATGGAAGAATACAAGAGCGCTGTTGATGGAATTAATTTAACAGACTTTGCACCACCACTGGATGAATTAAGTACAGCTCCATCATCTGTGAAGGCAGAGCCTGTCAGGGTAATGTAATCAATATGTGTAAATAAACTTTTTTTAAAAAAGAGTTAGGTGAAAAGGCTACTGTTAAGTAGCCTTTTTTGTTTACAATGAGGCGAATTATTATGATTTTTTTTATTTAAAAAAGCATGTCATCGATCTCAAATTATATAACCATAGCTTTAAATCCCGAGGTGGTAAAAACAGCAATTAAACTATCTTTAATCGTAGGTACGCTTCTGGCTTTAATTAATCATGCTCCGGCTATTTTTAGCCTGACGTTAAACCGACAAAATTTATATCAAATAGCATTAACTTATTTAGTTCCTTACTGTGTTTCAATATATTCTTCTGTCAATATTATTTTAAAGGGTAAAAAGGTTGAACTATGAAACCACTTGCTATGACACTTAAGTTCAAAATTGCACTAACTGTCTTGTTCTGGTGTGTTCCACTTTTGTTTTTTCCTGAATCGCTTTATTTGCAGCTTGGCTTTGTAGATATTGGTTCGTTTGTTTTTCTCAAATTATTGGGAGTTGCTTATGTAGCGCTTGTTGCTGGTTACTATCTTGGATATCAGGATTTAATAAGAGGTTATTACCCTTCAAATACGGTTATTGTGGGTATAGTGAGTAATCTTGGAGCATGTATTATGCTTGTTATGTTGGCTTTTTCAAATGCCTGGTCAGAATGGGGTGTTTTGGCGCAACTTTATATGTGGGCATCGCTAGCTGCAACGGGTTTGATCAGTCTATTTTTATTTGTCTTTGGGGTTAAACGGTACGGTGCGACTTATCGTTTGGTTAGTGATTGAATAAAAAATGATAAGCTAGTTTGTACAATAATTTAATTTTATAAATCATTATCTATATT
The DNA here is from genome assembly GCA_041941365.1 of Cellvibrionales bacterium. GTDB lineage: Bacteria > Pseudomonadota > Gammaproteobacteria > Pseudomonadales > UBA7434 > UBA7434. Next base: position 9,964 of record JBGTQK010000015.1, on the reverse strand, counting down.
GGTATTTTCTATGTCCCTTACACAAAGTGTTCTTAAACAAGTTGTTCGTACTGTTGTAAAGTCGAGTTTACATGAGAAAGTGAGTATTCCTAAAATCCGTTATCGTATGGATTTAATGCGTTATTTACCTATGCCTTCAGCTGTAAGTGTGAACAATAATGAAATGCTGAATATTTCTTATTTAAAAATTACACCTGAAAAAAAGACTAACGGCATTATCATTTATTTGCATGGAGGCGCTTATTGCGTCGGTTCACCATTAACTCATAAAGACCTGGTAGCAAGATTAGCTAAAGTGTGTAACCGGGAGGCTTATTTAATCGATTATCGGTTGGCTCCAGAACATCCTTTTCCTGCTGCTTTAGATGATGCGTATGCTGTCTATGAGCGTTTGAGTGCAGATCATGATGATATTGTGATAGCTGGAGATTCAGCTGGAGGGGGGTTAAGTGTCGCATTGATGCAATTGATAAATCAAAAATCAATAAAAAAACCTAAAGCGCTGGTCTTATTTTCACCTTGGGTAGATTTAACTTGTAGTGGCTCTTCAATGAAAACACATGCTGAAAGAGATCCAATGCTTGCTGAGAATTTTTTAAAAAAATGTGCAGAGCGTTATGCGGTAAATACCAGTCTGGAAAATAGCGGCCTTTCTCCATTATTTGGTGAGTTCGATCAATTCCCACCTGTTTTGATACAAGTTGGTAGCGAAGAAATTCTATTAGATGACTCATTACGTTTGGAACAACGTTTAACTGAATCGAATGTCGAAGTTAAACTAACAGAGTATACGAGTTTGTGGCATGTTTTTCAGGCACATGCAAGCTTGCTTAAACCTTCACGTCATGCACTTGTTGAAGTCAATGAATTTATATCTGCTATGTCAAAAACTTGATTTTATAGCTACTGATTTGTCTTGATTTTATAGCTACTGATTTGTCTTGATTTTATAGCTACTGATTTGTAAGGCATTAACTTTAATTGGGGAGAAAAGCTCTTGAAGATTCATCATTTAAGTTGTGGTTCTATGTGTCCATTTGGTCGCCGCTTGATTAATGGTGATGGTGGCTGGTTTGAAAAAGGGGAGGCCTGTTGTCATTGTCTGCTGGTTGAAACAGCCGGTGGCCTGGTATTGATTGATACAGGCATGGGTACTCAGGACTTAACAACCAAGGGCTCTCAATTACCGTTAGACTTCAGGCTAATGATGAATGTTCGACTGAATCTGGCTGATACTGCATTGCATCAGATAAAAGCATTGGGTTTTGACGAGCGCGATGTAACAGATATTGTATTGACTCATCTGGATCTTGATCATGCGGGAGGAATACCTGATTTTCCAAATGCTCGCGTGCACGTTTTTATGGATGAATATGACGCTGCGATTAACCCTAAAAGCCTTAAAGATAAAAGGCGTTATTTAAAATCTTGTTGGGACCATACACCTAACTGGCAATTGCATAAGGTGGATGGTGAGAGTTGGCAAGGTTTTGAGAGTGTTATTGCTATAAATGATGCAGAAACTGATATCCTGTTAGTTCCTACGGTTGGTCATACTCGTGGTCATTGTGCGGTAGCAGTCAAAAAAGATCATGGTTGGTTGATGCATTGTGGTGATGCTTATTTTTATCATAAGGAGATGGATAAGCACCCGACATGTACTCCCGGGTTTAAGATTTTCCAGAATATTATGGCGATTAATCATCAGCTGATGGAGCAGACAAAAGACAATTTAAGAGCATTGAATACACGCTCTGGAAGCGAGATTGAAATGTTTTGTGCACATGATATTTATGATCTTAGAAAGTTTAATTAACATCCCTCCTTTTAAGAAATCCGTTTGCTTTCAGGTTAAATGATTAATGAGTTTGTCGGTTAATAATTTTAGACGTTTACTAAACCTCTATCCGCCTTACATTGGTGCAGGCGTTAAAATAGAATATATCAGTAATGATTGGAAAGAACTCAGAGTTTCGATGCGAGTCCATTGGTATAATCGTAATGCAGTAGGGACACACTTTGGCGGTAGCCTTTATTCAATGATCGATCCACATTTGATGCTACTGCTAATGAAATTGCTTGGTAAAGATTATTATGTATGGGACAAATCAGCGAGTATTGATTTTATAAAAGCGACGAAAGAAAAAGTTTCAGCAAAAATAAAAATTACTGATGAAGATATAAAAGAGATTAAACAGAAAACAAAAAATGGCGAAAAATATTTGCCCACCTTTATTATTGACATACGTGATGAGAGTGGAGAATTGGTAGCAAGTGCCGAAAAAATCATTTACATACGAAAAAAGAAAGCTGACTAAAAAGTTAGCTTTCGAGTTTGATTTGATGTTTAACTGATTACTTGTAGTTAGATAATCTTATCTAACAAACCGGGTTCCGTTTGTAACATCAAACGGAATTTATGCTTACTGATTTTCTCTACAACACATTGGTCAGCAGCATATACGGTCGCTGATCGTTTTTGACCTGTCAGTGCAGCTATGGCGCCAAAATATTCACCCGCCTTGATTGTGGCCACCACATCGCCGTTTCTCATGACTTTTGCTGTTCCAGAAATGAGCTTGCAGGCATGTTTGCTGCTTTCACCGATCTTCAGGATTTCCTCTCCTGTCTGAAAAAAATCGACCTGTTTACTGACAGCAACTTCATAATCTGAAATGCTTTCATCGTGCTGAATATCCATGGTTCCCCCCATCGACTGATTATGTATTAGTGTTTCACGTGAAATATTTTTGCTTATAAATTAAATTTTAGACGTTGTTATTGATTTTGGTAGCTTTGGTTGCGATTTGATCACAAAAATTGAAATAGATCTCGTAAAAAAAGGGGTTAGTAAAGACTAATCTATAAGCTCAGATAGTGGAAGTAATCTGTTGAAAAGTTGTTTTTTGAAAATGATTATGCACAGCAATTTCTTTTTTTAAAGTAATGTTACAACTTTGCTAACTTTATATGAATTCTCAAATAAAACATATAACTTATTGATTTTTATATAGAAAAGAATGGTTAAAATACACTCAACTTGTATGAAAGGCCTATTTTTAAAGTGTTACAGCTTCATTACAACGTGTTTTCCACCAACTTATCCACAGATTTTGTGGATAGAGTTTTATTTGGAAAAAAGAAAAATAAGTCAATCCTGGAAGCGAGATAAATTAGTGGTGATTTTGGCGTTTTAAATCTATTGCAAAAGTACGCTTGATGAGATTTTGACGCAATGATCTCTGATATCATGCTTTTTTATCCATTATAGAGAAAGTCTTTTATGCGTCAGCAACTAATAGCCATGCTTGAACTGCAAGATAAAATGAATCAAAAAGTTCACCCTGAGTGGATTCTACAGAAATATGAATGGTACAGGGCAGTCTGGATTGAGTGTGCCGAACTAATGGATCATCAGGGCTACAAATGGTGGAAAAAACAGCAAGCTGATATTGCGCAAGTACAATTGGAAGTCGTGGATATCTGGCATTTTGGAATGAGCGCGCTATTTGATGGTCAAAAATCTTATGAAAATATTGCTGACGATATCATGGAGGCGTTAGAGTCTTATAATTGCGCATCATCTTGTAATGTGCATCTGGCCACTGAGGCATTAGCAGCATACAGTTTAACGAATAAAAGTTTTTGTATTAAAACATTTTGGCAGTTAATGGAAGCGTCAGGGCTCAACTTTGAGCAATTGTATAAAGCTTATATAGGCAAGAATGTATTAAACTTTTTTCGTCAGGATCATGGTTATAAAGCTGGAACTTATATTAAAAACTGGGATGGAAAAGAAGACAATGAACATCTTGCAGAATTAGTCGAGACACTGGATAGTAGTGCAGCTATATTTCGAGATGCACTTTATGATGCATTAAGTGAACGTTATAAAGAGCTTTGTTCAGAGCCCGCATAAACAACAAAGTAGTGTTTGATTTGAGCAATAATAGGCGATGAAAACACTTCGAACCCGTTTGTTAAAAATTAATACCCGAGCCAACAGTATTTATGCAGTCTGACGACACATCGAGCAACTCAAGAGAGCAAGAGCTACGCGAGTACATTGCTCAAATAGAAGATCCGAATACAGGATTAAATTTATCTACCGGAGATACTATAACTTCATTAGCAATTGGAAGAGATGTCCTTGAGCTACATTTGCAGCCTGGTTACCCAATAAAGTATATGGGGCAGCAGCTTGAGACGGTTATTCGGCAGAAAATAAAAATATTAGCTCCTGAGCTGACAGTTACGATAAAACTAAAACAATTGATTCCAGTTCTAGCAGTATCGGGTGCGACTCAGCCAATTGCTAATGTAAAAAACATTATTGCAGTGGCATCAGGAAAAGGCGGAGTAGGTAAATCGACCACGTCAATCAATTTAGCTTTAGCATTAGTCGAAGAGGGTGCCCGGGTTGGTTTATTAGATGCAGATATCTATGGCCCTAGTCAACCTTTGATGCTGGGTGTAGCCGATAGTGTTAAACCGGATATTATTGATAATAAAATTTTTATGCCTGTGGTAGTAAATAAGCTCGAAACCATGTCAATGGGGTATTTGGTGACTGAAAAAACGCCGATGGTATGGCGTGGTCCAATGGCAAGTGGTGCACTATTACAGATGATAAACCAGACGCAATGGAGCGAACTTGATTATTTGATTATTGATCTTCCGCCAGGTACTGGCGATATTCAGTTAACACTCGCGCAACAATTACCTTGTTCTGGTTCAGTGATCGTTACAACGCCCCAACATGTTGCTTTACTGGATGCGCGTAAAGGTGTGGAGATGTTTAAAAAAGTTAACATCCCCTGTTTTGGAATTGTAGAAAATATGGCAACACATATTTGTAGTCAGTGCGGTCATAATGAAGCAATTTTCGGTTCAGGTGGAGGTGAAAAGATTGCCGAGATGTACGGTGTGCCTTTACTAGGCCAGTTACCCTTGGATGCAAAACTATGTGAAGCGTTAGATAAAGGAGAGTCGCCATTAATTAACGATCCTCATTCAGCAATATCACAGAGTTACTTGAACATTGCAAGAAGTCTGGCTGCTGAGATTTGCAAAAAAGCACTATGTTCGGAAGAACAGATTCCAGAAATTGTCATGAGTGATGACTAGTGTTTATATTCGAGTTTGTTATAACAGTTTTTATTATTAGCAGATTAATTAAATAGAAAGAGAGCAATTCATATATGAGTATTAAGAGTGACCATTGGATACGCCGTATGGCAGAAAGTGAAGGAATGATCGAGCCGTTTGAGCCAGGTCAAGTACGAGAGGCAAATGGTCAAAAAATCATTTCGTATGGAACCTCAAGTTATGGTTATGACGTGAGATGCTCAAGACAGTTCAAGATTTTTACTAACATTCACCCTACGACAGTTGATCCTAAAAATTTTGATGAAAACAGCTTTATTGATATTGAAGCCGATTATTGCGTAATTCCCCCTAACTCTTTTGCTTTAGCGAGAACCGTTGAATATTTTCGTATTCCACGTAGTGTGTTAACCGTTTGTCTTGGTAAATCGACTTATGCGCGTTGTGGGATTATTGTTAATGTCACTCCATTGGAGCCTGAATGGGAAGGGCATGTAACACTTGAGTTTTCCAATACAACAAATTTACCTGCAAAAATTTACGCCAATGAAGGTGTTGCACAAATGTTGTTTTTTGAATCAGATGAAGTGTGTGATGTCAGTTATAAAGATCGAGGCGGTAAATATCAGGGGCAAACGGGTGTAACACTTCCGAGAACATAAACAGCTTTTGCCAGTTAAGTGTTTGTATTTTTATTCAATTCTCGTAGTTTTTCTAACTTTTCCTTGATGGTTTTTTCAAGCCCACGTTCAGTGGGTTTATAAAACTGTTGTTTTAGTGTGAGCTCTTCTGGTAAATAGGTTTCACCAGCAGCAAAAGCGTCTTCTTCGTCATGCGCGTAACGATAGTCTTTTCCATAATCCAGTTCTTTCATGAGTTTGGTTGGTGCATTGCGTAAATGCAAAGGAACCTCAAGAGAGCCACTTTCTTTAGCAGCTTGCATGGCACGTTTGAATGCTATGTAGACAGCATTACTTTTGGGTGCTACAGCTAGATATACGACTGCTTGTGCCAGTGCCAGTTCACCTTCCGGGCTACCCAAACGCTCCTGTATATCCCAGGCATTGAGGCAAAGTGTTAGTGCGCGTGGATCTGCGTTACCAATATCCTCAGTTGACATTCTTGCAATACGCCTGGCCAGATAACGTGGATCACAGCCGCCATCAAGCATTCGGCATAACCAGTAAAGTGAAGCGTCCGGGTCTGAACCTCTAACAGATTTATGCAGTGCTGATATCTGATCGTAAAATGCTTCGCCACCTTTATCAAAACGACGAGTACTGCCAGTAGATAACACAGCATCCAAATCTTTTTCGGTAAGTTCATTATTGTTGGCAAAATCAGCGGCTACTTCAAGCAATGTTAGCGCTCGTCTGGCATCACCGTCTGCAAAATTGGCCAGGGTATTTAATGCAGTTTCTGTAATGTTAAGGTTTCGATTCAGACCTTTTTCTTTGTTGGCAATAGCTGAATTAATTAATTGTTTTATATCCTCTGTATCGAGTGGTTTAAGTACATAGACACGTGCACGAGAAAGCAGGGCGTTATTAAGTTCAAAAGAGGGGTTTTCTGTTGTAGCGCCGACAAAAGTGATTGTGCCATCCTCTATAAAAGGTAAAAAGGCATCTTGTTGGGCTTTATTGAATCGATGTACTTCGTCGACAAACAGAACGCTAGTCCGATTAAATTGCTGCTGGAATTGTTTGGCGTCGTCTACTGCTTTGCGAATGTCTTTTACACCTGAAAGCACTGCAGAGAGGCTCATAAAATTAGCATCGGAATGTTGAGCGACTAAACGTGCCAGAGTGGTTTTACCTGTACCGGGTGGTCCCCACAAAATCATTGAATGTAACTGGCCATTTTTAATGGCTTTATACAGAGGTTTTTCTTTACCCAGTAAATGTTGCTGCCCAACGATTTCATCAATGCTTTGCGGGCGCATACGGTCTGCAAGAGGTTGGAACTCAGACATTTGATTGGAATCAGCTTTAGTAGAAAATAAAGGCATTTCGTGTTGTGTCATGCTGTTAGTCTAACCAAAAATGCTCTGAAAGCCTATATTTAATAGCTTATGAATATGATGAGTCATAGAAATAAAGCCGATCACTTGTCGGCTTTATTGGAAGAATGATTGTGTTTTTATTATTAGGGTGTAAAGTGATCTGAATCGGGGCGTTGATTTGCGAGTTGCCACATTTGTAAATAGGACTCTGCTGAATTCATTAAAGAATTATAAACATAAGACTTATTTTTTTCGCTGGAATCCTTACGCACCTGAGCTATATGGTCAGCCAGCATGCCATAGTGTGCTACTCCATCATTGGCCAGATCGAAATATTTACCACCTTCATCACCTTGTCGATCAAACTCAATACCGAATTCATTTTCAAAAGGGTAACCAGGATTTTTACCCTTTGGTCCAGCCATATTTGCAAGACCACCCATATCAACCCCCAAACCAACTCCAGGTATTTCTGTTGGGTCCAGATTAGCCAGCATTTCCAGTCTTTCCTTCACAGAGTATTCCGGGAAAAGTGATTTCATGTGAGCAAGTAAATATTCTTCAGTCTCATTAATGAGTCTGTCACTATCTGAAGTCAGTGGAGCAATAAAACCACCAGCATCAACCAGACGCTTGAATGTAATATGTAGGGGGTCATCAGATCTATTGGTATCATCTGGCCCGTCTTTAGCTCTCAACATCCAGCCATGGGTGCTCACTACACCGCCGTAGCCACGGGCATCGACAATATCCATTATGGTAGCAGCTGCGCTTGGGCTTGCGTGATCAAGATCAATAATCATTTTCTTATCGATCATTCGGTTAACCAAATGCGCGCCAAGGTCGGTTAATCCTTTACGGTTACATTGTTCTTTGTCTTGTGGATATTCTGGTGGCTTATCACCAGTAAGGAAGCTAAGCGCCTCCGGTAGAATTGGAATACCAACATTTAATATATAGCTACGTACATGTTCATTATCATACTTGTGTATATGTTCGTCACAATTTTCTGTTTCGAGGAAATGTCCGGTTGACAATTTCTGGCCTAAATGCACAAGATCATCGGCAACATTACGTGCACTGGCACCAGCAAAATGGTTATCAAATTTATGCACGGGATACATGACTCTAACACCTGCATTATAGAGATCATCTAACTCTCTATCTATTTTTCGCTCATCACAATAATCGAGTTCACCACAATTTAAAATTTCAGACGCTTCAACGCCTAGAACAACAGCCAGTTTTCCATCTGCGATAGCTTCTCTTGCATGTTCTGGTGAGGTGACAACTTTCATAAAACCTTTACCTGGGCCACCATACTGTGCATCGACGTAATTTACCATTTCATGTACGCGCTGGATTTGTAAAAACATACTGTCCATGGTGTCGCAGCTGTTACTAAAACCACCAAGTGGATTGACTAATTGAACTATGTTTTGAACAGTACATAGAACCTGATTTTCTACTAAATAAACGACGATCATTCTAAGGCCAGAAAGGTGTGCCCGTTCTATCCATTTATAGTAATAACTTGAGTGCCCTTTAGAATTGTGTCTTGGCCAGTCGGTAAAGAGTGGCCAGCCAGCAGTATCATGAGCTTGAGCCCCCCCGCCAATAATATCGAGAATACCGTTATGCCCATGTTCAGCACTGCAATCATCAAGTGCATGTTTTACACCGTAACGATGGAATGGGTCGCCAGGCAATGCTTTACCGCCTAAAAATTCATACGAGACCATGTGGCTATGGGAATCAATGTATCCACGAACCGGTAAATTGATATCGCCTTTAAGATTCACTGCCATTTTCGTGTGATTTTCAGCATGTTGGGGTAGTCCTTTTGGCCATGCAGCGATACTCATTTCAGGGAATTTCTGACAGTCGTTTTGAGCGACAAGATTAAACGAAGTTTCTGTTTTATGTTCGTACCAGGTAAAGATCCAGAATCCTTTTTTTATTTTGTAGTTATGACGGATCTTGGTGTGTGTAAACTGGTTTTTGAAAGAGAAATGATTATTTTTAGAAGAGACACTCCATTCGGTTTTTATTGCTGGGTGGTCTAGAGTGATTTCCAGCTCAGGTATAATGCTTCCAAGAAATTCTCCGTTTCTATCGGTAAGCAGAAATTTACCAAATTCAACAGGCTTAAAATAAAAGTGGGCGGCATCATCTAAAGAAGAGGTTAAAAAATCATAATGTGTTTCCAATAGGATTTTTTTTTGGTCCAGGTATTTACCTGTTCCTGGTGACTGAATAGCGTAGCAGCCCTGAGCAAGTTCATTGACATTATTTGCAAAAGCACTCACTGAAACAAAGCCAACAATGACGCTTGTTATCAAACGAGTAAGTAGTGCTTTGTAAAGTACGGTGCTAATTTCTAAAATCTTCATTATCAAAAATTCCTGATTATTAATCTTATGAATAAGAAGCTGAGAGAGAAAATTATTAAAGGCAATAATTTATATATTATTAGTATAAAATATGTTCAATAGTAACATTTCAACGACTCAATGAGTAGGTCTTATAACGTCACAGAAAAATTAACGGTCAGCTTGATAATGGCTTTTAACTATAGACAGGTTTTAGATTTCACCAAGAATCGCAGATGTTTAAGAGAGTGTATAAGAACAGGCAAATGACATAATAAGAAAGCTATTTTTATAAAATAATCGTTTTATATTCAGATGCTTAACTTGTCGGTAGTATGACAGATGAAAATAATTGACGAGGGGAGTTCACCTCAGTAGAATTCGCGCCTCGCTTTATGGTTAAGTCAAAAAGTAGCTAAAATGCTATGATTAACTATCATTGCAAATGATTTTCGGGGATTAGCGCAGTCTGGTAGCGCGCCTG
>JBGTQK010000014.1:0-63611 GCA_041941365.1 Cellvibrionales bacterium | reverse complement strand
AAGAACATGATCACGGGAGCGGCACAGATGGACGGTGCGATTCTGGTGTGTGGAGCGACAGACGGTCCGATGCCGCAGACGCGCGAGCACATTTTATTGTCACGTCAGGTGGGCGTGCCTTACATTGTTGTGTTTTTGAACAAGGCGGATTTGCTGGCCGAAGATTGTGGCGGAGCGGGTTCGGAAGAATACCAGGAGATGTTAGAGCTGGTTGAGATGGAGTTGCGTGAGTTGTTGGATACGTACGAGTTTCCAGGTGATGATACACCGATTATCCCGGGTTCGGCCTTGATGGCGTTGAATGGCCAGGATGATAATGAGCTGGGTACGAGTGCGGTGAAGAAGTTGTTGTTGACGTTGGATGAATACATTCCTGAGCCAGAGCGCGCGATAGACGGTGACTTTATTATGCCGATCGAAGACGTGTTCTCGATATCGGGTCGCGGTACGGTGGTGACGGGACGTGTTGAGCGCGGCATTATCAACACGGGCGATGAAGTTGAGATTGTTGGTATTAAAGAGACGACGACGACAACGTGTACGGGTGTTGAGATGTTCCGTAAGATGCTGGATGAGGGTCGCGCGGGCGAGAACATTGGCGCGTTATTGCGTGGTACGAAGCGAGAAGAAGTTGAGCGTGGTCAGGTATTGGCGAAGCCGGGTTCGATCAAGCCGCACACGAAGTTTGAGGCGGAAGTTTACGTGTTATCGAAAGATGAAGGTGGTCGTCACACGCCATTTTTTAAAGGGTATCGTCCACAGTTTTACTTCCGAACGACGGATGTAACGGGCGCGTGTGAGTTGCCGGAAGGTACGGAGATGGTGATGCCGGGCGATAACGTTCAGATGAAAGTTGAATTGATATGTCCGATAGCGATGGATGAAGGTTTACGTTTTGCGATTCGAGAGGGTGGCAGAACGGTAGGCGCGGGTGTCGTCGCTAAAATTATTGAGTAAGACTTATAGATAAAAAAAGACCGCCTTTTGGCGGTCTTTTTTTGTTTGGTAAAAAATAAAAAAGCCCGAAACTTTTTTATAAGTGTTACGGGCTTTTTTGTGCAAGAGTACTTGCGGTAAGCAGCTAGAGAAAATCGTTATTCGTTTTCTTTGCGCTCTTTCGCTTTCGCTATCACTTCCTCTGCAACAGCTGGAGGGCAAGGGTTGTAGTGTGAGAACTCCATAGAGAATTGTCCTCGACCCGATGTGATCGTACGCAAGTGACCGATGTAACCAAACATTTCTGAAAGAGGAACATCAGCTTTAATACGAACACCTGTTGCTGCAGAAACCTGATCCTTGATCATTCCACGACGACGGTTCAAGTCACCAATAACATCACCAACATTGTCTTCAGGAGAGAAAACATCAACTTTCATGATTGGCTCAATTAATTGAGGGCCAGCTTTAGTCATTGATTGACGATAGGCGCCGCGAGCTGCCAATTCGAATGCAACGGCAGAGGAATCCACTGCGTGGTATGCACCATCGTAAAGTTCAACATGAACATCAAGCATTGGGAAACCAGCTAAAGGGCCTTCTTCCATCATGCCTTTGAAGCCTTTTTCAATAGCGGGGAAGAATTCTTTAGGAACATTACCACCCACAACGGTTGATTCAAATGTAAAGCCAGTACCAGATTCGTTAGGTTTAATGCGGTAATCAATTTTACCGAATTGACCGGAACCACCAGACTGCTTCTTATGTGTATAAGAGTCTTCAACCGGTTGAGTAATAGTTTCACGATAGGCTACCTGTGGTTGCCCAACGTTAAGTTCAACGCCATATGTGCGCTTAAGAATATCTACTTTGATATCCAGGTGAAGTTCACCCATACCTTTAAGGATAGTTTCGCCAGAGTCTTCATCAGTTTCAACCTGAAATGATGGATCCTCTGCTACCATCTTACCGATGGCAACGCCCATTTTCTCAGAGCCACCCTTGTCTTTTGGAGAAACAGCAATAGAAATGACTGGTTCAGGGAATATCATAGGTTCAAGTGTGCATGGGTTTTTAGGATCACAAAGTGTATGACCCGTTTGTACGTTCTTCATTCCTACCACAGCGATAATGTCGCCAGCTTGAGCGGAATCTAACTCGGTGCGTTGGTCAGCATGCATTTCTACCATGCGGCCAATACGCTCAGTTTTGCCAGTATATGAGTTAAGGATGGTGTCACCCTTATTCAAGCGACCGGAATAAATGCGAATAAACGTAAGGGCACCAAAGCGATCATCCATAATTTTAAATGCCAATGCTCGTAGAGGTTCATCTGGATCAACAGTTGCAACTTCACCTGTAGGTTCGCCAGTAGTTTCATCAGTTAATGGCTGAGCATCGACTTCAGTCGGGCTTGGAAGGTAATCAATAACAGCATCTAACACTAGCTGTATGCCTTTATTTTTAAAAGCAGAGCCACAGAAAGTAGGGAAAAAGTCCAAAGCAATGGTGCCTTTACGAATACAGCGTTTAATGTCTTCTATAGAAGGCTCATCGCCATCCATATAAGCCATCATTAAATCATCGTCTTGCTCAACTGCTGTTTCAATTAATTGCTCGCGATATTCTGCTACCTGGTCAACCATGTCTTCAGGTATATCTACAATTTCATATTTTTCCGGGTCACCCGAATCGTCCCAAACATAGGCTTGCTGGTTCAGAACATCTACCACACCAACAAAGTCATCTTCTCGACCAATAGGTAACGTCATAACTAGCGGGTTTGCAGCTAGAACATTTTTCACCTGGTCAACAACATTTAGAAAGTCGGCACCTAGTCGATCCAGTTTATTTACAAAGATAATACGCGCAACTTCAGATTCGTTAGCATAACGCCAGTTGGTTTCCGATTGAGGTTCTACACCACCGGATCCACAGAAAACACCTACACCGCCGTCCAGAACTTTTAGCGAACGGTATACTTCTACAGTAAAGTCCACGTGTCCAGGTGTGTCGATAATATTTAAGCGATGGTCTTTCCAGAAACAGGTTGTAGCAGCAGACTGGATAGTAATACCACGTTCTGCTTCTTGTTCCATAAAGTCTGTGGTTGACTCACCATCATGCACTTCACCTGTTTTGTGGATTTTACCGGTGAGTTTAAGAATACGTTCAGTTGAGGTGGTTTTGCCCGCATCCACGTGGGCGAAAATACCTATGTTTCTATATAAAGCTAAATCAGTCATTTTTCGGCTCGATTTCTTCAGGTTGGCAAAAATGGGCGCAAGTATACATAAACTTGATCGAATTTAGTGTATTTTTGAGATGGTATTATGCGTAGGTTTTCGCTTTTATTTTTTCGGATTTGCTCTGGCTACGAGTTGAAAGGCATTTCTATCTTCCATGCCTCTTAAATGAAACGCTTGGATAATTTAATGGGATATGGCCAGAAATATTCTGAATTTAAATAACCGTTGCAATGATTGTATTGGACATTGCAACGGTTAAATTGAAGTAAGAAAGCAGTAAAAGAAAACTATCTAGCTTGCATCCCTTAACGGGTTGTCATGAAGGCTGTAGAAGGAGCTGCCATCATCACATTGAAATACAGACATGCTGTCATTTAAAGAGCTTGCCTGGTGACTTAGTTCTTCGCTTGCAGCAGCGGCTTCTTCTACCAATGCTGTATTTTGTTGAGTCACAAGTTGTAGTTGTTCTATGGCTTTTAATACCTCCCCAACACCGATGGATTGCTCATCCGCAGCTACTGCTATTTCACTGACAATCTTGGTAACATCCTGAACGCCATCAACAATGGTATTCAATGTATCTCCTGAGCGGCTAACAAGTTCAGAGCCGTCTTTTACTTTGGATACGCTATCCTCAATGAGTTCTTTAATTTCTTTAGCGGCTGTTGCGCTTCGGCTGGCAAGATTACGTACTTCGCTTGCAACCACTGCAAAACCGCGACCTTGTTCTCCTGCTCTGGCAGCTTCAACCGAAGCATTCAGTGCGAGTAGATTGGTCTGAAATGCTATTTCATCGATTACGCCAATGATTTCAGCAATTCGGTTGCTGGAGTTGTTGATTTCACCCATCGCTTCAATAGCTTTTCCTACAACTTCACCACCTTTTAAGGCGCTATCTTGTGTGGAAGATACAAGCTGGTTTGCGCGATTCACATTTTCAGCCGTTTGTTTCACGGTAGACGTGATTTCATCCATGCTTGCGGCAGTTTGTTCCAGACTGGCAGCTTGTTGTTCGGTTCTTCGGCTTAAGTTGTTGTTACCTTCCTCGATTTGAGTGGCTCCTTCGCTAACAGCTTGAGCTGATTCAAGAATGCTGCTTACCATATTTTTTAATGAGTCGCCGAATGAGTTGAGGTTGTCGGCCAAGGATTTGTACTCACTGTCTTTGCAAACATTCACTTTTGCTGTCAGATCTCCATTTGCCATTTCCTGTAAAGCACTATTTAACTCATTGAAGGTCTCTAAACGATCGGTAATGTTGGAGGCGTATTTAACAACTTTTGTAGGTTTGCCATTTAAACCCAATATGGCATTGTAACTGGCTTGAATCCAGATAGGTTTTCCATTCTTGCCAACGCGTTCGTACTGGCCGGTATCAAATTGGCCTGATTTCAGTTTTTCCCAAAATGCACGATACTCTGGGGAATGAGCGTATTCAGACTTTACAAATATCGAATGGTGTTTGCCTTTGATTTCGTCTAACGAATATCCTACAGTGTCCAGAAAATTTTGATTAGCATTCAGGATAATGCCATCAGTAGAGAATTCAATAACTGCTTGTGATTTACTGATAGCTTGTATTTGTCCGCTATAATCAGCGTCTTTTAGTTTTTGTTGGGTGACATCTGAGGCAATTTTAACGACTTTAAAAGGCTTGCCGTTATCATCAAAAATCGGATTGTAAGTTGCATTGATCCAGATTTCTTTTCCACCTCTGCCAACTCGCTTGTACTCACCACTGTCGAATTCGCCATTGCCGAGCTTTTTCCAGAACATGCGGTATTCGCTGCTTGCTGCATATTCTGGTTCGGTAAACATTGAGTGATGCTTGCCTACAATGTCATTTAAAGCATAGCCAACAGCATCCAGGAAATTATCGTTAGCTGTGATAATTGTGCCATCCAGTTCAAATTCAATTTTTGCCTGGGATTTGTCAATGGCACACATGATGCCAGTTAATTCAGCAGATTTTGCCTTTTGTTCCGTGATATCGGTAGCGTATTTTACAACTTTGTAAGGTCTGCCGTTTTGATCAAGGATGGGGTTATAACTGGCCTGAATCCAGACGCCTTTACCATTTTTGGCAATGCGTTTGAATCGATCAGAGAAAAACTCCCCTCTTTCTAATCGTCGCCAGAATTGAGCATACTCTGAGCTTTTGGCATATTCTGCTTCAACAAACATTGAATGATGTTGATTTTTGATTTCTGAAAGAGAGTAGCCGACAGTGTTAAGAAAGTTATCGTTGGCATCAAGTATGTTGCCTTTGACATCAAATTCGATTCTTGCCAGAGAGCGAGATATAGCTTGAATTTCCTGAAAAGCGTCAGTGTTATTGTCTGTACTTTGATTTCCATTTCCGAAAACAGAATTAACTGCATTTAAAATGCCCATATTCAATCCTTTGAGTAAAATTGTCCAAATATTCTGAGTATAGCAGTAATAATTAATATGCCAGCCAGATTAACGTTATTGTCATAGATATTAAAGAAGTTAGAGACGATTAAATTATTAGCTTTTAATTATGCTGTGGACGCCTGAGAATAAGGCACTACAGGCAAGGACTGTTAATAGCGTCTTGGCTATCCAGATATACCTTTTGTTATCAATACGTTGCCTTAATTTAGTGCCAATGATTGATCCGCAAATAGTGCAAATCGTCATGCACAAAATGGGAGGCCAATAACTTAAGAAATCAAACCCGATCATCATAAACATAAAAAGCTTTAAAAGGTGACCAATGGTCATAAATAAGGCCATTGTGCAAACAATGGTATGGTGGTCATTGAGTTTTCGTAGTAATAGAGGTAATGGTATGGGGCCTGGAGCGCCTGCAATTGTTGCAATGAATGTATGAACAGAGCCAATGACATAAAAGTTATTCAGTTTGCCAAGAGTCTCCGAGAAACGTTTGCTCCAGAGGTGAAGGAGGATATAAGTGCCAATTAATATTGGAAGAAAGCTCAGGTTGAGCTGAGTAAAAAGTAGTCCCCCAATGGTGATGCCTAACAACGAGCCAATGGCGTGTTGTTTTACGAATTTCCATTCAATGCTTCTCCATGATAATGCTGCTCTGCTTGAATTACTGAGAAGCTGAATAATTGTGTGAATTTGAATAACGGCACTGACTGGCAGAAAATGAGGAAGTGAAGCAATTAATATCATTCCTCCTCCAAAGCCAAAGACACCGGCTATGGTTGAACTCAATAATGCTGTTAACGAAAGTAGTGGTAAGGAGGTTTCTAGCATAAGTTATTGATTTAAAAATTGTTCACAGAGAAAAAACTGGTAAATCGGCTATTCTATAAAAATATAAGTCAACTAACTTTAAGATATTTTGAATGAAGACAGGTCTAGTTCTCTCGGGTGGTGGTGCCAGAGGAGCCTATCAGGTAGGTGTATTAAAAGCCGTTGCGGATTTGCATCCAAAACGTGCCAGTAACCCTTTTTCGATTATAACTGGGACATCGGCGGGTGCAATCAACGCTGTTGCCTTGGCTGCTTCGGCAAATAACTTTCGTTTGGGGGTGAAAAAAGTTGAGCGCATTTGGTCGAACCTTGAATTGGAGCATGTCATTGAGTCTTCGGGTTTTCAGCTTATGGGCAACGCTTTGAAGGTTTCTGCTTCTTTGCTATATCGTGGAGTGGGTAGAGACAAGCCTTTGGGGCTTTTGAATAATGCACCATTAGGTGATTTATTGTCTCATAACATACGTTTTTCAAATATCCAAAGGCGTATTGATGCTGGTTATCTCGAAGGTGTTGCGGTAACGGCAACAAGTTATGCAAGCGGTAACTCGATAACGTTTTTTCAAGGCAAGCCAGAGCTAAAGCGTTGGCATAGAAGTAAGCGAATCGGTATACCAGCTGAGCTTACAGTAGATCATTTAATGGGGTCATCTGCTATCCCGGGTATATTCCCGGCACAACGAATAGGCAGGCAGTATTTTGGGGATGGTTCATTGCGGCATTTGGCGCCATTGAGTCCTTCTCTTAAGTTAGGTGCTGACAAGATAATGGTTATTGGGCTAAGGGGCTCGAATCAGGGTAAAAAGATGGCTAGCCGTTACAAAACCCCTTCTCTGGCTCAGACGATGGGTCATATTTTCAGTTCGGCCTTTATCGATTCGCTGGAAAGTGATTTGGAAAATATGCTGAGAATAAACGAGTTGTTAGGTGTTATTAGTAATGAGGCGCCTTATTTTGATTATGAAAGGTTGAAGCCAATTGATATGTTGGTAATTAGGCCGTCGATTGACTTTGAAGATTTGGCTGTTGATCACATTAAAGATTTGCCTTGGAGTATGAGGAAAATATTACGCTCAATGGGGGCTGGTAAGTCCAGTGGTGGCAATTTGGTCAGCTATTTAATGTTTGAATCGGCATTTTGTCTCGAGTTGATTGAATATGGTTACAAAGATGCAATGGATAATAAGCGAGAAATACAGCGGTTTTTCGATTTGCCAGAATCATAGATTGTTTGAGTTTCAAGCTTGGCGTGTTTTTGTCCAACTTTAATACATAACTATAATTTTCCCTTTTTTTCAATTAAAAAGTGTTTGACAGTCTGATAGGGCGCCTTTAGAATGCGCGCTCGCTTTTGGGGCGTACGATTATTTGTGCCTTATTATCATGCCGTTTGATCGATTGTATTAGTTTATGTCCCTTTTTTGTGGTGTTGTTTAAACACAGAATCCCATGGCTCTTTCTTAAAAAGCAAAGAGTCAGTTCTTGAAGACTGGAGTGAACACGTGGTTCAAAACCAACGAATTAGAATTCGCCTTAAAGCTTTTGATCACCGTTTGATTGATTCATCTGCAGCAGAGATCGTGGAAACCGCACGCCGAACAGGTGCGCAGGTCCGTGGCCCCATCCCGCTACCGACGCGTAAAGAGCGTTTCACGGTTCTCATTTCGCCACATGTAAATAAAGACGCGCGTGATCAATACGAAATTCGTACTCATAAGCGTTTAATGGATATTGTTGAGCCAACTGAAAAGACAGTTGATGCTCTCATGAAGCTTGACCTGGCAGCTGGTGTAGAAGTACAGATCAGTTTGGGTTAGGCCTTTAGTTAAAATTTGCTTGTTTGTTATCAAAGCATAAAGATTTAGAAAAACTGTCCTTCTTGTTTTAGGGCAACTTGTGTGTAACGTTAGTCAGGGTGTGCAAGCATTTTCTGGTGGCGGCCATAGCGGGTAACCAGCCCCGTACACTATGAGGTTTATAAAAAATGACAATTGGTTTAGTCGGCCGTAAAAGCGGCATGACACGCATTTTTACTGAAGATGGTAATTCCATTCCGGTTAGTGTGGTTGAGGTTGAGCCTAACCGCATTACGCGTGTAAAAACAGTTGATACAGATGGTTACGATGCTGTTCAGGTTACTGTCGGTGAGCGTCGAGCTTCACGTGTTAATAAAGCACAGCAGGGGCTATTCTCAAAAGCTGAGGCAGGCTCTGGTCGAGGCTTATGGGAAATGCGTTTAGAGCAATCGAATGATGAGCTTGCAGTGGGCGGTGAATTAACTGTTGACACTTTTGAGGCCGGTCAGAAGATTGATGTTACAGGTCAATCTAAAGGTAAGGGCTTTCAGGGTGGTATCAAGCGTTGGAATTTCTCTACTCAGGACATGACTCACGGTAACTCGCTTTCTCATAGATCTAACGGTTCAATAGGGCAGTGTCAAACGCCTGGGCGTGTTTTTAAAGGTAAAAAGATGTCGGGTCATATGGGGGCGCAACAGACAACTGTGCAAAACCTTGAAGTGGTTCGTATTGATGCCGAAAGAAATTTAATTTTAGTGAAAGGCGCTATTCCTGGCGCACCAGGTGGTGATGTTCTCATCAAGCCTGCAGTTAAGATCAAGCGCTAAGGTACTGGGGGAGATAACGTATTATGCAACTTGCACTCGTAGCACCTGGTCAGTCTAGCGCTGGTACAGTAGAAGTTTCCGATGTCGCTTTTGGCCGTGAATACAATGAAGATCTTGTCTATCAAGTTGTTACTGCTTATTTGGCTAAGGCGCGTCAAGGTACTCGTGCGCACAAGAATCGCGCTGCAGTAAGTGGGGGTGGTGCCAAGCCATGGCGTCAGAAAGGTACAGGTCGTGCTCGTGCGGGTACTATACGAAGCCCGATTTGGCGTACCGGTGGTAAAACATTTGCGGCACAACCTCAGGACCACTCGCAAAAAGTTAATCGAAAAATGTATCGTGCAGCAATGCGAACCATTTTATCTGAGTTGGCCCGACAGGAGCGGTTAGTTATAGTTGAAAATCTTGCTCTTGAGGCGCCAAAAACAAAAGCGTTAGTGTCAATGCTTGCTGATCTTGGTGTTTCTGAGGCGTTAATTGTTACTCAGGATGTCAATGACAACCTTTATTTGTCTGCTCGTAATTTACATAAAGTTGAAGTGCGTGATGTTGACTCTGTGGATCCTGTCAGCTTGGTCGGTTTTGATAAGGTTTTAATGACAGTTGACGCGTTGAAAAAGTTTGATGAGGTGTTGGGATGAATCAAGAGCGTTTATTAAAGGTTTTGGTTGCGCCTCACGTTTCTGAAAAGTCAGCTCTTGCTGGTGATTTGGCTAATACCGTTGTATTTAAGGTTATTAAAGACGCCACAAAAAAAGAAGTTAAAGGTGCTGTAGAGAAAATGTTTAAAGTGAAGGTTGAGTCTGTTCAGGTTTCGCTTGTTAAAGGCAAGGTTAAGCGTAATCGTTTTGGTGAAAGCCGAAAGCCTGATTGGAAAAAGGCTTATGTACGTTTAGCTGAAGGTCACGATATTGATTTCGCTTTGGCTGAATAGATACAAAGTGTTTAATTGGAGATTTGCGTAAATGCCAGTCGTAAAAAGTAAACCAACATCACCAGGGCGCCGTTTTGTTGTCAGGGTTGTAAATCCTGATTTGCATAAAGGGGCTCCGCATAAGCCATTGCTTGATAAAAAGAGCAAGACGGGTGGTAGGAATAATGCAGGTCGTATAACGACTCGTCATCGTGGAGGTGGCCATAAACAGCATTATCGTATTGTTGATTTTAAAAGAAATAAGGATGGTATTCCTGCTAAGGTTGAGCGTTTGGAATATGATCCAAACCGTACTGCTCACTTGGCTCTATTGTTATATGCGGATGGGTCAAGGGCATATATTATTGCGCCAAAAGGTGTAAAGGCAGGCGATGAAATTATTTCGGGTGAGCTTGCGCCGATTAAGCCTGGTAACTGTTTGCCGATTCGCAATATACCTGTGGGTAGTTTGATTCATTGTGTTGAATTAAAGCCTGGTAAGGGTGCTCAAATGGTCAGGACTGCGGGTGGTAGCGCGCAGTTGGTCGCCAGAGAGGGTGCTTATGCAACATTGCGTATGCGTTCGGGTGAAATGAGGAAGGTTTTAACAGATTGTAGAGCAACGTTAGGTGAGGTTTCCAATAGTGAGCATAACCTGCGTTCGTTGGGTAAGGCTGGTGCTTCACGTTGGCGTGGTGTTCGCCCAACGGTTAGGGGTGTTGCTATGAACCCTGTAGATCACCCGCATGGTGGTGGTGAAGGTCGTACTTCTGGTGGTCGTCATCCAGTATCACCTTGGGGGATGCCAACTAAAGGTTATAAAACTCGTAAGAACAAGCGAACTGATCGCCTTATTGTGCGTCGTCGCGGTTCTAAATAAATTCATCGGAGGTAGGTCAGCGTGCCACGTTCATTGAAAAAAGGTCCATTTATCGATTTGCATTTGATGAAAAAAATTGAAGATGCAATTGAGAAAAACGAAAAGCGTCCCATTAAAACATGGTCGCGTCGTTCGATGATTTCTCCGGATATGGTGGGTTTAACGATTGCTGTTTATAACGGTCGCCAGCATGTACCAGTGTTTGTTACTGAAGATATGGTTGGTCATAAGTTAGGTGAGTTTTCGCCAACGCGTACTTATCGTGGACATGCGGCTGATAAGAAAGCCAAACGATAAGACTAAGTGAAGAATTTTTTTCTTTTAAGAGTAAAGAATTAGAGGTTTACCAATGGAAGTCGCAGCTAGATTAACAGGTGCTCAGATTTCTGCACAAAAAGTACGTCTTGTTATTGATCAGATTCGTGGCAAGAAAGCAGAAGAGGCCCTTGATATATTAACTTTCAGTAACAAGAAAGCTGCAGCTATTGTATTGAAAGTTTTAAACTCTGCTATTGCTAATGCAGAGCATAATGAAGGTGCTGATGTTGACGAATTAAAAGTCTCCACAGCTTTCGTGAATGAAGGTAGAACGATGAAGCGTATAAAGCCTCGTGCTAAAGGGCGTGCTGATCGTATCTTGAAGCGTTCTTGTCATATTACTGTTAAGGTTGCTGACTAAAGCAGCACGTTAGGAGAAGACCAAATGGGTCAGAAAGTTCATCCAACAGGCATTCGTCTTGGTATTACAAAGCAGCATAATTCTGTTTGGTATGCTGATGGAAAAAATTATGCCGAGCTTTTAGTTTCAGATCTTGAAGTGCGAGATTATGTAGAAAGTAAATTGAAAAATGCTTCTGTCAGTAAAGTTGTTATTGAGCGTCCTGCACAAACGGCTCGAGTGATTATTCATACAGCAAGACCAGGGGTTGTTATTGGTAAGAAAGGTGAAGATGTAGAAAAGCTTCGTCAAAAGCTTACAGCCATGATGGGTGTTCCTGTACATATTAATATTGAAGAGATTCGAAAACCTGACCTTGATGCCAAGTTGGTTGCTCAAAATATTGCTGGTCAGTTAGAGCGTCGAGTTATGTTTAGACGAGCTATGAAGCGTGTAGTGCAGAATGCAATGCGTGCAGGTGCTGAAGGTATAAAAGTACAAGTAGGCGGACGAGTAGGTGGTGCCGAGATTGCTCGTACTGAGTGGTATCGTGAAGGTAGAGTGCCTCTTCATACTTTGAGAGCAGACATTGATTATGCGACACATGAAGCGCTGACTACTTATGGTATTTTAGGTATCAAAGTATGGATCTTTAAAGGTGAGATCCTTGGTAAAGAAGAAGTTTCTAACGAAGCGGCTGGCGGAAAGCGTTAGTTTTTTGCTGGTGAGCTAATAGTTTTAAAAGGGTTTAATTTCAATGTTACAACCAAAACGCACAAAGTTCCGTAAGGTACAAAAAGGTCGTAACCGAGGTTTGTCTCATAGAGGCAGTAAAGTGAACTTTGGTGAATATGGGCTTAAATGTACTGGGCGAGGCCGAATAACTGCTCGTCAAATTGAGGCTGCGCGTCGAGCGATGACTCGTCATATAAAGCGTGGCGGTAAAATCTGGATTCGAGTATTTCCCGATAAGCCAATTACAGAGAAGCCATTAGAAGTGCGTCAAGGTAAAGGTAAGGGTAACGTTGAGTATTGGGTTGCACAGGTATGTCCTGGCAAAATTCTTTATGAAGTTGAGGGCGTTCCAGAAGAGTTGGCTCGTGAAGCATTTGCGTTAGCGGCAGCCAAGTTGCCTTTGCCAACTACATTTGTTAAACGCACTGTAATGTAAGGTTTGTCTGATGAAAGCCAGTGAATTGATTAATAAGTCTCAAGAGGAATTAACCTCTGACTTACATGAGTTGTTAGAAGAGCAGTTTCGTTTGCGTACACAAAAAGCAACGGGTCAGTTAGGTCAGACTCATTTGTTAAAGGCAAATCAAAAAGATATTGCTCGTATTAAGACAGTTTTGAAGCAAAAGGCTTAAGAAATGGCTACAACAGAAGAAAGCACTCAAGAGAAAACTATTCGTAAGATCACTGGTAAGGTGGTTAGCGATAAGATGGATAAGACAATTACTGTACTGGTTGAGCGTCGTGTAAAACACCCGGTGTATGGCAAATACATTACTCGCTCAACAAAGTTGCATGCGCACGACGAGTCAAATGAGTGCAAAATTGGCGATACCGTAGCGATTACTGAATCTCGACCATTGTCAAAAACCAAATGCTGGATGTTGGCAGAAGTTGTTGAAAAGGCTGCTGAAATTTAATGTTTTGTAGCTGTTAAGAAGAGTAGTTATAAAGCATATTTAAACGAAATATTTATATGTGTTTAATTATTGAGTGTTAACTGGTAATTAAATAAAGAATTGGTTCGGAGCGAGACATGATACAAACGCAAAGTTATTTGGAAGTTGCTGATAACAGCGGTGCACGTCGAGTGATGTGTATTAAAGTTTTAGGTGGCTCGCACCGTCGTTATGCACGTGTTGGCGATATTATTAAAGTTACTGTTAAGGAAGCTATTCCACGAGGCAAAGTGAAAAAAGGCCAGGTAATGAACGCTGTTGTAGTGCGCACTAAAAAAGGTGTAAGACGCAACGATGGTTCTCTGATTCGTTTTGATGATAATGCAGCTGTTTTATTAAATCAGTCGCTTGCACCAATTGGAACGCGTATTTTTGGGCCTGTAACACGTGAGCTTCGAAGTGAGAAGTTTATGAAGATAATTTCTTTGGCGCCTGAAGTGCTTTAAGCATTGTTAAAAGATAGATTTGTATTGATTTGGCCAAGTTTGGTGAGACCATGAAAAAGATTAAAAGTGAAGACGAAGTTATTGTCATTGCGGGAAAAGATAAAGGTAAGCGCGGTAAGGTTCAAAAGCTTGTCGGCGATAACCGTATTATTGTTACGGGTATTAACATGATTAAACGCCATACCAAACCGAACCCTCAGGCGGGTGTGCCTGGCGGTATCGTTGAGAAAGAGGCCCCTTTACAGATTTCGAATATTGCAATATATAACCCGTCAACTAACAAGGCAGATCGTGTTGGTTTTCGTTTGGAAGAAGGTAAGAAAGTTCGTTTTTTTAAATCGAACAATGAGTTGGTTGACCTTTAATTGAGTACCTTTAGTTTATAGTTAGGTAGCGTTTTTTGTGAAATAGAATTTTTTAACTTTATATGCTTTTAAAGAATTCTATTGATATCTAAAGAGAGACGTCCTAGGAACTTAGACAAAACAGGCAAAAAAATGGCTAGATTGAAAGAATTGTACAAAACAGATATTGCTCCAAAGCTTAAAGAGGAGTTAGGTATTGATAATGTGATGGCAGTGCCACGCATTACAAAAATAACTCTCAATATGGGTGTTGGTGAAGCTCTAGGCGATAAAAAAGTATTAGAGCACGCTGTCAGTAATCTGGAGCAGATTACTGGCCAGAAGGTTGTAGTAACAAAAGCACGTAAATCAATTGCAGGATTTAAAGTTCGTGAAGGTTGGCCGATCGGTTGCAAAGTGACTTTACGTAAAGATCGTATGTACGAATTTCTTGATCGTTTGATTACTATTTCTATTCCGCGTATTCGTGACTTTCGTGGAGTGAGTGCGAAGTCGTTTGATGGTCGTGGTAATTATGCGATGGGTGTAACTGAGCAAATTATTTTTCCGGAAATCGATTATGACAAAATCGATAAAATCCGAGGGCTGGATATTGCCATTTCTACATCAGCTAAAACTGATGAAGAGGGTCGAGCTTTACTGGCTGCATTTAATTTCCCCTTTAGAACTTAATAGACAAGAGTTTATATAGAGAGTAGATCATGGCTAAAGCTGCAATGGTTCAAAAAGAGAAAAGACGTATTAAGACAGTAGCTAAATACGCTGAAAAGCGTGCAGCATTAAAAAAGATTATTGCTGACCCAAATGCTTCTGACGAAGAAAAGTGGGAAGCACAAATGGCGCTACAGAAGCAGCCACGTAATGCAAGTAAGTGTCGTGTTCAACGACGTTGTCAGGTAACTGGCCGCCCACATGCTGTTTATCGTAAGTTTGGGCTTTGCAGAAACAAATTGCGTGAAGCTGCGATGAAAGGTTATGTGCCAGGTTTGGTTAAAGCCAGTTGGTAATTTTAATTTCAGTGAGAAATAGTTTTTACGCTTTAGAGCGGAGATAAATTCAATATGAGTATGCAAGACCCAATTGCCGATATGTTAGCCAGAATCCGGAACGGACAAATGGCTGAAAAAATGACAGTGGTAATGCCTTCTTCAAAAACAAAAGTAGCAATAGCGAATGTGTTGAAGCAGGAAGGTTATGTAAACGATGTTGCTGTCAATGACAACGATGGTAAGTCCGAGCTAACTATTGAATTAAGGTATTTCAATGGTAAGCCGGTAATTGAAGAGATTCATCGTAAAAGTCGCCCTGGCTTGCGCTCCTATGCGGGTAAAGACAGCTTGCCATCTGTAAGGGGTGGTTTGGGTGTTGCGATTGTCTCAACAAATAAAGGTGTGATGACAGATCAACAAGCAAGGCGCGAAGGTGTTGGTGGCGAAGTGCTTTGTACAGTTTTTTAATGTTTTTGATATTAGAGTTAATTTCAAAAACGATTTTTGCGGAATTTGAAATAAAGAATTTAGGTAACGACAATGTCTCGAGTAGCAAATAGTCCAGTTACATTACCTTCAGGGGTTGAGCTTAAAGTGGTCGATCAGAAGGTCGCAGTAAAAGGTGCCAAGGGTAGCCTTGAAATGCCTTTGCATCAGGCTGTTGAGGTCAATGTTGAAGACGGTACTGTTACCTTTGCAGCTAAGAATAGCTCAAAAGAATCGAAAGCAATGTCTGGCACAATTAGATCGTTAGTTAATAATATGGTAACGGGTGTGACAGCTGGCTTTGAAAAGAAACTGGTTTTAAATGGGGTTGGTTATCGTGCTAAGGCAGCAGGTAAAACTTTGAATTTGTCATTAGGTTTTTCTCATCCTGTTGATTATCAGTTGCCAGAAGGTATTAGTGCTGAAACGCCAAGTCAAACAGAAATAGTTTTAAAAGGTATAGACAAGCAGCA
Source organism: Cellvibrionales bacterium (assembly GCA_041941365.1). GTDB lineage: Bacteria > Pseudomonadota > Gammaproteobacteria > Pseudomonadales > UBA7434 > UBA7434. The sequence goes on along the minus strand of JBGTQK010000014.1, from coordinate 47,650 downwards.
ATTAGGTCAAGCGGCTGCGGAGATTCGAGCTTTTAGACCGCCAGAACCTTATAAAGGTAAAGGTGTTCGTTATGCGGATGAATATGTTCGCCGTAAAGAAGCTAAGAAGAAGTAATTGCTTTTGTGCAAATGATTTTGGCTGTTTAGCCTACGTTTTGAGTTTTTAGATACAGAGGTCGAAATGAACGACAAGAAAAAGGCGAGATTGCGAAGAGCACGTCGAGCTCGAGTCAAAATAAAAGACTTGGGTGTTAATCGTTTAAATGTAAATCGCACGCCGCGTCATATATATGCGCAGGTTTTATCTGCTTCAGGTGATAAAGTCATTGCTATGGCTTCGACGCTTGATAAAGGTTTACGTGGTGGATCGACTGGTAATGTAGAAGCAGCGAAAGCTGTTGGTGCTCTTATAGCAGAACGTGCGAAAGCAGCTGGCATAACTGAAGTTGCATTTGATAGAGCAGGTTATAAATATCATGGCCGAGTTAAAGCGTTAGCTGATGCAGCGCGTGAAGGCGGTTTGGAATTCTAAGGTAAAGTTCTATGGCTTTTAAAGACGACGCAGCAAAAGACAACGAAGAAGGTTTGCAGGAAAAGCTTGTTCAGGTTAACCGTGTTGCAAAAACGGTTAAAGGTGGACGCATCATGAGCTTTACTGCTTTAACTGTAGTTGGTGACGGTAAAGGCCGGGTAGGCTTTGGTCGTGGTAAGGCGCGTGAAGTACCATTAGCGATTCAAAAAGCGATGGAGTCAGCGCGTCGTAATATGGTTGATGTTGAGTTGACTAACGGCACACTACAGTATCCAGTTAAAGCTGCACACAGTGCGTCAAAAGTTTATATGCAGCCAGCTTCAGAAGGTACTGGTGTTATTGCCGGTGGTGCGATGCGTGCTGTACTTGAAGTAGCAGGAGTTCAGAATGTACTGGCCAAATGTTACGGTTCAACTAACCAGGTAAATGTGGTTCGTGCAACGATTAAAGGTTTGGCTAATATGCGCTCTCCAGACGATATTGCTGCCAAGCGTGGTAAGTCAGTCGAAGAGATTACTGGCTAAATACATTATTATTTGTAAAGATTTATTTGGAGTTTAACAATGTCTGACCAAAAAACAGTACGTGTTAAGCAGGTTAAAAGTAGTTCCGGGCGTTTAAAAGCACACCAATCCTGTTTGAGAGGTTTAGGTTTGCGCCGTATAGGCCATGTCGTTGAGGTTGAAGATACTCCATCAACACGTGGCATGATCAACCGTGTTCACTATTTGGTTGAAGTGGTTGAATAATCATTAGAGAGAATATAAGTAAACGTCAAGTTTATCGAAGAGTGAAGTTATGAGTGAAATCATGCGATTAAATACCCTGAAGCCTGCAGATGGCCATAGAAAAGAAGCGAAGCGAGTTGGTCGTGGTATTGGCAGTGGCTTGGGCAAGACATGTGGTCGAGGCCACAAAGGTCAAAAGTCTCGTTCTGGTGGTCGTGTACGCCCAGGTTTTGAGGGTGGCCAGATGCCTTTGCAAAAGCGTTTGCCAAAATACGGTTTCACTTCCCGTATTGGTCGCGTTTCTGACCAAATCAGAACATCTGAGCTGGCAAAAGTAGAAGGCGATGTTGTCGATTTATTATCGCTTAAAGCTGCTGGCCTTATTGGACAAAATATTGTTCAGGCAAAAGTATTTTTGTCTGGTGAAGTTACTCGTGCTTTGACTATTAAAGGCCTTGGTGTATCAAAGGGTGCACGCGAAGCAATAGAAAAAGCTGGCGGAAAGATTGAAGACTAAGCACATCCATTTTTGAGTATGTGCGTATTTTAGAGAATAGTTAATGGCAAATCCTGGTTTATCACCCAATATGCAGTCTGGACTGAGCGAGCTTTGGTCGCGTCTGCGTTTTGTGTTTTTAGCTATTTTGATTTATCGAATAGGTACCCATATTCCTGTGCCAGGGATTAACCCGGATCGTATTGCTGCGATGTTTGAGCAGAATGAAGGAACTATTCTGGGCATGTTTAATATGTTTTCGGGCGGTGCTCTAGAGCGTATGAGTATTCTTGCTCTCGGGATTATGCCATACATTTCTGCTTCTATTATTATGCAGCTAATGGGTTCAGTTAGTTCGACTCTGGATCAGTTGAAAAAAGAAGGCGAGGCAGGGCGCAGAAAAATCACCCAATACACGCGCTATCTAACAGTTGCATTAGCGTTGATACAGGCATCCGGCATGACAGTGGGCCTTGCTAATCAAGGATTATCTTATGCAGGCGGTTTGGCATTTTTCATTCCTGCAGTTGTTTCTCTTGTCACTGGTGCAGTGTTTATGATGTGGCTGGGCGAACAGATTACCGAAAGAGGGATTGGTAACGGAATCAGTTTACTGATCTTTGCGGGTATTGTTGCAGGCTTGCCTGCTGCTGTTGGTCAATCGTTAGAGCAAGCAAGAACGGGCGAGATGAACTGGTTGTTGCTTGGTGGCGTTCTTTTGTTAGCTTTTGCATTGATTATATTCATTGTAATTATTGAGCGAGGACAGCGTCGTATTACAGTTAACTATGCTAAACGCCAGCAAGGCAGAAAAGTATTTGCTGCCCAAAGCAGTCATTTACCTTTAAAAGTGAATATGGCAGGTGTTATCCCGGCGATTTTTGCTTCCAGTATATTGTTATTTCCTGCGTCTATAGCAAGCTGGATGGGACAGGGTGAAGGTAATGAATGGCTACAGGATCTAGCGCTTTATATTAGTCCGGGACAGCCACTGAATATTTTAATTTTTACTGTGCTAATCATTTTCTTTTGCTTTTTCTATACAGCTTTGATGTTTAATCCGGATGAAGTTGCAGAAAATTTGAAACGCCAGGGTGCTTTTATTCCTGGTATACGTCCCGGTAAGCAATCTGCTGAATATATTGATGGGGTTTTAACTCGTCTTACAATGTTTGGTTCAATCTATATGGCCGGCATTTGTTTATTACCTCAGTTTTTGCAAATTACAGCTAATGTGCCATTTTATCTGGGTGGTACATCATTATTGATTGTTGTAGTGGTGGTGATGGATTTTATGTCTCAGATCCAGTCACATTTAATGTCCCACCAGTATGATTCAGTGATGAAAAAAGCGAATTTAAAGAATTTTGGTGGCAGCGGCCTGACATCCAAGTAAAAGGCTGGCCATTACCAGAGATTTGGAGAAAATTATGAAAGTAAGAGCTTCGGTTAAAAAAATCTGTCGCAATTGCAAAATTATACGTCGCAAGGGTTCTGTTCGTGTTATTTGTAGTGCAGAGCCGCGTCATAAGCAGCGTCAGGGTTAAGTTTATTCAGGTTAGTAATTGCTATTGATTATTGCCTTAGTTCTACTGGTTTTTTGAGATTGATTTTTTATTTGTGTGAGGGTATGCTTGCGCGCCCTTTAAGTAGCTTGTCATAGGGGAATTTTTTACCTCTTTCATACTGATTTTGGGTAGTTAAAACTATAAATCAGGTGGTAATGACAATTTTTTAATTGGAGAAGGTTAATGGCTCGTATAGCCGGCGTTAATATTCCTGATAATAAGCATGCGGTAATTTCGTTAACGCATATCTTTGGTGTGGGTAAAACTACAGCGTATTCATTGTGTAAAACGGTCAATATTGATCCGACCACAAAAATTGGCGAGTTATCAGAAGATCAAATGGATAGCTTACGTAATGAAGTTTCAAAATTATCAGTTGAAGGTGATTTGAGACGAGAAATATCAATGAATATTAAGCGTTTGCTCGACCTGGGTTGTTATCGTGGCCTTCGCCATCGTAAAGGACTACCACTTCGTGGTCAGCGAACTAAAACGAATGCGCGGACAAGAAAAGGTCCTAGAAAACCAATACGTAAGTAATTGGCTGATTTAAAGAGTTGATTTTTTAAGGTATAGATCATGGCAAAACCTTCAACATCGGGAAAGAAGAAAGTAAAAAAGACTATTGCTGATGGCATAGCTCATATACATGCTTCTTTTAATAACACCATTATTACGATCACTGATCGTCAGGGCAATGCATTGTCCTGGGCAACTTCAGGTGGTTCTGGTTTCCGTGGATCAAGAAAATCAACCCCGTTTGCTGCGCAGATTGCATCTGAACGTGCTGGAACAGCAGCGAAAGAATATGGGTTACAAAACCTGGATGTGCGAGTAAAAGGTCCTGGACCTGGGCGTGAGTCTGCAGTGCGTGCGTTAAATTCCTGTGGTTATAACATCAATAGTATTACTGATGTGACTCCTATTCCCCATAATGGTTGTCGTCCACCTAAGCGTCGCCGTGTTTAATTTTGTAGAGTATTATTTGAATCAGGAAAAAAATTTATGGCTCGATATTTAGGTCCAACATGTAAGCTGGCTCGTCGAGAAGGAACAGATTTATTCCTTAAGAGTGGTGTTAGAGCCCTTGATAACAAGTGTCGTGCAGAGTCAGCGCCTGGTCAGCATGGTGCTGGCCGTGGTCGGTTATCTGATTACGGTGTGCAACTGCGTGAAAAGCAAAAAGTTCGCCGTATGTATGGTATTTTGGAAAAACAATTTAGAAATTATTATAAAACTGCTGCTCGTAAAAAAGGTGCAACGGGCGAAAACTTATTGCAGTTACTTGAAAGTCGTTTAGATAATGTTGTTTATCGTATTGGTTTTGGTTCTACACGTGCTGAATCGAGACAATTGGTTTCTCATAATTCGATCATGGTTAATGGTCAGGTAGTGAATATCGCTTCTTATCAGGTTCAAGCGGGCGATGTGGTTTCTGTTAGAGAAAAAGCAAAAAAACAACTACGCATTCAATCTGCAATGTCATTGGCAGCACAACGTGGTCGTGCAGACTGGATAGACGTCAATGAAACTAATCTGGAAGGTACTTTCCGTTCAGCACCTGAGCGTGCTGATTTGCCAGCAGAAATCAACGAGAGTTTGATTGTAGAGCTTTACTCGAAGTAAGAGTAAAGATAGTACTGGCATTTTCGTTTTGTCGTTTTTTTCCATTTGCGTTTAAAACACAAAATAAAACAGGCTGGGACAGCGATGTTTTTTTCTTTTTTGATAAAAGCTAAAGCTCCCCTTTAAAAGTTCATCAAATACAGGTATCGATATGCTAGCAGGCAGCGAATTTCTTACACCCCGTTTGATTGATGTACAAGAGTTAAGTGGTACTCGCGCTAAAATTACTCTCGAGCCATTAGAGCGTGGTTTTGGTCATACTTTAGGTAATGCGTTACGTCGTATTTTATTGTCATCAATGCCTGGTGCAGCGATTAGTGATGTTGAGATAGATGGTGTACTTCACGAATACAGTGCTATAGAGGGAGTACAGGAAGACGTTATCGAAGTACTTCTAAATCTGAAAGGTGTTTCGATTGTATTACACGAAAGAGACACAGCAGTTTTGCAGTTAAGCAAAGAAGGTTCTGGTGTTGTAACAGCGGCTGATATCCAGGTAGATCATGAGGTTGAGATTAAAAATCCTGATCATGTGATTGCACATATGAGTGATGTTGGCAAATTAAATATGAAGCTAACAGTTACATCTGGTCGTGGTTATCAGCCAGTAGATGTCCGTCAGTCTGATGACGACGAGACTAAAGCAATTGGTCGATTACAACTCGATGCTTCTTACTCGCCAGTGCGTCGTGTATCTTATGTAGTTGATAGCGCTCGTGTGGAACAACGAACAGATCTTGATAAACTGATTATTGATCTTGAAACAAACGGCACACTGGATCCAGAAGAAGCAATCCGCCGTGCTGCAACTATATTGCAACAACAGTTGGCTGTGTTTGTTGATCTTGAAGGTGAGAAAGAATTAGAACCACAAAAACAGGAAGAAGAAATTGATCCAATATTACTTCGTCCTGTTGATGATTTGGAGCTTACAGTTCGTTCGGCAAACTGCTTGAAGGCTGAAAATATTTATTATATTGGTGACCTTGTTCAACGTACTGAAGTTGAACTGCTTAAAACACCTAATCTGGGCAAGAAGTCATTAACTGAAATCAAAGATGTGTTGGCTTCCAAAGGTTTATCTTTAGGTTTGCGTTTAGACAATTGGCCACCTGCATCACTTAGAAGTGATGACAAGTTATTGGTATAAACTTTAATTTAGTTAGAAGATATTAGGAAATTAAATCATGCGCCATCGTCATTCTGGCCGCCAGCTAAACAGAAATTCTACGCATCGAAAAGCGATGTTTCGCAATATGGCAAATTCGTTATTTGAGCATGAGCTAATACGCACTACTTTGCCAAAAGCAAAAGAATTACGTCGCGTTGCCGAGCCGTTAATTACATTAGCAAAAAGCGATAGTCTTGCTAATCGCCGTCTGGCATTTGATCGCACTCGAAGCAAGATTGTGGTTGGCAAACTGTTTAGTGAGCTAGGTCCGCGTTATGAAACGCGTCCAGGTGGCTATATCCGCATTTTAAAATGTGGTTATCGTACTGGTGATAAAGCGCCAATGGCTTATGTTGAATTGGTAGATCGTCCAACAGATGGGCTGGATTTTGATGATGATCTGGACTTTGATGACGATGAATAACCTTATCCAGTTGTTATGAATGCTTTAAAATAAAAAGCCGAGGATATCCTCGGCTTTTTTATTTGCGCAAACTTTGCGTAAAACCCCCTAAGAGAGTTTTTTAAACATCTTTTCAGAATAGATTTTTTTATTGATTAAATGTGTTTTGGTTTGTTAAAAGTATGAATGAAGTAAAAAGAGATACACAAGTTACCCGAATCGATGATAGTAGCTTCACTGGAGAGGTAGCGCCAAATTGGGGTATAAACAATGTACCTAATGGAGGTTATTTATTAGCTATCATGACCAATGCGGTGTTAAAGCAGTCAGAGCGTAAAGCGCCAGTACAGGTTACAGCTAATTATTTGGGACGAAGCGTTCCTGGGTCTCTGCGAGTTGGTATAGAAACAATGGCAAAATCCCGTACCTATGATCGCTTTCAGGTGAGTTCATATCAAACTCAAACCAAAAATGAGGTGTCAGAAGAAAAAGAAACAATCCGTTCCTTTTTTACTTTAATTGATGATTATGATGCATCAAACCCTGTTTATGAAAATCCGGTACCTGAAGTATTACCGATAGACCAATGTAAGCGTTTATGGGAGTTACCAGGTTATCATTTTTTTGGTCGGTTAAATTTATTATTGGAGCCAGAATGTTTAAGCTGGTTAAAAAATAAAAAGAGAGAGTCGGCTACGCAAAAGGGTTGGATTGTTGTCGATGATGTAAACGACTGGGATGCAGGTTATTTAATGATTGTGGCTGACGCATTTCCGCCACCGATTATGATAACTCAAGGCATAAGTGCCTGGGTGCCTACTATAGAACTGAGTATTCAGATCAGGCAGCTGCCAAAAACTAGAGCTGTTAAGTGTGTTTATAAAAGCCGGTACCTCACAGGAAATCTGTTAGAAGCAGATGGAGAAGTATGGGATGAGGAAGGAAATTTAATATTGATTTCAAGGCAATTGGCACAGTACAAACAGGCGGAAATTACTAATACTCGCTTAATGAGTTTAAAAGCTGCCAGTGCTTATGTATCATTAAAGAATAAGTTTAGAAAGTAACACTGTATCGTTTATATTTAATGGAACTTTAAGCGTCTTCTTGGTTTTCGAATCAACCGCATGCCAATGCTAGTCAATAACGTGCCCATCAAGCCATATAATGCAATTTGATGCATTTTGTAAAGTGATTTATAAATTAAGCGTGCTTTAGTGCCTTCAAGCATCAAGCTATTCCCAGCGCGACCAAAAAGATTACCCATAAGATTACCAACGGTATTATAGTGACTTAAATTGATTAAAGAGCCATAGTCTTTATATACATATTCAGGTAAAGTTTTTTCATTGAGTAAGCATTCCATGGATTTAAATAATAAATCCGCTTGTTGATGAGCAGATTGAGCTCTTGGAGGTACAAACTTTTCTGAATTGGGTTTTATTGGGCATTGTGCGCAATCGCCAAAGGCAAATATAGCATTATCGTTAGTTGTTTGCAGCGTAGATTTAACAATGAGTTGATTGATTCGATTGCTTTCTAGCCCGTCAATCTCTGCTAAAAAACCGGGTGCTTTAATCCCGGCTGCCCATACTTTTAAATTGGATGGAATAAATTCCCCATCAGTAGTATAAAAACCCTTTTCATCTGATTTGCTGATTCTAACACCGGTTCGAATGTCAACATTGATTGACTCAAGCGCTTTTCTTGCGCCTTCAGACAATTTTTCGGGTAGCGCTGGGAGAACTCTATCCGCAGCTTCAATCAAAGTAATTTTTAAATCTCTATCCGGATCAACATTTTTTAAGCCATAAGAAACCAGTTCACGTGTAGACTCATGTAATTCGGCTGCTAGCTCTACGCCAGTTGCACCAGCGCCAGCAATAGCGATATTTAGCTTGCGTTCTTCAGGGCTTTTTCTGGATGTTTGCGCAGCATACATTTTTGTAAGTAAAACAGTATGAAAATTTTCTGCCTGCTCACGAGTATCCAGCGCTATACAGTGTTCGTTAATTCCTTCAATGCCAAAATCATTACTGGTACTGCCAACAGAAATAATTAACGTGTCATAGGGAATGATTTTAAAGCTTTGTTCGAATTCAGGCCCCTGAATGGTATGAGCAACATGTATTTCTTTTTTATCTCTATCAACGTTAAACAGTTTTCCAAGCCTGAATTGAAAATGACTCCAGCTAGCCTGGGCCAGATATTGCACATCATCTGTTTGCGAGTCCATCGTGCCAGAAGCAATTTCATGAAGTAAGGGTTTCCACACATGTGTCAGGTGTTGGTCAACCAATGTGATGTGTGCTTTTTTCTTTTTTCCGAATTTTTTGCCGAGCTTTGTCGCTAGTTCCAAACCACCAGCACCACCGCCAACGATGACAATTTTATGAAGAGAGTTTTTAGATGAGAAAGAATTGCTAGATGGGGGCATACAGCTATTTTTCATACCAGTTATAGATAATGGTATGATACAAAAATAAGAGAGTTAAAGGAATAGACTCAATGAATAGAGTTATGTTATTCATCAAAATTGCATGTTCGAGAAAAAATATTGAAAAGAATAGGTGGAGTGGTTAGACCATATTTGCTTTAATCTCTTGCTATTCATAGTGTTTATTTTTTTATTAACCTTGTGGCCAGGTAAAACTATGTCATTAAACCAAACTGTTGTTGTTACGGGTGCCAATCGTGGTATTGGCTTATCGTTTTCCAAGTATTATCACAAACACGGTTGTAATGTTTATGCTGTATGTCGTAAGACATCTGCGGAATTAAAAAAGCTTGGCGTTAATGTTATAGAGGGTATTGATGTTTCGTCCGAAACGGATGTTGCATCGTTAACCAAGGCTTTGGATTCAGTTGATATTGACTTGCTAATTAATAATGCAGGTATTTTACAAAATGAAGTGCTAGGCAGTATAGACTATGCTTCAATAGAAAAGCAGTTTTATATCAATGCGCTCGGGCCATTGCGTATCACTGAAGCGCTCTCCAATAAATTAGTACCCTCTGCAAAAATAGCAATGATAACAAGCCGAATGGGTTCGATAGCAGATAATACCAGTGGTGGACGTTATGGGTATCGTATGTCGAAAGCTGCTTTGAATATAGCAGCTGTGTCCTTATCTCATGATCTGGCGCCACGAGATATTGCTGTCGGCATTTTTCACCCGGGTTTGGTTGGTACTGAAATGATTGGGGGGTATGGTGACATTACGCCGGATGAGGCTGCTGAACGTATTGCGACACGTATAGATAATTTAACGATGCAAAATACTGGCACTTTCTGGCACTCTAACGGTGAAATACTGCCTTGGTAGCAAAGGTGATTATATAAACGTTTAACCAAAAAATAGATCAGCGGCTAAAAATGCAAAGAAAAACCCTGTTGCGTAAATCATAATAGAAATAACCAGAATGCTCCAACTGATGACTCTAAGCCTTGCACAAGCTTTGGCTTTAAGTGGATCAGCAGGACAAGGTGCATTACGAGCACGCCATTGCATATAAGTAGCTAAAACTAGAAGAGAGCCTGCTGCGGTAAACAAAAATACTTTATAGTCTGATATAGCGGTAATCCATGGCACTGCACCTACTAATCCGGCTAATGCTGCTCCCATTCCCAGTGTCACCAGTAAAGCAGGTAGTGCGCAACATAAAAGCGTCCCGACAGAAGTAAACAGGCTTAGCGATGGCAGAATTGTTTGCCGCCATAATCCCGGTTCGTTTTGAGAGGAGTTATTAATCGCCATGTCTAATTTCCCTTATGTCATAACCTGAATCATTTATCAATTGCGTAATCTTTTCATCCTCCAGATTTTGTCCTTCGTTAAAATGTATTGTGATGATCTTCTTATCTAGGTCAACATTAATTGATTCAACGGCTTCTTGTTTATTAAAAACCTTTTCAAGTGCTCTTGCGCAAAAATCGCAAACAAGTCCATTAACATCAACATAAACAGTTCCGTTAGGGTGAGAAGCAAAACTTTTTGTTGAAAGAAAAATAATAAATATGATAGTCAAAAATAATGTTTTCATAGTGTTAATCCTTTCGATTAATATCTAAAAATATAATTGAACATAATGTCACCGTGATTACTTATACCCGCTTCCACTAAATGGACATCCTTAAAGAGTCTAACCAGTGGTGTAACTGTGAATTGGTCATCGGCTTCTGGTCTGTGTAGAACATCCAGCATGATCCAGGTATGCAGATCACCGTAATCACCTTCATAAGGTGCCCATCCTGTACGTATAGATTGTTGGTAAAAGTTGTCAATATCGCCGGCATCGGTATAACGATTTCTATAAGCGATAAAATATTGACGATCCTCCCAGTCGGCAGCGAATCCTGTAAAACCTGCTATATGGTTTTTATTGTCAGTATTGCTATTTGCAATGCCAATTCCTGATTTCAGATAAAGGTTTGCTTGACTGTTTTTTTTATTCCAGCGTTTTAACAGATTATTCATTTGAATAGCGTTTACTGTAAATTCTTGATCGCGCCAATCTTCAAACTTATAACCAATCGATGTTGATACTGTAGAAGAATAATGAATATGAGCTGAATGTTTAAAGCCATCATTCTTTAACATTAGTGTCCAGCCGCCTGGATAAGATACTGGGCGTGCATAAATAGAAGGAATGTTTAGTCCTATTCCAAAAAGGACTAGCAATAAGATTCTCATGGAATCCTCCTGTTAATTTGCAGTTAAACTATGCGAAAAATCAGGAGTTAGTTTTTGGAGGGCGACGAGGAGGTAAAATAGACCTGGATGTTAGATTGTCCGGAGAAATGATTATCTGTTGTTTACTATTGACAGAAAAATCTAAAGGGTTAATGTAACCTAATATTGGTGTTTGATGAAGTGAGATATGCAAGCATAAGCATACACTATCACAATGTGTATTTTGGCTTTCAGGCTTTTCTTTGTTGTCAACGCTATGCTCATGACAAGGCATATCATATGTCATGCTCTTTGTTACTTCTTGTGTTTCTTCAACTGTTACATCATGCATGCATGGTTTAGCCCATGCAGACAAAACAAATGTGTTTGCAATGAACACAAACAATAATGTAAGAACAGTCATTTTTTTCATAGCGTGGGTATTATACAATATTTTTTAAAATTAGTTCAGAAAATAATTTTTTTATTTTATTCAATGCATTAGACGCTAATAGGAATATTAAGTTTATCTTATTGTAATATGGCTCACTTAACTCAGGTGCTTTAAATTAGTAACCATGAGATATCACATCATACTCTCATCATGATTTGTATCGGGTATTCGATGAGGTTCAAGTTCTATATGAATTAACTGGTTTCTGCATAATTCAAGCGAACCTTTATAACGTTTCTCTCCGATGACGGTGAATTCAAATTGAAACGTTCTAACCAGATTGAGTTGGCCGTTTTGTGTTCTTTTAATACGCGTCTTTAGCAGGCTGACACTTTGGTCAAGTAATTGTAGCTGCATAGCACGACATTCTCTTCTTGCGAAGGCTGTTGCAAGTTCTTTTGCTCTTAGCGTACCAAGCAGATAAAAAAAGGCTGCTGCGAGAGCGAGAATAAAGCTAATATTAAGTAGCATTATTGATTATCTGTTTTAAAAAATATTTCTCCAAAGAAACTAACAGCTTTTCCTTTGTGGTTATCTGAATCATTCATTACAGCGATTGCACTTATGGTATCAATATCTTTATCAAAATATTTTTTTATATCTTCTTTTACATTAACAGTATATTCTCTCCATTCACCTAATCCTGCTTTGCCGCCATCAACAGCTATCATCATAGCTTTGGAGGTAAAAGGGTTTGGCCATGCTATTTCGTTATTGGGCAGCTCATTAACAGGAATGTTAGACCAGACATAATTTAATGCCAGGGTTTGCCAAGGGAAACGCCCATAATTAACAACGACATAGATCCTTGCCGGGAAATCGTCACCTGTTTTTACACGTTGATCCGTAATCTCATGTACATTATCAACTTTCCATTCCCAGCTTAAATAGGGTGTAGCATTTATATCAATTTTTTGTTTTTTAAAAATTCCTGATGCTGCCTGATTAGATGATGATTTTAAAACTTTTCTTTGATGATTGTTGATATCATTCTCTTCTACTATGTTGTAGCTCGAGTGACCGAGAAAGCTTTTCTCATCCCATTCATCGAGATTCCATGCATTCTTTTTGGCTATGTAAATTTTATTAGGTTGCTCAATAGGGTCAAGAGTAACTGCCTGGGTATTTAATGAGAACAGTGCTAAAAAAATGATGGCTAAAAAATGAGGAAATAAATTAAGCATAATCAATACTCAAGTAATTTAGAGAGAGTTTTAGATGAGTTGTTTTTTAAAAAGTTCCTAATGAATTCATATTCATCAATCAACTGATTGTGCCAGTAACCCTCACTCTTTTAGAAGTTTTTTCTGTCTTTTTATTTTTTTCGGCTTGTATCGATTTAATTTTATTATCTGTGGCATTCTTAAAAGCGATTAAAAAGCCTGTCAGTATAAATGCACCAGGAGGCAGAATAGCGAGTAAAAATTGTGGATAATCAGGACTAAGTGTCCATTTCCAGTTTTCTGCTAATGGGCCAAATAAAAGATCCATATCGGCAAAAATGGAACCTGTTCCAATCAGTTCTCTTAGTCCACCTAAAATGATCAATACCCATAAAAAGCCTATCCCCATAATGAGCCCATCATAGGAAGAAGAGACGATATTATTTCTGCTGGCATAACCATCTGCTCGCCCCAAAATAACACAGTTAGTAGTAATTAGAGGTAAGAAAATACCAAGTATCTGATAAAGTTCATAAGAGAAAGCCTGCATTAACAATTCAGTACAGGTTACTGCTGCTGCAATGATCATTACAAATGTAGGTAGCCTGATTTCATCGGGTGTTACATTGCGAATGATTGAAACTGTTGTATTTGAGGCGACCAATACAAAAATAGTTGCTAATCCCAGGCCGATAGCATTAACTACACTGTTAGTCACTCCAAGTAATGGGCATAGACCTAACAGTTGGACCAGAGCTGGATTATTTTTCCAGAGTCCATTTTTAGTTAATTCATTGTAATCAGGTGTCTTTAGCGTTGACATAATCAGGAGTCTCTATGATCAAATTTCTGAAGCAAGGGCTTAGCATTTTCTTCATGAAAATCTAGAAGTTTTTTGGTTGCGTTAATTATTGCTCTGGGGGTAATAGTGGCACCGGTAAAAGCATCAAACTCTCCACCTTCTTTTTTCACCTTCCAGTATAGAGGAGTTGGATTTTTTAAACTTTTATCATTAAAGCTTAGTACCCAGTCAGACTTACGAAGTTCGACTTTGTCGCCAAGGCCAGGTGTTTCCTTGTGATTAATGATTCTTATTCCTGCGATAGAGCTATTGTTAATGTTGATACCTATTATAAAATCAATGTCTCCACTATAACCGTCTCTCGCGGTTACCGGATAAATAAGTACGGATGGTTTATTGTCTTTTTTGGCTAAAAATAACAACTGTTCTTTACGGTGCCCCAGGTTTTTCTCAAAAAAGACTATTTTATCCTGGAGTAGGTCGTTATCGTGTTGATCTTCAGGAACAATTTCCAATAGCGCTTTTAATGCGGCATTTTTCTTCTGGATATCAATTTTTTCTTCGGTAGAAAGAAAGGTCAGCGCTATGAGGGCAGTGCAAATTAAGGAAAAAACACCAAGCAATAAAGCGTTATTACTTATTGAGCTTAACAAGTTGCTCTTTTTATTCTGGTTGCTTGTATCTTGATGATCTGTATCTTGTTCTGGTGGATGTTCCATAATTTCTTGCAGTATTAATGCCCATAAGTTTTTGGTTGGGTATAGTGATCAATAAGCGGCGCAGCAAAGTTCATTAACAATACACTAAATGCAACGGCATCCGGGTAATTTCCCCATTTACGAATAATAAAAATCAATAGTCCTGTCATCGCTCCAAAAATTATACGGCCCTTATTTGATGTGGCAGAAGATACTGGATCGGTAACGATAAACCAGGCTCCTAACATAGTTGCACCGCTGAACAATTGCATTATAGGGCTGCCTATACTTGCAGAAGAGCCATTATCATAAAATAATGCAGACATAATAAATAGAGCCACCAACATGCTAACAGGAGCATGCCAGGTATAGATTTTTTTATAGAGTAAAAACAAACCGCCAATCAAAAAAGCGATATTGGCTATTTCCCAGCCTTTACCGGCAATAAAGCCAAATTGCGCGTATTCTTTGCGTAAGTCATCTACCATTAATGCATTATTTTGCCTGAGTAAATCTAACGGAGTAGCAGAGGTAAAACTATCTATGATAGGGTAATTTGAAAACCCAAGTGCTATCTTGAAGCTTTCGAATAGCGATGGAGTGAATTGAGTATCACCAATTAGAGGGCTGGCCCAGCGAGTCATTTCAACAGGAAATGAAATTAACAATACAACATAGCCAACCATTGCAGGATTAAATGGGTTGTTACCAATCCCTCCATAAAGATGCTTGGCAATAATAATTGAAAATAGCATGCCAACTAAAATAAGCCACCAGGCAGAAAATGGAGGTAGAGCAACACCGAGTAACACGGCTGTTACAATCGCAGTGTAATCACTTACAAAGAAGTTAACTGGTTGTTTGCGAATTTTAACTGCACAGGCTTCTAGAATAAGAGCAAATAAACAGGCAAAGAATATATTCGTTAGAAAACCCCAGCCAAAGCTATAGGTCAAAGCGATGATGCCAGGCACAGTTGCAAGTAAAACAATCTGCATAACTTTGGCAGTACTGTTTTTGCCGTAAGCATGAGGTGATGTAATCGAAATCAAACCCATAGAGTGCTAGAACCTTTTATTTAGTTTGTTCTTTCGTTTTTTGTTGACTATCATAATCGTTAAGCGCTTGTTGCAACGTAGATAGTTTTAATTGTGCTTTTTCCAAGCCAGTTTTAAATGCACTGATGTGTTCATCATTATTTTTTTCCGCTTTAGCAAGTCTGACAGTTGCTTTTTCAACTCTTGTCTTTGCCATTTCTACATCATTGAATAGTTTTTTACGTGGGTCTTCTGCAGCTGTCGCAGCAAGTTCTTCTCGCTTTCTTAATGCTCTTGCAACCGGATCATCGTTTTCGATGGTTTTTTGTTTGACTTGTTTAGCTGTAGTATTTTCTATTTCACTTTGTTTTGAAGCGCTTTGTTTTTTCTGCTTGACTCTTTCCATAGCAGCTGCCACCACAGCAGCTTTTGATGTTGTGTCATCAGTTTTTTTACTTGATTTTTTTGCTGCGGCTTTAGCTTTTGCTTGACGCGCTTTTCTGGCAGCAATTTTTTCCTGTTCTAAGCGTTCCAGCCTTTCCTGCCTTGCTTCGAAACGTTGTTTTGCGAGTTCAGCGAGTTTAAGATTATTGTCCCGATCTTTGATTTCGGCTTTGGAGGCCCGGTAATATTGAACTAACGGGATATGGCTGGGGCATACATAAGAACAGGCGCCACATTCAATACAGTCAAATAGATTGTGAGATTCCAGTTTTTCCAGTTCTTTACCTTGAGCAAACCAGTAGAGTTGTTGAGGGAGTAATGAAGCCGGGCAAGCTTCTGCGCACATACCGCATCGAATACAGGCTTGAGCTGGAGGGGGTGTTGGTAACTCTTTTTCAGTTGGTGCAAGAATACAGTTGGTGGTTTTTATAATGGGTGCATTTGCGTCCGTTACAGTTATTCCCATCATTGGACCGCCCATCACTAATCGATTGTTAGTATCAGCATTGTATCCAGCCTGATCTAACAAAAATTGCATGGGAGTACCTAATAGAGCATGATAATTGCCTTTGTTATCTACGGACTCACCTGTGACTGTGGTTATTCTTGAAATAAGTGGTTTGCCATTAACTACAGCGTCATATATGGCGACAGTCGTCCCCATATTCTGGCAAGCAATGCCAAGTTCTGCAGGTAGTTTTCCACTGGGTACTTGTTTTCCAGTGAGAATTTCAATTAATTGTTTTTCTCCGCCAGAAGGGTATTTAGTGGGGAATGTTATAACCTTTGCATTGAGTGATATTTCAAATTTGGCTTCAGTCTGGTTTATTGCTTTTTCGATAGGAGAAACAACGTCGAGTTTATTGTCTTCTATGCCAATCAAAATTTCCTGGGGTTTAAAAATTTTGGCTAAAATTGCTATGCCAGTGCATAGCTCCAGAGCTTGTTCGCGCATTAAAGCATGGTCAGCCGTTATATAGGGTTCGCATTCGGTTCCATTTATAATTAGTGTTTCTATTGGTTTTTGTGTGGAAAGTTTAACATCGGTTGGAAAGCCAGCTCCCCCAAGACCAGTGATCCCTGCTTTACGTACAATTTTAATTAATTCTTTTGTATCAATAGTTTCAAATTCAGGTTGGGGCGAAAGAGGAATCCACTCATCTTTTCCATCGGTTTCAATAATAATACATAATGCTGGAATTCCTGATGGGTGAGGTATGGCGCGCTCTTCTATAGCTATGACTGTTCCTGAAGAGGATGCATGAATATTCGCGCTGACAAACCCATCTGCCTCTGCGATACATTGTCCCTTTAGGACGTATTCTCCTTCAGTAACAATTGGCTTTGAAGCCTGGCCAATATGTTGTGATAGAGGAAATATCAGTTGAGGTGGGACAGTTGCGGTTGCAATCGGCATTGTTAGCGATTGTACTTTATTCTCTGGTGGGTGAATGCCACCGTGTATGTCCCATACTTTTCTCATAATAAGCTTTTCATGCAGCGTTATCGGTTTGCTTATCAGAAGAAGCCGATTGTCGATCAGTTGCGATTATGTTTGAATTGACAGTATTACTGTCTGGCAATTGCCAATGCCATGCGCTCACGCCTTGTTGTGCCGGAATCATATCGATACAATCTACAGGGCAGGGTTCTACACAAAGATCACAACCGGTACACTCACTGATAATAACAGTATGCATTTGTTTTGCTGCACCTAAAATGGCATCGATAGGGCAGGCTTGAATGCATTTGGTACAGCCTATGCACTCAGCTTCACGTATATAAGCGACTTTTTTAATGTCTTCCGTGCCATGTTCATCATCCAGCGGGATTGGTTCAACATCTAACAGGTTGGCTAAAGCGTGAATGCCTGCTTCTCCTCCTGGTGGACATTTGTTGATGGCGTCACCATTGGCAATTGCTTCAGCATAGGGTTTACAGCCGGGGTAGCCACATTGGCCACATTGTGTTTGTGGCAGGATCGCGTTTATCTGGTCAACAATAGGGTCGCCTTCTACTTTAAATTCAACTGAAGCAAAACCCAATACTGCACCAAATATAATGCCGAGTATAACCAGTGCGAAAAGGGCAGAGAGTAAAGGGTTGTCAAGAATAAGCTCAAACACAATAATTGCTCACGAGTAAACTCTATATAGTCTCCTGGTTAGATCAGGCCTGCAAAGCCCATGAACGCAAGTGACATTAGACCAGCCGTTATCATTCCAATAGCAGGTCCTTTGAATGGTTCTGGCACATTAGCTACTGCCAGGCGTTCACGCATTGCTGAGAAGGCAACCAGCACTAACGAAAAGCCTAAAGCTGCACCAAATCCATAGACTGCAGATTCAGTAAAACTATGTTGTTTATTCAGGTTGATTAGAGCCACACCTAAAACTGCGCAGTTAGTTGTTATAAGGGGAAGAAAAATCCCTAATACTTTGTAGAGTAATGGGCTGGTTTTGCGTACGACCATTTCAGTAAATTGAACCACAACAGCAATTACCAGAATAAATGCAATCGTTCTAAGGTATTCAAGGCCCAGAGGTTCAAGTAGATAGGTAAAAGTCAGATAACTACAAACTGATGCCAGGGTAAGTACGAAGGTCGTTGCAGCAGACATACCGATTGCAGTTTCCAGCTTGTTGGAAACACCCATGAAAGGGCATAACCCCAGGAACTGAACCAGAACAAAATTGTTGATAAAAATAGCACCGATTAACAGCGCAGCGTATTCTGCAAACATTACAGGTCTTTGGTGAGCTTGTAAAAAAAGCAGCTATTATACGGTTTAGATACCGCTTCAACCAGCCAATATGTTGGTATTTAGGGAAAGAGCAAGGTTAACTCTTTCCATAGAATAATGGCTGATGACCTCAGCCTTGTTATTTTTTTCTGGGCATATATTGCAGTTAAAAGATCAGTGAATTGGTTTAAGCAATACTGTTCTTGAATGCTGATATTGCATCGCCCAATGTATCAATAACCTCATCATTTGATGCGGAAACAGATTTGATAGAGTGGCGGCGTTCTGTCCAGTAAATTAATTCAAGACGACCATTTTCATCTTCAATTAATGCCGTGCAGTTTTCAATCCAGTCGCCATCGTTACAGTAAAGGATGCCATCTTCAGCACGGATTTCCGGTTGGTGGATATGGCCACAAATAACACCGTCCAAACCGCGTTTTTTAGCTTCTTTTATTGCGGCATCTTCATAGATATCGATGGCTTTACGTGCTTTACCCACCTTATTTTTCAGGTATGCAGCTAATGACCAGTAACTGAAGCCAAAGCTCTTTCGAATATAGTTACACCAGCGATTCAGAAACAATAATAAATCGTAGGCGCCGTCACCTATCATTTTGGTCAAGCGGGTAAAACGAATAACGTGATCCAGAATATCGCCATGAATTAACAAAAACTTTTTGCCTTTTGCGGTTTCATGAATAAATTCTTCGTGAATTTCGACTTTGCCCCAGCAATGTCCAATGTAGTCACGACAGGTTTCATCATGATTGCCTGGAATGTAGATGACTCTGGTGCCATTATTGGCCAGATCATTAATTTTTTTCAGTACATCGTAATGAGAGCTTGGCCAATAGAAACGTTTACTCAGTGACCAGAGGTCAACAATATCACCCAGTAAATAGATGGTTTCAGCTTGAACTGTGTTCAAGAAGTCGAGAAGGTAGTCGGCTCGACAGTCTTTAAAACCCAGGTGGACGTCGGAGATAAAAACAGTTTTGCAACGGATCGGCTGTTTAACCGTTTCTACAGGAGAAGTCATAAGGCACCAATTCAAAAGTTAAGTCAAAAAGTAACTCTAAGTTACTGAATTGGGAGGACATCATCATGCAAATGTGTTAAAGAAATAAGAAAGCTTTATGACAGAATGGAGAAGGTTGGGCGGTATTTGTTCACATCAGTTGAGGCTAAAGATTTTAATATCGCTTATTTTGGTGGATTTTTTAGCTATTAGGTTACTCTCATACCTGGTTTAGCGCCTTCATGCGGTTCCAGAATATAAATTTCTTTTCCACCGGAAGCTGCTAATACCATGCCCTCTGACAATCCAAAACGCATTTTGCGTGGTTTGAGGTTTGCGACCATAACTGTATGTTTGCCACATAAATCTTCCGGTTGATACGCAGATTTAATACCTGAAAATACAGTTCGTTTTTCGCTACCAAGATCAAGTGTTAGTTTTAATAATTTTTCTGCACCTTCAACATGCTCTGCTTTTTCAATGAGCGCTACTCTTAAATCTACTTTAAAAAAATCATCTATTTCTATTTCTGGAGCAATACTATTGTCGTCGGTTTTTTTCTTTTCTGATAACGGCTTCTTGTTTACCTTTTTCTCAGCGGGTTGAGAGTTTTCATTGATTAATGCGTCTATTTGTTTTTTATCAATACGATTCAATAATGGTTTAAATTTATTGATATTACTGCCGAGTAGGGCGTTACTATTATGATTCCAGGCAAGATTATAATTCAAAAACTTTTCTGCATCATTTGCTGTATTGGGTAACACAGGTTTTAAGTAAGCCATGAGTTGGGCAAAGCCTAAAATGGCAGTGGTGCAAATATCGTGTAATTCGCTATCACTTTCTTCCTGTTTGGCAACGACCCAGGGTTGTTTTTCATCGATGTATTGATTTACCTGATCGGCTAACGCCATAATCAAGCGGGTAGCTTTACTTAACTGCCTTTTTTCATAAGATTCAGCTATTTCATTTCCTGCTGACTCCAGGGCTTTTACCAGTTCAATATTGCTTACAGACTTTGCCAGTGTGTTATTAAAGCGTTTGGTAATGAAATTGGCAGAGCGACTGGCTATATTCACCAGTTTCCCAACCAAATCAGCGTTAACTTTTTGTACAAATTCTTCCAGATTGAGGTCAATATCATCTACTCCGTCGCTTAAGCGCGAAGCAAAGAAATAACGCAAATATTCAGGGTTAAGATGGTTAAGATAACTTCTTGCAGTAATAAATGTACCACGCGATTTAGACATTTTCGCGCCATCAACTGTGACAAAGCCATGTGCATAGATTGATGTAGGTAATCTTAATTTGCAGGCATGTAGCATGGATGGCCAGAATAGACCGTGGAAATTGATAATATCTTTACCAATGAAATGATAAAGTTCTGTCCCTGTTTGTGCTGCTTGCTCTGCATTCCAGAAATCATCAAAGGTAATGTTTTGCTTCTCGCAATAGTTTTTAAAGCTGGCCATGTAGCCGATAGGAGCATCTAGCCAGACATAAAAATATTTGTCTGTTGTACCTGGGATAACAAACCCAAAGTAAGGTGCATCTCGACTTATGTCCCACTCCTGAAGACCAGCATCAACCCATTCACGTAACTTATTACTTACAGCAGATTGAAGGTTCTCGTTAGAGAGCCACTGGTCTAAAAAATCTTTAAATTCAGGAAGTTTAAAAAAATAATGCGTTGACTGTTTGTTTACAGGCTTGGCGCCTGATATTGTTGAGTAAGGATCGATAAGGTCAGTGGGTGAATAAGTAGCGCCACAAACTTCGCAATTATCGCCATACTGATCTGGAGATTTACATTTCGGACAAGTACCTTTGATGTAACGATCAGCTAGAAAAAGATTTTTTTCAGGGTCATAGGCCTGGGTAATTTCTCTTTCAGCTATAAAATTCTGCTCTTTTAGCTGTAAGTAGATCGCTTCAGAAAATTCGCGGTTTTCTTCGGAATGAGTGGAGTAGTAATTGTCGTGACTAATATGGAAATCGATAAAATCGTTATGATGCTCTTTATGAACATTGTTAATTAACTCTTCCGGTGTTATACCTTTCTCTTCTGCCTTTAACATAATGGCTGTGCCATGAGTATCATCGGCACATACATAGTGGCATTCGTTACCAGCCAGACGTTGGTATCGAACCCAGATATCGGTTTGTATATGTTCTAGTAGATGCCCTAAGTGCAATGAGCCATTAGCGTAAGGTAAAGCACTCGTGACCAGGATTCTGCGTTTGATTGTGTTAGATTCGCTCATTAAATTATCGAAGTTTGTATGTCAGTTTCTTGAATTGGCTTCTTGTAAAAAATTGCCATTTAATCCTAATATAATACACAGGTTTTTATCTTTTTATCTATGAATTAACGGTGAAAAGATATGATAAAAATGCTAGTCTCTTGGTTTATTAACGTTGAGCAAGTTTTTATTGTTAAACGATAATTCATATACTTCATGAAATAGCAAAACTACAGGTAATAAAATGAAACTTGAATACTATCCAATTCGTGGTCGTGGTGAAGGGGGCTTAAAGTTCCAGTTAGCGCGCATAAAAGATGAAGCTGGTAACCTCTATAAGGGGCAATATGATCAAGCAAGACATTTTGCATCAGAAGACGAATTAAAATCGTATTTGGCAGGTATTGTGAATGTGGATGCATCGCAATTACAATTATCTAAAATGAGCCTCTGATTTTAAATGATTGTTTTTCTGTTCGATAAAAAAGCCCTGTGATTAAACAGGGCTTTTTTGTTAGCGTTGATAAGTTCCTGGCGGGTAATTGCTTTTTTACAAAAACTTTATTCCGTAAAACAGATAGCCAATACTAATAATAGTAACAATGCCTGTAATTAAAGGAGCAGGAACGCTAATCTTTTTTGCGTAATCGCCTGCGATCTGCCAGCCGGCAAGAATAGAGTTTAAGCAGGCTAGCCCCAGAACAATTAATAAGATGACTTTAGCATCACCAGCTATTAGCGATTGTATTTTTTGAGCATCTATATTGCCTGTTAGAAATAACAGAAGCCATAAACCAAAAACAACAAAGATCAGATTACAGAAACGCTGAAATATCCATTGTGTTACGCCCATATCAAAACTCCTGAAGCAATTGATAAAATAACACCGGCAATGATTGCCGCCCACGATATGAGTTTGCCACCCTCAAAGTCTTCAAAAAAACCAAAATCCTGAATGATATGTTTGAGTGAACCACAACAGTAGTAACCAAAAGCACTCAGTAAGCCCCAAGCTATAAACTGAACCAGAAAGTTGCTTGCAAACAACTCATTTAACTTTGTTGCTCCATCGGCTTCATTAGTTAATATGCATAATGCATATAAAGCGAAACCAATACCAACCCAGCTAATTACAGCGCAGACACGATGAAGAATTGAAGCTTTTGCGGTAATTGGAAGGTCGAAATTAACCAGATCCAGATTAACTGGGCGTGAATCGTTAGATGCCATAATGTTACCTTTGTGACTCTTTGTTGCTTTTTGCTACTCTTTTCTTTGTTAGCTAAAATTATCGGTTAGCCTTATAAGGAAGGTTTCTCCCCTTTATAAAACTTTATGGATAATCTCTCGCAGGGCTACCTGTATATAATTGACGTGGACGGCCAATCTTGTAAGGTGCGCCGTGCATTTCGTGCCAGTGAGCAATCCATCCAACTGTTCGGCCTACTGCAAAAATCACGGTAAACATGCTGGTAGGAATACCTATAGCTTTTAATATGATGCCCGAATAAAAGTCTACATTAGGGTAAAGCTTTTTCTCTACAAAGTAGGGGTCTTCTAACGCAATAGTTTCCAGACGTTTTGCAATTTTAAGCAGAGGGTCATTTTCCAGACCAAGTTCTGCTAATACTTCATCGGCTGTTTGTTTCATAACTTTGGCGCGAGGGTCAAAGTTCTTATAAACGCGGTGACCAAAGCCCATAAGTCGGAATGGATCAGATTTGTCTTTGGCTCGGGCTACAAATTCATCGATTTTTGATTCATCACCGATTTCTTCGAGCATGTTTAGTACAGCTTCGTTTGCACCGCCGTGTGATGGTCCCCAAAGTGCTGCTATACCTGCTGCTATACATGCAAACGGGTTAGCGCCAGAAGAACCTGTTAGACGAACAGCGGATGTTGAAGCATTTTGTTCATGATCGGCATGAAGAAGGAATATTTTATCCATGGCACGTGAAAGAACGGGATTAACTTTATAACTTTCACAAGGATTGCCGAACATCATTTTCAAAAAGTTCTCTGCGTAACTTAAGTCGTTGTCCGGATACATAAAGGGCTGACCAATGCTGTACTTGTAGCTCATCGCAGCGAGAGTTGGCATCTTGGCTATTAGTCTGAAAGCAGCAATTTCGCGATGTTCCTGATCAGAAATTTCCAGAGAGTCATGATAAAAAGCAGAGAGTGCACCAACGACACCACACATGATCGCCATTGGGTGAGCGTCTCTTCTGAAGCCGCTGAAGAACGTGCGCAATTGTTCATGAACCATCGTATGGCGAGAGATGGTATTTTCAAATTTTGTTTTTTGCTCAGCGTTAGGTAGCTCGCCGTAAATAAGCAGATAGGCAGTTTCAAGATGAGAAGACTTTTCAGCAAGTTGTTCTATAGGGTAGCCACGATGTAATAAGACACCTTTTGCACCATCAATGAACGTTATGCTGGACTCGCAAGAAGCTGTAGATACAAAACCCGGATCAAAAGTGAAATAGCTGTTTGGAGTAAGTTGAGAAACATCGATCACGTCCTGCCCTAGAGTTCCGGAATAAATCGGAAGTTCAAGTGTAGGCCCTTGATCAATAGTTAAAACGGCTTTTTTCTCTGGCTTTTCGGGCATGAGTAGCTTTCCTGTAACTTGCTGATGAAATTTTAGTAAATTGAATCACTATACACTTAATTAACAAGTATAAGTTGTTAATCAGATTTTAGTAGTGAGTTAGTGTGAGTCCTTTGATTTAACTTGCGAGTACTTAAAACAAACAATGAATAAAAGCGTATTGAAAGTTTTTACTGAAAGTCTAAAGTATATCCAGTTACTGCCTGAATAATCCAGGCGACTCAATTAGGCATCTCTTTTATTTGATTCGAAAACAGTTCGATACAAAGAGAGACAAGAGATCATCCTATTTGCGATCAATTTTACACTATTTGTATTTAAAATGGATCGACTAAAAAAAGAGCCTCTTTTTTTGACCCTTCTTTCAAACAGACGCTCACTATAGGGCCAGCCTCAAGATTGTCAATGGTTAAGCAGTGTTTAGACGGGCTTTTTTCCAATGATATTGAGAGAAATCAGAGTTGTTGTAGAAAAAACGACGAAATTTAGTTGCGCATGCCAAATTAGGATATAAAAGCCTGAATGAGCTGATCGCTATTTTATAAAGTTGTTTTTATACAACTTTTTGGCTATACAGTTTGAATCCTTTGGTGTCGCTAGCCTATAATCCACGCGCTTTTTATATGCGTATTTATTTTATAGATACATTTTAATGTATTAATTGATTAAACAAAGTCGTTTGCTTCATATTTTGCCCGTTCTGCCGCTACTTAAATATTAAAAATAAGTAGTTGCATTTCAAGCAAGTCGTTTACTGTCTGTAGGGTTGGAGAGTTCTATATGGTTAATATCCGCACAATTAGTTTTGATGGTGTGATTGTTGGAGGTGGCGGTGCCGGTATGCGTGCTGCGTTACAGTTGGCACAATCCGGTTACAAAACAGCTGTAATATCAAAAGTTTTTCCAACACGTTCTCATACTGTCTCTGCTCAAGGTGGGATTACTTGTTCGATTGCCAGTGCCGACCCGAATGATGATTGGCGTTGGCACATGTATGACACAGTCAAAGGTTCAGATTACATTGGTGATCAGGACGCCATTGAATATATGTGTAGTGTTGGGCCAGAAGCAATTTTTGAATTAGAGCATATGGGGTTGCCGTTTAGCCGGACTGAAAATGGTCGTATCTATCAGCGCCCTTTTGGCGGGCAGTCTAAAGAATTTGGTTCTGGAGGACAGGCAGCTCGTACTTGTGCGGCTGCGGACAGAACAGGCCATGCGCTTTTACATACTCTGTATCAAGCCAATATAAAAAATAATACTGAATTTCTTAATGAATGGTACGCGGTAGACCTGATTAAGAATCAGGATGACATTATCGTTGGCGTTATTGCGATTTGTATCGAAACCGGCGAGATCGTACATGTAAAATCAAAAGCGACAGTATTTGCTACGGGTGGGGCCGGCCGTATTTATGCTTCGACGACGAATGCACATATTAATACCGGAGATGGCGTTGGTATGGCATTAAGAGCAGGAGTACCAGTGCAGGATATGGAAATGTGGCAGTTCCATCCAACCGGAATATATGGTGCTGGTACATTGGTAACAGAGGGTTGTCGAGGCGAAGGTGGTTACCTGATCAATAAAGACGGCGAGCGATTTATGGAGCGTTATGCACCTAACGCAAAAGATCTGGCGGGTCGAGACGTTGTGGCTCGCTCAATGGTGCTGGAAATTCTGGAAGGTCGAGGCTGTGGCCCTGAAGGTGATCATGTATTCCTCAAGCTGGATCATTTGGGTCAGGAAGTACTGCATAGCAGGTTACCTGGTATTTGTGAATTGTCAGAAACCTTTGCACATGTCGATCCGGTTTATGAGCCAATCCCTGTCGTACCTACTTGTCATTATATGATGGGTGGCATAGCAACGAATGTTCATGGTCAGGCACTTACTCAAATGCCAGATGGTTCTGACAAAATTGTTGAGGGGCTTTATGCCTGTGGCGAGATCGCCTGTGTATCGGTTCATGGCGCTAACCGTTTAGGTGGGAACTCCCTGCTTGACCTCGTCGTATTTGGTCGGGCTTCCGGTTTGTTTATAGAAGAAGCTTTAAGTCAAGGCATTGAGCAGCGTGAGGCATCGCAAACGGACGTTGAAGAAGCGTTGCAGCGTGTTACAAGCTTGAATGAGCGTAGCGGTAAAGTAGGTGATGCTTCAGATAAGGTCGCTGCAATGCGAAAAGAGCTGCAAAATATTATGCAGCTTTATTTTGGTGTATTTCGAACAGGCGATAAAATGGATCTTGGTGTTAAACAGTTGGCTGAACTTCGTGAACGTATTGAAAATGCGACACTTGAAGACAATAGTATGGCCTTTAATACAGCGAGAATTGAAGCACTGGAATTGCAAAATCTGTTTGAAGTGGCAGAGGCGACGGCAATATCTGCTAATGTTAGAACTGAGTCTCGTGGCGCTCATGCGCGTGATGACTTCCAGGACCGTGATGATGAAAACTGGTTGTGTCATTCAATGTACTTTGCCGATGAAAAACGTGTTGGTAAGCGTGATGTAAACTTTAAACCATTAACCGTTGATACATTTGAGCCAAAAGCTCGAGTTTACTAGGTTGTCAGGTTATTGAATATATTCGTTGTTTGAAGTGAAAGCCGGAAAAGCTTAAAGCTTGAAATAGGAGCAAAAAATGTTAAATGTAAGTATCTACCGTTATGATCCAGCAAAAGATTCAGCACCCTACATCCAGGATTATCAGTTGGACACAGGTGGAAAAGATATGATGGTATTGGATGTGCTAGAGTTGCTCAAAGCACAAGATCCATCGTTAGCCTATCGTCGTTCTTGTCGTGAAGGTGTTTGCGGTTCAGACGGTATGAATATGAATGGAAAAAACGGCCTTGCCTGTATCAAGCCGATTTCTGAAGTCGTTAAAGGCAATAAACTTGTATTGCGTCCATTGCCAGGTTTGCCTGTTATTCGGGATCTGGTTATCGACATGGCGCAATTTTATGCTCAGTACAAAAAAGTAAAACCCTATGTGCAAGGTGAGGTGCCAGATACTGGTATAGAAAGACTTCAAACGCCAGAAGATAGAGAAAAGCTTGATGGTCTCTATGAATGTATTCTTTGTGCATGTTGTTCTACAAGTTGCCCATCATTCTGGTGGAACCCGGATAAATTCATTGGCCCGGCTGGTTTGTTGCAAGCTTATCGTTTTCTTGCCGATAGTCGTGATACCGAAACCAAAGAGCGTTTGAAAGACCTATCAGACCCTTTCAGTGTATTCCGTTGTCACAGCATTCAGAATTGTGTCTCGGTTTGCCCCAAAGGTTTAAATCCAACCAAGGCAATTGGCCACATTCGTCATATGTTGATTTCTGGTTAGTATTTTCAGAATCGCCACCTTCAAATTATTGAAAAGCCAGCTTAAACGCTGGCTTTTTTATTTGGATAGGGAAAATAATCTAGATTACTGAATAAAATAACAACCTTTAACCAAATATCAAAATATTTTGATATTTGGTGCTAAATGCTTATTAAACAAAACCAAATTGTTTTTATACACATTTTTCTCTGTTATTTAAGCGCTACACTTTTACCAATAGGTAAGGTGATCGCAGGGATAGCGCGCATCGTAAGCTTAAGGACATTTAGCTTAATAAGATCACGCTTTTATCTTCAATTCACCGCTAAATTACACGTGCTATTGCCGTCGAGTCAGGCTCGACGAAGTAACGTCAATTATTTCCTTTGTATTAAAGGTTTAAGATCATGTCACAGTCATTATCGCAGCAAGAACCCATGCAGAGTTGGTGGCGATCTTCGCATATTTCTGGTGGGAATGCCGACTATGTAGAAGCGCTTTACGAACAGTATCTGGAAAACCCGAATGATATTGATCCCGAGTGGCGGGATTTCTTTGATAAATTGCCAAAGCTGGAAGGCAATATAAAACCGGATGTACCACACGAAACGGTACGATTACATTTTCTTGAACTGGCCAGACAAAAAAGAGGAGCAGCAAGAGCGACAGTTGCTGACAGCCTGGCGACAGAACATGAAAGAAAACAGGTTAGAGTCGTTAGATTAATAAGCGCTTATCGTCAAAGGGGGCATCAAAAAGCCCAGATTGATCCATTAGGTTTAATGAAGCGTGAGTCAATTCCTGATCTTGATATTGCCTATCATGGGCTAAGTGGTGCCGATTACGATACAGAATTTAACACTGGTGTTTTGTATATAGGAAAAGAGCAGGCGACGCTAAGAGAGATAATTGATGCTTGCGAGCAGATTTACTGTGGCTCTATTGGTGCTGAGTTCATGCATATTGTGAACACAGAAGAGCGTGTATGGATTCAACAGCGTATGGATAGTGTGCGTTCAAATCCAGAATTTAGTGTTCACACCAAAAAACATTTGTTAGAGCGGTTAACGGCCGCAGAAGGGTTGGAAAAGTACCTTGGCTCAAGATATCCTGGAACCAAGCGTTTTGGCCTTGAAGGTGGCGAGAGTCTGATTCCAATGCTGGACGAATTGATTCAGCGTTCAGGTTCCTATAATGCAAAAGAAGTTGTAATAGGAATGGCACACCGGGGACGCCTGAATGTTCTGGTCAACACATTTGGTAAGCAGCCCTCAGAATTATTTGATGAGTTTGAAGGTAAGGCAAATTACAGTTCTTCGGGTGATGTAAAATATCATCAGGGTTTTTCGTCTAACGTAATGACTGCGGGGGGTGAGTTGCACCTCGCTTTGGCATTTAACCCATCGCATCTTGAAATTGTCTCGCCTGTAGTTGAAGGTTCTGTAAGAGCAAGACAGGATCGTCGAAAAAACACGGAGCGCGATCAGGTTATTCCTATTATTATGCATGGCGATGCAGCGGTTGCAGGTCAGGGTGTTGTTATGGAGACATTCCAGATGTCTCAGACACGTGCGTATCAAACCGGTGGTACAGTCCATATTGTTATTAATAATCAGGTTGGCTTTACTACTTCTCGTCAGGAAGACGCTCGTTCTACAGAATATTGTACAGATATAGCCAAGATGGTTCAGGCGCCGATTTTTCATGTGAATGGCGATAACCCGGAAGCAGTTTTGTTTGTTACACAAATGGCTTTTGATTTTCGTCAGCAATTCAAGAAAGACGTCGTTATCGATTTAATTTGTTACCGTCGTCGTGGTCATAACGAAGCAGATGAGCCATCAGGCACACAACCATTAATGTATGCAGCTATCAAAAAACAGCAAACAACCAGGGATATTTATTCTCAACAGCTGATAGAGGAAGGTGTAATTACGGCTCAGGAATCAGCTTCTTTAGAAGATGAATATCGCCAGGCAT
Source organism: Cellvibrionales bacterium (assembly GCA_041941365.1). Classification (GTDB taxonomy): domain Bacteria; phylum Pseudomonadota; class Gammaproteobacteria; order Pseudomonadales; family UBA7434; genus UBA7434. The sequence continues at coordinate 17,932 of JBGTQK010000014.1, read as the reverse complement.
TAGAAGAAGGTGATCATGTTGTAAAAAGCCTTGTAAAAGAGCCTAACGAAGAGCTGTTTGTTGACTGGACGCCCTATTTGGCACATGATTGGCAGGTAAGAGCCAACACACGTTATCCGTTAGATAAAATTAGTGGTTTGATGAACAAGTTAAACGAAACCCCGGAAGGTTTTGTTGTTCAGCGACAAGTGAGTAAGATACTTGAAGATCGCAAGAAAATGGCAGCAGGTGCTCTGGATTGCAACTGGGGCTTTGGTGAAACGCTGGCTTATGCATCGCTTGTTGAACAGGGTTACCCTGTCAGGATAACAGGACAAGATGTTGGCCGTGGAACATTTTCACACCGTCATTCAGTGCTCCATGACCAGAACACAGCAGAAGCTTATATACCATTAACGAATATCAGTGAAGATCAGGCAGAATTTTCTATTTACGATTCATTACTTTCCGAAATGGCAGTTCTGGCATTTGAGTATGGCTACGCAACAACAAGCCCAACAGGGCTCGTCGTTTGGGAAGCGCAATTCGGTGACTTTGCAAACGGTGCCCAGGTAGTTATAGATCAGTTTATTACCAGTGGAGAGCAGAAGTGGGGACGGCTTTGTGGATTAACGATGCTATTGCCGCACGGTTATGAAGGGCAAGGCCCGGAACATTCTTCTGCTCGCCTGGAGCGTTATTTGCAATTATGTGCAGAGCAAAATGTTCAGGTCTGTGTGCCAACAACTGCAGCTCAGATATTTCATTTATTGCGTCGTCAGGCAATGCGCCCCTTGAGAAGACCGTTAATTGTTATGTCGCCGAAAAGTTTGCTTCGTCACAAGCTGGCGGGAGCCAGGCTCGAAAATTTCTCTGATGATCATTTCCATAATGTTATAGGTGAAATAGATGATTTGGCACCAGAAAAAACCAAAAGACTGGTGTTATGCAGTGGTAAGGTTTATTTTGATCTATTGGAAAAACGCCGGGAAAATGAAATTGATGATATTGCCATTGTGCGAATTGAACAATTATATCCGTTTCCGGATTCAGAAGCCTATGAAGTTATCGCTTCATACAAAAATCTTGAAAGTGTTGTCTGGTGTCAGGAAGAGCCAAAAAACCAGGGTGCCTGGTACCCGAGTCTGCATCGCTTGCGAAGAGTGATTGATTTGATAGACAAGAAGCTACCTCTGGATTTTGCAGGTAGAAAATCTTCTGCATCACCTGCTGCCGGTTATATGGCATTGCACTTAAAAGAGCAAGAGCGTTTGTTGAATGAAGCGCTTTGTTTGCCAACTGATCATATTGATTTGTAATTATTTTTTAAATAGGAAAACTGTTAGAGAGTCCGTCGATTATGAGTACCGAAATTAAAGCACCTTCTTTTCCAGAGTCAGTGGCAGATGGTACCGTTGCTACCTGGCATAAGCAGGTAGGTGAGTCTTGTTCAAGAGATGAGTTAATAGCCGATATAGAAACTGATAAGGTTGTTATTGAAGTCAATGCACCTTCGGCAGGTAAATTGACAGAAATTATCAAGCAAGAAGGGGATGTGGTTTTAAGTAATGAATTGATTGCCCGTTTTGAAGAAGGCGATGTTGTCGTTGCAGCTGCTGAAACTGAGGCAAAAGAAGAACCTGCTCCAGAAAAAGAAGAGGAAAGTTCGGAGCCTATTATCAGTCCGGCAGCAAAAAAAATGATGGCTGAGAATAATTTGCAACCAAATGATATTACGAGTGGTTCAGGTAAAGATGGGCGTATCACGAAAGAAGATGTACAGCAAGTTATTGAGGCCAAGAAGCAAGGAGCCACAGCTAACGCATCTGCCAAGCCGGCTATGTCGGACTCGGTTGTGGTGCCATTGCAGGGTGATCGAATTGAGCGTCGAGTTCCAATGACGCGTCTGCGTGCTCGTGTTGCTGAGCGCTTGTTAAACGCAACACAAACAACAGCCATGTTAACCACATTCAATGAGGTTAATATGAAGCCGACAATGGATTTGCGCAAAAAATACAAGGAGCAGTTTGAGAAAGCGCATAATGGCACACGCCTTGGATTTATGTCTTTCTTTGTTAAGGCAGCAGTTGAAGCATTAAAACGTTTCCCGGCTGTGAATGCTTCAATAGATGGTCAGGATATTGTTTATCATGGCTATTATGATGTAGGTGTTGCTGTATCAAGTGATCGTGGTTTGGTCGTACCCGTATTGCGCGATGCTGATATGATGGGCCTGGCCAGTATTGAAAGCAAGATTCGTGAGTACGGTAAAAAAGCGCAAGAAGGCAAATTAAGTATTGAAGATATGACCGGTGGTACGTTTACAATTACTAACGGTGGTGTTTTTGGTTCCATGATGTCCACGCCAATCCTGAATCCGCCACAAACCGGTATTCTCGGTATGCATGCTATTCAGGAACGTGCCATGGTAGTAGATGGTGAAATTAAAATCCTGCCGATGATGTATCTTGCATTGTCTTATGATCACCGTTTAATAGACGGAAAAGATGCTGTACAGTTTCTTGTCGCTATCAAGGATATGATAGAAGACCCGGCCCGCATTTTGTTAGAGATGTAATGGTTGTTTTGCAGCGTCTACTTCTACTGTGATAGTGAAAAATTGAGAGCAGATTAACTTATTAGCTTATTAGGTTGGAATGAATATGTCCGAACAAAATTATGAAGTCATCGTGATTGGAGCTGGGCCTGGTGGATATGCAGCAGCCATTCGTTGTGCACAATTGGGAATGAAAACAGCTTGTGTTGAAAAATGGGTAGATGACAAGGGTGCAGTGAAATTGGGTGGAACGTGTTTGAATGTAGGTTGTATTCCCTCAAAAGCCCTGTTAGATTCAAGTCACAAATATGTTGAAGCCAAACATGATTTTGATTTGCATGGTATTGGTACTGGCGATCTTTCAATGGATGTCAGTAAAATGATTGATCGTAAAAATAAAATTGTTAATCAGTTAACTCAAGGCATAGGCGGTTTATTTAAAGCTAATAAAGTAGATAGTATTGTTGGTACTGGAAAACTGTTATCGGGTAAACAGGTTGAAGTGACAAATAATGCTGGAGAAACAACGGTTTATCAGGCAGAAAAAGTGATTCTTGCGGCGGGCTCTGTTCCAATTGAAATACCTCCTGCGCCACTAACAGATGACCTTATTGTCGACTCTACTGGTGCTCTGGAGTTTACCTCGGTACCTGAGCGTCTGGGTGTGATTGGTGCCGGTGTAATCGGATTGGAGTTAGGTAGTGTCTGGGCGAGACTGGGCTCCAGAACTGTTGTAATAGAAGCAATGGATACATTTTTACCGGCAGCTGATATCGATATTGCCAAAGAAGCTAAAAAAGTATTCACCAAACAAGGATTGGATATTCGGCTGGGCGCGCGAGTAACTGCAACTCGTATTGAGAAAAAAGGTAAATCACAAGAGGTGGTGGTAAGTTATACCGATTCCGAAGGTGACAAAGAAGAAGCCTTTGATAAATTGATCGTCTGTGTAGGTCGTAGGCCTTATGCAGAAGGTCTGCTGTCAAAAGACAGTGGGATAAATCTGGATGAGCGCGGTTTTGTTTATGTGAATGAGCAGTGTGAGACCAGTGTTCCTGACGTTTATGCTGTGGGTGATTTGGTAAGAGGGCCAATGCTTGCACATAAGAGTACAGAAGAAGGTGTTATGGTTGCCGAGCGTATGGCGGGTAAGAAAACGCAGATCAACTACGACAATATACCAAGCGTTATTTATACGCACCCTGAAATTGCCTGGGTTGGAAAAAACGAGCAGGAATTAAAATCAGATGGTGTTGAATATAAAACAGGTTCATTTCCGTTTGTTGCCAGTGGCAGAGCGTTAGCAGCTAACGATGCAACTGGAATGGTAAAGCTAATAGCTGATGCAAAAACCGACAGAATTCTTGGTTGTCATATTATTGGACCAAGCGCAGCTGATCTGGTTCAGCAAATCGTGATTGCTATAGAGTTTGGTTCAAGTGCCGAAGATATAGGGTTAACTGTATTCAGTCATCCGACATTGTCGGAAGCGGTGCATGAAGCAGCACTTGCTGTTCACGGTCATGCGATCCATATTCCTAACAAACGACCAAGAGCTGCAAAGAAATAGAATGCTTAAATTATAAAAGGCTTTTTATAGATCAAATTTTCTTTTAACTTTTTCTAAAACTACTTTGGAACTATTCATATGAATTTGCATGAATATCAAGGTAAACAATTGTTTGCCGAATACGGATTACCCGTATCTAAGGGGTATGCTTGTGACACACCTGAAGAGGTTGTCGAAGCTGTTGACAAAATTGATGGTGATATGTGGGTGGTAAAGGCCCAGGTGCACGCTGGTGGTCGCGGCAAAGCAGGTGGTGTCAAGCTGGTAAAATCAGCTGATGAAGCTAAAGCTTTTGCTGAGCAGTGGTTAGGTAAAAATCTCGTGACTTATCAGACGGATGCAAATGGTCAGCCGGTAAGCAAAATATTGGTAGAGTCATGTACGGATATAGCAGACGAACTTTATTTAGGTGCAGTGGTAGATCGTAGTACGCGTAAAATTGTTTTTATGGCGTCAACTGAAGGTGGTGTAGAAATAGAAACGGTTGCACACGAAACGCCAGAAAAAATTCTTAAAGCCACAATAGACCCGTTAGTTGGTGCTCAACCCTATCAGGCACGTGAGCTGGCGTTTAAGCTGGGTTTGAATAAAGAACAAATCAAGCAATTTACCAAAATATTTTTAGGGTTGGCTCAATTGTTTCAGGAAAAAGATCTTGCACTATTGGAAATTAATCCATTAGTGATTAAAGAAGATGGTGATCTTCATTGCCTGGATGCCAAAATGGTCATCGATAGTAATGCTGTGTATCGCCACAAAGATATTCAGGCCATGCACGATCCATCGCAAGACGATGAGCGTGAAGCAGAAGCAGCTAAATGGGATCTTAATTATGTAGCATTGGACGGTAATGTTGGCTGTATGGTGAATGGTGCCGGCCTGGCAATGGGTACCATGGATATTGTTAATCTGCATGGTGGTAATCCAGCTAACTTCCTGGATGTGGGAGGTGGTGCAACCAAAGAGCGAGTTGTTGAAGCATTCAAACTGATTCTTTCTGACGACAATGTTAAAGCGGTTCTGGTTAATATTTTTGGTGGTATTGTGCGTTGCGATATGATTGCCGAGGGCATTATTGGTGCTGTGGAAGAGGTAGGTGTCGAAGTGCCTGTTGTGGTTCGTCTGGAAGGGACAAACGCAGAACAGGGTAAGAAAATTCTGGATGAGAGCAGTCTTAATTTAACAGGCGCTTCATCATTAACCGACGCAGCTCAAAAAGTAGTTGCAGCGGCTAACGGTTAAGAGAGGAAAGAATCATGAGTATATTAATTGATAAATCAACTAAAGTGATCTGTCAGGGATTTACCGGTTCAAACGGTACTTTCCACTCAGAACAGGCCATTGAATACGGTACACAAATGGTTGGTGGTGTTACACCTGGTAAGGGTGGCCAAACGCATTTGAATTTGCCTGTATTCAATACAGTGAGAGATGCAGTAGAGCAGACAGGCGCAACAGCCACGGTCATTTATGTGCCAGCACCATTCTGTAAAGACTCGATTATTGAAGCCGCGGATGCCGGTATTGAGTTAATCATTACTATTACAGAAGGTATTCCAACTTTGGATATGCTGGATGTAAAAGAGTATTTGAACAATAAGGGTGGTGTTAGAATGATAGGCCCTAACTGCCCGGGTGTTATTACACCGGGTGAAAGTAAAATAGGCATCATGCCTGGGCATATCCACTTGCCGGGTAAAGTTGGTATTGTATCGCGTTCGGGTACGTTAACGTATGAAGCAGTAAAACAGACAACGGATGCAGGTTTTGGTCAATCGACTTGTGTTGGTATTGGTGGCGACCCAATTCCAGGTTCCAACTTTATTGATATTCTGCAACTGTTTCAGGAAGATTCTAAAACAGAAGCCATTGTTATGATTGGTGAAATAGGTGGTAGTGCCGAAGAAGAAGCCGCGGCATTTATTAAAGAAAATGTCACCAAGCCAGTTGTATCCTACATAGCAGGTGTAACAGCACCTCCAGGAAAACGAATGGGTCACGCTGGAGCAATAATTGCAGGCGGTAAAGGAACGGCCGATGAAAAATTTGCAGCGCTAGAAGACGCTGGTGTCAAAACCGTTAGATCACTAGCAGATATTGGCTCGGCAATGGCAGAGATTACCGGTTGGTGATTTATTCCTGACCTGAAAAATAAAAAAGCCCGCCTTATGGCGGGCTTTTTTATTTTCCGAATGTTTTAAAAAAAATGGTGTGGCTTTTAATATCTATTATTTTTTTAGACGTTAAAAATAATCAGGACATTAAATTTTTATTACAGGGTTGACAACTTTTTGGCGTATCGCTTAGTATGCAGATCAATCTAACGGAGCAGTATAAAAAGGAACGTTAATTGATTTAACGGTGTTTTATAGGTTTGATTTATAGTTGTATAGGTTTTATAAGGTTTCAGTGGTTTTATACCGGAAATTGTTTTCTGTTTTTTTCTATTTAATAAGTTATTAACAAGTTTATTGATAAAAAAATACAGATTAAGTTGTTGTTATAACAAATGAAAACTATAGGGGTTTTATGATGTTAGGTTACATTCCTCGTGCTTTTTTTATCACTTCACTCTTTATTTCTATCTCCTCGGTTTACGCAGACGCCGAGCTATCACCGGCGGAGCAGGCTGCGTTAGCAGCGCAGGCTCAGGCTCAGGCGATTTCATTGGTGAAGCAAATAGCATTGTGCAATGCAACAGTGTTAAACGCACCTGATGAGATCAAGCAGGAGCTTTTGACCAAGCTAGGCGATCGCACCTGCGAGCAGGCTGTGATGGAAGATGCTGCTAACTAAACGACATTAGTTTCTAACACTTAATCTTTTTTCCACCTTGGGAGGTGCTTATGTTCCATCTAGGAATTGCTCGCTGCTGCATGTCTATTCGCTGGCTGGTTTTCTTTGCAGGCTGTGTATCGTTCTCCGCTTTCGGTCAGCAAATCACCGGTTTGAAAATGGAAACATTAGATGCCGCAGGCACGCCAGTCACGGTGTTATATGTAAAGGGTTATGACGGGATATATGGCGTTGACCCTTTTATTCTGTTAGATGGTTCGGAGCGTTCCCGAAGTTATTATATCACACTATTAAATGCCTACCTCAATAATCAGGCCCCGTTGCTCTTGCATGCAACGTCTTGTTCTATATATAGCAATAATGCGCATTGGTGTGGTGGTTTAACGGGTAGGTTAATAACGATTACGATTACACAGTAATAGTCTGTTCAATGATGAAAAGAGAATAATTATCAATTGTGATGAATGTTTATTAAAGAGAGGAATCGATCCATGAAATTACCTTTAAAAAGAATGCTAACGCTATGTCTGTTGCTGTTCTCATTCTCTATTTTTGCACAAAGCAACCCAACCAGTGACACGTCAGGTCAAATCACTACTATTTTGCAATATAACTCTACAGGCGTTCCTCTGGTCGCAACGTTTTTTCTAGATGATGATAACGCTGCATGTAACTCGAAGTATGCGCTTTATATGGATAACCAGGACAGTGAATGGTTGTTTAATCATGCGATGACTGCCAAGAGCACGGGTAAGGAAGTCACCTTCACCTATTATCAGGATGTCTTGTTTTGTATGTTAACAGCAGTCAGTTTTTAGTGAGTGAAATAGAAAATAAGGGTTAAGTAAATTGACTTAATGAGCTGCTATACAGTGTGGCGTGGCCAATCAATAAAATCAAATACATTTCTAATTTTCCTTGATAGTAAGGATTGAATGAATAGGGGCTACCATGAATAAGTGCATGCAGTTACTGACGGTGATCGTATGTTGTATGGGATTATTATCACAGGCCAAAGCAGTTGCACCTGTGCTGACATCGATAGCGAATGCAGATGGTAGTTATACCCTGAATTGGGATGAGCCAGAGCCTGGAACTTATATCCTGTTAGAGAAAGAAGGCGTTGGTGGTTGGAAAACGGTGGCGCCAACGGGTGTAAATACCTTTCAAGTTGCTCAGGTCGGTAGTTTTCAGTATCAGGTTGTTAAAGTGAATATGTTACCTGTTATTGGAAGGTTTTTAGCATCGTATACTGAAAAATCGATAATAATAACAGTTCAAATAGAGTTGCCTTTCTTGAGAGAGTTTAATCTTTCAGAGTCCTCACTATCATGGCAAACCCCTACAGGATTGCCATTTGCATTTCTAGAATCGTTTGATTTTAGTTCTAATAGTTGGATTCAAGTTGTAAGTGGAGAAATCAGTGGAGTATCTCATGTTGAACAGGATCGTAACTATCGCGTTAGGGCGTGTGAAAATTCGAACGCTGCAAGATGTACTCCTTTTGAGTACTTATATGCCGCAGTATCTCAGTGCCCTGATATAATTGAATCTGAGATTGGTTTAACGACAAGCAGCATCAATTCACAAGGGCAGTTTGATGTTTCTTGGTCGACCTCTGATCCTGGTCGCTACCAGTTGTTTGAAGCAGAAATAAGTCAAGATACTTATTTTACTGGCGATCACGATTATGACTATCTGTCGTCTTCTCTTTCAACTCTTCAAGGAAGGGTATTTGGTATAAACACCGATATGAAGCTTCAACAAAACAAAGGTTCAGCGCTATCTATTTTTGATTCTGGTGATTTTGGGGAAGATTTGAGGCAAGTTGCTTTGGGTGCCTCTGTGGCGTGTACGCTGGATGCGTTGGGAAATCTGCAATGTTCAACAGAAAATTCGAGTACGCAAAGATACTTTGTTGATGAGATACCGGGCGATATTGGCAGCAATATTCAAAAGATAGTTATTCAAAGCTCAACTACGAACTCTCCTGCAGGGTGTGTTATAGATAGCAATGGTCAAGTAAGATGTTGGGGTGCCTTTTCCTCTGGAATAACTAAACCACCAGTAGGGTTTGAGTCCGATACCAAGGACATTGATATTGGTGGACAAACTGCATGCGCGATTAATTCAAATGGAGAGCTTAAATGTTGGTCTAGTTATGTAAATCGAGAGGAAGTTTTGGAGGCTGATGCTATAGCTTTAGGCGCCAAAAAAGTTGTAGTGGGAAATAACTATGGTTGTGTAATAACTGCACTAGATAAAGTTGCCTGTTGGGGTAATGATGAAGTAGTTGAAGCTACGCCAGATATTCAAGGTGTTAGAACTCTTGCGGCAGGTGGTGCGCATGTGTGTGCGATTGATGAAACTGAGCAAGTCCATTGTTGGGGTATGACTCTTGCCAATTCTGATGCGCTAGAGGTTCCAATAGATTTATTGCCAGCAAAAGGCATATTAGTTGGAGACGAAGGTTCTTGTGCAATTGATGAAAATAGTGATATTCGTTGTTGGGGATTGCTAGGACATCCGACCCTTGAATCATTAACATTTTTTCCGATTCGCTTTCCTAAAATTTATTCTACAGATGTTGAGTTGACTTCGATTTCAACAAGCGGTAGCCCTGTCTCACGTTCAAAAGCACCAGGGCGATATCAGTATAGATTAGTCGATACTTTGCCCGTAGATAATTCTGAAGAGCTTTTACCTATTAAGAAAACAGTTGCTTGTATAGAGACAGAAATTGCTCCCAATGAAATTAACCTACATTCGAGCCCTCATCATAACTCGGGAGTCGAATATATTTCTTGGAACCCGCAAGAGGATAAACCTTACTATTATATAGAATACCTTGATGAAAATGGTAATTGGGCACGGCAGGCAAGCACCACTAATTGGTACAAGGCGGTAAATACAGAGCAAAATTACAGAGTACAAGCTTGTAAAACTCACCTCTATGACGATTGTACTGAGTTTTCATACCTTCACGAGGTTGAGCCTGTGCCATCTCCAAGATACTTGGGCAAGGGATTTGGCGAAGATGAAGAGAATATAGGTTCTATAGATGGGCAATTCAGAGTGGATGAGAGTGGAGCTTCAACTTACTCTATTCCCATTACAACAGTTGCAGGTGTAGCGGGCGTCGTACCACAAATTGCTTTAAATTATTCCAGCGAAGCTAAGTTTGGTATAGCTGGAGAAGGTTGGTCAATTAGTGGAGTTTCACGGATATCACGTTGTCGACAGACGCTAGCTGCTGATGGCTCAGTTAAACCTATTATGTGGAATGAGCAAGATCGATTCTGTTTGGATGGGCAAAAACTGCTTGTACTAAATGGTGATGACTACGGTGCAGTGGGTGCCAGATACAAGAAAGAGTTCGATGATTTTTCTACTGTAACGTCTGTTGGAGGGCAACTAGGTGCGCCTGATCATTTCGTATTAACAAAAAAGGATGGTTCGACATCCTATTTTGGCAATACGATTGATTCTAAGCTAAAAGGTTTTGATGATACAGGCAACCTCAGCTCCAATGTTATGTATTGGTCGTTAAATGAGTTCCAAGACAATATGGGGAACCCCATAATATACAGTTATTTAAACGATGATCGTGGGCAGAGACTACAAACCGTTGAATATGCTTTTTTTGAAGGTGTGTCTAAAGCGAACATAGAATTTGATTATTCAAATTACCTCAATCCACTATCGAGCTATGTTAGCGGGTACGAATTTAGGCATTTTCATACGGTGCTTAAAACAATAACTTCTTATAATGAAAATAATATAATTGAGAAATACAAGCTAAATTCTGGTAGCTCTGGCGGTAAAACTACTTCAAAACTGAGTCGAATTGAGTCATGTGATCAAAATGATATTTGCTTACCAGCTACGAAATTTACATATACTTCGAGTGGTGCATTTGAGTTTGGTGGGACAGATACACAGGCATTTATAGAAAACACATACACAGAAATGTCGCCAATAATAATATTGCGTGACTTGCCTGGTGAGTTAGATGAAAATTGGCCAGATTGGGAAAGTTTTGCCCCAATTGATATAAACGGAGACAGTTTTAATGAGATTGTGTTTACGATATCTCGAGGCTCGTCAAGAGATGTTTATGTCATTGGAAATAATGTTGGTGTATTAACTCAGCCAGTAAGGGTTGCAAATTATCCTGCAGATAAGCCGTTACTGCTCAAGCCTTTGGATTACAATGCGGATGGAAAGCAAGATGTGGCACTAGGTGAAGAAAGTGGTAGTATATTTTACGTTCTTGTATCTCATAAAAATGAAGCGACTGGTCAATGGCAGCTGACAAAATCCTTGCCATCTTCACCGGGCGGTATATCGGTTCCTATAGCCAATTTTAAAAACCTTTCGTTTGTTGATATTGACACTGATGGCGTAGTTGATCTTATGTCTAAAGATCAATACTGGCTTTTGGAGAAAAATTCAAATAATCCTCAAGAGACGCCTTACGAGTTTGTTTTATCAGGGACGTCGAATCTTGGCTCGCTAGATTCAGCACAAGTAGAAAATTTGGAAAGTAGTGGTTGCACATTCAGTAGTATAAATTTGACCGAATTTCGTATAATTGGTGATATAAATAGTGACGGCCTAATGGATTATGCATATGGTCATGGAGAAAATTGGAATTGCCCATCGGGTTTAGTAAAGCGTTATTCTTTAGGCGTTTATGCTCTTGATTACGATGTTGCTTCTAATCTTGTTCAAGGCAGGAAAGTACACGCTTTTCAAGCACCCGCTTCTTCAGGGGATACTAAGGATAAATTGGCAGCAATTGCTCCAGGGAATATCAATAAAGATGGTATGACGGATATTGTTTACTATGAAAATGGATGGCATTTTCGGCTTAGTAAAGCTACTGAATTTGGAGTAGCAACCAGTATATCCGGTATCCCGCTGGAAAATGGTGACAAGCCTGGTTCATTACAATTAAAGTTAGTTGATCTTAACACTGACGGATACGATGATATTTTCTTTTTAATGAGAGACGTTTCTCTAGAGGAACATCGTCCACATTGGGATCCAATTCAAGCCTATGTCCCGCGAATAAAGAGAAACCATGTTGCATATAATAATACGTTTGGAGTCAACGATATACCAGGTGCTCATCCTCCGTCCAATGATTTTCCATACATGGTGGTTACACGAGAAGGTAAAAGCGAAATTAGCTCTTTTGCAGATTTTACTGGTGATGGTTATCCAGACTTGCTCGAAGCTTGGGTCTCTTATAGAAGTTGGGGGTCAGAAGCCCCAAAAGGTCCTTCTTTTTCGTATAGGAAAGGTTTTCAGAGTCAAGAGGGTGCTAGCAAAATCAAGGAAATTATTAATGGTTTTGGTGCAAAAACGATAATTGAATATGATAGTTTGACTCTAGGTGGACACTATACTGCGGATGATGATGAAGTAGAAAACTTTAATGACTTGGTTACTTTGGGGCAGCAGACTTTACAGTCGCCGCCATCCTCCATAGTTCATAATCTCAATACTCCCAGATATGTAGTTAAACGTGTCGAAAGTAGTGCTCCGGCAAACGGTGACTTCAGTGCCAAAAGCGCCATTAGTTATTCCTATAGTGGTGCGAAAGTTCAATTAGCGGGTAGAGGTTTATTAGGATTCAAAACCATATCGACTGTTGATGAGCAGACTGGGGTACGCACAACGACAGAATATCGCCAGGATTGGCCATTTATTGGATATCCCTTGAAAACAATAACAGAAAGTTCACAAGGCAATTTATTAAATACCTTAGAAAACACGTGGGGCTTTGCGAATTGTTATTCTGTTGTTAATCAGGGTTCCTCTAGTGCAGAACACATTGCTGATACTGGATGTGTTTCTTCTATGAAATCTAAACAGGATTTATATGGAACTGCAGCGCTTGGTTCAATACAGCCTATGCTTGTGAAGACAGAGAGTATGAATTTCAATTTGTTAAATAATGGTGTTGATCAGGGGCGTCTTATTAGTCGACAGATTACTCGTTTTGATAACGACGATTATGGGAACCAAGTATGGAGTAAAGAAGAATATTTTGATGAGAATGATCAGCTTGTACAGGCTAAAGAAACCATACATCAATTTGGTGTAGATAACCTTGACATAATTGGAAAAGAATATGGGCGATTGAGTCGATCTATAGCTATCACTACTCGTAATGGAGAGTCGTATACAAGAACAGCTAGTTTTGATTATTATCCTGCTAGTTCACAACATTACAATATGCTCAAGTCAGAGACAATTGAGCCAGATTTTCTGCCTGTAGACGGGCAAGAAAACAACTTAACACTGGTTACTTCTCACTATTATGATGCCTATGGTAATAAAACACATACCTCTACGAGGGGATGGGATGGGCAAGCAATTGTTGATCGACAAGGAAAGAAACAGTTCTATGAACAGGGCCGTTATGTCTCTCGAATAACCCAGAAATACCCAGATGGAGAAGAGATTAATCTAAGTAACGTTGAAGCAAGGAATATATTTGGTTTTGTAACAGAGGTAGTTAATTCCGATGGTGTGATAACTTGGTCGAGCTATACTAATCGTGGACGAAAATACCATGAAAATTCAAGCAGTGGGGGGGGGGAAAAAGTGCTTTTAAGTAGCTCTGATCCCTTATGCCCACAAAATGATACTGACGCAGAAGTCATTGCAACTGCCTACGTTTCAACGCAAGTTTTTGCAGGTGGAAGTCAGAATAAAACATGCTTTGATATTTTAGGGCGTGTAACCCGGGAATTAAACTTGCACTTTGATGGAACCTGGATTGCTGTTGATAGTGAATATGATGTAGTGGGTCTATTAAAACGTAAAAGTGAGCCATATGTCAGTTCTGGAACGCCAGTTTATTGGACTGTCACAGATTACGATATATTGGGCAGGCCTATAAGCATATCCTTACCCCATATGCAAAATGCTATCACTCAAAGTATTCAGTATGATGGATTTACTACCACTACTACTCAATCAGCAACAAACATTTCAGGGATGATTGATGGGAGTACATCGTTAGTTACTACCAGAATAACGAATACACTAGGGGAAGATACAGAGGTCATCGATCCTCTCAACGGAATACTTGCATATAGTTATTATCCTGATGGATCATTGAAATCGACGACAGTTTCAGGGCATATAGATGGCGGTGGTTCGGCTAATGGCGTAATTGGTCCAATCACGACTACACTTTACTACGATAAATTGGGTCGAAAAATAACAATGGATGACCCCGATAAAGGCTCATGGAATTATTTCTATAACGCATTTGGTGAAATGATTGAACAACAAGACGCAAATGGCAATTTGCTTTTGAATCAATACGACATTCTTGGAAGGATCATTGTCCGTCAGAACTTAAAGGATAATGATAGTAACCCAACAACTAACGACCTTGTTTTAGAAGGTGATATAAGTTGGAAATACGATTCAGAACATGTTGGTTATGGTCGTTCGGATTTTGTGTTCGATAGTATTACAGGCTATCGACAAAGCTATTCCTATGATGCTTATGGGCGCCCCAGTCGTACTGAAACCAAATTGGGTCATCATGCAGGGAACACTACTTATACAACAAGTGTAACTTACGATCAATATGGTCGTATTTTCCAAAAGTTTGATGCTTCGGGTGATAATTGGGGGGCAAGATATCGTTATAACGATTTTGGTTATTTGAAGTCCATTACAGAGGCTAAACTTGTTGATGGATCGCATAAGTTATATTTTACTGTTGGTGCGATGACGCCGCGAGGCCAAGTTAAAACTCTTATCTGGGGTGAAAATACTGCTACGTCACATCGCAGTTATGACCCTGCTCGAGGTGTCCCAACAAGCCTTGTCACTCATCATGGAATGTATACAGTTCAGGATTTGGAAGTTGATTTTGATGATTTTGCTAATTTGATCAAGCGCATTAATCGTGGATACGGTGATTCAATCAATACTCTATCTCCTCATGAGAAATCACTTACCGAAACATTCAAATATGATGCCCTCAACCGTTTAACAGAAACATCACTTGATGGTAATGTTACACAGACGCAAACTTATGATAGTTTTGGAAACATAAAAACTAAGAGCGATGTAGGCACTTACAGTTATGGGCAAATCAAAACTTGCTCACTAGATGGATCATCTGCTAATTTTGCTCCGCATGCTGTATCAGCTGTAGCTTTATCTGATGGTGGTAGTGAATCTTATATATATGACTGTAATGGTAATTTATTGTCTAATACAAGTGCGACTGGAGATCGCTCTTTTGTCTACAGCAGTTTTAATAAAGTTACGCAGATTACTAAGGGTAATCGTCAGATTGATTTTGCATATAGTCCAAGTAGGTCGCGGTACTTGCGTGTTGATAAAAATATTAATACGCAAATGATAGAAAAAACTACTTATTACATGGATAGTGTTGAGAAAATTATTCATTCCAATGGCGAGATCGAAGTTAAACGCTATATTGATGGACAGGTTCTGGTTTCGAATACATTTTCTGATGCTTCTGCACAAACATTTGATAGCGTAGTTCAATATCTCATTAAAGATTATTTGGGTAGTACTGAGTTGGTGATTAATGAGACCCCGATAAGTCTAGATGGACAAATGCAGTTTATTGCCGCTGATTTTGCGTTTGATGCATGGGGTAAGCGACGTAAGTCAAATAATTGGCAATCGATGACATTTTTGGAAACGGTTAGTTTTTCGTCTGGTGTGGTTGCCAATACAACAAATCGTGGTTTTACTGGTCATGAAATGTTGGATGATGTAGGGGTTATCCATATGAATGGCCGTATCTACGATCCACGTTTGGGTAGGTTTTTACAGGCTGACCCTTTTATTGATGGAGCTGGATTTACTCAAGGATATAACCGTTATAGCTATGGGGCAAACAATCCACTTTCGGGTGTTGATCCTAGTGGGTATGGATTTCTTGATATATTTAATTTTGTTATTGATGTTGTTAAAATTGTTGCAGCGGTAGCGCTTACAGCTTCAGGGTGTATCCCTTGTGCCGCTGCAGTTGTTGGAATTTTGTCATTTCAACAAGTGATCGTTAACGGAGGGTCTTTAGGTGATGCGTTTAAAGCGGGCATATCAAGTGCAGCATTAACTTATGTAGGTGGGACATATGCGCCTGGAGCTGGTGAATTTAGTATTGAATATACGCTTGGTATGGGGGTTATAGGAGGTATAACGTCAGTTCTTCAAGGTGGTAAATTTGGCCATGGTTTTGCCAGTGCTGGAATAGGAGCAGCCTCAGGAGGTATTGGTTTTAAAGGTTCTTATCAAGTACAAGCTTTAAAACGCGCTTTAGTGTCATCGGTTATTGGCGGATCAATGACAAAAGCAACTGGAGGTAAGTTCGCAAATGGGGCGGCTACGGCGGCTTTTGCAAGCTTGGTGAGTAGTGCGGCGAGTAAGGCATCAGAATTAAATCAACCTAACGGAGCTAAAGCTGACCCATCAAAAGGTTCTATCAGATCAAGACAAGCGGCTGCGAGAAAAGAAATTGATGCTCTGGTGACAGATGGAACTCTCGATACAAGTAAGGTATTTACTGGTGATAGTGCGTTAAACAATGCAGCAACAGAGGTGCTTGATGCAGTGCATCCAATCTCTGAAAAGTATCAGTTAGAAATTGGTGGTAAGTTAGTAGCTAATGGTGAGGGTGTATCTTATAGCAAACCTGTAGTTGGTCTCCCTGGTCGCGTAAGAATAGATGCTACTGGCGCATTAGCTGGCTACCATACTCACCACGGAGGGCATCCTGCAACTGCATTCTTCTCGAATCAGTATAACTCTGGAGGTGTAGGGGATGTTGGCTTTACACAAGCTCATGGCATTGATCTTTATATGTCGCACCAGCCAGCGGGAACATCGACAATAAATATTAGTGTTTGTACTGCTTATGCTAATACATGTAACCCTAATTTTAATCCACATGCTGTTCCCGGGTTTAATTATGGTGTTGAGGGAGAGCGTGTCCGATGATGTTAAGAGTGATATTTTTATTAATTTTAATGTCTGGTTGTGCAAACTCAGAAAGTATTTATTTAGATAAAACAATATACCTTCTGGCAATTGATAATTGTATAAGGTCTTTGGATAATAATAATTCTTTTTTAGTTGATGGTGAGTCTGGAAAGCTAATACCAGCTTACAACAATTTAAAAATAGTTGATTATCAAGATACATCAATCAGTCATATACAGCTAGGAGTTAGCTTAGAAAAACATGACCCAAGTATTATTAGTGATGAGCCTTCAGGTACTTGTTGGTTTGATGAAAACGCCAGTGTTGTCGCTTTAAAAGCACCAGAGTCTGAAGAAAGTATAGGTGTGATTGAGTATAAAAAAATGTCGGATGAGGTTAGAAAAAAACATCTGACAGAAATAAGAGGCCAATCAAATAACAAAATAAGAAAAGTATCTGAAACAGTTTTAGTTAGTAAAAATGAAAAATGGGTTGTCTACAGTCATAAGGAACGTGAATCAAATGTTGATAAGGTAATGTTAGATTATATTGATAAAGAATTAAAAAGGCTAAGCCAATAGCTGTACTATTGTCTAACAACCCTACTTGTTTACTCCCTTTTATACTTTTTGGTTTTGCAATTTACTCAGGACTCTCAACTGATTTACATGGCGTTGCCAGAGGATGTATTAAAAAGGTGAGCGTAAAATGACGCTACTTATCTCGTAAGTATAAGTAGAGCCAGCGAGTGTATTGCTAGTGCTCTGCTGACTAAGTCCTGTCGTCGTGGGCATCCACTCTCTATAAAGAGACCCCCTCAGTTGTGTGGTCATGACCGTAGCGTAGGGCGTACCGTCTCGCTACAACAGCGTGTTAAGGTGAGCCGTGCCGTAGGGCCTAGCCGTACTTTATGTAGTGGCCCGGTTTTTTTGTACCAAAAGATGCGTGTTAAACTTCCAATTAACATGATAAAAGGTACAAATTATGAGCAAGAGGAGAAGTTTCAGCCCCGAGTTTAAAATCGAGGCAGCCAG
>JBGTQK010000013.1:0-79983 GCA_041941365.1 Cellvibrionales bacterium | reverse complement strand
TGCAAAGCCGTGTACGCCGGTTCGATTCCGACCCGCGCCTCCACGCTTTAAAGTCAATAACCTAACGACTTAAAACAGGTTAGCTATCCCCTGCCCTGACAGCGAAATGATTGAAGGGCATAAAGACCATCCTTACTATACCCGGGTGGCGTTGTGGTAGCTTTTAGCAAGGGACTTGCATCGGTGTGGCAAACCGAATTGAGAAACTGTTAGGTATTAAAGACCATCCTTACTATGCCCGGGTGGCGAAATTGGTAGACGCAAGGGACTTAAAATCCCTCGAGGGGTGACCCTCGTGCCGGTTCAAGTCCGGCCCCGGGCACCATATTACCTTCCATAACCATCCATATCAGTGTAATCACGCTAAAGAAATCAGCAGTTTATAACTGTCTTTAGTCCAGATCCTTCCATTTAGTTCCAGCCACATCCAACAATTTTAGTAACACTGTTAGTAACACTCGTTTGAATGTTACAAATACCAATCCAAAAATATTTTTATTTTCCATTCGCTTCCAAGCATGTCCGAATAGAAACAAACTCGTTTACTATCAACTTCTTACGATCATTGAGAAATCTTTTATTTGCTTCATAAGGACATTAATATTGTTTTTATACAAAACACGAGCGAGTAGTTAGATTAAAAATGCCTAGAGTTACCAGCCCATTGAGAGATACTCAAATCAAGCAAGCAAAGCTCAAAGATAGAGAATATAGCCTTGCTGATGGAAACGGACTATATCTTCGGGTAAAACCTACAGGTGCAAAGCTATGGATATATAACTACTTCCACCCTATTACCAAGAAACGAAAAAATATCAGTATCGGCGCTTATCCTGACGTACCACTAGCCGATGCACGCCAACAGCGAGCTGCCTTCAAAAAGCTATTAGCAAAAGGGATTGATCCAAAAGCCTACCGTATAGAACAAGCCTCTCAGGCCAAGGCAGATTACGAAAATACTTTGCAGCATATATCCGAGTTGTGGGCAGCCTGGAAACGCCCAACTGTCAGCCCTCAAACAATAGATACCGCTTGGGCACGATTAGACAATCATGTACTACCGTACTTGGGAAAGAAACCAATCAAAGATATTTGCATTGCGGATGTCGAATCTACTCTTATAGTTCTTGTAAAAGAAGAAAAACTTGAAACCACTCACCGTATTTGTGGCATTCTAAAGGAGGTTATGGAGTTTGCAGTTATACGCAAGCTGATTCCCTACAACCACCTATCAGGCATATCGAAGCTATTCCCGCTGCCAAAAGTTAGGAACTCACCTTCAATTCGCCCTCAGGAATTGCAGCAGTTTTTGTCAGATTTGAATAGCGCAAGTATTCGCCCACTCACTAAATCCCTCATTCTCTGGCAACTTTATACGATGGTTCGGCCTGTAGAAGCTGCTACCACCAGATGGGATGAAATAGACCTAAATAAACGTATTTGGACTATACCCGCTACAAAAATGAAGATGCGTAAAGATCATGTTGTTTACCTATCGGAACAAATGGTGAAGCTCTTAGAATCAATCAAACGCATGACCCCAGCGAGAGACTTTCTATTTCCCAATCAACGCAACCCCAAAGCGTCAGCATCTAGTCAAACTGCGAATATGGTACTTAAAAGAATTGGATACAAAGACAAGTTGGTCGCTCACGGGTTAAGAGCGTTGGCAACTACTACACTGTATGAAAGTGGCTTGTTCAGATCAGAAGTGATCGAACATTCACTGGCCCATGTTGAAAGCAATTCTGTTAAAGCCGTGTATAACCGCGCTGAATATGAAGAAGAACGTCGTCGTTTAACTCAGTGGTGGTCTGATCACATTGAGAATGCTATGATACCAACTGAAGCAAAACAGGGGCCAATCAAGGTGGCTGGCTCTTAATCCTACTAGACGTGTACAGAAAACATGTACACTAACTCCCTTCACCTGTATGCCTTATACTGTATATTATATACAATATAAGCTAAGCATTATCGTTAGGTAATAATACCAAACCCTATTGCCAAAAAAGCGATTATCTCATCATAATATCCCTGAATCGCGTAAACTTAGAAAGTTTACTGCTTTTCATTCTTCAGGGCACAAATATTTATTTGGGCACTTCTCTTATTGTATTTCGACCCTGACTTCACATTAAACGCTACGGCTACCAAATATTACTTGGCAGCCACGGCTGAGTGTGAGTCAGAGTTATAGAATACTCACTCAAATAAGTGGTTTTCATTCTCCGACTTACACCTATGTTTTGTCGGAGGTATACAATGACAAACCCAAAATTTAATTCGCCCAAAGACTTGCCACCTAAGCTATTCGAAGCCTATATAGCTTGCATTGTGTTTTATCGTCTAACCGACATTATGCAGAAACTTGGCGTCGGAAAATCCACAGTCTACAACCTGATGGAAGCAGGTTTATTTCCCAAACAGATTTCGATCTCACCCAAATCAGTTGGATGGCCATCTAATGAAGTCAACGTTCTGATAAACGCGAGAATCGCTAATTTCTCTGACCAAGACATTCAGGCGATCGTCAAAATTATGCACGAAAACCGTGGCCATATTTCTTAAATGGAGGTGAGAAATGAAAAAAGACAAATCTAAACCAAAGACATCACCCGAAATTAAGCCACTATGCTCGATACAAAAGCAAAAAAAAGAAAAAATGCGTACACCACTAGTCATAGGAGTCGCCAACTCGTTCAACAGTGATTGCTTTAACGCTAGAAACGTTGAAAAGGATTCAAATGTGATCGACGGGTTCGTAATTTCTAGGGAACCTGGCTACGGCGGCATTCCGCCATATTGGTACACTTGGGTAAACTTAATATCTGGTGCCACATTACCCCTACTGCATACTGATGGTGAGTTCATTGTAGAGGAAGATCTTTATGCTCAGCTCAGCAGGGGCTTTGAGATTCCGGGCATCAACTCATTCACCATTCTCCCATCCACCGACTTAGGATCGATACAGGGACGGTCACTGTATACCGCCAACTGCTGTCTGGTTCATGGCTCAATTATTGGGCCATATTGTGAAATTGGAGCGGAAGCTAAGCTCCGAAAGGCCATAGTAAGAAGCGAGTACGATGAATCAAAAAAATTGCAATCTTGGTATCCTTTGTTAAACGACCAAGAAGGAAACTACCTGCCAATTCGCCTACCGGGAAGGAAGCATCACCTTTTGAGATTCGCATCATCAACACAAGCAATTGTTTACTGCTACACAAAACTGGGCGTGCATAGCCTCACGATAGAAAGACGCAGGAAACGAGGCTTTATTTATGGCTCATCGTATCTAATCAACAGCAACTCTATCCATCTTTGTGACGCACATGGTTGTGATAACAAAGGCATGCTAGACGCTCCTTTCGACTGAAAGCTGAAAGAATCACTATGGTAGACAAGCCTCAGTATTGCCTTGAACGAATCTCATCTGCCCTGGAGGGTGTGACTGGGAAAATCGTTTATATCGACACAATCAATGTTTGGTTCGCTAGGTACCCTACAACCGATTTTCTAAAGCACATTTCCGAAACATGTGGGTGGATGATTCCAGGTAGAAAGCACATGTACCGTCAACCTCAATGGGTGCGCAATATTCGAATCCACCAGCCGAGTCTGGCTACGCTGTACGAAATTGAACGATGGAGCAACGGACGCTACTTACTAAACCGAGTGGATCCTGCAATCGACTTTCTGGTAAGGAATGAAAAAAAAGACCTACCAAAACTTGCATACGTGTTCGACGAATATTTAGTTAAGGGCTGGCATAAAAATCAGGAAACCAACCGATTTAACACAACTCAATATTCATCGAAAAAACGAACGGTTACAAAGAATATAGTGAGGTATTTTGACCGACCATGTCGGCATGTCAGTGATTCAAGAAACTGCTATCACCTAGAAATAAAAACAATTGGAGCTGGCGTAGTTCGTCGTATGGGAATTCAGCACATCGACGATTTGGCAATTTTCGATCCAGTTAATTATTTGAAGTCGAACGTTAAGCTAAAAACGGTGAGCCTGCCAAAGCTGGGGCGTGAGTATATGAAGGTATTAATCGCTGAAGCTGATGATCCAAGGTACGATGTTCGCTATCGTCGTATTCCTTGGGAAAAAACTTATTCGAAGGGGGGGCAAGCAAAGCCAATAGTAATTGATCAATTTGCGCGGGCAGGAAGAATGCTACTACATAAATTTACTCACCCTGAAGGACACGATCAGCAAGGTAATTTCCACGTCCAATCGCTAATGGACAAAGGAACCCCTGAAGAGAAAACGGCTCTTGTGAACCTCTGCACAGACAAGATATTTGACGGCGCTACTGTTGTATGGCCTGATTAACAGCACAAAATATTAATTTCCAAATCAGCCAAGTAAAGCTCGCTATAAACTACGTGAAGTACACAAAGTACATTGCATTTGTTTATTCAAATTATCAGTGGATTTTATCGCTATTAATCATCTGGCAAGCCTGCGATCATTCCAAGCTAAATTATTAGTGATCACTCCATTTAGTTATGCTCTTAGCTGAGATAATTAAAAAATACTGAGTTACTGGCGGTGATTGATCTTTTATACAACTGCTTGAATAGAACGATTACTTTTCAAAAAAAGATCACTCAAAATGATCATAAAACGCTAAAAAAGTGATCACTACAATTGATCAGGCATGATCATTGTTTCGATATGATCACAGCGTACTATTTGAAAGATCACTCTTATCTGATCAAACAGATATTTTTAGCGATCATAAAATGGCATTCATAAAAACACTACCAATGATCACTCACAGTGAACTTTAATTTGATCTGAGAGGGTGTTAGATAGTTACGGCATCATATTTATTTGAGGTGCTGTTATGGAATCGATTACTTTGGAAGGTGCTAGCCATGATCTTTTCGCTGACCTGATGATTGTTTGTAAAGCGAGAGGGTTGCGATTGAACTTGGTTGGCTACTGTCTTGAAATTGACCCCGGCATGAAAGATACCGATGAGGTTTTAAGCAGGCTACTGGATGAGCTGCCAGAAATTGATCATTGCCGGATTGGACTAAAGTCAGTCAGTAAAGAACCGCTGTTTGCTCAGTAAATTCGACATGAGCGTATAGACTCTACTGCTAGAAGCTAACGATTAGCCGAGAGTCGCAAAATACTTGCTGCGGCTATACCAGTGCTGCGGTGAGTAAAAGAAAGCCGTCTAAGCGCTCTGATAGTGCCAAATCTACCACCTTCAGAAATCAGCGAAGCCTCGTGGCAGAAAAGTCTGATATTCCTAACCAGATTATAAAGACACTGTGCCGATAACATACATTACCTTTATGTATATAATTTCGTTCACGATAACCTTTCATGGTAGGGATAGAAGTGCTTTCAGAGACGGATAAATATTTTATTGCTAAAAACATGATGATAGACCTTTCCTCAATCGAGGAAAAATTAAATGAACCAAACATCATCGAACATAAAACTGATATAGAGATTGCTGTTTCTAAATTTTTATCAGCAATTATTGCTCAAAAAGAATCAGGGGTGCCCCGTGATCAGTTTTCCTTTGAAGATAGCGAGGCAGAAATATTTATAAATGATTGCGCGAACGAACTATCCGAAAAAATAAATAACAACGAAGCAAGATGGACACTAGATTCTTTAAGGCATGCGTTTGCATCTTTTGCGTCTAATGGTCTCCACCAGCTGTATACTCGCCAAGAAAATGAGTCATGGTACCCAAAAATTGTACTAACAGATATTCTTGAGCCAAATGATATCGATACTTTGAATGAGAAATTTATTATTTTTCGTGGGTGTGATAGAGCGGAGCTAAAATCTGGTAAATTTGGCCAGTCTTGGAGCACCAATGAACAGGTGGCAAGGAGGTTTGCGTTTGAGCACTACGAATCGCAAGATTGGTATAACCAAGATAACCGTGTTGTTCTTAGGGCAACTTACTGTAAACGTGATGTCCTTTTCTCGAATCAAACAGATTATGGGGAGTACGAAATTGCCATCAAAACAGCCTGCCTGAAAAATGTTACGCAATACACTTAACACGCGGTACAGTAACCTATGTCGTGCTCCTTACTTGTACGGCCTGATGGTTTCATATTTTTAACATACTATCACTGATCTTTTACAAGAGAAGATTACATGAGTATTGATAGAGACTATAGAGTAATGATACATCTTGGAGACAGTTTACTCGCTACCTATACGCTTCATACAGAATTTGAGGACGGAGAATTCATTGATGTATCCGCCACATACACCGTGGGAGAACCCAATAGTGATCCAATAGAGGAAGAAGCTGTAAAGACAATTTTGGAAAGTGAAGCCTCATATGGAAAACAAGAGATAAACGGCTATACGCTTGAATGGTTTTTACTCAATTGAGTAATCTAGCAATAATGTTCCGAGTAAGGTAATTACAACCATCCACACGAACTATTCCAAAGAAAAAGCATCAAGTACCTTTAGCTTCGGAACAGTTTTTAAACCACTCAGAGCGTTGTACTGGTAAGCGTCTATACCAACCGCGAGCATTACATGCCACTGATCTTTTGGCGGAACTGGCTTACCGCCCTCCCATTCCAAGAAAATATACTGGCCACCGTCAAGCCTGAATAACCCCTCTCTCCTATTCTTAGCCTGAATCATGCGTGCAGGAAAAATAAAGCATTTACCTGATACCGAATAAGCGCCTGTTCTAACTAATGCATCGTTATCAGAAATGCTACCTTGGCATTGCTTACTCCATTGATCAGCTTGTGCCGGTGTATAGCCAAAGGTTTTTACAAATAATACGCCCTCAGAAAATGATCTTTTTGATTTTATCCATTCAACTGATGAGACAACGGTATCTGCTGCCATATACGGAAGCTTCGCAGCCCAGTCCGAAGGAATATCAGCAGGCTGAATGCCCGCACTATGAAGAGCGAACGCGGATTTGGGGAGTATGAACTTCGCGACAATCCATGGCTTTGCCGACTCATTATTGAATCCAGCATCAATCCAACTTTTGACAATTTGAGGTTCATTATAATGACCAGATCGATCCAGCCTAGAATTTAACGCAATTAAATTCGACCAATCAACTGCAAAATCGTAGTCAACAAACCCTTCCTTTATCCATTTCAGACCCTCGTTATAGTTGCCAGACTCAAACCAAGGTTTTGCGTCGGCAAAAGGTATCCCAGCAGCCTCATATTTCTGAATAACACTTTTGAAGATTTCCACGTTGTAATCATTGGCGATGTACACTTTTGACTTAGATGCAAAAAGGGTGGCCTGCTCTTGAGTGAAACCAGCGTTGAGCCAGTAGTTGACCAAAAACTCATGCCGTCTAGCTTCTGGATCAAATGTTATTCCAGTACAAGCTGACAAGATGATTACCGAACAAATAACGGCCAATAAACGTGACATAGCGGAGATCCCTCAATAGATTACGGAAATTTGTTACTCGATAATCAGTTATAGCACACAATTTCACCTTTGCCAAATATATTTGGCAGACTGTAAGATCACGCACAGATATAAATTCGGTATTTAGGGGTTCTAAATGCCGATTTCAGAAGAAGAACAGCAAGCTTTCATTGTCCAGCTAGGTCAAAATATCGCAAAGATTCGAGAGGGAAAAGGTCTTTCACAAGAAAAGCTCGCCGAGGAAAGCGGCCTTACCCGCAATTTTGTATCACTGATTGAGTGTGGTGATACAAACCCATCAATTTTGAATTTGCTAGCCGTAGCAACAGCATTAAATACCGAGATTGCTCAGTTGCTTGAAACTAAGGAATAGTCTGTTCAATAGCTCTCTCGTTGCGAGAGAGCACCTTCTCAGCACATATAACTTGAACCAAAGGCATAGCTTAGGTGCGAGTATTCGACTTGGTAGCTATATATCAGTAGAATCAGCCTTTTTTCAATTAGCCTGTAGCTGCAAAAATTTGCAGCACCGAAAAACATGCGCTTTTATAAAGATGGACCTAACATTCCCGATTTACTGCTCGATCAACGTGATAAAGGTCGTGTCGTATTTCTTTGTGGAGCAGGTGTTTCTATTAAGGCCGGAATGCCGAACTTTGTCGATTTAACAAAGTATGTCGTAGATTTCTTTGATCCACCGAAGGGCTCCGCCATAGCAGATGGATTCGAACCTTGGAAAAATGCATCGGAAAATTTTCCGCCAACAGTGCCTCTTGATCAGATCTTTCACCTTCTCAATCAAGAATATGGACGAGATGAAGTAAACGCTTTAGTTGCAAAACGATTGAATACTAAGGCGCCTGACCAGTTAGATAGCAAAGAGCACAACATAATAGCTCGTATATCTTCCGATCAAGAGGGAAACCCTCAAATCGTCACAACTAACTTTGATCAGCTATTTGAGAGGACATTAGATAGCTCTTCGCACAAAATATATGAGCCCCCAAACTTCCCTGATATAGAACTCGAAGTACCTATAACAGGAGTAACTTATCTTCATGGCCGACTGCAAAATGCAGATGCAGACTACCACCCCTATGTACTAAGTAGCGCAGATTTTGGGCGTGCTTATTTGTCCGAAGCTTGGGCAACTCGTTTCATTCGCTCTTTATTAAACAGCTATACAGTTGTTTTAGTCGGCTATAAGGCTGAAGACCCACCAGTAAAATATCTATTACAAGGTTTAAATCATGACAATACATCCGACAGATCAAATCTTTATGCTTTCGATAAGGGAGAACCGGAGTCAATAGAGGCAAAATGGCGAGACCGGGGCGTTACTCCAATTGCATATAGTGATCACGAAAGCCTTTGGCGTAGCCTCAACGCCTGGGCAGATCGGGCAGATAATCCCAGGCAGTGGCGATCAAATATCGTCAACTTGGCACTAAAAAGCCCTACGAAATTATCTGCTCACGAACGAGGCCAAGTCGTCCATCTAGTTCGCACGACACCGGGCGCAAGACTATTTTCGAAAGTAACCCCGTCTCCCCCTCCCGATTGGATATGCGTATTTGACGCTAACTGTCGTGCTGGCAAGGTCAGAAAAAGCTATGGGAAAGAAGAAAATTTCGACCCACTAGCTGAATATGGGTTAGACGATGATCCTCCGCGACCTGTAGAAGATAATTTTCAAATACCTCGAATTCATGATCATATTTTAGAGTGGCGAAGAGGAGATACTAACCCACCCGATGCCCATAGATTCGGCGGCATACCTGCTTCTGGCTATCAACCTATGCCCCCGCGCTTGCTTCATTTATCTAACTGGATCATTAGGCACTTAAACTCACCAGTTACTCTATGGTGGGTCATACGACAAAACGGCCTTCATTCGAATCTAATCAATGAAATTCGACGAGAACTAAGACGCGATACTTCGTTACATGTAGAAGCCCGCCGAAACTGGAATCTGACACTTGAAAGCCAAAAAGATAAACGAAATCACGCATGGGATGATAGCTGGTTTGAGTTAAATGACCGAATAGAACAAGAGGGCTGGAGCACTAGCATTATTCGAAATTTTGAGTCTTCATTTGCGCCAATTCTTTCTCGCAGCCTCCCGTCAGGCATATCTAGATCAAAACCTCCAGAAGGCTCTTGGGACAACGTCAGCCCAGCAGAGATGGTTGTTTGGAAAGTAAAATTTCCAGATCGTCATGGCAAGCTTGAAATTCCTGATGAAGTATTGGTGCCTATATTTCGTGTTGCTGAAGGCCATCTTCTTCTAGCCGCAGGTATGCAAAATGACATCAATAATAGTTACTTCAAAACACCAACCTGTTACCAAGACCGTGAAGTTGATGGCCAAAGAGAAGAACGAAGCGAAAAATATTTTAGTTGGTTTTTAAACCTGTTCAATCGATTAACAGATTCTTACCCTGATATTGCGCGCTCCCATGTGATTACTTGGGATTTTGAAGAACAATACTACTTCAGAAAGCTGAAATTGTTTGCACTAAATAAGAGCGTAATTTTCAGCGCGAATGAAGTTGCAAAAATATTATTAGACTTAGAAAAGAATATTTTCTGGGATTTTGAAATTAGGCGGGAGCTTCTATTCCTCATTGAAGACCGCTGGGAAAGTTTCACCAAAGAACAAAAAAATAACTTATTTGACCGCCTTATAGATGGCCCTAGTAAATCAGATCACTGGTTAGAAGAAGACTACCCTCGGATAAAAATAGAAATATCTTGCCGCTATTTAAAATACTTAGTTTCTAAGAAAAAAACCCTCAACTCAGAACAAATTAAATTGTTGGAAAGTAATATTTCCAAATTGCCCGAGTGGCACGACGGTTGGGCGAACAGTCTCGTCTCCGAAGATAAAGGTCTTGGTGGTTGGGCAAGAACTGATGAAGCACCGGATTTGATTATCGACTTACCAGTAAGCCAAATTGTCGAAAAAGCTCTTGAAGAAACCTCTCGAGATTTTAGAAGCCTTACAGAGAAACGACCATTTATTGGGCTGGTTAAAGAAAACCCACGCAAAGCACTATCTTCTCTTTCCTATGCAGCAAAAAATGGCGAGTTTCCAGCCGAACTCTGGAAGAATCTAATAAATGAATGGCCTGAATACAAGAAGTATCGACAGTTAACAGTATTTCTAAACAGACTGACTCAACTGCCACATGAAACTATTATCGAAATAAGACATTCCATTGGGAGCTGGATTGAAAATAAATTTGTTGCGGCATTTACGTTTAATCAAGACCTTGCTTGGAAAGTATTCGACCATTTTTTAGTCGCCCTTTCATCCATAGGTATAGAACCTACGAAAAGCGCGGTTGGAGACGTACTATTTGTAGAAGAAATAAAAAATTCACGTCGAACCTATGAACACGCAATCAATGGGCCTATTGGTGAGTTGATGCAAGGTCTGTTAGCAGCGCTGAACTCACTGAAACTAGCTGAAAATAGCGGTATTCCTAGTGAATTTAAGGGGCACATAGAGCAGCTATTATCCGCACCAGGCGAAGGAAAGGATCATGCGGTTTCTATCCTTGGGCGTGATATAAATTGGCTCAACTACTTAGATTCAGATTTTGTCAAAAACTTAATGCTGCCTTGGTTTGAGTTTGAAAACAGTAATTCCGAACCCGCATGGAACGGCTATTTATCTGGAGCACGGCTTCCATCGCCCACCCTAATAGAATATTTTAAGCCACTACTAATTGAGCTTTTTTCTTACATTTACCTCTGGCATTGGGATGATCACCCTTCAGAAATAGCCACGCAGATAATTATTGAGTTAGCAGTAGTAAGATCTGACGAAATTAACAGTTTTTCAGCCAGCGAGACACGTCAATGCCTAAGAGCTATGAACGATCATAACCGGCGAAATGCGGTATTCCGGCTAAAGGACGTTGGTATGAAGCAGCAAGATGGCTGGCTAAACAGTGTTGTTCCTTTTATCAACGAAGTTTGGCCTAGAGAGAGAAAATATCGTACAAGCACTTTAGTTTCTGCTTGGGTGACTCTGTTAGAAAATACCGGAGAATACTTTCCAGCCGTACTTAAAGCTACTCGCAAGTTTTTGGTTCCCGTTAAAGCTCAAGATTACTGGCTATACCGATTTACAAGAAATACCGAGAAAGATAAAAATTTAACGGTTCAATACCCAGAGTCTACATTAGAGTTACTTGACGCAACGACACCCAATGATTCTCAGCAACTACCTCCCGAGTTGGGAGAAATACTTGGCTTAATTGAAGAAATTGAGCCAGACCTTACTAAAGATCGTAGATTTCTACATCTTATCAACTTAATTGAACACACGTGATGTAATTGGAATTTAAGGTCGCGAATGATGCTATTTTGAATAAATCTAGCATTTAGGCTAATAATTTTTCTGGAATGCTACAAACCTTCAACTCACCAAAATCACATCAAGGAATGAAGTATGAGTTCATACCTAATCGATATCCAATCGAGTATTGTCCGTGACTACGAAAGCTTTATTACTAAACAATACCATTTAACACACGAAGGGTTATGGTTTGATGGAGATAGTTATTCTGCCGTCGTAGGCGAACTGCGTGACCACTCTATTTCGACTGATCAATTAAAGGAACTATACGAAGAAATAAGAATTGTGGGAAATCCTCCGATAAAATTCCTGCCTCGCCCACTAAAAGGTAGCAAAAAAATCGACGTACGGAGTGTCCTAGAGCGTATATTTTTGCATGGCGAACCTTTGAACTATCAAGAGCTCAGAAATGAGCTGAGTCTCCATTTACCTCGAAGCTTGCACCCTTTTCATGTTGAATATGACCATCCAAAAAAAGTCATTCTGTTTACTTTTAAAAATGAAATCAGCCAGGAAGAATTTTCAGAGGTTGAAATAGCTTGCGGCAATTTAGGACTAATGTATCCAGCCGCATACAAGATAAATTCGGATATGATGGATTACCCCGGTGTTGAAAAAACTGAGCCTAATACACCAAATAATATGCATTTAGTAACGACACCTTACTTGTCGAAAAAAACACCTAGCAACATAATCCAAGCATTAGAAGAAGATGAAGACTATTGGATCGACAATAAAGAACATATTTTTTCATCACTTTCGATGAATAGAGAAGATATTCTCACTGATTCGTTTAAATCAAAAAACACAAGCTGTTTTGTAGACGCTAGCGTATTCCCCAGACAAAATATACGTCAATATATGAGCCTTTATGAAAGAATTATAATAGCTATTCCTTTCAAAGACAGATTTAGTGAATTTTTTAATAACTTCC
Source organism: Cellvibrionales bacterium (assembly GCA_041941365.1). GTDB lineage: Bacteria > Pseudomonadota > Gammaproteobacteria > Pseudomonadales > UBA7434 > UBA7434. The sequence continues at coordinate 67,258 of JBGTQK010000013.1, read as the reverse complement.
AGTTTAAAAAATACGAACTAATTGAACTTATAAAAAGAGGAAGAATACAGTTCGTAATTCCTCAAAATATAGTGAGGTATGATGTCAGCTTTATATCAGAAATACTTGAAGTAAATCCTAAATCAATTATTTTCAGCCGAAGATTAGCCGCATCCTCCTTAGTGGAGATTAGGAAAAGAACTGGGTTGTTTTGCCATTCATTCAGTAGTGCTGAAAAATATGCCCTACTAAATAGTATTAGCAAATCTGACAATGACACATTACAACTTCTCGCAGCAGATCTTTCTTCAAGATGGCATTATTCTGAATCTGTAATTAACAACCAAGGCGCATGCGGTGTGACCTATTCAGGCATCGCCCCCTTTGTTTCAAAGTTATTTGAATCAAGAGGGAGGGACGTAACAATTGAAATCCTTAGCGCAGCAATGCCTTTTGAGTGGGCGCTTGGTTTAGGTGCTAGCTATTTTCCACTTGACGGAGACGACTATTCGGAAGTTAATGCAGCGAGAGTGCTGGCATCAGCATATAGTGGATTTAGAATAAATGACCCCACTTTAGCAGAAGCACAATTAGAAAATATCATTGGTGAAATTCTCACTATCAGTAATAAAATGCCTGTTCTAGAGCTAGATGATATTTTGGCCAGTAACGACATTAATCGACTGTCCACATTCGTAGAAGAATTTATTGGACTCGAAGAAGACGAGTTTAAAATGAAAGTCTACGACTATAATCGTGAAATAAAAAGGCTTGAGAAAAACGAAAAGCGGCTTGCAAGCATGGGGGTCAATGGATTCATTTCTGCCACTGCTGGTATCATCTCGCAAGACCCTTATGTCGGGTTTTTAACATGGGTTGTAGGGGCTATTGGCAGCAGATTTACTCATAGCCGTTTCTCACAAACTGAAATTTTTGATTCACTCATAGCTTTAAATAATCGAACGGATAAAGATATAGTTTTAGTTAGTAGAATAAGGCGCTCTTTGCCTTAGTTAATAGTAAGCAATGCTCTTCACTTATCATACAAAAACTGTGGTCAATATAAATTAGAAAATGCCCAAGCACCAACCATATATTGAATACCCCGCTCATGGTAAAAATGTGGAAGTACTTCATGCTATGATCTTTAACCTAGACAACAATAACCGTGATTACTTTCGACTCGCTCCAATAGTAGTGTTTACTGCATTTGCTATAGAGTCATATATAAACACCATTGGTTACGAAAACATTAGCTCATGGAATGAATATGAAAGAAAGCCTTGGAGAAAGAAACTAAAACTAATACATGAGTATTCTGGGGCAGTATTAAACTGGGAAGAAGAGCCTTTTGTGTTCGCAAACGATGTGTTTAATGTTCGTGACAAGTTTGCACACGGAAAGCCTGAGAGAGTACTTGGCCCAGTTTTTTCCTCGATAGAAGATGCGAAAAGTTATTTAGCAAATGAAGAAATGCAGCCAAATTGGGCAAAAATCGTAAATGAAGCTTGGATTTTAGAAATACCTAGCAAGTATGAGAGATTCATGAAACATTTGTCTGGGATTTTTGAGAATAAAAGATGTTACTATAAAGAGGTTTCTACTGGTGGAATTCAGCAGGTTAAGTAAGCCTTAATCAGCTAGGTTAACTCAAGTTTTAGTAACACTCGTAGTAACATTCGTCAAAAACTACTTCTAGCTTTTCATTGAGAATCAAATAGATAGGCGCTCAATACAGATACGGCCCCGGGCACCAATAAAATCAATAAGTTACAAGAATAAAATCCATTATTTCAAAATCTCAAAATTGTTTTATTTTTATTTTATAGACGTATTATAGACATCATAAAAAATGAAAATATATACAGAAATGTTTTCTGTATATAAACTAGATGATAGCTTGATTAGTAACGCCTCAATAATGGGCCGCGTTGCTGCGAAGCAGCGCTTTTAGCGGTCCAGCCCGAAGGGTGTAGTGGCCCGGTTTTTTTGTACCAAAAGATGCGTGTTAAACTTCCAATTAACATGATAAAAGGTACAAATTATGAGCAAGAGGAGAAGTTTCAGCCCCGAGTTTAAAATCGAGGCAGCCAGTTTGGTATTGAATCAAGGGTATACCGTGATGGAGGCTTGTCGAGCGATGGATGTGAGTGAAACAGCCATGCGTGAGTGGGTGAAAAAACTCAAGCAAGAACGCCGTGGTATTACCCCAAAAGTGGGCAAAGCGTTAACGCCGGAACAACAACACATTCAAGCGTTAGAAGCCAAGATTAAAAAAATTGAAAGGGAGAAAGAGATATTATATGTACAGGAAGTACGGTATGCCGGTTTTGCAGGAGCATAAACCGGTAAAAAGGCTACCGCGCTCTTGATGTCGGACTCGATCAAGTCGTCCCATTGATGAATGAGTTAAGAGCGCATTACAAGCTGGGTGAGCTTGTCTCAGCCTTTGGCGTGGCACGCAGTAGTTATAGTTATCGTTGCCAGAAAATCCGTAAAGTTGATCATGAAAAAGAGCGACTCAAAGCAAAAGTGATTGCGATTCATCAACGGAGTCGCGGAGCTGTCGGGGCCAGGCGTGTGTCTAAAACGTTAAAGCAACAAGGTGAGCCTGTCGGTCGAGATAAAGCCAGTCGCTTGATGAAAGCCGCTAACGTAGTGAGTAAACTACCTAAAAGGCGCAAACGACCCAAAAAGGCAGCTAACGAATCGACAATAGCGCCGAACTTACTGAAGCGTGAGTTTACGGTTGAATTACCCAATGTTTACTGGTGTGGTGATATCACGCATGTCTGGGCGGGCGACCAATGGCTCTATCTTGCTGTGGTGATGGACTTATGCAAGCGACGCATTATTGGTTGGGCCTGCAGCACAGAACCTAAAACGTCAGTGGTCATAAGGGCATTACGTTTGGCTTATGAATCCAGAGGGTTGCCTAAAGGCTTGACGTTTCATTCGGATCAAGGTTGTCAATACACCAGTCAAGTGTTTAGAGATCAACTGAGGACATACCAAATGACACAGAGCATGAGTCGCCGTGGTAACTGTTGGGACAACTCACCGGTCGAACGATTTTTTAGAACGTTTAAATCGGAGTGGATGCCAGAGTATGGTTATCTTAACGTCGATCAAGCCCAGCAGGATATTGCTGAATTTATGCGTTACTATAACTATGAGCGAGGTCATAGTTATAATGATTACTTGGCACCGGCACTAGCCGAAGCCGCGTAAAACCGCGTATCGGTTGGTACAGAAAAACCCGGCCATTACACCTTGATGCTGGAAGGCGGTGCTGACATCCGTTTTATCCAGCAAATGCTCGGTCATGCGATGTTATCCACGACCGAAATCTATACCCATGTGACGGTGCATAAACTCAAAGACGTTCACACACTGACGCATCCGGCCAAACTGCCTAACGACAAACAGGCACTCATTGATCAGTTGGCACAGGAAGCTGATGACGAAAAAAGCGGTGATCACTAACACCAACCATTGCACTTGCGTTAACGAAATACAGCGGTTAAAGTGAGGGAATGGAAATAGTATTGCATCCAATAACCCCGGCTTTTATTAGCCTGTTAGCGGCGTTAATCGCGTTGTTAACCCCGTTCGTGCATGGTTGGTTTACAAAAAGAGGCCGCCAGAAAAAGGTGTGCTTATCCAGTCAATCGACTAAAAATAATAAACTTGATACAGCCATTTTTATTGCCGGAGCAGTGGCCGGTTTAGCCTTGGCACTGTCAGTACATGCCTATATAAAAAAAAGCTAAGTTCTGGTACCAACCCCCATTAAGTACTCATTGTTACCCTTTGTTACTCATTAATGGGAAATAGCAAAATCGCCTTGCTTACCAAACAGCTCAAAACAGCTCCAGAAATCGCCCTGAAAAATGCAAAAATAGGCTGCTTGCACTGGCTTAATCGAGCGGTTAAAGTGAGCAAATGGATATAGTGCCGAGTGATACCATCATGACATTATTAGCGTTTTTGCTAGCGATTATTGCGCTAGGCAAAGATGTGGTGGTGTTCGTTCGCTATATAAAAAAACGTTTTTGAACTTCGCTTTTGTTGCTAAATGCGAAGTTCAAAAATGGGCAGACTTAGGCGTAAAAGTGCGTCTAGGAATTTTTTTTGAGTTGAGGATATTGCCTTCAAGAGTTTAGCGCTAAGTGGTTGTTACACTAGGGAAAAATCGCTGGATGTGGTTAGATGCACGTCAGGTGTACTAATGTTCGCAAATGGGGCGGCTACCGCGGCGTTCTCTTCATTATTAAGCTCTGCTGCAAATGCAGCCTCTGAATCACAAGGTCGGCAGGTTGATGTTGATAATGGTGAAACCGTAACGGTCTACTCAGATGACCATGGCGATTACTACATAGATGAATACGGGCAGAAATTGTATGTAAGTAGTGTTGCTGATAATTACCTTGCTGTTAACGAAGTTGTAGTAGAGGGAATTCCGGGGACAGTGTACCTATTACAAGGTGATCTAACGAAATAAGTAAACTGTCCCCCCAAATTCCCAAATTCCCAAGAGTAAAAAACCTTCCTTTCAGTTTTGTTTAAATATTAAAACCCGCTTCTGAGCGGGTTTTTGATGGTTGAACGATTTAAATTATTTATGTCTAAAGCTAAGCAATTTCATTGAATTTAGATGCGAGGTTTTATGCAAACTGTTGATAATGAAACACGTTTGAATGCAGATTTTGATCAGCGTGTTGTGATTAAACCGGATGAGTATAGCTGGAAGCCTTCTCCGATGCCGGGTGTTGAAAGAATGATGCTGGACCGCGTTGGTGGTGAGGTTGCAAGGGCAACAACAATTGTGCGTTATGCGCCAAATAGCCAGTTTTCTCCGCATACGCATGGTGGTGGTGAAGAATTTCTGGTGCTTGAGGGGGTATTTTCGGATGAGCATAGCGATTATCCCAAAGGCTGTTATGTACGAAATCCTATAGGCACTGCTCACCAACCAAGGATTGGCCCGGCGGGTGCTACCATTTTTGTTAAGTTGCACCAGTTTGATGCAAATGATCACGAACAAAAAGTGGTAAATACCGAGCTGGAACAATGGCAGCCAGGCTTGGTGCCGGGTTTAAGTGTGATGCCTTTGCATGATTTTGAAGGGGAGCATGTGGCTTTGGTTAAGTGGGAGCCACATACGCAGTTTAATCCGCACCAACACTGGGGTGGTGAAGAAATACTGGTATTGGAAGGAACATTTTACGACGAGTACGGTGAGTACCCAAAAGGTAGCTGGTTAAGAAGCCCGGATATGAGCAAACATACGCCATACACAAAACAGGATGGCGCGTTGATTTACGTTAAAACCGGGCATTTGCTGTTAGAAGATAAAGGCTAAAACTGCTCTTCGCTTAACCCCATAATGCTTTCACTTCCCGCAACGATACTGGTGAATAAAGCCTGTGCTCGCGGCAGCATATGTTCGTTATAAAAACGGGCTGTTATCAGTTTGGCTTCCAGGAACTCCGGGTTGCCGTTATTGGAGTCAAGCAGTGATTGTGCTTTCAATGCGGACATGCCCATAACCCAGCCACCGCAAAGATAACCCATCATCATCATAAAATTAACAGCGGCGCTTCCGGCAACCGAAGGGTCCGTTTTTGCGTTTTCCAATAACCATTCGCGTGCAGCTTTCGCTGAGGCAATGTTATCGAGTAGTGCTTTGCCTTGAGGAGAGAGTTTGTCGTTTGCTTCTAACGCTTTTGCCGTCTCTTCAATTTCGTTAAGTAAGTCCTGTAAATGCTCGCCATTGTTTCTCAGGGTTTTTCTACCTATAAAATCCATACCCTGAATTCCTGTTGTTCCCTCATAGATAGTGGCGATTCTGGCATCCCGGTAATGTTGTGCCGAACCGGTTTCTTCTATATAACCCATTCCGCCATGTATTTGAATTGCGAGCCCCGTGATTTCCTGAGTCAACTCGGTTAACCAGCCTTTAACAATAGGTGTAAGCAGTTCTACACGGTCCATGTGCTTTTTGCGGCTTTCATCGTCTTTAGCATTAGTCGTACGATCAATCTCTGCGGAAGCGATCAGTGATAATCCTCGCATAGCTTCTATTGTCGATTTCATTTGCATTAACATGCGGCGCACATCAGGGAATTTAATGATAGAAAAACGACTGCCATCATTTTTTGTGCCTTGCAAACGCTCTTTGGCATAAACAACAGCTTGTTGATACGAACGCTCGGAAATACCTAAACCTTGCAAGCCAACGTTCTGGCGTGCGTTGTTCATCATGGTAAACATGTAAGATAAACCTTTATTGGGTTCGCCAACCAGGTACCCCACAGCGCCGCCGTTATCACCAAAACTCATTACACAGGTCGGGCTTGCATGCAGACCGAGCTTGTGTTCAACAGAAACACAACGTACATCATTTTGTTCGGAGGGTTTGCCTTCACTATCGACCAGAAACTTGGGTACAACAAATAAAGAGATGCCGCCAACGCCGGGAGGTGCATCGGGTAAACGGGCGAGTACCAAATGAATAATATTGTCTGTCATTTGATGGTCACCCCAGGTGATAAAGATTTTTTGACCAGAAACCAGGTAGTGATCATCTTGTGGAACCGCTTTTGTTTTTACCGCAGCAAGGTCCGACCCGGCATCTGATTCTGTCAGATTCATGGTGCCTGTCCATTCACCGGAAACCAGTTTGGTTAAGTAGGTTTGTTTCAGTTCGTCTGAACCGTGGTATTCAATTGCTTCGATGCTACCAACTGTTAACATGGGGCAAATGGCAAATGAAGTGTTAGCCGATTGCCAGATTTCACATACGGCGGTACCCAATACGTTTGGAAGCCCCTGTCCACCAAATTCTTCTGGAGAGATTAACGTACTCCAGCCACCCTCAATAAATTGTTGGTAGGCTTCTGCAAAACCCTCAGTTTCTATAACACCTTTTTCTTCCAGTTTTATGCCTTGCGTATCGCCAATGGCATTGAGTGGCGCTAAAACATCCGAGCCGAGTTTACCTGCTTCGGTAAGAATGACCGATGCAAGTTCGGAATTTACCCCCTCTAAACCTGCGTGCTGGCAGAGGTTGTCAAAATCAATCACGTGGTTCAAAACAAATTCTGTATCTAGATAGGGGTGTCTGTATTCACTCATACTTCATAAGGCCTTAATGTTTTCAGGTTCTGGAATGGTTTCAATATTTGATGGTATAAGTACGAAGGGCTTTACCATTGGGTTTATCGTGTGGCTTCAGCTTGCAGCAATGATTTGTCGTCACTATGGAAAAAACAAAGAGAATAGGGTTTTTGTATGCAAGTGCTCATATGTGTCAATTCAATTGTGGGATCAATTGAGTGCATAGGGATTGAGCAGTGAGCTGTTAAATAAAACCGGCTTGCGCGCATATTACATTTTTTTAATTTGGTGGGGAACAGTTCAGGGGAGGAAATTTTGATACTAAACAGTATTTTTAGTTTGTTGATACAAATTGTGCAGTTTGCAACACTATAGCAGGTTATACACTCAAGTCAGGTAATCGTGCTAACGATCCTGGTGGTGGCTGTGGCTACAAGGGCACTTATATTGATGATTATGAATTTACCAATGCGGCTGATCTTGATGAATGTAATGGGATGACAGTGAATGGCCAGTATGGTTATTATGTTACTGATACTTCTCCATGGGTATTAACCTGTTTTTCAGGAGCGCCAAATGTGAGCTTTATTAAGTAGATGTTTTTAAAAAAAGAAATCGATTGATGAAAGTTTTTATTCCATTTTTTGGCGCGATCACTTTATTCTTTGTAGTACAGGTCGGATTTAACATTGTTGCTTCAAAAGGAGGTGATCCCGTTAACGGAAAAGCAAATTATGTTATGCATTGTTTGTCTTGCCATGGAGAAAATGGCTATGGAAATGGTATGCTGGCCCAGTCCCTACCCAATCCGCCAACCAATCTGAAGAATAAATTAAATAGTATTCTGTCCAATGACCTGGTTTTGATTCGTTATATCGTATTAAACGGAAAACCGGATCAAGGCATGCCCGCATTTAAAGGTATGCTTACCACAAAAGAGGTGAAAGATATATTTGCCTACGTCCGTTCTATAGATGAGCAACAAAACTAGCCAAAAATATGTTTATAACTGCCTGAAATTTTCAAATTTTGGCTAGACATTTAAACATAAAGTCTATAGGCTCACGTTTAGCTAGAAAGAAAGCCTATAATTTACATCTCTTCGCTGTTTTGCTGTATTAACTCGTCCTGTAGATTTAAGTTCCAGTCTCTAATTTCAAGCACAACCAGCCTTTTTAGAGGCGATTTTTTTATTTAATTTCAGGGTATTATTTATGTCAGATACAGTAAAAGGAACCGTAAAATGGTTCAACGAATCTAAAGGTTTTGGATTTATTGCTCAGGAATCCGGTCCAGATGTCTTTGCTCACTTTAGCGCAATTTCCGGTTCAGGGTTTAAAACTTTAACTGAAGGCCAGAAAGTTGAGTTTACTGTTACTCAAGGTCAAAAAGGTCCACAGGCTGAAAATATTGTAGCTGTTTAACAGTTGATAGTTTAATAAAAAAGGGCAGCCCTTTACAGGGTTGCCCTTTTTTGTAACCTTAGAAAATTACAATGAACAACGTTCATATTGAGGTTTGCTAGTATGCATCAAACGGTTTTATCTTTCTGGTTTGAAGAGTTGACACCTAAAATGTGGTGGACCAAGAGTGAAGCGTTAGATAATGAAATAAAAGAGCGATTTTCGGTATTACATGAACAGGCAAAGCAAAATGAGTTATATGCCTGGCGACAAACTGCCAAAAGTGCACTAGCTGAAGTGATTATTCTGGATCAGTTCTCACGCAACATATACCGCGATACGGCTAAAGCATTTGAAAACGATAGCCAGGCATTAGCATTGGCACAAGTGGCGATAGATAAAGGTTTTCATAACGAATTATCAAAGGATGAGAAAAGCTTTTTATATATACCCTTTATGCACAGTGAGTCGTCTGCAATCCATGAGCTTGCAGTGAATCTGTATCAGGATTTGGGTAATGAATCAAACTTTGAATTTGAGCTAAAACATAAAGCCATTATCGATCGGTTCGGTCGTTACCCACATAGAAACGCGCTATTAAACAGAGTTTCAACAGAAGAAGAGCTTGAGTTTTTAAAACAACCCGGTTCAGGATTTTAACCCTTGGTAAGTTAATTCGAATTTCCCCAATTTATTTGATCTAGCATAAAACCTTTGCATTTAAAAATGGTATACATAACAGTATTTGATTAAATCTGTTTAAAACGGGTGCAAATATTATGAAGCTTACTTTTCCCTTGATAGTATTTTTATCATTATCTATTCCGAATGCTGTGTCAGAAGAAGATACAACCCATACTCAAATAGAGCGCTTAACCAATGAAGCAAATAGCATTGTTATGACTTTCAGCGAAAAGTTGAAGCAGAAATTGCTGCAAGCTATTCAAGCTGGTGGTTTTGAGCATGCAGTTTCTGTTTGTGCGGATGAAGCGCCTAAAATAGCTGATGGACTTGGTAGAGAACATGGCTGGAGTGTCAAACGTGTTAGTTTAAAACCTCGCAATTCAAAGGTTGCAAGCCCTGACGAATTTGAAACAAAGGTGCTTAAAGCATTCGATAATCATCAGCAACAGGGACAGAGTACAAATATCCATGTTGAAGTGATTGGCGAGCAATTCAGGTATATGAAGGCTATTTCTACTGGTACTATCTGCCTGAGTTGTCATGGCGAATCAGTAGATTCAAGTCTGAAGCAATCGATTAAGCAATACTATCCGGGCGACATGGCGACAGGATATGCATCAGGTCAAATTCGTGGTGCTTTTAGTCTGATAAAATTAGCCGAGTAAAACGAACTCACCTTCTTGTTTATACGATTTTTGTTCTTATCTGCTTTTTCTATAAAAAAATTTAATAAACCCTCAAAATAAAGGGTTCAATTTTTCTGTTGGGTAGTTCTCATTTTGTATAAATAAACAACAGATATTTACATACTTTGCTTTAATTCAAGTTATCAGCTTGTTTAATAAATAATCAGATATGCAATATAGGGAGATATTGATATGCGATTCAGGACTTTTTTTCTAATCATTTGTTCGTTTGCTCTTGCCGCCTGTGGTGGTTCAAGCTCCTCTTCAAGTTCTAATGACCCGGTGCTTTCGGAATTCACTTTACCTTCTCAATTGGAGGTAGTGACAAATGAAAATTAATTTTTCACAACTCGGTATTTCTTGCTTCATGACTATTGCGGCAAGCAGCACTAATGCTCAATTTAATTTACCACTCACTGACTACAGCCTTGCAGACCAGGAAATGCATGTCTGGAGTGAAGCTATGCAGCCAATTGATCTGGTTAATAGCATTCTTTGTTTTACCAAGCAAATGAGAGCCGATAATTTTATTAATGCTGGCCCTTATGCTGTTTTGGCTGATGAAGCAATGTGTTTTGATGAGGATGGGTCTCAAGGTAGTAGTAATACGCCGACCTATTTGCGGGTCATTGTCACTTCAGTTCAACCTACACCATCTTCACCACTAACGGTAAGTGCCTGGATACCAGGTATGGGAGTGGGTGATGATGAAGAGGCGATAAAGTTTAAAGCTATCATTTATGAGGGAGCAACAGAAGAAAACCCTTACGGTAATTTCACGTTTAACTACGAGTTTTTTGATAGTATTGATGATTTAAGCTCAACTGGAGGAGGAGAAATTCAGACAATAAACAATATTGGTGGAAAGATAGGGTTTACGATCTATGACTCTAGTGTTCATGATAGTAATAATACCTCGCAGAGTGCGAGTGTTATTATGAATGCTGACCGCACAGAGGGTAATGCTCTAACTGCTTCTTCTTGGGGTGTTTCTGGGCAGGCTTATGCGTTGAGCTTTAACGAAACACATGTATTGCAACAAAGTGCAGCGGATTATAGTAGTCTTCCTTATAAAATTGGCAACAACACTGGCAGCTGTTTTAGTCGTACTTCTTTTGATGATGCTGTGAGACGTTACGATTTATATGACTCAGTAACAGGTGAGCTAATAGAAATTAATTCCGGATTTCCTATTCGTTATGACAGTGATAACGATACGATAAATGATAGTTGGGGTCATGTCGGATATTGGGGATTATGGACGGAAGATGAAGATTTTCTTGACGATGGTGATACTGTTGTTGCAGAAGACCCCAATGGTGGACCAGCGACAAATTATACGGTGGTTAAAGCACCTGGTCGCCTTATAAAGTATTCTCTGGAAACATTGCCCCTTGCGGAGTCTCGCAGTATCGGATTTTGGTATTGGGGCGATGACCCAGGGTCTAGCAGTTATGATATATGGTTGGTGAACTATCTAACGATTGCTGATGATGGTGTGCTGGCGGATGGGTTTTATCGTGTTGCCGGCTTGAATTGGCAGCAGGATGGGCCGCCCAATGCATCATCGATTACGCCTGTACAGATTGTTTTGGCCACAGATGAAATACTGTATATGAGTTCTGAAGAACTGGGAGGAGAAGTTCGATTTAAAGAAGGTGCGACGGCTGTTTCTTTTTATCGTGAGACCTTTATTAATGGCAGTGAAGTTGGTACTGGTGAATTGCTAGCAGGAGGTTCTATACAACTTCGTTGTTTTGACCATTGTTTTAAAGGAAGTCTGACTGGTCCCCTTTTGCAAGACTATGATGGTGCAAATGGCCCATTTGATAATCCGGTCGCAAATGTGGCAAGTGCGATCACTTATACATTTGATACAGCTGGAGGCAATCCGTTGACTTTGGTTCGAAATGACAATAGTCAGGCAGTCGCATTTGATAATGCATTGACCAGCACCGATCTGGCTAATTCACCACATTTATGGGGTGTTAGAAGTGGTCCAATGGTGACGCCTGATGTGGTTCTTACGGAGCCGGAAGATGTGCATGATTCGGGTATTGTTAGCGAGTTCTATGTCTGGGAAGCAGGTATTAATCCATGGAATCAATTGAGGACAGTAAAAGATGGTTCTAACGTTATTCCTGAATTCGATCCACCTTTGCAATTTACTTATGAACACAGTGATGCAAATGATCGCAGTGGTTCTGCTGGTGTATTTGATGGTCGATCTGTGATGCTTAACTATGGTGGCAATGGCGATTTATGGGGTATTCCACAGGATTTTAGTGGCAGTAATCATCTACCTTTGTTTAATCTGATTGATGGTGCTTTACTTGGTGCCAGCAATGAGTATGTGGTAAAAGCGCGCGAAATAGAACAAATGATGGCTGATGCTACTGGGCAATGTGGCTCAATGACATTGACAGATCCGTTAGTCGCGGTGCCTGCCAGTATTCAAGGTTCAGCGAATATTGGCACAATGCCTGTAGTTGTCGGTGCGCCGTCGGTGATAGCAGGTGAGTTGCAATAATAAATTTGAGAAGCGCTTAACAGAAAAAAAGGCTCTTTTTAAAGGGCCTTTTTTCTTAATTCTTCTTGCTTGTTTCAAGTGAGTCGAGTGCTTGCATCCTTTTTAGTTCAGCATCATTTAGTTGTAATTGATATTTTATTTTTTCATACCATGCCTGATCGATTACATCTGCATTTTGTATAGCCTTTAGGTAATTTTCTCTTTTATTATTCCAGTTTTGTCGTTTTTGTTCTAACGCTTTAAATCGGGATGCTGCATCAGGGTTTATATCTTCTATTTGCTTTATTTTTTCGGGAGTTAATCCTTTATCATCACTTTTCAAAATATCATTTAATTCTCGTGTAATATAGGTTTCTTCTCGATATTTTTTTAGTTCGTCGGGTAGTTCGGCTTCTATTTCAGAAATTCTCTCTTTTAATTGTTCATTGCTGAGCTCTTCATTTTCAAAGGCTTTAAATTTTTCAAGGTTATAGTTTTCATACGCTTCTTCCAAACGAAAGAATGCGCTAGTAGCTTCTTCTGATAAATGTTCGCGGCGCAGCTCCTTACGTAGCTCTAGATATTCGTTTACTGCACTAAATCCTGCATCGCTAAAAATATCTTTTTGGCCATTTTCCAAATAAAGCAGCTCAGATTGCTCATCCAGTGTTTTTAGTGAGTATTTATAATCCATATAGTCTTCTAATAACGCCAGGGTTTGTTCATCAGCTGGCTGTGGAAGATTGGTGTTCACATAGTCACGAATCATTTCTAATACTGTTTCAATAGGATACTCGTTACCTACAGCTGACAAAAAATATTCGAAGAGGTCTTTAACATCTTTGGTTACTTTCAAACTGCCGTCAGGATTTATTTGAATGTTATCCCTGATATCTGTGCCTCTGAGTGAATGCGGTAGTTGAAAGTTCAGAACCTGCTTTGTTCTTGGTTTAATAACGTTGTGCGGTTGATTTATTTCTTTAGAGTAAGGCCTGTCGTAGAGTTCTTTGTCTGTAGTTGCTGGTCTGTTAAGTAGTTTATAAGCTATATAAACACTAACAAGAAATATTATAAAGCAAGCTATTAATAGGTTTTTTTTGTTTTTGCTACTTGTACGCATGATTTTTATATCTATTTTAATTACGGGCTAACATCATTTTATTGTCTAAATTGGTTTGATTATTACATTATTTTTTTAAAAAATCTAACAAATATTTATTGGATAAAACTTAGAGAAAGTGTTTGTTTTTAAATTTTAAATGTACTCTTGATAAAGCTAGGTATTCTTATTTTTTCATAAATGGTATATGACCAGGGTAAATTGAGCACTTTTTTTGTGTTCTTATAGCTGACGATCTAAAAATACTATTTACTGAGACTTTGTTATGTCGAATTTTAAAACTATAACCCACACGTTGACAGTATTTACACTCATTGGCCTTATGTTTTTTTCGTCTCAGAGCCATGTTTATTGGTGGAAATGGTTTTTCCCACTGCTGCCAACTAACTTATGCAGAGACGTAAACGACCTTTTATTGGGAGTTATGTCATTTATGACAAGAAAAAAAGCCTTTAATGACAGCATCTTACTCTCAAAGTTAATTTTTGTTAATGTTTGTGTGGCGTTTGTGGAATAAACAAATATATTTCTTTATTATTAAAAAAGGTTAATAAAAATAAAATTATTTGGTTTGAACAACAAATCATTTATTTCTTTTAACTTTACTAATAAATATTAAATTCGTTAGTTCTGAATTGCTAAAAGCCTTTTTCAAGGTTGTTTCTCTAAAAATAAATGTTTAAGAAGGGGAATTGTTATGTCAAGTTTTAAAAAAATAAAAGCCACACTATTGGTGTTTTCAATTATTGGGCTTGCAGGTTTTTCATCACAAAGTTATGCCTGGTGGTGGAAATGGTTTTCTCCACCGCCACCACCTACCTATGCAAAAACCCAATATCCGATAGTTTTAGTACCTGGCGCTTTTGGTTTTGACAAACTTCTGTTCATTGATTACTGGTATGGTATTGCCGATGAGATGCGTTCAGAGGGTGCAGAGGTTTATGTTGTTGATATCAGCGGCTTTAGTACACATGTTATTCGTGGTGAGGAGCTTCGAGAAAACGTAGAAAGTATATTGGCGATTACCGGAGCAAAAAAAGTGAATCTTATCGGTCACAGTCAGGGTTCTCCAACTTCACGTTATCTGGCATCGACTTCAGATATGGTTGCATCGGTGACTTCAGTTCATGGCTGGAATGAATCGACTTTTTTTACCGATGGTTTCGGTGATTTTTTAGAAATTCCCGTGTTAGGCAAAACAGCAGAAAAGGTTCTCGATGGTGTATTGGAACTGACTGAATGGGTTTCACAATTCAATAGCCCTAACCCTGAATATAACAGTCCTAGAGTTGAGAATGAGCAAAGTGTGAAGACTCTGGTTAGCCAGGGTAAAGATTATTTTCAAGCCTTTAATGAGCTGTACCCTGAAGGTATGCCAACTGTTGATTGCACGAAGATTAATGGTGGTTATAGCGGCAATACTGGAGGAGGTGACCCGGTCGTTAAAGGTGTACATTACTACTCCTGGGGCGGGAATAAAAAAATAACGAGTGCGTTTGATATTGTCGAAAATATTTTATATCTGGTCTTTAAAGCGTTTACACCCAATGAGCGCAATCTGGTGTGGGATATTGTTGTACCGGGTTGTGGTCAAGCGCTTGGTGATCTGATTCGTGATGATTACAATGCCAATCACCTTGATGGCGTTAATCAGGTATTTGGTATTGTGCCGTGGAATTTGAATCCGCCTTCAATTTTTACCAATCATGCTAACCGATTGAAAAAAGCCGGTTTATAAATAACCTGGCTATAAAGTTAAAGAAGCTACTGCTTTATTAAATTAGGCAGTAGCTTTTTTTAATAAAGCCCAGTAAAGCTATAGATTGATGGTATTAATAAGGTTGGGATCCTTTTTTCCTAAACCTAAATTATTTTTTTCCAGTATTTTGTCAGCTCTATAGCTGGAGCGTACCAATGGTCCAGCAGCAACTTCAACAAAGCCCATATCTAATCCTGTTTCTCGCCATTGATTGAATTCGTCAGGATGCACCCAGCGTTCAACTTTGAGATGGTTTTTTGTGGGCTGAAGGTATTGGCCCAAGGTAAGGATATCGACGTTGTGGTTGCGCATTGCTTGCATGCTTTCCGTTATTTCTTTCTCGGTTTCGCCCAGGCCCAGCATTAAGCTCGTTTTGGTAAGGACCTCAGGTCTTTTCTTTTTGGCGTAGGCAAGAACATCGAGCGTTTGTTGATAGCCGGCTCGTGGGTCTCTGACCGGATGTGTCAGTCTTTCTACTGTTTCAAGGTTTTGAGCAAAAACTTCAAGCCCGGAACTAACCACTTCGGATACACAGTCAAAGTCACCATTGAAATCAGGTGTTAGTGCTTCTACTGCAGTTTCGGGGTTTAGTTTTTTGATTGCTTTGACACAATTCGCGTAATGGTTAGCGCCGCCATCAGCGAGATCATCTCTATCGACAGATGTAATAACTACATAACGCAAATTCATTAGCTGTACAGACTTTGCAGTATTTGCAGGTTCTTCTGGATCAAGCCAGCCATTAGGGTTACCTGTGTCAACCGAGCAAAAGCGGCAGGCTCGCGTGCATACAGAGCCCATAATCATGATAGTGGCAGTACCATTACTCCAGCATTCTGACATGTTGGGGCAATGGCTCTCTTCACACACAGTAGAAAGTCGATGAGTATGGACTGTATTTTTTACTGCACTGAAAGTGGGCGAAGTTGTACCGGATATTTTTAACCAGGGGGGTTTGCGCTCAGTTGAGCGGTTTGCTTCGGCATCACTTTTAATACCGTCTTTTATTGCATTGAAACCTTGCGGTGTGGTGAATTTTACGCCGCTAGGTATTTTTGCTTGTTCTTGTTTGTTAGACAATGCTTTATTTGTTGGGTTAGGTTTGGTCATTAATAGTGATTACTAAAGCTCTATGGATTGTATCGGTTGTTACCAGGATTACTGTAGGCAAAATAGACAATAGGGTCAAACAAATGATTTGCCAGAATTCACTTTTTTGACGGGACCAGTCTGCCCTGGATGCAATACGAAATATACTATTTTTGCACCAATTCAGTTATTTCATCATGGCTTGGTTATAAAGTTAATTTGTAATTCTCAAGTAGATTGGAATAACGTTATACTATCCAGGTTTTTTTGTTAAACATCTTCACTTAGAGTAGGTAAACGTTATGATACTTTCCAGATTAAACCAGATAGCTACTACATTGGCTGTTTCTGTCACTTCATCTTCTGTTTTTGCGCATGCTGGCCATGATCACAGCCATTGGGCAAGTGATGCGGTTCACGCGATTGCAGCCTTTGCTGTAGTTTCTGTTGTTGCAGCGGCTGCTTTTGCCATTAAAAAGGGTAAAAGCGCTCAGAAAAACCGTTAAACGTTATATCTGTTGATTGATTTACTTTAAGCATTCCTTTCCTTCCAGGAGATTCAAAGACTATGTTATTTTCATTGATTAAAAAAGCCGATCAGATTCTGAATTTTGAAACAGTTTCGGCACATTGTGATATTCCTTGCAAAATTTATGATCCTTCTACTGCACAAATTGCAGCATTAAGTGTTATTCGATTTTTGGACTTGATTAACGAATTAAGTGCAGATGGTAATAACAGTTTGGCAGATCAGGCCAAGCTTTCTCGTTTAGTGCATGAAAAAGAAGTACATGCAGAAAAAGTGAAAGCAGAAGTACGAGTGATTTGGGGTGATTACATAAAAGCACCTCAAAAAGAGGCGTTTCCAGCTATTGATGAGCTTGTGCATAATATTATGTTGACAGGTTCTGCATGTAAGCAACACATTGACCGTGCGAATGGCGAGAAATTATTAGAGCTTGTGAATGAATTTGCTGCTGCATTCTGGTCTACAAAAGGTGTTGAGACATTTACAGCTGAGTGTCCATATCCGCCAGCAATGCAAGTAGTTTATCCGAAGTTGGGATAGGTTTCATTTTGCATTGTCTAACAGGTTTAAAAAAGCGCACATAGGGTGCGCTTTTTTATTCAATCATTTTTCTAGCGTTTTGAATATTCGTTTTTATCGTGTAATAGGTGACAGCATGTTGCCGACGCTAAAAAATAACGACTATGTTTTGGGGTATTCTTTTTTGTGGATGAATTTTAAAATAAATGACCTGGTTGTGGTCAATCACCCTGAATACGGTGTTATTGTTAAGCGAATCGTTGATATGGATATCAAAACAAAAGAAAAAAAATATGCGTTGTCTGGAGACAACCAGTCTAAGAGTACCTCTTCAGAAAAGATGGGATGGATAATGCCAGAACAGATTATTGCCAAGGTCTTATGGGCTTTCACGGCAAAATAGAAAAAGTTCAGAACTAATACATTCTCTATTTAAACAAGCTTCTTTCTACAATTAATTCTTTTACGTTCACTATAACATTATCCTGCCATTTATTGTCGTTTGAGCGAATCATCTCGTAGGTTTTTCTTGCAGAGATTAACAGGTTCTCTTCATTAATGGCTTTGCATTCTCGTAATAAATTATTTTCTACCAGATATTTCAACAGGAATTTTTGGGTGGGTTCAACCCTAACATTGTCGAGCGTAACTTTGGTTCCCTCAACCATGCTAGGGTAAACAAAAACATGGGTGTTATCTGGAAACAGCTTGCCCATTGCTTCCAGAATACCGCCTTCCAGGCCTTCGTAAAAAGACGGGTCAAACAGGTTTTCGAAGTCCAATACACTCAAAGTGATGCCAAGAGGCTCTTTAGTGTATTCTCTGAGCCAGCTACGCAAGCGGAACAAGCGATAGTAATCAGAGATCAGTACTTTATAGCCCATGGCATTTAACAGGTCGACACGAGCCAGAAAATCTTTATCGGAGCTACGGGTTTCTGAATTTAATTCAGCCATAGTGATTTCAGCAAGACTTACCACCTGTTCGGAGTCGATCGTTTTTAGTTGGCCAAAAGCATCTGCGCCAGCTATAAACATATCATTATGTACTTTAGTGGGTGGTTTAAACGAACCTCTAATCACATTGATGGGGCTTTTTCTAAGAACATTACCAGGAATTTGCGGTTTGCCCTGTTCGTCAAATAAAACAGCGCGGGTACACCAGCTGCGAATGAGTTGCAGGTTCATCAGGCGATTCTCTATATGCTGGAAGGCTTCGCCCCTGAATTCAATATAATCGACCTCAATGCGTTCTGAGCTTAGATTATCCAGAAGGGTTTCAATAAACTCATCAGGCTGATTAACCAGGTGATAGGCACCATAAATAGCGTTTACCCCAAGTATGCCAAGTGCTTCAGCCTGTAATTTTGCATCTTTATCCAGCATATGCACATGCATAACAATATCGCTATGTTCGACTTTGGGGGCACGTTGAAAACGAATACCAATATGACCATGGCAATAGTTGTCTTTACCATAGCTCTTGGCTGCGATCGTAGCCGCATAGGCAAAAAACCGTGTATCTTGTCCTTTTTGTTGTTGGAGACGATCAATTACCAGCTGGTATTCATGCTTAAGCATCTGTGAAAGTCTCTCACCGCTGACATAGCGACCGGCTTTACCATAAATCTGATCACTAAACTGCATATCATAAGCTGACATGGTTTTAGCAATTGAGCCAGCGGCAGCTCCGGCTTTAAAAAAATTACCAGCAACTTCTTGAGCAGCACCAATTTCAACAATGGTGCCATAAAAGTCCGGGGTAAGATTTATGGCAAGTGCTTTCTGGCTGGTTGTGAGAGTGTTTTTGGAGGTGTGAGAGGGTGTCATTAAAAGCCTATTCGATAATACTGCAAAAAAATTATACGTATCTTATTGTGAGGTTTATCTTAGCTGAAAAAGATAATGAACAAAAATCTGCTCATTCAATTTTAAATGAATTAACAAAATGTATTGAGTGTTTTTTGTTCTATTGTTTGTGGTAAGAAAGTTTAATTACATTTTTCATTAAAGGGCTTTAACCGCAGGTAAAAAAAAGGTATTTTAGACATACTTTATTCATAAAACTTCTATACCTGTGGAGGGTATTAAATCATGGCATACACAATTGAGACAATTGAAGGTATCGGTCCAGCAATGTGCAAAAAGTTGGCAAAGGCTAAAATTACAAATACTGATCATTTGCTAAAACTATGTTGTAATAAAAAAGGTCGTAAAGCAGTAGCTGAATCTACCGGTTGTACTGAGGCGCAATTACTCAAGTGGGCAAATATGGCGGATTTAATGCGTATATCCGGTGTTGGTGAAGAATACTCTGAGTTGTTAGAGGTAGCAGGTGTGGATACTGTTAAAGAGTTGCGAAACAGAAAAGCTGCGAACCTTGCTGCGGCAATGAAAGAGACTAACGCAAAGAAAAAGTTAACGAGAACAGTACCAGGTGAGGGTACTGTTCAAAAGTGGATTGATCAAGCTAAAAAGCTTGCTCCGGTTATTACACACTAGATTGTACTCACTAAAAAAGCGGGTACAGGAATGCCATATCAGGTTTTCTACAGTATTCTATAAAAGAGTACTTTGAAAGCTTGATATTGAGTTTTATTGTTTGTTTTTATTTGCAGTAATTTTAATGATTACTGCATATATTTTTTTCGTGTTAAAAAATTATGTCTGATCCTCAAAATTTATTAACTGTTGGCTATGTGAAGGCAAATGCAGTTGATAAACCAGTTACTCCGATTAATTTTGATCTGAAGCGAGCTAATCGTCATGGCTTGATTGCAGGTGCAACAGGGACTGGTAAAACAGTAACTCTACAAGGGTTAGCTGAAGGGTTTTCCAATGCGGGTGTTCCTGTTTTTTTATGTGATATAAAAGGTGATGTATCAGGCATTAGTCAGGCAGGTAAAACGCACCCGAAAATAGTAGAACGTTTTGAGGCAATGGGCATGCCTCTGGATGCCTGGCAGGGTTGCCCAACGATGTTTTGGGATGTTTATGGCAAGCAAGGGCATCCTGTAAGAGCAACAGTTTCAGATATGGGTCCAATGCTGCTTGCACGATTATTAAAATTAAATGAAACCCAAGAGGGTGTGCTGAATATAGCGTTTGCTGTTGCCGATGATGAAGGCTTGTTATTACTTGACCTTAAAGACCTTCGCATCATGCTTCAGCACATAGCTGACCACGCGAAAGAATTAAGAAACCTTTACGGGAACATTTCTTCAGCATCTGTAGGTGCGATACAAAGACGTTTGTTAATATTACAACGCAGCGGCGCAAAACAGTTTTTTGGTGAGCCCATGCTGGATCTCTCCGACTTGATGAGAAAAACCAGTGATGGAAAGGGTTATGTTAATGTGCTTGCCGCTAATAAGTTGTATCAGGAGCCAGGCGTTTATGCTTCTGTATTATTATGGTTGCTTTCTGAATTATTTGAAAACTTACCCGAGATAGGTGATCCAGATAAACCTGTTTTTGTTTTGTTTTTTGATGAAGCACACCTGATGTTTAAAGACACGCCAAAAGCGTTAGTTGAAAAAATAGAACATGTCGTTCGATTGATCCGCTCAAAAGGAGTCGGTGTTTATTTTATTACGCAGAGCCCCAGTGATGTACCGGATTCTGTCCTGGCGCAATTGGGCAATCGTTTTCAGCATGCTCTGCGTGCATTTACTCCAAAAGAGCAAAAAGCTGTAAAAGTTGCTGCAGATACCTTTCGTGCGAATCCAAATTTTGATACAAAAGAAGCAATTACCCAAATGGGTGTGGGCGAGGCACTGGTTTCAACATTAATGAAGAACGGAGCTCCATCGGTTGTACAAAGGACAATGATTTTGCCGCCTGTTTCACGTATTGGACCCGCAAAAAAGTCAGAGCGAGATGCTGTTCAGAAAGATAGCCCTTGTCTTGGTGTTTATGAGGAAGCATTAGACAGGGAATCTGCGTTTGAATTATTGACCAGGCGCACTGAAGATGCAGCGAAAGAAGCTGAGCAGATAAAGCAAAGCAAGTCACGGTCTTTTGAAAAGCCAAAATCGAAAAGCAGGGGGCGTCAACGTCAGACTGTTATGGAAGCTTTTACCAAGAGTATGGTCAGAAGTATTGGCACAAAAGCAGGAACAGCAATAATACGTGGGGTGTTGGGTTCCTTATTTAAGGGAAGATAGTTTAAAAAGCTTAATTTATTATTTTTCAAATTTTGTTTACTTTAGGAGGTAAACTATGGACGTAACAAAACTTGCTATGGAATTAATAGCTAACAAGTTTTCAAATGCTCAGGCTGAGTCAGGTCAATCGGCATTGGCAGAACTTATAGGCGGAAATTCCGGCGGATTGGATTTAACTGAGCTTGTAGGAAAAATGGCAGGCAATGGTTCTTTGGCTAATATTGCTCAAAGCTGGTTAGGTGATGGCGATAACGATAAAATTGACGTTTCACAAATATCGGATTTATTTGGTAGTGATAAGCTCAAACAGTTCTCTCAACAGTTAGGTGTTTCTGAAGATGAAGCTTCTCAAGGTTTGACTGATATTCTTCCTAATTTGGTTGACAAGAGTAGTTCTGGTGGGAATCTGTTAGATGCTGTTGGCGGCATTGGCGGAGCGCTTGACTTAGCCAAGAAGCTTTTCTAGATTATGTTATCGAGAAAGTCTGTCGCCGTCACACTTGTGGCGGCGATTTTGTTTTTATTCAATCACTTTTTTCCTGAACAAACGCAAGTTATTGCAGACCTATTAAAGAATAATACTGAATCTTTAGAAAGTCACTTACCGAATGCAAGCCAGGCTGATTACGCAGAATTAAAACGTATTATCCAAAAACAACAGAGTGAATACTGGACTGATTCGCTGCCTTATAAAGTGGTCAAAATTTTACCCGATGATAATAAAGGGAGTCGGCATCAACGTTTTTTGGTAAAGGCTTATGATGAATCCATGCCGACTATTCTCGTTGCGCATAACATAGACCTCTCACCTAGAGTACCACTAGATCTTGGTGATGAAATACTTATTCGTGGACGTTATGAATACAATGAAAAGGGTGGTGTTTTACATTGGACGCATCACGATCCGAATGGATATATCAAAGGTGGCTGGATTATGCACAATGGAAAGCGTTATCAATAATAAGCCCTGAATTTCAATCACTTGATTGAAAATTTTTTGCGTCAAAAAAATAGCTTTTTCCATTGAGTTTTGATTTTATCGATTTCTTCTGTCTTTATTTTGGCGCCATAAAATTGTCTTTTCTCTCTCTCTTTTCGTATTAATCTCTAACGATAACATTATGTTGGCAGTATTGAGTTTTTTTATTTTGCATAAAAATTTATGTGATTTACTCATCATTTTTTTATTAACAAAAAAAGAGTTTTTGCTTGGCGAATGTTAAATCTTGTCTACACTAAAACTAAATGCTTCGGAGTGAGAAGCAAAAAAATAACGTTAGGGGTAACGTTAGGTCGAAAGACCAAATCTGCGTAAGGAAGCGCAAGCTCAAAAGGAATCGGGTTTTTCTGACAGGATGTTGGTTTGATTGTGATGATCAGATGGACATATTTGGCACAGGTTAACAGGGATTTTAACCGAGCAAATAGGAGCTGAAACAAGCTAGGGATGTGTTTTATATACGTCCTTTTGATCATCGCAAACCCTTATACGTTAGGTAATAAGTATAGATAGTTGATTGGTCAGATAGATTTACTCTGTTACGAAACATGAAGGAATCGTGTTGAGCAAGAGGTAAACAGGGATTATAGGGATAGTCATTTGCTCAGGGATGTAGCGAGTAGATCTATCTGGCGAATCAATTGTTATTACTGGTTTTATCAGTGTCTTATATTGGTTTTAAGGGTGTAAAACAGACCTTTCTTTGCAATGAGTGAGCCGCAGGACGTGGCTTGATTTACTCAAGGATGAGTTAGTAATTGTAAAGAGGGGTCTGTTTTACACCCTTTTTTTTGTTATTGATCAATAAAGCGCATGGAAAGATCAACTGCCCTAACATTTTTTGTTAGGCTTCCTGTAGATATAAAATCTACGCCAGTATTGGCAACTTCTCTTAAGTTTTCTATAGACATGTTACCTGAAGCTTCTAACAATGTTTGACTGTTATATGATTTTTTTATTTCAACAGCTTTATGCATATCTTCAAGAGAAAAGTTATCGAGCATAATGATGTCGGCTTTGGCTTTTAGCGCTTCACTGAATTCCTTGAGGGATTCTACTTCTATTTCCACAGATTTATTCGGTGAGTTTTGTTTTGCAGTTGAGATGGCTTGGGTAATAGAGCCGCATGCAGCAATATGATTTTCTTTAATCAAGTAAGCGTCAAATAATCCAATTCTATGATTAAAACATCCGCCGCAACTAACGGCATACTTTTGTGCACTACGCAAGCCAGGGATGGTTTTTCGTGTATCAAGAATTCGAGTCTGAGTACCTTCGACTTGTTTAGCGTATTTTTCAGAGAGAGTGGCAGTACCTGAAAGCATCTGTAAAAAGTTTAGCGCTGTTCTCTCAGCAGTTAAAATACTTTGAGCATTACCCTCTACTTCAAAAAGTGTTTCGTTTGCTTTAACTTTACTGCCGTCTTTAACAAACCATTTGACAATAACTTCTTTATTTACTTGCATAAATGTCTGGTTTACCCAGGCAACGCCGCAAATAGTTGCATCTTCACGTGATATTACCTTAGCTTTATAGTTTGCGGTTTTATCGACTAACATAGCAGTGATGTCACCATCCTTGATGTCTTCTTCTAGTGCATCTGTCACAGCACGTTGGATATCTTGTTGCAAATATTTCAGGTTTGTACTTTCGTTGATGGCGGGTATATCTATTTTTCCACTTTTTTTTGATTGATCTGGTTGTAAAGTCATTTGTATTGATGTTTGTCTGTTGCAGTTTTAAGAGCTAGATTATTGTTGATAATCTTTGAGTTGAAGGGTCATTGTGCCATTGCTTTGCCTCAATTCGAAGTGAGATAGTGCGCTCATTCCTAATAATATCTGTTTCATATTATTCATACCGGGACTAATAGTGGCTGCAACGTCATACAAGATAAAATTTCCAAGCTGTAACGTATCTATTTTGGTGTTGAATGCTTCCGTAAGACCATTAGCTGTAGAAACTATGATTGGTCGCCCTTTTTTTAGGTTCAATGATTGAGCCATATCCGCTGGAATTGAAACATTTGTAGCGCCAGTATCCAGTAGCATTGTTACTTTCTTGCCATTGATTTTACCATTAAGAACAAAATGATGAGCAAAGTTTGCGGTTAGAACAAGCTGCTCAGAACCATCTTTAAAAATCATTTTGGGCTGTCTATTCGGGTTTTCTTTTTCTGCTTGCTGATGCCAGAAATAACCGGCTAACAAAAGAATAATGACCAACCAGGCTAGAAATATCATACCGCCACCTAGCTGGCGAGTATTGGGTGGAGTAGAGGGAGAGTTATTCATATCTGCATTAAATTGTGTGAAGCGAGTATCTTAACCTATTTGTTGATGCTAAAGAGCATCTTTGTTTAAAAATCAGTAGCTTGTAGTTATGTGATAGGGCTCTCAAAATTAAGGGATAGCCGATAGTAATGGGGCTTTTTTGAGACTGAGACCGGCTCTTTACAGGCAAGCTATTGATTTGTTGATTATAATTTAATCGTTAAGGGATTTTTTGAAAAGTTATTTTATATCAGTAAATAAAGTTGAAAGAATCAAGGTAGTTTGTAAATGGCCTCCAAGCGTGCACCTCAATTAACAAGGCATATGTCTGCTCTGGTAATTGAAATAAAAGAATCTGTCCATAAGCATTTTGCAAAGCAAATGCAGAGCCTCTTCGATAGTGTTGATGACGCATTATTTGATCTTGCTGAAAATGCACCAAATAATCAGCAGCAGAATGCTTTTTTTGAATCGATGCGAGAGATTCGTTTTCAACGAGTGGATATAGAAAAACGTTTTCTTGAGACTATCCAGCAGGATTTTGTCGATCTTTTTGCTGAGGCGGCAAAAAGTAATGAAGAAGGAAAACCTGCTGCACATTCGGGAGAAGGCAGTGATTTTTCTCTTATGGATGAAGATGTCGTTGAAGAAATGGTTGCAATTGATAGTATGGTAGCTAAATATGAAAAGCTGCTACGTGAGTCAATTGAAAGTTTTAATGCACGTCTTAGTTTTTTAGCTAAGATAGATGTTGATTCTCTCAACACAGAAAACTTATATAACCCTATTGCACCTAAGCGTTTGTGTTACAATTTTGCTCAAAGCTGTAAAGATATATCAGTTGATATAAAGGCCAGAATTGTACTATTCAAACTTTTCGAAAAAACAGCTTTGTCAGGGTTAGATGATCTCTACTCAGGCTTTAACGACAAATGCATTGAAGCAGGAATATTACCCGATCTTGATAAAAACCGTTCCAGAAAATCCAGTAAGCAACCACAATCGCTAAATAAACCGCAACAATCCCTGCAGGAAGTTTCCGACGAGCTGGGATCTATGAGCGGTATGGAAGAAATGACATTGGGAGATGTCCAGCGAGTTAACGAAATTATCCAGTTAATGCAATATCTGCCGCAAAATATGTTGAACCTTGCAGGGAAGAGTAGTCAGATAACCAATGCGATCGATTCTCTACCTACAAGTAATATGCCGGCTGTGGGTAACGAAGTGCTTTTGCAACTCTTGCACAGTATGCAGCTTAAAAGTGCTCACCAGATTATGCAGTCAGTACAAGATGAAGTACCTATGCAAAAGCCTGAAGATTTATTGGGGAGTCTGGGAGAATCGTTATCTTCAATATCTGAGAATGGTGATCATAGTATAGGTCAGCGTGAACGGGATGTTATAGGTCTGGTTTCCGTTTTATTTGAAATGGTGTTAGAGGAGAGAGTAGTAGCTGAACCATTAAAAGCGGTTATTAGTAGTATGCAATTACCGGTTATCAAGGTAGCTTTACAAGAGCCTAATTTCTTTTGTATGCCGCAGCATCCTGCACGGCGTTTATTAAACGAAATGACACTATCATCAATAGGTTGGGTAGAGACAGAAAACTATCATAAAGATCCTTTATATAAAAGTATACATTCGGCAGTGCAGAAAGTTGTAAATGAATATGATCAGGAGCCCGATATATTTAATGATGTTCTGGCAGATTTGAAATCAACGCTGGAGACAGAAAATAAGCGAGCTGAACTGAGGAAGCAAAGGTTGGTTGATGCAGAGGCCGGTCGCGATTTATCAGCTACTGCAAGGGCGGCGATGAATAAGCTGATTAGTAAAAGGCTGCAGGAAGACACGCCTCAATTTATTCGTAACATGGTATCTAATGAATGGAATAACGTATTATTTTTGAATTATATTCAGTATGGAAAAAAGAGTAAAGAATGGCAGACAGTGTTTTTAATTATGGACCGTCTATTGTGGAGTGTTGCAGCTGATAGAAGTCGTTTGGATAGATCGTCTATGTTGTCCAGCTTGCCAAAAATGTTAGCTGGTTTGCGTAAAGGTTTTGAATTGATCAATATGGATAAAAGTAAAATCAACGAGTTTTTCTCGCAGCTTGAAAAAATACATATGCAAATCATGCAGCGTGAACCTGTTGATCAGGAAGTCGAGAAAGAGGTTCAGGTAAACAAAGAGCCTGTAGAAAAACATGATTCATCAGAAAAAGTTGTTGTCGCGAACTTTGGTGCTGAACAAAGAAGGCCTGTTGAGCAGGAAAGCATTGAAATTCAGAAAGAAATTCCGGATATCCCTGAAGTTCTGGAAGAAGTCGAAGAGGAAGAGAGTAAGCAAGAAGTATTGACAGAAGAAGCACCGTTCATGGCAAAAGCTAAAGCAATGGTTGTTGGTCAATGGGTGGAGTTATATGAAGATGATGAAAAAAAACGTTGCCGTCTAGTGGCTATTTTGAGAAACAGTGGCAAGCGTATTTTTGTCAATAGAACGGGAGCGAAAGCAGCCGAATTCACCGTAGACCAGATTGCAGAACTTCTGGAAAAAGAAACTATGGTTCTGCTTGAAGATATGCAGCTTTTTGATAAAGCATTAACTTCTATTATTGATGGTTTAAGACAACAAAAAGCTGCTGTAAATGCATAAAATAAATCAGTTCTGGAATTCTGATTAGAGTACTGAGGTTTTCTGTTAGCTATTTTCAAGGTATCATGACTTTTTTAAATAAGTTAAGGTATCATTTTGTATGCAATTTACCATTGATCAGGGTTCTGTCATCGAAGCCCGACAAGTGGCTTCTCCCAATTTTGATTCTCGCCCGGAAGATACCAATATAGACTTATTGGTTTTACATTGTATCTCATTACCTCCTGCCAAATACGGTGATTCTCATATAGAAAACTTTTTCTGTAATCAGCTTGATGTAGAGTTAGATCCTTATTTTAAGGAAATACAAGGGCTGAAAGTGTCTTCTCATCTGCTGGTTAGGCGTGATGGTGAGCTAGTGCAATTTGTCAATTTGAATGACAGAGCCTGGCATGCTGGAAAATCATTACATTGTGGGCGAGAAGCCTGTAATGACTTTAGCATTGGTATTGAGTTAGAAGGTACTGATGTTGATACATTTACTGATAAACAATATGAAACTCTTGTAGCAATTACTGTCTCAATAATGAACGATTATCCTAGGATTGTATTTGAAAATATTGTAGGGCATCAGCATATTGCTCCCGATAGAAAGACTGACCCAGGTGAAAAATTTGACTGGGATAGATACCACGCACTGCTCTCTGATAGAATGACTGTATATCCACATTGAAAATATAGAGTGTTAAACAGAGTTATTACGACTATGGAAAACCTATTCAAATTATTATTTTTTCTTTTTCTTGCTCTTGGAGTTATGGTCGTCGTATTGGAAAAAGTAGGTAAACCAATGAGTGATGAGCAAACAGCGACTATAAGCCGCTGGATTCTACCTCTCTGTGCATTGATGTTGATATTATCATTGATAATGTTTTATCTTCGCTAAAGATTACTACAGATATAGAAAGCCTTGTGGTTATAGATTTATCCAAATTTCAGAAGCACCAGGTTTGGGTAGGCATCAGTCTTTGTTCAGATATAGAAAAAACGTTAGCTACTTCATACAGAAAAATACTCACGAATGAAGAGTTGAATCGAAATGCCCGATATCGTTTTGAGCGTGATCGGCATAGAGATTTAATTGCAAGAGCATTGGTGAGAACGTCATTAGCCGAAAGTATTGGCATTGGGCCAGAAGCGATTGAATTCGAACTTGGTGAATACGGAAAGCCTTTACTAAAAGATCATCCATTCTTTTTTAACCTTTCACATTCAGGCGATTTTATTGTATTGGCAATAGCTAAACATAGAGTAGGTTTGGATGTTGAAAATACATCACGAGATGTGAATTCAGAAGCAATATCAGAACGCTTCTTTACTGTAGCAGAGATAGAAGATATTGTGTCATGTAATGAGTTTGAAAAAAAAGACCGTTTTTTTGACTACTGGACGTTAAAAGAAGCGTATATGAAGGCAAGAGGTGAGGGGATTCGATTGGGGCTATCGAATTTTGGTTTTACTCTGGCAAAACCTGCTATTTCTTTATACGTCAATGATGAAATAGAAGAGAATGTGTCCAACTGGCAGTTTCGGTGTATGACACCGTATGATGATTGTCGATTATCACTGGCACTTAATACGCCTGAAAAAAATATAGATTATCATTTTGAAGAAGTCATTCCTTTACAATCTCGCAAACCTTTATATTTATTAGAGGGTTAACTATGTTAGATATTTTTTTTGGTAGTAATAAAAAAACAGAAATGGTTACAGAGCAGGATGCTTTAACGGGACGAGAACAGAAAATGTCTGTCCCTATCAAGCATTATGTATTTGAACGGCCCTTATTAGATGATGAAGGAAAGCTGAACTGTCCACAAGGTTACGAGAAAGCCATGTTTGGTCTGGGTTGTTTTTGGGGGGCAGAACGCAAGTTCTGGCAATTACAAGGGACTTATATTACGGCAGTTGGCTATGCAGCGGGTTTTACACCAAATCCAACTTATGAGGAAGTGTGCACTGGAATGACGGGCCATAATGAAGTCGTTATTTTAAGTTATGATCCAACTATAATCAGTTATAAAGATTTACTGGTTACTTTTTTTGAAAGCCATAATCCAACACAAGGAATGCGACAGGGAAATGACAAAGGCACACAATATCGTTCGGGTATATATACATATTCTGATATTCAAAAAAGACAAGCGTTGGAAGTAAAACAATACTATGAAAAAATGTTACTGGAAAAAGGATTCGATGAAATTACTACAGAAATAATCGATGCGCCTGCGTTCTATTTTGCTGAGGGATACCATCAGCAATACCTGGCTAAAAACCCTAATGGTTATTGCGGCTTAGGTGGAACAGGTGTGAGTTGTTCTATAGATAATAGAGACTTTAAATAATTTGGAGCTGCCCTTTGTATGGTAAACAAAAGGCACTGACTATTTCTTTTAGGGTTTGAAATTTCTTGCTGGATTTGGACATTGACTTCTTACAAGAGCGGTGACTTCAGCTTGCAATTCTTCGTTAGTATCTATTTCAGGGTATTTTTTAGGTAGCTTTTCGAAGCAATCTTGAGAAGCGTTTACAACCCCCATCATTTCTGCCTGAGCTTGTTTGATTTTTGAAAAATCGCCAGAGCTTTTAGCAATTGCAATATCAGAAAGCATTTTCTCAACTGCAATATAAGGTTCCTTAAGGCACGAGCATGTGTCGTTTGCAACTTTTTGTACATCAGTAGCGTAGGAATATTGGGTGATAAAGAAAGTCAGAAATAATATTATCTTTCGCACTTTAGTTCTCCAGGATAAAAATTTTGTGGGATTAGCATATTTATCAATACATTACATTTCGTAGAGTTTTTCTAGCTGCGGTTAATTGTATATTAAAGTTTTACACAAATTAAGAACTGCATGTAAAAAAAGAGAAGAAGATAACAAATAAATATTTTCTTAATATATTTTTCATCCCGAAATGGCAATATATGCTGTTGCTGAAAATAAAAGACAAGATCGCTATTATATGGTAGATAGTAACCGGCTATAGGTAGAGTATATTATACAATTCTTACAATTTTATTTTCAGCACATAAATAATGGAGTTGAATCAAAGGTAATAGCAAGTACAAACAATATAAATGCTTGTTTAAGGGTTAATATAAGAAATACCTGAGTGCCAGCAATAAGCCTATCGTTAACATTAGTATAAGCCTAACATATTAGATATAAAAACCGGGGATAGCGTCTCCGGTTTTTATACAATATGCAATGTATTGTGGTTCAGTGCTTTTTAGTTATGTATGACATACTAGAAACTATTTTTTATAACAACCTCATTAAGTTCTAATTGCCCGGGACGTGGCCATGCTTCTTTTGTTCCCTTGCCAATTGCAACAAACATTGCTATAAGGTGGTCATCCGGCAAATTAATGATTTCGGCAACTTTTTCAAAGTCAAAACCATCCATTGGACATGATTCATAGCCCATTGATTTAGCAGCTAACATGAGTGTTTGAGCTGCGATACCACAAGACCTCATTGTTTCATCTCTTTGTACTTGATCTTTTCCGCGATAATAGTCGTCAATAGCGGGAAGCATAAAATCCTGAACTTCTTGCGGTGCATTTACCCAATATCTTTCAGGGTTTTTCTGCCAGGCTTTCGTATCGGCACAAAGAATAATGAATAGTGATGAATCTGTAACTTGAGCTTGATCCCAGGCCACTTCTCTGATTTTTTTTCTTAAAGTTTCATCATTAACAACAACGAAACGCCAATGTTGTACATTAAACGCTGTTGGTGACAGCATGGCTAAAGATAATAATTCATCAATATGCGCTTGTGGCATTTCGTAGTCTGGATCATAATGTTTTACAGCTCTTCGGGTTTCTATTGCTTGCTTGGTGTTCATTGTATTAACTCCTATATAGGCTAAATATAAATGTTAGGTTAAATTCTTCGTGCCATCTTAATAGATTAATGAAGGATCAAAATGCTTTAGACAATAATAGTATGCCAGAGAATCCGAGCAGTAACCGGCTAAACTCACTAAAGCGCTTTTCGGAAATTCTTTGTTGTATAACGTGTCCCAGTTTGATCCCGATAAATGCAACGGGTATTAAAGCGATGCTAATCAACAGTAGTTCCTTATTCCATTGACCGAGTAATGTATAAGGAATGATTTTAACAGTATTCATTACACCAAAAAATACACTTGCAGTCGCTAGCCATACCAGTTTAGGTAATTGCTTGCTTAATAAATAAATATTAATTGGAGGCCCTCCTGCATGAATAAGGGTGCTTGTGATGCCTGAGGTAAGACTCCAAAAAGAGGCAGCTTGTTTGAATCGGCTCAAATAGGGCAGGACTGATTGCCATAGAGCAAATAGAATACAGAGCGTGCCTAATAACAGTTGGAGCAAAGAGGTTGATAGTGTGCCTAAAAGCAATCCTCCAATTGTAATTCCCAAAATAGCAGCAGGAATCATCTTTTTTAATTCTGCTATCTCTATGTGTTTACGGTAATACCCTATAGTTCTGGCATCCATAATTAATAATAACGGTAACATTAATGCAGTTGCTTGCGGTATGCTGATCATTAATGCTAATAGTGGTACAGCTATTACACCGGCACCGCCAGCAAATCCGGATTTGGATATACCAGTAAAGATGACTCCTGTTATAGCTAACAGCCAAAATAATGGGCTTTCAATCGGTAAACTCATTTTGTTTAACCTGTAGTGAAAAAATGTTTAAGGAAGGTCAAACCAGAGAGCAGTTACACCGTTATTTCCAGCTTTTACAGAAAACTCCTCGGTATTGGTAAAGCTTATAGCGTCACCGTTATTCAAAGTCTTTTCCTTTACATCTACTTCTCCATCTATAACATGTAGATAGGCTTTCCTTTCATTAACAGTGAAGTCATAGCTTTCACCAGCTTTAAGCTGTAAGCGGTATAGATAAATATCCTGATTGATATGCAAAGAATTTTCTCTTTCATCCGCTGTGACCAAAGGTGTTAATGCCCCTTTTTGAGGGATAGCGGCTTGTTGATAGCTTGGTTTAAGGCCTTTTTTGTTTGGCTGTATCCAGATCTGTAGAAACTTTAACGGTTCCGTAGCAGAAGCGTTATATTCTGAATGTGTGATACCAGTGCCTGCACTCATTCGCTGAATTTCTCCAGCTGGAACGGTAAATTGATTGCCCATACTGTCTTTATGCTCAATAGTGCCTTCTAGCACATAAGAGATAATTTCCATGTCAGCATGTCCATGTGTATCAAAACCGGCTCCACCAACAACACTATCATCATTTATTACACGTAATACAGAAACACCCATATGTTTAGGGTCGTAGTAATGGCCGAAGGAGAAGCTATGATGACTTTTAAGCCAGCCCAAATCGATTTTACCGCGATCTTCATTTAATCTAACGTATTCCATCTATTCCTCCAAAAATGAGATTGTGAACCCTGAACTAATACAGGAAAATTAGACGTCTTTATTAATTTCTAAAGACGTCTAACTGAAAAGAAACTATAGATGAATTGGATAAAAGAAAAAATTATTTATTTTCGGGCTATTTATTCGAATTTATAGAATGATTAAGAGGTTGTATTGACTGGAAGGTCGGAAGTGGCATATCTGAGCTCACCAATAAATGAACGTGCTGCCTGCCCCAGTTTGTCGCCATCGGCAAACATAAGAAAAATCTGGACAGTACGGGTAAGGCCATGCTCTAAAGGTAAGGCTTTTAAACTGCCTACTTCAAGAAGAGGTAGAATATGAGTAGTTGGTAGCCAGGCATAACCCAGGCCTTTACTCACAATATCAATCGATGTCCGCATGTGGCTAACTGTCCAGCGCTGGTTTGCTCCTAGCCAGCCATGATCAGCACTGGTATTTTGTGCTGAATCCCGGATTACAATTTGTCGGTAAGCCTTTAGATCTTCGTAGGTAAGTTTTCTATCCAGGTTATGCAGAGCATGGCTTGGATTGGCAACAGCAATAAATTCAATTGGACATAATTCTTCATTAAAGATATCCAATAACGGGGTAGGCGAAACGACCAGGTCTACAGAGCCTTGTTGAAGCAACTCATTTGCACCAGATAAGACGGTTTCAACTAACTCGATACGCAATTGTGGAAATTCTGCGGAGACTTTGCCCAGCACGCTGTATAGAATTTCCTGAGGAAAGACCTGATCAACTGCAATTTTTAAATTTGTCTCGACACCTGTACTTAAACTATTGGCAACAGCTTCAATTTTTGCTACTTCATCCATCAGGAAGTCGACTCGTCTTAGCATTAATTCGCCTGCAGGCGTTAGATTAGCTTTTCTTCCTTTGACTTCCAATAACTTTAAGTCCAGAGATTCTTCAAGCTTATGTACAGCATGGTGTATGGTTGACTGGCTTTTATGTACAGCTTCTGCTGCCTGATTGAACCCACCGTGTTCAACTACAGCTTTAAACATTCGCCATTGTTCCAGAGTTGTTTTTAGCATAAGAAATTCATTTGGCCTCTTCATTAGCATGGCAGGTATTCATTTCTTCTTTGTGTTCCTGATCGGAAATTAATACTTGTTTTAAATCTTCCATTCTTTGTCTAACAGCTTTGCCATAACTATGATCATCACCCCAGATATCGGCAAGTAATTGAATGGATTCTTCATCGTGTGCAGTAAAAATATCTCCTGCTCGTTCAGCTGCTTCTTTAGTATTACCCAGTAAGGTTAATGCTTTTACGCCTAGCTGAATGGCTGAGTCAAAAGTTTCTCGCCTAAAACCGTCAATGGCCAATTGAGTTAATTCATAAGCATGATGCCTGTCTATAGCACGAGAAATAATTTTTAGATGTGGAAAACGTTTTTTTGCAATATTAATGATTTCTACTGATTTTTCAGTGTCATCAACAGCGACTACTAATAGCTTTGCATCTTCTGCACCGGCTGCACTTAATAAATCTGCTCTGGCAGCATCTCCATAATACACCTTGTTTCCAAATCGTCTTAACAGATCTATTTGGCTTGGGCTATGATCAAGAATCGTCAGGTTATAGCCTTGGGCTGTTAACAAGCGACCAATTACTTGTCCAAAGCGACCGTAGCCAGCAATAATCACTTCGCCTTTACTGTCAATTGGGTCAGGTTCATCAGAAGCTGCCTGGGAAACATCACTAAAGAGTCTTTCATGCAGAATCAATAGAAAAGGGGAGATAAACATTGAGAGAGCAACCACTACAATAACAATGTTATTTAACTGTGATTCAACAATACCCAGTTGTTGACTCATCGCCAGTAAGACAAAAGCAAACTCACCGCCCTGTGCTAAAGCCACTGTAAAGACACCGCCCTGATTTTTAGTAAATTTAAAACAATAGGCAAGAAGCGCCAATACGGCAGCTTTTATAATAATTAAAGCTATAACACTTACTATAATAGTTAGTGGCGACTCTATTATTAACGGGATATTGATTCCCGCGCCTACAGTAATAAAAAACAAACCCAGGAGAAGACCTTTAAACGGCTCGATATCGAGCTCTATTTCATGCTTGAATTCGCTTTCTGCTAATACAACACCCGCAAGAAAAGCGCCGAGTGCTGGTGATAGACCAATAGATGTCATGAGTACAGTAATAGCAACGACAATAAGTAAAGATAAAGCGGTAAAAATTTCTTTGAGGCGGGATTCTGCTACAAACCTAAAGATAGGGTTTGAGATGTACTTTCCTCCAAGAATGATTCCTACTATAGATAGTAGTGAAATGACAATTTGCCAATGAACAGCCAGATTGCTTATCAGGCTGGTTGCGTGTGAATCAGCATGACCACTGTGGCCATGAATAGCAAGTACAGGCAATAAAGCCAGCATAGGAATAACGGCTATATCCTGAAAAAGCAATACAGAAAAAATGTTTTGACCCGTCTGGGTTTT
Organism: Cellvibrionales bacterium; assembly: GCA_041941365.1. Classification (GTDB taxonomy): domain Bacteria; phylum Pseudomonadota; class Gammaproteobacteria; order Pseudomonadales; family UBA7434; genus UBA7434. Next base: position 31,884 of record JBGTQK010000013.1, on the reverse strand, counting down.
AAGCAAGCCCTTTTCCTGAAGTGTTTGTAGAACGATTGCAGTTGATGAAAGAGCTAAAGCAAGCCCCAACGCAAGATTGGTTTGCCAATTATAATTTTGGGTAAGAAATAGCGCAGATGTAATTAATAATGCGGTAAGTAGAACCTGGGATCCGCCTAAGCCAATAATCGGTTTGCGTAATTGCCACAGTTTACTGGGTTCCAGTTCGAGGCCAATCAGAAACAGCATCATCACTACACCAAACTCTGCAAAGTGCATGACTTTGTCCTGATCACCGACAAGGTGTAATGCGTACGGGCCGATAATGACTCCTGCAATTAGATAGCCAAGTACTGAGCCAAGACCAAGACGTTTAGCAATGGGGACTGAAATGACAGCTGCACAAAGATAGATCAGCGCGTAGAAAAGCATGTTTAGCTCCGGAATGTTGAGGCGTTGTAAACTATTCTACGTTCGTTAGAATCAAACAAAAAGCCCAAGGAATCCAGTAAATTATTCGATTCCTTGGGATGTTTACAAAGTTTACTTGGCCATTACTCAAAATTCTTGAGATAAAATTAGTGAGCTGATTTACGCAAAATTGCATCAATGCTTAAATTTCCGGCACCACTATTTGCCAGAGCAAGAAATCCACCTGCCATAGCTATGTTTTTGAAAAACAGGATAAATTGTATCTGGTCGCCTAAATTATTGTGGAACAAGAAGGCAGTAACAAGACTGAAGCCCGCAAGAGCTAATGCGGTTAATCGAGTTTGAAAGCCAGCAATGATAAAAAGGGCGGCAACTATTTCAAACACTATCGCTAATGGGAGTAGTTCAGCAGGTAAACCACTGGAAGCAAGATATTGAGCGCTGTATTCATACTGTTGTATCTTGTTGATCCCGGCCAATAAAAAGATCGTAGAAAGAAATACTCTGGCAACCAGATCAAATAGTGGTTGTAAAGCGTTAATTTTTTTGTCAACAAAAGATTGATTAAAAGTAGCAGTGTTCATAAAGTGTTCCTCATGGATAAATGTTAAATTAGTAAAAGATTCTTCGTTACAAATCTTTATGGTTCCCAGTTTAATCAGTTTTTTTCGAAAGAAAATTTCAAAGAATTGAGTAATTCATTCAACAAAAGCGAAAGGTATGGTTTATGACTATAGAAGTGGATTTTTCGGAACGAAACCCTATAGATGGGGTAGCCTCGTTAATTTCTGAGCGTTGGTCGCCGCGAGCGTTTTCAGACTATGCAATAAACAGTGAGCAGCTTGCCAGAATCATTGATGCTGCTCGATGGGCGCCTTCCTGCTTTAATGAACAGCCCTGGAGGTTTTATACCTGCACGCAAGAGTCAGGAGATCGTTTTAATGAGTATCTTGATTTATTGGTTGAGGCTAATCAGGTTTGGGCAAAGCGCGCTAGCGTTATCGGTTTTTTAGTGGGAGAAAAAAACTTTGCTCGCAATGGCAAGGAAAACGATTTTTATGCGCTCGATAGCGGTGCTGCATGGATGGCTATGAGTTTACAAGCCAGAATAGAAGGGTTATATACACATGGTATGGGAGGGATAAAAAAAGATCAGATAGCTCAATATTTAAAACTGGACGAAGAAAAGCAATCGGTATTAATGGGTTTTACCATTGGTCAGCTGGCTTCCCCTTCTGTGTTAGAAGAAAGTTTACAGGAAAAAGAAAAACCAACATCCAGAAAAACGCTCAACGAAATCTGGTTTTGCTAATCAATGGTTAAAGTAGCTACATTACATAAAGCTTTGATATTAAAGAACTTGCTTTGCTGTTTTTTTCATTGATTATTTATATTACGATTTTTTATATTTTCGATTCTTATTTTTAGAATATCATCCTCAAGAAAATTCAATTTATTTTTTGTCTTTTGTCCTTATTCTTATGATCACTTCATTATAGAACTGGAGGATATGACATGAATATTTTAAGTCAATGCAGGAAACTATTCCGATTAAAGTCGTCAAAAGATGTTATGAACCACTTTGTTTGTAATTATGGTGATGATTATTATGGCGATCAAAAATGCATTCTGGTCATTGAACAAGCAACTAACCAATCGGATTAAAAGGAGGGTATTATGGTTAAGATGACTAACAATTTAACTAATGGGGGTAAAGTGGAGAAAGATTTGATGTTTACACTTTATCACATGGAAACTTGCCCCTATTGTATAAAGGTCCGTAGCGTTATTGATGAGTTGGATTTGGATATTGAATTGCGCGACACGATTAAAAACCCTGATTATCGCTCGGAACTGGTAGCTGGTGGTGGTAGTTCTCAAGTCCCTTGCTTGAAAATTACGAATACAAATAATCAGGAGAAATGGCTATATGAATCGAATGATATTATTGATTACTTAATGCAATATAATCAAAGTGTCAAAAAGGCTTGCTAACTTTATAGATTTATTATGAAAATCGGCCAGTTATAAATGGGAGCATAGTTTCAGTTCGATAAATTCTTTCACCAAGATTTAGCTGTTTGCAAGCATGATTTTCCAGCAATGTAATTTCAAAGTCTGTAAAGCCTCCTTCAGGACCTATGACAAACCATAGGTCTTTTTTATTTACCGTTATAGAATTCAAATGATTATGACCTGGGTGGCAAACATAGCATTGATTATCATTAATGAGTTCAGCTAGTTTGTCTTCAACAAAGGGTTTAAACTTTTTGTGAAAATGAATTTCTGGCAGGGTAGTATCTTTAGCCTGTTCAAGTCCAAGTAAAATTTGTTCCTGTATCTTCTCAGGTTCTAACTGGGGGCTTTGCCAATAACTTTTTTCAACTTTGCTACTGTGAATAAAGTGAAGAGATTTTATACCACATTCACTGGCGGTTTTTATCAAACGACTTGCGACTAACGGCCGAGGTAGGGCGAAAATAAACTTTAAATTTGACGGATTTGGTGGTGACTGCTGTAATAGTGAAAGATCAAATTTAATTATTACTGTGGAATGATGAATTTTATCTATAGATGCCAAACCTGTTTTTCCATTTACAATACCGATACGAACAGTATCACCTGCTTCCAATTTTAAAATATTGATGATGTGATCGGCTCTTCTGCCAGTAATTTCAGCGAAATGTAAAACGCTGTTTTTGGTTATTTCGCAAGAATGTAATAACAGTAAATTCACAATATGTATTTTTTAGTACGTTTTATCTGTTTTCAAAATAATCTAGAATGGATATCTTAAGTGTATTTTATCCATTTTGGAAAATTAAAGTATTTATTAGGTTTTTTTTGTGAAAAGGCTCGGTGTAAACGCTACAAACTTTAATATTGTGACGATATTGTTCTGGCTCTTCATGAGTACAGCAAATTGTTATGCTCAGAATAAAAACGAACTCGGCGGTTTAACAAACTATGAACCTACGCTAATCGGTTATACTTTTGATAATCGTGGTGACCAGTTTATGGATTTTAAAATCTCTTTAAAGTATCCGATATTACATACTGACGAACCTGCACCGGCAATAAAAGGATGGTTTCCGCATTTCTATTTTGCTTTTACAATGAGAGCGGGTCAATACATTGGAACGCGGGATTCGGCACCAGTTATCGCAAAGCGTTTTAATCCGGAGTTATATGGAAGATACTGGATCGAGCGTGATAGTACCAAACCGGATAATACAATTGATATTTTGATTGGGCATGAATCCAATGGTCAGTCTATAGAAACGGAAGAGCAATATTTGGTAAAACGAAAAGAGTTGGTTGAAGTAGAAGATGACGCAGATGATGCTAATGACTTTATCAGTCGGGGCTGGGACTACCTTGGTATCAGGTGGACCCGAGAATGGAATGGATTAAAAGAACAAAATCGTTACAAATTATATCTGACATTGCGATACTTTCTTGACAATGGTTTTTTACAAACAGACGCTGAAGATTATAATGAATTTGAAAATGATCCAAAAGGTAAAGAGAGAAACGATGTAGCTGGGTTGGATGTTAAAATAAAATTAAAACAGGATTTTTTAGGTGGAATATTTAGCGATAGAAAAAACTTTTTTCAATATACAACTGGTATTGAACGCCCTTTGCAATACAGCACCTTTCGGTTTGAGTTTTCTCTAACAGGTAAGGGAAGTAACTTACCGATAATGGCTTGGGTGGAGCATGGTTATAACTCTGATTTGACCGATTATTTTCGCTCAGTCACATCCTATGGTGTAGCGTTAGAGTTGTTTTCAAGATGATTTATCATGGTAGTTGTCATTGCAAGGCAATTCAGTTCGAGATTGAAGCACCAGAGATAATTGAGGCTGACCTCTGTAATTGCTCTATTTGTAAAAAATCAGGTTTTCTTCATTTAATTATTCCGTTAGGTAATTTTAAATTATTGAGTGGTGAAGAAAGTATTACTACTTATCAATTTAATACCGGGGTTGCCAAACATACATTTTGCAAGGTTTGTGGTGTTAAGCCTTTTTATACACCACGATCTAACCCTGATGGTATTGATATTAATGTTAACTGTCTTGATACTGCACCGTTAAAAATCAATATAACCGAGTTTGATGGAAAAAACTGGGAGCAGCATGCTCATAAGGTGGCACATAAAAGTAAGGAATAATATGAGATATATTAAATATCTAAGTATCCTGGTTTTATTGACAGGCATTTGCATGCCTAAACTTTTTGCTGAGTGGCACTCTCATCAATTTGATGTGATGGGAACTCATGCATCAATAGAACTATGGGAAGAAGATAAGAAAAAAGCATATTCATTATTTTTAGATATAGAAAATGAAATGCGACGTATTGAATTGATGATGAGTCCATATATTGATAGCAGTGAAGTTGCAGCAATTAATCGTTTGTCAGCTGGCGAGCCATTAAATATATCAAAAGAACTCTATAACTTGATTGAACAATCAATAAAATATTCGGAGTTAACCAATGGCGCTTTTGATATCAGCTATGCTTCAGTAGGGTATTTATATAATTATCGAGAGGGTATTAAACCTGATCAGAATAAAATTGACGTACTGATTGACGCTATTGATTACCATAGTATTGAGTTAATGCATCAAGCAACAAAGAAAGAGAAAACTTACCAGATTCGTTTTAAAAAGAATAAGATGAGGCTTGATTTGGGCGGTATTGCAAAAGGGTATGCGGTAGATAGATCAATTACTATATTACTTAACAATATGATCAAGTCAGCTGTAGTATCTGCTGGAGGAGATTCACGGGTAATTGGTAACAGAGGAAAAACCGAGCATGCCCAAATTATTCCATGGATGATTGGTATTAAGCATCCTAGAGAGAAAAGCAAAGAAGCTTTAAGGATTCCTCTAATAAATGAAGCAATATCGACTTCCGGTGATTATGAACGTTATTTCATTCATGAAGGGGAGCGGATACACCATATTCTTAATCCAAAAACAGGAAATTCTGCAAGAGAAGTTGTCACTGCTTCGGTAGTAGGTCCATCCTCGACGCATTGTGATGCCCTATCTACATCGTTGTTTGTACTTGGTGTGGAAAAAGGCCTTGGCTTGATTAATACGTTAGAAAATTACGAAGCATTGTTGATTGATAATGCTGGAAAAGTACATTATTCAACAGGTTTTTCTGAGCAATAATTCTTTAGTTAGTAATAAATTGTAAAGAAAATTCTCAACGCATAAGCATTAAAATCATAGAGAGGTTCTGCTTCAACACCATTTTTTAACGCTGTTTTATTGGTTACTTCCCTGAAATTGTTGTAGTAAAACATCATATAGTCAATTTGGGTATTAAAACTGATTTTGTTAAAGAGAGAAAATCCTGATATGAGATTGTCTTCCCATGTGTATCGTACGCCTAAACCTATACTGTCCGATGTATAATTACTTAACTCTTTATCACGGCCTTTAAAGTTGGTTTCGGTATCCGTATAAAAAACATTGGCATAAAAGTCTGCTTCATCTTGCGTATAGTGTCGGAGCCTGATATCAAAAAGCCAGTTAGCAAGTTTGTGTGAGTAATCCAGTTCGATACTTTTACCACTAATATCCCAGCTATCTGAATAATACCCTAATTTTGTTTTTATAGCGCCAGACCAGGGAAGGTGATAGGCTAATTTTAAGGAGAAAGAATCACTATTACGCGTACGAGGATAGAGTTCATCTTTAAGTTCATAAGAATCAGGTGGATTCAATATTGCATCTGCTTTACTTTGGGAAACAAACAGAATTTTTCGATAAGGATTTTGAAGGTAGCCTTCATCAAGTACTGCTTCATAATTTATATTGAGAATTAATTTTTTTGTTAGGATTTGCCCGAAGCCAATACGATAATTTTTCCTTTCTAATTCTTCTTCAAATAATGGGTTAGTCGTACTGGTTATCGTATCTTCGCCTATGGAGAGGCCTGCGCTAAAACTACTCATTTGTCCGAAAAATTCATGAGAAACGTCCAGGCGATAGTTCCTGGCCTCATAATCATTTTCAGTGCTGGAGGTAAACCCTGTATTAATTAAAGTATTGTCTTCCAGAAAGCTGATATCCGCTGAGTATTCAGTACGTTTTTCACTGTATTTACTGGCGCCTTGAGTAAGTACATCAATTGAAGCGCTGCTGACTTTATCAACGTAGTAGTTAGAGGCAATAGAGACCTTGTTTGCTATATTTTTCCTGATTAAAATAGAGGGTCCATCTATAACCATACCGCCACCATCATATCGATGATACATCATATCAGCGCGCTCATCAGGCAATACAGATGCCAGGCTAAAGCTATAATAAAATGTTAGAAATAAAGGTAATAGAGAGTGTAATCGGAGTATTATCATTTAATTGCAACCACAGCCGCCACCACTGGATCCTTCTGCGCCTCTTGCTCCTTCTCTTGATTGTCGCACATGATGCATGTAGGAATCGCTAACAGGATCGCGATCGTACTGCATAAGCTCACTGGAAAGTTTTGCTCTTTCGTAAGGTTTTACCCAGGGGTTATTGGAGCAAGCCGAAAGTACTGATAGCATCAGAATACTAATTAATAAGTATAGACTTGACTTAGGATAAGGTTTTTGTTTCATAATATTAACTCAAAATTATTCTTTAACCAGTGCTGCTACTTGCTTATCGTAGTCTTTTTCATAGCCTGACTTATAACCTTTGTGTAAATAGCGTATTGTGCCATCTCTATCGATAATAATGGTTGTAGGCATGGCATCAACATTAAATTTTTCAGCTACTTCATTGGTTTTATCAAATAATACAGAAAACTCAACCTTGAATTTTTGCATGGCTTTTCTGGCTTCTTTATTATCCTCATCCATATTGATACCCAATAAAGTAAATCCCATTTGTTCGTAGCGACTCTTTAATTGGTTAAGGTGAGGAATTTCCTGTCGACACGGGCCACACCAGGATGCCCAAAAATTTAACATAACAACCTCACCTCTTTTTTCAGCAAGGCGTATGTTTTCGCCATTTGCAGATTTAAGTGTGAAGTCTGGTGCTGAAGTGTTAAGTTTTTCCGAATGTACAATTGTGCTAATTAAAAAAGTCAGAAAAAATATACTTACATTGTAAAGATTCATTTTGAGTTCCTTTAATCTTTGCATTGTTAAAATAAAATGGTTAACCCGGTAGTTAACGTTATGTTGTTTGTAGTTTCTCTTTTTCCAAACAGGTCTCTATCAAAGATATAATCCCGGGCTTCTATGCGCCACATTATCCAGTCTTTTGGAATAAGTCGATAACCTATGCCCAGATTGGCTGTTGTCCATTTGTCTTCTGCAAATTCGGTAGTGCCAATACCTGATAATATATAAACATCTGAGTTATAAGCTCTTCCTAATAACCAGGATTCATTTGAAAATATATTCCACCCAAAAGAAACGTCCCAGGATTTATAATCACGAGCATCGTCAGGGAAATTGACAATGCCCTCGTTTAAATCTTCATTAGTCGTAGTACCGCCAGTAGAAATACCGTAGTTTGCTTCTATAAACACATGCTCATTGAAATGCTTGGCTATTCGCACACTAAAGTATTCGTTAGTATCAAAATCTTCTATGCTAATAACGCCTGCAAAGATACCTATTTCCCATGAGTCATTGTCCAGCTTTGGTTCTTTAATAATGGGACGCTCCAGATCAGGAGGTATAACTTCTTCTGCTGAACAATAGTTGATACTCATATAGATAATGAGCGCAAGTACTAAACGAAAAGGTGTCATTAAAAATATGCGAGAAAACCAAGATGCCATGAATCTATTTCCAGATTGATACTATTTGATTGTAGAATTTTATAATTTCGATACTCAATTCGAGGCTTGAAACGCTTTGAAAATGAGACATTGAACCCACCTGAAAGTTGAAACAGGTTCTCTGTGCCTTCATTTTGCTGACTCGCTGTTCCTCTTGCCTGAGAGTCATAAAAGCCATAGCCAATTGCAAACCACGGTTCAATTTTTGCAATGTCTCCAACAGGTGCAAGTTGAAAATTGATTGAACCCAGATTGGCTTCTGTAAAGCTGGTAATCAGGTTACTGAGTTGAAGTTCAGTTCTTAGTACCTCAGTAAAATGATAACCGCCAAATGTACCGATAATATCGCCATCAGTTATTTGACCATAATGAACGCCCAGATAATAATTTGAGGTTGTTACTGCAATAAGCAAAGGGTGATTTTTCGCAAGAATGGTTTCTTCATCATTGTTTTTATTTACTTTCATCGTCAGTATGTCGTTTATGTGTAACCAGCCTGTTTTCTCACGATGAATACTGTCACGAAGGTAAACTTTAAACCAATTGTTTTTTCTTTTTAATACAGTGAGCTGCTGATTTTTTTGAGCAATAAAAAAAGCGGAATAGCTATAGGCTGGGCCATGCCTTAACTCCACAAATGGTTCTGTTACAGTCAACACAATGTAATTGTCCTCCGAAAAACAATTTATGCTAGTGATGTAACCGAGTAGCAGAATCAGAACAGAATTGAATTTTCGCATTAATTAGGTATGTCCGATGGGTTATTGTAGTATTGTGCACCAAGGTCTAACCACTCTGCTATAAGGCGTAATTCGCTTTCACTTAATAGACTGTTATGATTGATAACGGGTTCGTTGAGTACTGGATCAGTACTTGATTCGGTACATCCAATAGATGTCGGGATAACATTATCGTCACAAGCATTATCCTGGGTCAAACAGTCGAAGAAATCTGGGCTGCTATTTGCTCCAGAAGTATCCATAACCCGGCCGATGTTTGAAAAAGTGTTGATAATTGTTATTGGGTTGCCATCTATGTCAGTAGAAGGGCACTGTTCCTCTCTGGTAACCAGAACACCATTATTCAGTGTTAAATGACTGGATGAGGCAAGTAATTCGCGGTAGGAAGTTAAATGATCTGAAGTAATAACACTAGGTGTGGATGTTAGATCCAGCTGTGCGGCTGGAACTCGTGTTCCACCATTTGTAGTATGACAGCCAGTACAACTATCAATCATATTGCCAGAGCCATCATCGACTGCTGTTCTTGTGGCTTCCCAAATGGGTTGAATATGAGTTTCATAGTTAATAATAATTCTACACAGTGCCTGCCACGGCGAACAAAAACTATTTTGTGGTGAAACGGGTGTGTTGGTGTAGTCGATGGTGGTAAAAGGTATTGAAGTCCAGATATCATCATAGGCGAGATCTGCATTGGGCAACTGTTCTGTTATCGGAGAGCAATTAGGTGTGGTTCTTGTTTCTGCCATTGTATCACCTGGAGAGCAGGCAGTGATTGCAGTTCCAGGATAAGTATTACTGTTAGATGCACCAATATTTGTTGATGCGGGTTGGGCATCATAACGACCATGAGGTAGAGTGCTACTTGAGGAATGACAGCCTTTACATTCAAATGTTTCATTTGAAGAAAGTGATATCCAGTGGTTGTGTCTTACACTGATACGTTTTCCTGTATCATCAACAACACTGATCATAAGTGGTACATTGGCTGGAACAATGCCCCTGACTGAGCCATCCGGTTCAACTGGTAGATAGCCTACTATTTCGCGCATAAGTTGAGTACGATTGATGCCAATCATATTGTTGCCAAAAGCTTCTACTTCATCGTCAGGTATAGGTACTGATTTTACCAGGCGAAGAAATCTGGCGGCACTAAATGTAGTTTGTTCAGTTCCATCAAAGTCGTTTATTGATCGAATATTTAAAATTGCCAGATCATCATTTGCCAGATTGGGGTTAGAGCTACCTGAACTTATAACCAGTGGAGAGGTAGATGTTTCTGCAATGACAACATCAGTATACATATAAAACAATTCGCCCGTATCTATAGGCTGTAAAAGATCATTGCTGCCATTAATACCTGGTTGGTATATCCATAAACCATAGCGAGTGAATTGATTTACAGGGTTTGTTGAAGATGAGCAGAAAATAAAATCAATCAGATCCGTTGAAAAAATACAAGAAGAATAGCTGACTAACAATCTTCCACTTCCGTCGTTTAAGGGTGTTACTGAACTAAATCTACCGCCCAGTGATAATGTCTGGTTAGTCTTTACATCATTTCTACTGATATAATTTAATCCATTACCAGGCACGCCAGTGTTGGGTGCTGTTGGCTGATTATCGTCGACATAGTTTTCCCAGTCTAATGTGACGATTGCTCCACCATAAATAAACCCATCCATAGAGCGTTGATGTAATATACCCATAACTTTATTGTCAGATTCATTTGGCACTAACTTTAGTTTACCGATAATCGCTTCATCATTATCGCTACCATGTATTTTATGGCTATGATAACCGTATTGCAGCTCGGTTTGTTCTCCATATTGGGTGGTTTTATATAAACTGAAAGCGTCGTTGTTGCCAGTTTTAATATTATCCCAGCGAGTAAACAAAATATCACCGGAAGGAAGAGGCAGAGGGTTTAAATCATGGCTTGCGTTAAAAGTAATTTGTCTGGAAATATCTGAACTGCCATCATAAATAAATAAATTACTGGTATAGATGGCATTCCCTTCCTGTCGCGTTGTTGTTGTAATAGCTGAGTCTTCTTCTAACGAATTAAAATTGCCTTTCCCTTCATTAATCAATCGTATTTGTGCTTTGCTTCCAAGCCTTGTCGATGAAAATACAATGATAACGTTATCATCATTGTTGTCATTTGGAGAATAAATGTACTCAGGTGAAAAATCATGATTTTTAAATGTCTCGGTAAGACTTGATGGTGATACAACACGATGTAGATTATTGGTTTCAATAATATATTCCCAGATTTCCCAACCGTTAACCGGATTGTCCGGATCAGGCTCTGGTGCATGCATCGCAAATACAAGCCGTTTTCCATCTGGTGATATAGCTAAATCTTTAACATCATAATTGAGGTTATCGCCGTGGATACTGGCTGTGATATTAACTTCAGGCGATAGTGCAGAACTTGTGGCTCGCATATAAAGTTGAGCACCTGGATTAAATGCATAGGGTGCTTCAATATCCTGAACTTCAGAAGGGATGACCCGTTTCACATAAAAGATGGGAATATTTAATGTTGTTAATTCACTGGTGGAATTATCAAAAGAAGTATTTGTTAATAGTGAGCTACCTTGATCGTTACCACCAGCGCAAGCTGATAATAAACAATAAAAAAAGTAATAAACCCCTGCTTTTTTCCATTCTTTTATCAGGGTAAATAACATATTAAACGCTTTACTCATGTTTGTAGTCATCTGCTTCAAATCATTGAGGTACTATTTTCTACTTACCTTGCTCAGGACTTCTACTCACTGGTTCACGAAAGTAATAAATCTAACAATCAAGTGATTATTGGTTATATGTAGAGGTCGAGAATGTTTTCAAACTCTTAATGTGACCTACTATCCAAAATAAGTATTTGGGGGCTTATTTTTAATCAGTGTTTGGATTACATTAGGCTTCAACTCAACGCCTTACTCTAATTTTTTAGCTTAGTAAGTATTAAGTAAGTAGTTAGCCTGAATGATTAAATATGATTCAAACGTTTTGAAATACACTGATCTTAATTTAACAGTCCAGTTCATGGTGCATATGGCATTACATACATTTAAAAAAACACTTAAGACTTATTATCTTCAGCTTATTCTGATTCCTTTAATAATCATTTCGGCACTTCTAAGTGAATCATCTAATGCAGGTTCAAGAGAGCAAGCCAAGCGGTTGCATGATCGTATTGCTGGTGTGCCTCCAACGGAAATGGTTCTGGATAACATGCAGGCTGTGATTGATGCAAACGTCAATAATCAGGGCCTGGTAGAAGCAGCTTATCTTGCCATGCAGCACAAGGCGTTTTATTCGGTTACCTTAAAGAACATCGCAGCTCCCTGGACCAATCGTGATTTTGATGTGTTTGTTCCTTTAAATGATTATATAGCTACCTACATTGGGCTGGTAAGAGATGGTGCTGATTTGAACCAGACAAACACCTCAGATTTTAGAGAGATTCTACATGGTGATGTTCTTTATATAGGTACAAACACGCCTTTATATACCAATAACAGTAATGCTCATTATGAAGCATTGGAAAACAGTAATGTGGATTTAGGAAGTGTTGCGAACCTGATGCGAACAACTCAGTCTGCTGTAACAGGGTTAAACTCATCTGCAACCGCAGGTGTGATGACATCAAGAGCTGGATCAAGAGCTTTTTTTGTTGATGGAACTAATAGAGCGATGTTTCGTTATACAGTTTTAAATCATATGTGTTATGACCTTGAGCAATTAAAGGATAATACTCGGCCCGCTGATCGTATTCGTCAGGATATATCAAGAACGCCGGGGGGTGATAGTCGTCTTTTTCTCAATAACTGTGCTGGCTGTCATACGGGAATGGACCCTATGTCCCAGGCGTTTGCATACTATCAGTGGGAATATGATGCTAATGCTAATAATGCTGTGGATGTAGAAGATGGCCAATTGATTTATACCGATGGTGTAGTACAACCAAAATATTTTATCAATTCAACAACTTTTCCTCATGGATTTATTACTCCTGACGATAATTGGGATAATTACTGGCGTGAAGGAGTCAATAGAAATCTGTTAGGTTGGGATACTAATTCTCAGGGTCTGACAGGTTCAGGTAATGGTGCAAAGAGCTTAGGTGTGGAGTTGGCGAATTCGGAAGCATTTGCGCGTTGTCATGTAGGGCATGTGTTCAAAGCTATGTGCTTAAGAGAGCCTGGCAGTTCAATAGATAGTGACGAGATAGATAGAGTTGTCAATATATTCAAAGTCAATAACTATAATCTGAAACGTGTTTATGCAGAAACTGCAAGTTATTGTGCGGGTAGTTAATACAGATTATTTATGTAAAGGGCAATGATGATTATATCATTCGGTAAAAAAGTAAAAATGTATACTCAGGTGGGTATGACAATTTTCATACTGTTAACGGGTTGTGCAGGTGATTCGGGTGAAACAGTAGAGGTTATACCTGATGCTGTTTCTGGGTCAGGTGGCTCATCGGGCGGTGGTTCCTCAAGTGGAAGCGCTTTGACATCTTTTGCATTAAGCTATAACGGGCCAGAGCCAACTAGTCAGAGTGTTAGAGATTTTAAGAGTTTTTTTTGGAGCCAGTTAACAGAAGAGGTTTATCAATGTACGGCCTGTCATATGCAAAATGGTAGTGGTGAAGGAAGCTTTGTCCGTAATGATGACATTAACCTGGCATATAGTGAAGCCTTGCCACTAGTTGATTTAGCCACACCGGAAAACTCTCAAATTGCAGATAAAGTATTTAATGGTCACAACTGCTGGGTACAGGATACAACTTTATGCAGAGACACAATTATTGGTTTTATTAGAAACTGGGCTAATGGTGTAGCAGCAACCAGTGCAACTCAAGTTATTTTTTCGCCTCCTGACGTACAGTTACCAACAGGCGCAGTCATATTCCCTGATGTTAGTGTGTTTTCTTCAACAGTTTACCCTTTGCTAACTTCGCATTGCGCAGGCTGTCACTCTGATTCTGCACCCACACAGCTTCAGCAGGCGCCTTTATTTGCGCATACAAATATAGCTACTGCTTATGAAGCCGCAAAAACCAAGATAGATGTTTCTAATGCAGAAGATTCACGTTTAGTCGTACGTCTGCGCGATGAAGTACATAATTGCTGGAGTGACTGTACAAGTAATGCCAATGAAATGCTTGCTCAAATTAATGCATTATTACCCGACAGTATAGATCCGGTAGATCCAAACCTGGTTACAAGCCTGGCACTGAAAATGGAGCAGGATGGCATTATTGCAAATAGCGGAGGTCGAATTGATACACATGTAATTGCAAAATACGAATTTCGCCTTGGTCAGGGAAACATTGTCGATGATCGCAGCAATGTAGCGCCGTTAGCGCCTTTAACACTATCTGGTGATTATGAATGGCAGGCGAATTGGGGTATAAAATTTAATAATGGAAGAGCACAGGCGACAGTAGAAACCAGTAGAAAGTTATTTAATGAGATTCGAAATACCGAAGAATATACTATTGAAGCCTGGATTTTTCCGGATAATGTAACGCAAGATGATTCAGCGCGAATTGTCAGTTATGCCGGTAGCGATACAGCAATAAATTTTGCATTAGGCCAGTCGATGTATAACTATGATGCACTGGTGAGATCATCCACAACTGGTCAGGATGCGCGACCGCTTTTGAGCACAGCGGATGCCGACGAAGATGCACAAACAGAATTACAACATGTTGTGGTGACATACCACCCGGAAAGAGGAAGAGAGATTTTTGTCAATGGTGTCAATACCGGTGATACAGATAATCAGGGTCCAGGAAATTTTTATGATTGGGATAACAATTTTGCTCTGGTTTTAGGTAATGAGATTACAGGTAATCACGCCTGGCAGGGAACTATCCGATTTTTAGCTATTCATCGACGCGCGTTATCACCAGCAGACATTCAAAATAACTTTGATGTGGGTGTTGGACAAAAATTCTTTCTCTTGTTTGGTTTGCATTCCCTGGAGCCTACATTGGATCTTAATACAGAAACACCTGTTAACTATATTGGTTTTACTGTTAGCCAGTATGATAACTACAGTTATTTATTTACCGATCCCTTTTACATGGCAGTTGGAGAGAGTACTGTACCAGTACCGTTTACTTTACAAGGGATGCGTATAGGCATTAATGGTAAAGTTTTACCTGTAGGGCAGACCTATACACAAATAAACCAATATATAGAAGATACGGGCAGTTATGATTCTGCTACAGGCATTGCATTAAGTTTATTAGGCCAAATTATTCCGTTAGAGAATGGCCCATCAGGAGCAACTGCAGATCAATTTTTTCTTTCATTTGAACAGCTGGGTAGTGACTCTAACCCGTTTGTTGAGCCAGTTTTTGCCGCACCTGATTTTACAGCTGCTAATGTCGATTCTTCTGATTTAGGAGTAAGGACATTTTCTGAAATTACAGAAACATTTGCGCAGATAACGGGGGTTGCTTCAGATACTACTTCAGTGAGAAATACCTATGATACAGTTATTCAGCAACTACCGCCTACCGAGGATATTCAGGGGTTTCTGTCTTCCCATCAAATGGGTGTTACTCAATTGGCAATAACCTATTGTAGTGAGTTGATTGATAGCCCATTTGCCAGAGCAAATCTTAACATTACGCTGGATGAAGATGGCTCGCAAAATATTATTGATGAACATACAAAAACAGTAGCTGATTGGGATACAGAATTTATTGACCCCATGCTAGCAGCAGTACTTAATGCAGATATTGTTACAGTGCCTAATGTTGAGCTCAATTCTCAACCGTTAGTTAGTGATGTAAAACCATTGATTCATCATCTATTATTTACTGATGCGGATGGTATAGCAGAAATTGATGCTTCAACAAACCCGACGCCCAATGGTTTGGCCCGCTGTTTGGTCGATTGTAACGGAAATGTAGCCATTGCTGCCAAGGCAGCCTGTTCAGCTATTTTAGCTAGTGCAGTTACTGTGATTCAGTAAGCTTATGTAATTCATTGATTATTTCAATATTCGAAAAAAGGTCAGAGTAGTTAAAATGAGAAAGAGAAAATCAAGACATTACGGTTTAAACGAGCCATTATTTCATGTTGATCATCGCAAACCAGTAACGCGTAGAGGGATGATTGCCCAGGGTTTTCGTTTTGGTATGGGCTCGATATTTGGCGTTTCTGCATTAAAACTGTTTTCATCGAATTCAGCCTATGCTGCGTTAGCACCTGATCTGGAGGCTTACAGAACAGACTGTGGTTTAAATCCTGGCAGTGGAAGAAAAATACCGTTTATCTGTTTTGACCTGGCCGGTGGAGCCAATATAGCAGGATCTAACGTTTTGGTTGGTGGACAAGGGGGACAACAGGATTTTTTAAATACAGCAGGTTACAGAAAGTTAGGTCTACCTGGTGATATGGTGCCAGGCGTGGCAGAAGCAACGCCAACTGCAACCAGTAATGGCGATCATGTTGATACTACCCTGGGTTTAGCCTTTCATAGTGATAGTCAGTTTTTGGCCGGTATTCTTGAGAAAGCAGGAGCGAGAGCTGCAAACATTAATGGCGCGGTGATTCCAGCGCGCTCTGATAACGATACTGGCAATAACCCGCATAATCCAATGTATGGTATAGCGGGTGCGGGTGCTTTTGGTAGCCTGGCTACGCTTATTGGTTCACGTAGTTCTGTATCGGGTGGTAATTCAATGGCGCCTGCACTGTTGATTAATCCTGAGATACCTCCTACCAAAGTAGATAGACCTTCAGATGTTGTTGGCTTGGTAAATACTGGAGACTTAAGTACAGTGTTAGGAGCTGATAAAGCATTATCGGTTATGGAGACAATACAGAGGATTAGTAAACGTAAACTTGATAGAATCGATACAGGATTGAGTAACAATGCTGAGGTTGAAGATAATATAAATTGTCAGTATGTAAAGAGTGCAGATATTTCGGACCCTGCCAATGGGTTTAATAACATAGATCCTGAAACTGACCCGGATATTGTGGGTCCTGCCGGTATTTTCTCTACCACCGAATTTAATAGTGAACGCGAATTCCAGAAAACCGCATCAGTAATGAAAATGGTGATTGATGGTTTTGCAGGTGCAGGAACAATTAGCATGGGAGGGTATGATTATCATACGGGTGATAGAGCAACAGGCGAGGTTCGCGATTTACGTGCAGGTCGTTGTATGGGAGCTTGTCTGGAATATGCAGCCCGCAAAGGCATACCGCTTATGATGTATGTTTTTAGTGATGGTTCAGTGTTTTCTAACGGAATGCTCGATGAGTCTTTAAATGGGCGAGGAAAAGGCGTATGGACGGGTGATAACTCATCAACAGCGGCTTCGTTCTTTCTGGTTTATGATCCTTCCGGTGTGCCTCAATTGATGGGTAATGGCGATGAAGTTTTTCAACATCAGCAAATAGGCTGGATGCGTGGTGATGCTTCTGTTGAAACGGGTAATGGTATTGCACCAGCCAATAATGTGAATGCACTGGTTGATACACTTTTATTGAATTACATGGCATTACACGGAGAATCTGGAAACTTTATCAGTACGTTTGGTAATCGATTGGGAACAGACCTGGATCGTTATACAGCATTTCAACCGTTGGCTTCTATTTCTGGTGGAGTGATTATCTGAGCGCTAGACGAAGTGATTGATTAGCGTGCTTAATACCTAAAAACATAAAGAATTCAATGGATTAAACACAGTTCACAGTAAATAATAATAAGGAAAGCTATAGTTATAGCTTAAATTTATCCGAGCTAAAAAGCTATGAAGGCTGTAACAATGTTAATCCGTTCCCCTGTTTTGATGAAGCGACTTTTACTGGCTGCAATATTATTTTTTGCTCTTAATTTATTGAGTCCATTCGTCGTTGCCGAAGACGATATTTCCGATCTCTCTCTGGATGAAGCATTACAAAATTTAAAAAAAGAGGTGCTAGAGCTCAATAGAGATATATTTATTTTAAAAGAAGATTTATTGTTTCCCGCGAATACGCAAGTCGCTGTATTCTTATCTGTTGATGTTGGCAAATGGTTTAAGCTGGATAGTGTCGTCATTGAAATTGATGGTAGAAGAGTTGCAAGCCACCTTTATACTGAAAAACAAATAGATGCGTTAGTGAGAGGAGGAATACAACGTGTCTTTTTAGGTAATGTTAAAAATGGTGAACATGAGATTACAGCAATATATACGGGTAAAGATAAGCATGAAAGAGATGTTAGAAGAGCAGCCAGTTTAACATTCAATAAAAATGAAAAAGCGACATACCTTGAGTTGAAAATAATCGATGCTCAAAAAAGTATGCAACCTGAATTTACTATCACTGCCAGAGAATAAAAAGTAGAGTACTGGTAAATGTACTGGCAAACCTCGCTGTCGATTTATAAGCCCTTAAATGTCTTAAAAAGGGTTATTACATTTGTATTATTATTTTTTGTAACCTCGCTTTTTTCTCATGCAGAAAAACAAAAAAAGTTTGAGCGTGCAAATGATTTGTTTTATGGCACCTCTTTATATCACTATTTTCAGGGTGAATATTTTAACTCATTAACAGAACTACTAATCGGTGAAGAGAAAGACAGCTTTATCCATCATGGTGCATTTGTTGATGTTTTCAGAGGCGGGTTACATCTTTCATATGGGATGGATAAAGAAGCTCACCGTTTGTTTGAAAGTGTATTATCAGAAAATGATGAAGGCAAAAAAAGAAAAAATAATATAAGCCAACAAACAGAAATGCGTGCCTGGTTTTATTTGGGTAAATTACTATATAAAAAAAATCTACCAGATCAAGCATTAAATTACTTTCTTAAAGTGGATAAAGCCTTGCCAACGGAACTTCATGACGAGTATGTTTTTTTAAAAAGTAAAACACTACAACAATTAACTAATGAAGATGGATCGATAAAAATAACGGATACAGAAAGCACTTTTTTTCCTCAACCTGATTCTGATTCTATCTGGTGGTTTTACATTACCTATAATGCGGCAATGGAATCAATAAAAACTATAGATTCAAGTTCGCTGAATGAGGAAGCAAAAAGACTGGAAAAAAATAAAATTGCAAAAAGACTTTTGGGTTTAGCTAACCAAATTAATCAATCAAGGTTAGCAATATATGATGAAGAGCTCCTGGCGTTAAGGGATCGAAGCTTGATTTCTTCCGGGTTTATTGCTTTAAGTGCTGGTTCGCATCAACAAGCTATAAAGAGTTTTAAACAAGTGCGACGTGAAAATCCGTTAGTAACACAGGCATTATTAGGTTATGGTTGGGCGGCTATAAAAATGGGAGATGATAAGGCTGCGCTTGCGCCGCTTCAGTTATTGAGTCGTTATAGTTTATCGGATTCATCTGTGCAGGAGGCTATGTTAGCCATACCTTTTATCTATGAAAGAATGAATCAAAAAGCGCTTGCTGTAAGTGAATATAAAAAGACGATACAAGAAATAGATCGGGAAATGGTTTATTTAAAACAACTAAAACAAAAGCTTCAGGTTTTATCTAGTAGTCAAATCAGTCGCCTATTAAATGAAAATTCAGTTTTCTGGTTAAAGGAATCGGTTGTTCCGCAGTTTCTTAATGATGAATCGAATATATTGCTGGATGAACGATTTAAAACATTACTCAGCAAAAATAATATTTCAGTATTGATCAATAAAAGGCAGGATATTTTATGGCTTAATTCGATGCTTGAACAACAAAGCATGGACATAGAAACCATTGATTTTGTTATTGGAGCACGCGCTGAAAAAGCCAGTCAATCCATTTCAGATACGCAGGTTCAGCTAAAAAAGGAAAAATTAAAATCGTTCAAAGCAGAATATACGGAGTTAAAAAAACGGCATCATTTAGCAAGACAAGATCAGCGTTGGAGTAGTGTTATTTATCTTGTGGACAGCCAGGAGGCCAGAGTAAATAACCGAATAGATACGGTGAATAAAAGATTAAAAAAAATAAAATCACTTAAGGAATATATTATTTCGCTAGATTCAAATAGGTTAACCGAGAGTGAATTAGATCAAATAGCACTAAATGAATATGATGATACAGTTCAATTAGCTAAAGGTTTGCTTCATTGGAGAGTTGCTAATCACAGTGCAGAAGCTTTATGGCAGCAAGCAAAAACATTAAAATCGATTGAGGTTATGTTAGAGGAATCCAGTAATGAGCTGGGTCGGTTTGCTTCATATAAAGAAAATGCAATCACGCAATTGCAAGAAAAATATCGAATGAACGAGATGGCAGAGAGAATAAAGCTACAAAGGCTTTACTCTATGAGGTTAGCTCAAAGGGTTGATGAAGAAATCATTACATTGCTGGTGGAAGAAATTAATCGACTGCAATCGATGTCCAATGCTTATCTGGCTCAGGCTAACCTTGCTATGGCGCGTCTATTAGACAATTCAAAAAACTTATTAACTGGTGAGGAATAGACAGTGATCTTACCAGTACTCAAAAAATGCAAATTAAGTTTCTTTTTTGTTAGTATTGTTATTGTCAGTGCTTGTAGTACTCAAAGCTCTATAGAAAACCAGTATTTAGATAAGAAAAACACTCTGGAAAACATAGAGCCTGCTGTCATACCAAAGATGCAATCGTTCGATGCAGTAAATATAGACGATATTGTTCAAAGCTATCGTAAAGTATTGGAGAGGGTAAACGATGAAAATATACAACAGGATGTGCTGAGACGTCTTGCAGCAATAGAATTATTTATAGCAGAAAAAAAACAGATTGAAGAAGAGGCACCCAATTCTAATGAACTCTATAAATATGTTATCCAGAATTATAAAGAATTACTCAGCCAGCAAGCAGGCAGAGCTGATAATGACAAGTTACTTTATTCACTTGCAAAAGCGTATGCATTAAGTGGCCAAATAGATAAAGAGTTAGAGATATTAACCACACTGGTTGAGCGATTTCCAGAATCCGTTTATTTTCAGGAGGCACAGTTCAGAAGAGGGGAGATGTTATTCAGTAATAAAGCATATAAAGAGGCAGCTAAAGCTTACCTGGCAGTTATCCATTCTAATGAAAACAGCCCTTCTGTTAATCAGCAAGCATTTTTTGATAAAGCATTTTATATGTTGGGTTGGTCTCAGTATAAACAGGAAAAATATCAGGATGCTATATATTCATTTATTGAAGTCACAGATCATCATCATTCTTTAGCAGAGAGTGCAGTGGCTAAGCAGGAGACCGATACATCACAAAAAGCAAAATTACAATTATTAGATGACACCTACAGGGTTATTGCACTTTCTTTTTCTAATTTAAGAGAGCAATACTCTCTTGATGATTTATTGAATGATGTTGGAGAAAAAAATTATAGCGATCAATTGTATCTTGCCCTGGGCGATTTGTATTTATCCAAAAAGCGTTATATAGATAGTGCCAGTGTCTATGGTTCTTATCAAAATCGTTACCCTTTATCATTAAAATCCCCAGAATTTAAACAGCGAGAAATTGATACATATAAAAAAGGCGGTTTTTCGGATCGTGTCAGGTTGGCAAAAGAGGAATATTCAAAACGTTATGCGCTGGATGGTGAATATATTAATAAGTTGACATCTGAAACATTTAATGAAACGGAAGGACAAAAAGAAGGGGTTTTGGTTGCAATAAAAGAAAACTTATCTGTTTTTATTGATGAGTTGGCCAGTTATTATCATGGGAAGGCTCAGGAGATGAGTAAAGCATCATCTAAAAAAATAAACCAAAGAATCAGAAAAGAGTTTTATATACAAGCTATATACTGGTATAACGTATGGATTAAAAGTTTTCCTAAAGATATTGAGATAGGTAACAAATACTTTCTGTTAGGAGAGTGTAATTTTGAGTTAGGTGACTTTAAGTCATCAATTGAAGCTTATGAATTTTCTGCTTATGGTTTATTTGCAGAACAAAAAGCTCAATTTAATCATCGAAATGAAGCGGGTTATTCGGCATTACTGGCATATGATCAATATATTGAATTTTTATCAGTTGATGATGAGCTATTAACACAATGGCAATCCAAAAAGATTGAGAGTGCTCTGTTATTTGCCGATAACTTTCCCAACGATATACGTAGAACGACAGTATTAGCACAATCGATTCACTTTTTATTGAATAGTAGCCAGTATCAAAGGACAATTGATGTTGCTGATCAATTGATTTATGTTGGAGAAAACCAACAAACGGCAGATACGGTTTCTACCAATCGCGTAGAAACAGAATATCTTTTCAACGCATGGTTAGCCAAGTCACATGCATTATTTGCAATGCAAGAATACAGCAGCGCAGAGACTGCTTACCAACAAAGTTTATCGTTATTGGCGCTAGACTCGCAGTCGCAACAATATCGAGAATACTATAAAAAAACACTCGAAAATTATGCAGCGAGTATATATCGCCAGGGTGAAGTTCAACTGCAAAGTGATAATGCGTTGGATGCGGCTAAAACTTTCTTGCGGGTAACGCAAAGTGCTCCTGAAAGCGATGTGGCTGCAAGTGCATTGTATGATGCCAGTGTCATCTTTATGCAGCAAAAGAGTTGGTTGGAGGCAGTCGATACAATTAATGCGCTTAAATTGAATTATCCAGAGAAAGAAGCAAGTATAGTTAGTGAAGGTCGTTTATTAACAGCTTATGAAAATCTGGAAAATTGGTCTAACGCTGCAATACAGGCTGATATTATAGCAAATCAACATATCGACCTAAAAACCAGAAAGCAGGCACTCTATATTAGTGCTTCCTATTATGAAAAAGCGGGTGATCAAAAGCAGGCAATTGCTCAGTATAAAGATTACGCTAATCGATATGTTGTTAATGCTGATGAACAATTGTTAGAAGTACAATCAAAACTGATTATGCACGATAAAAATAATCGAAATTCAAATTATTTATATTGGTCAAGCAAGCTGGTTGAGAGTGGGGATTCCCTGAGCGATCGATCCCAGCGTGCAAACTTTCTTGTTGCGCAGGCATCTTCATACATAGCGAATAAAGAGTATGAAAATTTTAATCGTATAAAATTAAAAGCACCAATAAGAAACAGTTTGCCTAAAAAGCGAGAAGCAATGGAAAAGGCTATTCAGCAATATAATAAAACAGCATCATACAATGTTGAAGAATTTTCTACTCTAGCGACGCAACGTATCGGTCAGATTTATCAGGATTTGGCTAGCGAATTAATGGATTCAGAAAGACCCAAGGGTTTATCGGAGTTAGAGCTTGAACAATATGAGATACTACTGGAAGAGCAGGCATTCCCTTTCGAAGAAAAGGCTATCGAGTTACATGCGGTTAATATCGAACGATTTTGGTCTGGTGCACGATCTGATTCGATAAAAAAATCGTTTAAATCACTGGAGCAGTTGATGCCGGGCAGGTATCGAAAGCCTGAGCTAAGGCCCTAGTATGGAGGTAAGTTATGTTGAGTAAATACCATCTGCTTTATAGGATATACCAAAATTTTATTAATCTTTTTTTGGTGGCTTTATTAGTTTCATGTAGTAATTTGACTACCGAAAAAGGCTCTTTTCCAAGTCAGGTTGATAAGGTAATGGTTGACAATAATAAAGCCAAACTGCATTTGGAAAATGCAATAACAGCTTTAGAGCAGAATGATACAGCAGCAGCCAGCCTTGCTTTTGAGGCAATGAATAAGGCTGGTGCAAAATCACCAGAAGCTTTGAATCATTATGCTATTTTTTTGCGAGAACAATGGTTGATTAATGAGTCTGAAGCCATTTATCGAAAAGCCTTAATTCATTCACCGAATAATGCAATGACGCACTATAACCTTGGTATTTTATTGGATTTGTATCAAGGCAGAAGGCAGGAAGCGTTAGAACATTATCAAAAATATCAAGTGCTAGCTGAAACACCTGATAAACGTGTTGCGGGATGGATTAAGGATATTCAACGGCAAATAGATAACCAAATAGCTACTCAAATAGACAGACAAGCAAATAAAAATAGTCAAAAGGAGGCAGAATAATGAACTTGAGTAAAGCACTTAAAAAAAGTATTTATGTTTTGTTGTTTTTTGTCTTCAGTTTTTCAGGGGTAGCGCAAGAAAGTGTAACTCAACAACAGACGCTGAGTAATAAAAGGCATAATGATATTACTACGATTAATTTACGTTCCACAATAAAAGGTAATCAGGAACAACCAAAGGTCATGTATATTGTGCCCTGGCAAACGGTTGATGCGCCACCAGCATCATATAAACCGTTAGATACAATGATTCAGGAAAATTTTAATTATATTGATCGTGATGAATTCAGGCGTTTGATTAATACAAAGAGAAACTAGTATATTTAAAGCAGCTAGTTAGAAAAAACTGTATGTTTTTTGTAAGTTAAACCATGTGCCCATTGTGAAAGAGAGAATGTTTAAAATCAGGGTCATTTAATCCGGTCGATTGTCAATTTATGACCTATGCATGTATCAGCAAAAGGTGTAGATTACAAAAGTAAATAAATAGCTTATAAGATAATTTTTATGCAATCAGATCTCAAAGCACTTACCCAAGAAGCAACTCTTGAAGCCAGAAAACATATGGGGCAGGTTGCCTGGATAACAGTAGCACTTGTTGTGTTTGTTATTGTTAGTTATGTTGCAAATCTGGTGCTGTTTGTAAATGGTTTAATTCCTGCGTGGGTTGCAACCTTAATCGTAGCAGCCTTGACATATATGTCATATACGCCATTGCATGAAGCAGTACACGGAAATATAAATGGTCGCCATGAAAACTATCGTTGGCTCAATGATCTTTGTGGCTACCTTGTTGCTCCGTTAATAGCAGTACCTTATGCTTCTCATCGCTATGAACATTTAACCCATCATAAATATACTAATCAGGAAGATAAGGACCCGGACTTTGTCGTTAGTGGAATGAGTAAAGGAATAATTAGCTCTATCGTGACTGTCTTTAAATTTTTATGGGCGCAAAACAGTTTTTTTGCTAAACATCATTGGGAGACAGCTTCTTTTAAAGAGCGTTTTATTTACTGTTTTGAGTTAGCGATATCGATAGGCTGGAGAGTAGCATTTTTATCTTTTTTTGCCCAATCTGGTCAAACAGTTGTTATTTTATTGGGTTATATACTAGGTGGCTATTTTACTGCATACTGGTTTGCTTACAGGCCGCATTTGCCTTATGAAACACCAAAACGCTATTTAAATACAAATAGTTTGATAATGCCAAAATGGATGAAACCGTTAGAATGGTTCTGGCTGGGTCAGAATTTACATTCTATCCACCACCTTTATCCCAAAGTGCCTTTTTATCGTTATCATGCTTTGCATAGTGCAATTGAACCTTCCTTACGTGCCAATGGTACGCCAATAATATGTATTTTTACCCGGCGGTCTATTCCTGCTGAATAATCTCTTACTTTTTTTGTTGTCAAACAATTATAGTTAGTTGATTTTCTAACGTTGTTTTTCAGATTGAAATAAAAATAATTAGTGCAAGAGCAGATGTCCAAAATGGTTGAAGGGTGAGTATTGTTGCTACTACTTTAAATTAGTTACTAAAACCGCCTGTTTAAGTAAATTTAAAAAAACAACGCTATTAAAAAATAAACTGTCTGGATATTTTAATTCAAAAAGCTATCGTTAGATACCTGATGGAAATTATTTTCTAACGAATAATAGAAGTAATCCTGAGAGATATATAAGATTTAAGAAATTATTAAAGCTTTTTATACATTTATATGAAGTTTATATTAAATTATTTTAGCTTATTGTTTTAGATATAATAAGTTGCTAGTATGTGAACGAAATTAATGGGTGTCTATAGATATTTTAAAGGAAAGGAAAAAGAGTTCCCTTATAAATTATAAATATTTATTAGAGGATAAGTTTTTTAAAAAATAGAATATAGAAAAAGGTATTGTACTATGGTTAACAGGCTCTATAAGTTATTGGTAGGTTGTAGTTTTCTGCTTATAACTTTGTTTTCTCATCGGGTTTTTGCAGTAAATAATCTCTTTGTACATCTTCCTCTTGATGAAGGCAATAATAAGTCTGAGTCTATAAATTATGCTGGTTCTACCTCTCCTGCTATTCTGCATAACGGGGTCTCATGGGTTGATGGTAAATTTGGTCAGGCACTGTATTTTGATGGTATAAATCAACAATATGCAGAAGTGCCTAACCCTGTCACTGAAAATTTAAACCCTGAATATATAACGGTTTCAGTATGGATAAAACCTGTTTCTGGACAACAGTTTTCTGGAAATCAGTTTATTGTAAGTAAGCATAGAGATTGTTGTGACGCGACATCTAAAGGTGGTTATGGACTGGGCATGGCATCAGGTAAATTAAGAGGCGAGGTGTTGTTAGAGAACGCTTCGGGAAATGGTAGATTAAGAGTTGAGAGTTCCGTAGCATTAGGTGCAGATGTATGGACCCATGTTGCAATGACTTTTGATGGCACTAATTTGAAGTTATATATTAACGGTAACCTTGACAATACAGTGATATCTGAAATTCCGAATGATAAAATAAAATCAAATACAAAAAAGCTCATAATTGGCGCTCTATCTTATAATGTGCCTAATTATCAATTATTTAAAGGAGCTATTGATGAGGTTAGGATTTATGATCGAGCGTTAAATGATACTGAGATCAATGAATTGTATTTAGCGGTTGGTGGAGACCCGCAATTATTATTTTATGAATCTTTTGACAGTGCAGGATCTATTTCTGCTAACCAAGGGCCGGATCAAAACGATATCAATTATACGTTAGAGGTGGGCCGTTCTGGTAACGCTTTAAGAGTGAATTCAGTTACGGATCTATTTAGCTATCCAGCTATAGGTAATTATGATAAAGAAAAAGGTGCAATAAGTTTCTGGATCAAACCTGAATGGGCGGGTGATGACGATCAGACGTATTCTCTTCTTCAGATTGGTACAGGGCAATCACGCTTCAGAGTTTTAAAGTATTATGGCGATAATAATAATAATGGAATCTATCGTAATTATTTTTCGTTCACGCAGTACAGTTCTACAAATTGTGGCGGTTCATGTTTTCGTGGTTTAGATAGTTATAAGCAAGAACCAAACACTTCTTCCCACTGGCAGCCAAATGAATGGCACTTCATTGAAGTGTCTTGGGATTATACAGCAGCAGAACCGTATGTATTTTACCTGGTAGATGGACAGGTGAAATATAAAAATGACCCGCGGGGTTGGGACATGAGCAATTTTACCCCAGATAATATATATATTGGTTCTACAAGTGAGGGCATTCAAAAAGCCAATGCACTCATTGATGACTTGCGTATCTACGCATCGCCGCGTTTTGAGTTAACAAAGAGCGATATGGTCGAAACAATAGGGACTTATAAAAATCTGACTGTTGGTGATGGAGTTTGGCAGAAATATGAGACTGTTCATGAATCGGTAGCTGATTCCCCAATACTTGATAGCAACATAAGCCCAGAAGAAGACTATCTGTTTTATCAAGCGCCGCCTTTCAGTGCTGTTTATGAAGGAACGGTACCAGATGTCGAAGAAATTACTGACTCCATTACTATACAAGCTGCGGCAGATCAATTTGAGCCAATCTTCTTTAATATCTATTCACGTATAGCACTTGATGATGTGAATGTCAGTGTTTCCAGCTTGACTACGGATTCAAACGACATTATTCCTGCTGAGAATGTAGAGTTAAAGGTCATAAAAAACTGGTTTCAGTCCGGCACTACGCCCAATTACAGTTTTTCATTTCACTATGTTCCAGAATTATTGTTATCTGACGATCAAGTACAAATCGAAGGTTTAACCTGGAGCAGAGATACCTTACCTACATTAAGATTAACCGGTGATGTTTCAACTGCTTTAAGAGCGTATACATCAAAAGCTTTTATTGCCACTGTAGAGCTACCTAAAGGGCTAACGCCTGGGCTATATTCTGGGGATATTACAGTAACGACTCCAAGCGCTAGCACTAAAACTCTCAGTATAAAGATTGATGTGCAGGATTTTGATTTGGCAGAAGCTGACAAGGATCTAATTATTTACCACCAAGCACGTTATGATGATGCCAGTAAAGAAGATTATATGTCCTATGATCGTTATTTCTCTCAATTAACCGATATCAAAGAGCATGGTTTTAACTCGGTGATTTTTTATGGGAAGGATGTGGATTATTTGCAGGATGCTATATCAGCAGGCCTAACTCGAAAGAATGTTTCTATAGGTGGTACAAAAAGCCAGATGCAAGCTTTGGCATCTGTCTTTGAAGATAATGGATTAGAACCATATTTTTATGGTGTAGATGAGCCTGATTCAAATGTAGATTTGGTTCAACATATTAATAAATCCAAACTCATTCATGAAGAAATTGGTGGGAAAGTTATAACGGCTATTACAAAGCCTGAGGCAGAAAGTTTATCCGATTTTAACGATCCAATTTATTCTTATACTGGTGAAAACCCTAGTTTAGATACTCCTGTTACAGTCCAGCCGTTGGATTATGCAAATTTTCCTGTAAATAAAACACAAGACTATATTGAATCGGTATTGTCTGGTGATATAGAAAAAGACGCAGATCAAGAACAAGGTTATTACTGGCAAATAATGCAGGAAAACCCTGTTATCAATCGCTTTCATGCGGGGTTTTATTTATGGAACACAGGGTTAGATGGCATAGTACCCTATGTGTATCAGTCAATATGGAATGACCCCTACAACGATTTTGATGTTTGGGGTGATAAGCCAGCTTCGAATTATAGAGATCATATGGTGGCTTACCCTAGTGAAAATGGCCCGGTCCCAACGGTTCAATGGGAAGCATTAAGAGAAGGTATTGATGATTACCGTTATGTGAAAACCTGGGCTGAATATAATATTCATGCTGAAAATATAGGTATGGATGTAATAGCAATCGGTAATGAGATGGCTGATTTATTAAATCGTTACAGTGATTATTCAACGTATCTGGATATTCCTATAGAGCAATTTACCAATGATAGGGCCATTGTCATCGCGCAAATTAATACTTTTAAAGATTATATAGAGATTAATGATGTTGATTTGGATCAGGTAGAAAATACAGTAGATAACTGTCCAACTATTTCTAACTCTGATCAGCTTGATTCAGATAATGATAATGTTGGAGATGTATGTGATGCCTTCCCAAATGATCCTAATGAAACAGTCGATACAGACGGTGACGGTGTAGGTGACAATAGTGATGCCTTCCCGAATGATCCTGCTGAAACAGTAGATACAGACGGTGATGGTGTTGGCAATAACAGCGATAATTGCCAAAATGAGTCTAATCCGAATCAGGAAGATACAGATGGCGATAACATTGGCAATGTCTGTGATGACACGCCAAATGGTGATATTACATTAACAGGTTATCCATATCGGGAGTGGTTTTTTAAATCTTTTGCGCAACTTAGTTGGACTGGCGCAGAAAGCAGCTGGGTGGATGTATATCGTAATGGCAATTTGGTAGCAACCACTGAAAATGATGGAGATTATACTTATGAATCAGGGTGGTTTAATCCAGCATCTGGTATTTACCAAGTATGTCAAGCTTCAAGTACTATTCTTTGCTCTAACGAAATAGACATCATTGACTAATACGTATTAAAGGTCAGCGAGTTTCCAGTGGAGCAATCGATAATGATCGCGATGGTGAGTTAATAACTATGATAAAGCTAGAATTTATAAAATTTTTGAGGGTTATATGAATATAAATATAAAAGTACTTTCTGTTTTTAATTTGTTTTTTTTGTTATTTGCTACTTCTCTTTTAAGTATGCAAATTTATGCTATACCAGCTTTTCCTGGAGCACAGGGTTTTGGGGCAGATACTCCTGGTGGACGAGGGGGTGAAGTTATAGAAGTTACTTCACTTGCAGACAGTGGGCCAGGCTCTTTGAGGGCAGCGCTTGATGCTGATTTGGGAGCTAGTACGCCACGGACGATTGTGTTTCGAACAGGTGGTACTATCGAGATACTTGATGGTCTGGAAATAAATTATCCGTTTGTCACAATAGCTGGCCAAACTGCACCGGGAGACGGTATAACGATTAAAAATCATAGTAGTTATAATGGCCCAAGCGTTGAAGTAAAAACCCATGATGTAGTGATTCGTTATTTACGAGTACGACCAGGTTTGGCTGATAACGGCCCGAGTCGTAGTGGGGATGGTATTGTTATGGCCGATGGAATTGAACGTGATGTCTATAACATTGTCATTGACCATGTGTCCATTAGCTGGGCAACGGATGAGAGTATTTCTTCCTGGTATGGTGCTCATGATATTACGGTTCAATGGAGTATTTTTGCTGAAGCTTTGAAGTTGGAATTATTGTCTGGATTTACAGGTAGAGGAGCTCTGTTTGGTTACAAGAATGGTGAAGGCGGGCGTATTTCTTTTCACCATAACCTGATGGCACATAATCAGCAGCGCAATCCAAGTTTTTCTACAGGTGATCAAGGTACGGACTCAGTACAATTATATAACAATGTTGTTTATAACTGGGGTGATCATGGCATGATGTTAAATGCCCAGACATTTGATGGTATGCAGGCAAATGTTATTGGAAACTATTTTAAAAGAGGCCCTGACACAACCTATACACGTTACCCTATGAGTTTGCATGCTCGATATGTTGATATTGATGGTGATGGTGAAAAGGAGTTTGTTGGAGGGCATAAAGCTGACTCAATTTACCTTGAAGATAATTTGGATATTGACTCTCCAGTGCTCCCGAATTCTAAAACTGTACCTACACCTCCCAATCTATCTCCAGGTATCACACCCGGTACACTCGAAGCTGATTGGTCAATTATTGGCGATGGATTAGACTTTATAGATTATTTGAGAGATCAGCCAAGTAACGAATTTCAAAAAAGTACGCCTTGGCCAGAAGCTGATATTCCGGTTTCGATTTTGCCTGCTAATCAGGTTTATGATGTGGTATTAGCGGCGGCAGGGTCCAAGTTACCTGTTAGAGATTCGGTTGATAATAGAATTATTCAAGAAGTAGAAAATGTTCAAGGTCAAATACCTTCTTTACTAAGTGATATTTACGGTTCTAATGACCCTTGGCCAACCCTGAATCCAGGCACCCCTAGAGTTGACACCGATAATGATGGTATGCCAGATGTCTGGGAAAATAAGCATAATCTAGATTATGAAGACCCAGAAGATCGTAACGATGATTTTAATGGAGACGGTTATACAAATTTGGAAGATTATCTGAATGCCTTGGCGTCAGATACAGATTTGGATGGCTATTCAGATGCTTGGGATAATTGCAAAAATGATTTTAATCCTGATCAGCTTGATTCAGATAGTGATAGTGTAGGGGATGTATGTGATGCCTTCCCAAATGATCCTGCTGAAACAGTAGATACAGACGGTGATGGTGTGGGTGACAATAGCGATGCCTTCCCAAATGATCCTAATGAAACAGTCGATACAGACGGTGATGGTGTGGGTGACAATAGTGATGCCTTTCCGAATGATCCAACTGAAACTACGGATACAGATGGTGATGGTGTGGGTGACAATAGTGATGCCTTCCCGAATGATCCTGCTGAAACTACGGATACAGATGGCGATGGTGTGGGCGACAATAGCGATGCCTTCCCAAATGATCCTAATGAAACAGTAGATACAGACGGTGATGGTGTGGGTGACAATAGTGATGCCTTCCCGAATGATCCTGCTGAAACAGTAGATACAGACGGTGATGGTGTTGGCAATAACAGCGATAATTGCCCAAATGAGCCTAACTCGAATCAGGAAGATACAGATGGCGATAACATTGGCAATGTCTGTGATGACACGCCAAATGGTGATATTACATTAACAGGTTATCCATATCGGGAGTGGTTTTTTAAATCTTTTGCGCAACTTAGTTG
>JBGTQK010000012.1:0-92529 GCA_041941365.1 Cellvibrionales bacterium | reverse complement strand
TACCAGACTGCTCCACCCCGCATCAAAATGAACTTGCTTTGACTCGTCTTTCTAAGCAAGGGCGCGCATAGTACGGATATCGCGGCAGTCGGTCAAGCACCACAGCATTTCTTGTACTTTTTACCACTCCCGCAACTGCAAGGATCGTTTCTTCCAATTTTCTGTGGTGTTATTGTATGACCATCGCAGAAGTACCAGTTTCCGTCAATTTTTTTAAACTGGGACTGTTCAGAGTGTTTATGCAATTTACCATTTTCATCTTCAAAGCTGGCTGTAAAGCAAACAATGCCGATAGAGTCATTCTCGTTGCCTGCTTTTTTTTCCAGAATGGTCAAGCCTTGCCATTTGGAAGTTTCGGCCCATTGTTTGGTTGCTTCGGCATCGAATGAGTCTCGACTGTCTGGGTGAAGAGAGTCGTGTAAAAAATCAACAGCGGCAATGGAGTAGGCACTGTACCGAGCTCGCATGAGTTGCTCTGCCGTTTTGGCTAGTTTTTTTCCATTGATAATCGGTTCGCAGCACTTATCAAATGATTCGGGCAAGCCGCAGTAACATTCACTCATTGGGTATCCTCATTATTTGGCGGTGGATTATATAGTGCTTTAAAACAGATTCAATCCTAGAAAGTACAATCATTGTCTTCCACTTGCTTTGATACATTACGCTAGAATACGCGTTTTTATTTATAAGGGTTTTTATATACATTTATGTCTGATTTTGACGATATACGTCCTTACCGTGATGATGAGGTTGCAACTGTATTAAATGAAATAGTTAGAGACCCGGAGCTTATTGAATTGATTGGTCAATTTAAATATACGAAGCCTTATAAATATCTACCCTTTTTGGTTCGGCCTTTAATTCAATTAGGTTTACAAAAAAAAGTTAAGTCAATTCACAGTGTGAGTGATTTTCAGCATATGGTCGAAACCTATATGACACATATGCTAAATACAACAACGGATAAGTTTACTGTCTCAGGTATTGAGTATTTGGATACCTCTCAATCGTATTTATTTGTTAGTAACCATCGTGATATTACAATGGATCCTGCTTTAACGAATTACTCCCTTTATCACAATGGTTTTGGAACGTTGAGAATTGCTATCGGTGATAACTTGTTAACTAAAGCTTTTGCATCGGACTTAATGCGGCTCAATAAAAGTTTTATTGTGAAACGCTCAATAACCAAACCTAGAGAATTATTACGTGAATTGACAAGGCTCTCCAAGTACATTGACTTCTCTTTAAATGAAGAACATGAAAATATCTGGATAGCACATCGGGAAGGGCGAGCAAAAGATGGAATGGATAAAAGTGATCCTGCCATTATTAAAATGTTCAGCTTGGCAAAAGGTAAAAAAACGTCGTTAACTGAGTATTTGAAATCGTTGCGTATTGTGCCGTTGAGTATTTCTTATGAGTATGATCCTTGCGATGCATTGAAAGCTAACGAATTAGAGATGTCTGAACATGGAGAGTACAAAAAAGCAAAGAATGAGGATCTAAATAGTATTGGAGAAGGTATTCAAGGTTATAAAGGTAGAGTGCATTTAGCTTATGGCAAGGTTATCGATGAAGCATTTGAGGATACTGAAGCGGTAGCGAAGCATCTTGACAGGGAGATCATTGCAAATTATCGAATTTATCCGAGTAATCTTTATGCTTATTTTAAAGTTTATGGTGAGGATAATAAAGAAGAGATAATTGAAAGGCTTTCCAGTGATGCTTCTGTACCCGAGAAAGAGATTATGCAAAGGCCAGTTAAATCTTATGATCTGCAAGAAGAATTATGCCAGAAAAGCCTAGAGAGATTTGAAAAACGATACAACGCAATTGCTGATAAAGATAAGAAATATTTTCTTGATATGTATGCAAATCCGGTAGTGAATAAATTAAATTTTTACCAAAGTAATATAGCTTAAGTGTTATGATTTGGTTGAGGTATTCTGCTAATAGTTTAAAATCAGGGATGTGGTAGTGGTTAGTGAAAAGGTAAAAGCTTTAGTTCAAAGCAGTTATACAAGCTGGTTGCAAAACAATAATTATAAACCACGTAAAAGTCAGCGAGAGATGATAGCGGTAATAGCCAGGTTTTTGTCATCGATTGAAAAAAAAACGGCTGAAAATAAAGAAAATAATAAAGCCAATGTGAGTTTGTTAGAAGCGGGAACAGGTACAGGAAAAACGATCGCTTATATGATACCGGCGCTGTGTTATGGAAAAATCGAAGAAAAGAAAATAGTTATATCTACTGCTACTGTAAGCCTTCAGGAACAGCTGGTAAATAAAGATCTCCCTGATTTACAAAAGAACACGGATTTAGACTTTGAATACGCTTTGGCAAAGGGGAGACAGCGTTATTTGTGTTTGAATAAGTTACAGCACCGATTGCTGGATTATTCTGACAGTGAAAATAAGGGGACGGTATTGTTTCCAGATGAAGAAGCGAAAATCAGCCAGTCATTAATGGAAGAGTTTAAAGTGCTTCAAAGCGAATTTTTATCTAATAGCTGGGACGGTGACAAGGATACACTTGAAGATGATATTGGTGTAGAAGATTGGTCTTTGATAGCAGCTGATCGTTCAAGTTGTACCGGTAAGCAATGTGATAATTACTCTCGTTGTGCGCTCTTTAAAGCAAGGGAAGAAAGCAGGGAAGTCGACGTGCTTGTTGTTAATCACGACCTTTTGCTTGCTGATCTTGCACGCGGAGGGGGTAATGTCATTGCAGATGTAGAAAATACAATATTTATCTTTGATGAGGCTCATCATTTGCCCGATAAATCGCGTGATCATATGAGTTTGCGATTGGACTTGGCGGGAGAGGTGCGTCAGATAAAACAATTTAATCGAATATTTGAGCGTATAAAAAAAATAACCTCTGAAACGAAAGTGTTTATTAATATTCAAAAAAAAGTGCAACTGATTGATGAAGCATTAAGTCAGTTGTTAGATGTGCTTGGTTTAAATTTGCAAACACTATTGCAAAATGCTGAGGCTGATGCTTCAGGTCAAAGTGAATATAGTGATTATGAAGAGTATCGATTTAAGGGCGGCAAGATTCACGATGATTTAAGAGAGATATTTTCAGAGTTAAGAGAGTGTTACAAGCTAAAACAATTACAGCTCAATGAATTAGTTGAAGAATTATCGAAACTATTAAAACAAAAAAATGGTGATAAAACCTTATCGCTCTGTGAAGTATTGTTTGCTTCAGCAAAAGATGCACTTATTCGAAATGAAACAGCGATGAACATTTGCGATGTTTATGCAGCCAAAGACTTGGAAGATGAGGCACCTACAGCCAGATGGATAAGATCCAGCGCTACACTAAATGGAGACTCTATTCAAATCTATGCTGTTCCACTCGGTATTGGAAAAGATCTTCAACGTATACTCTGGCAACGATCTTTTGCTTGTTTACTGACTTCAGCTACTTTGGCTCCAATGGGCAGTTTTAATCACTTTCTGAAAAAAATTGGTTGTGATTTTGAAACTCCTACTTATAAAGTGTTAGGGCATCTCAATTATCTGAATGCTGAATTTCATATCCCATTGATGAAATCGAACCCCAGTAATCAGACAGAGCACACCGAAGAACTCATTCAATTAATGCCAACAATTATTCCTGAAAAAGCCGGAACATTGGTGCTCTTTTCATCTCGCTATCAGATGGAGCAAGTTTATGAAGGTTTAAAAGGGAAATATGAGCAAGAAATATTGGTGCAAGGTTTTGGATCAAAGCATTATTTGTTGAGCAAGCATAAAGAACGTATTGATAATCACCAACAAAGTATTTTATTTGGATTAGCAAGCTTTGCAGAAGGTGTCGACCTTCCGGGTGACTATTGTGTACAGGTTATTATTGCAAAAATTCCTTTTGCTGTTCCCGATAACCCTGTGGATATAACGTTAGGAGAGTGGGTCGTAGCAAATGGAGGAAATGCTTTTTATGACCTGGCTTTGCCCGAAGCATCTATCAAATTAATGCAGGCTTGTGGGCGCCTGTTGAGAAACGAACGGGATCAAGGAAGAATAAGCTTGATGGACAATAGGATCATTAATAAAAGTTATGGTCGTCATCTACTCGATGCATTGCCACCATTTCGATTAAATCAGGAAAGTACTGTCAAGCTCTGATGATCCTGATTAAGGCAGGAGTCTATAGTTGTAACTATATGTAAAATTGATGACATTTTTATTTAAGGTGTTTATTTTTTGCCCTTTTTGTAATAATATAGTCATATTGTTGTTAGACAATGAAATAGCAGTGGGGTTGTCCTGGTAAGACCTTGCGGCAGTTATAGGGTTTGTGTTCGCTAACCTTCCTGTTTGCATGTTCCTTCTGTAGTTTTTTGCGCCAAAAGCGCGCAATACAATTTCAGTTTTTTTGAGTTATTACTTATTTAGTTAATAACGTGGCTAGCTAGTAGTTTAAAAAAAATACTGGCCAAAGATATATGGAGCATAGTTTCTTTACATTAAACATATGAATTTATAGACATTTTCAATTTAGAAAGGTTGTCCTGGTAAGACCTGCTTTCTTTAATCATATCTATAACTAGGTCATTAGTTTAGGTCTTGGTTATATTCGCTTTTAAGTTTTCTCCCAGGGCTGCCTTTAGCATTGTATGTCTTTTGGTGGGATGCCCATCATCGTATGCCGGAATATGAAGAGAATTATCGAGCTGATAATTCTCTTCTAGCTAAATTCATTCATTGGCTTTAAATAAAACTAAGGGGGTGTTTATCGTTTAGTCAAAAAGTAATTGATAAATAAACAGAAAATGCTTTAGGCGGCAAGCTAAGCATACATAGTTCTAAATGGTTGATTTTTTGACCATTACTTTTTTCTTTCCTATTAAATATTGACATAACATGTTAAAATTTTTATAGGATTTCTAAAATATTTATTTATATGTATGTTTTTTATATCAAATATCTAGCTTGTTGATGCTCCTGGTTCGTCGAATAAAGTGTTCATTATCTGTAATAAGATTTTATTATCTTAAGAATTCTGAGTGTATTAGTGTAAATATATCTCAAATATATTGCTGTGTTTTAAATATATATGTTAAAATTTAAATCTGGATCTTTTTAAAAAAAGTATTGACAGGGTAAAAAAACAAGCTAATATACCCACCCGTTGAAGGATGAAAGCTGCTCGTTGATGAGTTGATGTTTTAAATTAACCAAAAAGAAAAGCAATTTTTGCTTGAGTTAAAGTGGCTGAGTATTCTCAAAAAAGTTTTATCTAACGCCTGCTTTTGCATGCTGGGCTTCTCCAGGGGCCAAGGGGCAGCACGCAAAAGCGGGCGATAGAAAAAAGGCAATTTATTTGTCTTTTAATTAAGTTAAAGAAATGAAAGTGTTTTTGTGGATTTTTGTCGTAATTATTAGAAGACTCGTTTCTGGGAATACTAAATTTTTCGGTTACTAACGCTAGCCAAGCCTTGCTGGGCTTCTCCAGGGGCCAAGGGGCAGTAAGGTTTGGCAGGCGTAAGTTAACGAAAATCGTTGTATTTTATGTGGGGCAATTTTAATTGAGTCAGAATTGACCATGTTAGGTAATGATAGTTGAGCCCCTTTATTTGTAAAAGCTGTATATACATTAAATAGCCAGGGTTTTACAGATAGCGATATTAAGGCGATTTAAATTTTTTTACTAACGCTAGCTGAGTCTTGCTGGGCTTCTCCAGGGGCCAAGGGGCAGTAAGACTTGGCAGGCGTGAGTAAATGTAAGCTATTTAAACGTTTTTTTATTGTCGCGGCCGGATATTTTCGCTGATTTGGCCTGTTTTTGCTGTTACTGCTACTGGCATATGGATATTTATTGCTTATTACCAGGCACTTTATTTCCATATAATCGGAAATAAAGTGGGGCGATTAAATTAATTATGTCAGTAGCAGTATTTATAATTATTTGTTTTTTAAGGCTTTATTCTTTTTTTTGCTTAATGAATAATCGTTTTATTGCAAAAAAGAGTAGAATTTGTATTTTTTTTGAGTTATGATTGCCAACTGATAACACTAATAAATATTAAGTGTGTGCCGGATTGGCTATCTATTATCATACTTACATTTTTCTGTAACATTACTCAGTTAATATGTATGGCATGATTTGGTTAGATGTACTTAGAGGATGCTTGATTACTTACATTACTCGTTTCTAATTATTTAAGCAGGAGCTTTATATAACAGGAACTAAAAACAATTAAATGGGTAATAAAGAGTTTTAAAGTAGCTGTTCTTTTTAATACAAACTAAATTAACTTTGGACACTGTTCATTATTTAACAATTAAATCGGAGTAAAAACGATGATTAAGAAAAACTTAGGCCTTTTGGCAGGTTCTATCTTGTTGGCTTCTGGCGTAAATGCAGCGACTGTAAATCCAGCTGTTTTAGGCGCTCCAGATGAGGTTTCTACAACTACTGGTTCAGACATGTTGTTATTGTTGGTTGACTCTACAACTAGCAACACGTTAGTTTACAATGCAGGTATTACTGCTGATGCACTTTCTGCAGGTGGTAACGTAGCATTTTCTGTAGATTTAACGACTAATGCTAGCTATGCAGGTTTTAATGCAGATGGTTACGCGTTATTCGGTATTACTTCTGGTTCTACTGCGTACAACTCAGCTTCACCATTTAGCTCTTACGTTGATACAGGTATTGGTCTAGTATATGCAACTAGCGCTCCGGCTAATATTCCAGCGGGTAGTGACACTCTTCGTCCTTCACTTAATGAAGTTAATGCTTATATTGATCTTGCTAACGGTAATGATATCCTTTCAGCTGCAGACAGCTTCAACAACAAAATCATTTCAACTCAGTTTGGTGGTATGATCCAGTCTATCGGTTCTGTTACTGAAATCTTCTTCGCTAATACTGATACTGATGGTGCTGTTTCAACTATTGCTGTAGAGGTTCTTGATAACCTCTCAGGTGGTAACATCGGTGAAACTTTTGTTTTAGGTACTACTTTCTATACAGAAGAGCCAGTTCCAGTTCCAGCTGCAGCTTGGTTATTCGGTACTGCTATGTTAGGTCTTTCTGTGGCGCGTCGTCGCAAGGCTTAATTATTACCTACCAGTAATAATTTAAAGTTAAAAACTTTACAAAAAAGCAAGCATAACGCTTGCTTTTTTGTATAAGGGGATTTAAAATCCCCTTATACATAAGAGAGAAGTATTATAAGTTTTAATTATTTCCAAGTAGTACTTAAGAAACAACTGGGTTTTAATTTTTATAAAAATTATAGAACCTGGTTTTAATAAGAAGCTTTAAATATATACATCTCTTATGTGGTAAGTAATAGATTTTACAAGTCCTAGATAAGCATGCTTTTTTAGGGTTTATATTTAAAACCAGAGTGATCCATACTCTCCTTAATTGAGGTTAATACTATGAAAAAATTAGCTCTTGCTCTTACTGCTTTCGCAGTTGCTGGTTCATCTGTTGCTGGTGACCTTACTGGCAAATTAGCAGGTTTCACTAACGATGGTACCGGTGGTTCAGCTGCTGATGTTGCTGGCTCTGTTGCTGTAGCAATCATCTCTGACTGCCGTTTACACAATGCTCTTCAGATCAAGCAAATCGCTGAAGAAAATGGTATTGCAGGTACTGATGCAGCAGCGGCTGCTGCAATTGCTGCTTTACCAGATGCAGTATGTATCGGTGACCGTACTAAAGCTTGTGCGCCAACTATTTCTTCTGCTGAATTACGTACAATTGTTCAAGGTTCTGCTAACACTGCAGAATTAGGTTTGGATGTTTACCATGAAGGTGCTTTCACTGCACTTGGTAGCACTAACTGTTCAGCATCTTACACAGCTAATGTTGTTCGTCGTGGTTGGGAAGACCCAAGCACTGATCAAGACGGTGTTCAGGCAGCTCTTAACCAATTTATGGGTGCAGGTTCTGTAGGTGGTTTCCAGTGTGGTCCTCTTGCTGCTCAGGCAACTGGTTCTGGTGACTGTGCAAACTCTGCTTCTCCAGCTGCGTTAATGAGCTGTGTTAATGCTGGTGGTACTGCATCTATTCGTGGTACTTTCGGTCTTGTTCACGCTAACGAACTAGACGGTGCTCCTTCTGAGCTTGGTTTCATCAAGTTAGACGGCGCTGCTCCAGATCTAGTTAACTCTTTATCTGGCAACTACAACCTAATGTCTAACGTTATCGGTACTGGTAGCCTACCTGCTGATGCATCGGCTAAAGGCATGACTGTAGGTGTTGTACCTGGTGCTGTAGTTTATCACGCACTTGGTGGTAGTTATGCTCCTTCTGCTTGTGGTCCTTTGACTGTAGAAGACGGCGCTATGGACGTTAACGGTGGTGGTCTATAAGCTTTAAGTATTTTACTTAAACTTTTTAGTAAGCACTATAAAAGAACCCCGGCTTTTGCTGGGGTTTTTTTATGCCAATATCATTAGGTATAAGTTGAAAAAGTAAAGAAAGTATTTAATTGTCTTGAAAGGGGGCGATACTACTCTTTAGCAGTAAAAAATGATAAAAAGTAAAAGACTTTATAGTCTTCTTTGCCAAACACTTGCTTAAGTATAAGTTGGTAAAGATTAGATAAAAACTGGTTTAATATATAAAATGATATTGAGCGTTTTCCAGTTTTGACAAGTTATTATTGAGTGCATAAAAATACTATGGCCAATGTGGTTCAAACTTAAGGCCTTTAGCTGGCCTTGATGCACTCTCTCCTTGACCGCTTTCATAAAAGAAACCTGACTTACCAATAAACCATTCTTCTCCGACTTTCTGCATAGTGACTTTCATTTGCATAGGGAAATCTTGCTCTTCAGACATAATAGGCTTAAAACGATACTCCCCTTTACAAAAAATGGTTGCACGCGATGCTGTAATATTGGTTAAATCAAGCAGGTTACAATGCCCATTTTTAAGAACAGTATAAGAAGAGGTGTAGGCTTTCCTTGCCCATCCAATGCTTTTTTCAATAGTTTTTTGGTGGTGAGCGCTAAAGAAGGGCAATACATCATTAAATGCTGTTGCCTGTTCTACAGCATTACTGTATTTAATAAATGTTTGAGATGCTGGGTGTTCTGATTGGGAAGGTTTAACAAATTGATGATGTTCAGAGTGGTTCTGTTTTAGCGTAGAGCAGCCAGTTAGATTAATACTCAAAGTGATGAGGGGTATTAAAGAAAGGTGTATTGGTTTTTTAATGAAAAAATTAGAAGAAATAGAGGTATTCATAATAGTGCCAACTTAGAGTTTAATTTCAATTAATTGTTTGCGATATTCAAATTTTTACAAAAAATCATTTAGTAGTATCTGCGAGCCAGAATAAGTTTAAAATAGTTATAATACATTTTTTGTTTAGGGACGCAAGATGGAATAAAACAAAATGGAGTTGTGAGTTAGAATGTAAGAGCATTGGTAAATGGTTATTTAATGCAATACAACAAGGTTCCACAACATTGCCTTTCGTTTTGAATAATTATAATAGTTGTCTATAAAGAGAAGCAGCGTCTTAGCAAAAATTGAAAGCCTGAGAGAGTAAAGAAAGAGTAATATGAAGCAAGCAAAAAAAAATACATTAACCGTTGATCCCAAGCTGATAAAAAAGCTCAATTCAAATACTTTAAGAATTACTGTTATAGGTTTAGTCGATAGGGAAATGACAGCAGCTGAAGCTTTGAGGCTAGGTAATCAACAGATTGTTAATGATCGTGGTTATTATGCTTTATCAATTGCTGATCAATTACTTAAGGTATTACCTACAGTTGAATTAATACAGCTACTTCGCTTTAATGCTTTATTGTTGCTTGAAGATATAGTGAATGCAAATGAGTTTGTGAAGGACTATAAAGTTAAACTCAAAAAAAATAAAGATTTTCAGGTTTCGTTGTCTCGATTTTATTTATTGTTAGGTGATAGCGATAAATCAATTACTTATTTGAAAGGGTTATTAAATGGAGAGGGAAAAGAGCCATCGTTACTGCACCGTCTTGGTTATGCATATAACCTTGCAGGAGATAGCGACAAAGCAAAAAAGTGTTTGAGGCTTGCATTGGGAAAAAATAATGTTAGCAACAATAGGTTATTAGCTTTATCTATTCTATCCGAATTGGCAGCTATTGATAAACTTTCTGAACAAGAGAAAAAAGTATTACTAACGGTTAAGGATAGTCAAGCTTTAAACGTAAACGATCTATCCAAATTTTATTTTGCAATGGCTGAAATTGAAAAACGTGAGAAAAATATTAATAGTGAAATTCAGCATCTTCATTCAGCGAATAGTAATCAAGCAAAAGCTATAGGGCATAATACGTGTTTAGAGGATTTTAAGACATTACAACAAAAAAAGTATGAGTTAACCTTAGAGAAATTTTCGGATAGATCGCCATCTTATCTCCAGCATATAAAAAAAGATACTGAAGATACGCCTATTATTATTTTGGGGTTCCCTCGGAGTGGAACAACTTTATTGGAACAATTATTAGGAGCGCACTCAATGATTGGTCAAGTAGGAGAATCTAGAGCAGTGTCGCAAGCGATTGCAGAAGCTTATATTAATTATCCGAATGGTTATCATCTAGAAGACTTTCCAATAAAAATTGATGAATTTCCTGGTCATTGTTATCAGAGCATGCTTTCTTATACTAAACAGTTTCAATATTTACTTACTGATAAATTGGTTTATGTTGATAAGTTTTTAGGTACATACTGGTATGTTGGGCTGACAGCGAATTTATTTGAAAATGCTAAATATATTCATATCAACAGGAATCCTATGGATATTTTTTTAAGTTGTTATCGGGGAGGGATTGTTGGTGTGCCTTCAACTACAGATATAGCTCAAATGGCAGTTCAGTATGTTTATATGAAAAAGTTAATTGGTCATTGGTTAAATCTTTATCCGGATCAGGTACATGTTGTTGACTATGCCGATCTGGTGGATGAGCCTGAGAAAAATATAAGACCGATTCTCGAGTTAATTGGTCTGGAATGGGAGGATAATATTCTTGAGTTTCACAAGCGTAAAAATGTTGTGAGAACATTAAGTGTAAATCAAGTACGTAAAGGTATTTATAAAACATCGATTGATAAATGGAAACCTTTTGAAAAAATGTTATTGCCAGCTATCGAAACTTTAGCAGAGTATGGTGTTAGCAAAGAGGGAGTGAGATACCTTTAATGAATAATAAACAAAAAAAAACGGGCAGTAAAAAAAAGTTAGAACAAGAACTATGGGAATTATATAGTGATGGTCGTTTTTTTGCTATTTCTGAATATATAAGACAAAAAAAAATACAACCAAAAGACGTTCCGGAAGAATGTTGCACAAGTATTTTAAAGGCGATGAATGTAATCCAGTCTGTTGTCGATGCTTTGCCTTTTGCAAAATATTTATTATCTATAAAACCAAAGTATATAGATGCCTGGTTGCATATGGCAGGATTGCAAACTTTATTAGGTAGAAGTGATAAAGCAAGGAAACTGTTAGAATATGCACAAAAAATAGAACCTGATAATTTCTGGGTATTAACAGAATTAGGCTTAACCTATGAGTTAGAGGGTGATTATGATTCAGCAAATAAATATTATCAGCATGTTATTGCTTGTTGTTTATCAGTAAATACTATTGGAGATGGCGCATATAATACATTTAATCGTGTGGCTGAATCTACAGGATTGTCAAACGAGGCTATTACATTAGTGGAACAGCAGCTTTTAATATTACCTGAAGTTTCTGAGAGCAAGGTAGCTTTACTCTTTGTTTTAGCTAAAGATGCACGTAAGAAAAAAAATACAGAGAGAGAAATTGAAAAATTAAAAGCAGCAAATAAGGCGCGTTATGAACTTGAGCAAGCTACAGGTACTGTTTGGCGATTAGATAGAATTCAAAGTATTTACTCTTCTATAAAAAGTCTGTTTTCAGAAGCTACACCGGGTTTTATGGTGAGTAAAAGCTCAAGAAAACAGTTTGAATTGATAAAACCTCTATTTATTCTGGGTATGCCAAGAAGCGGTACTACTTTGTCCGAGCAAATAATGGGTGCACACCCGGAAATTGGCAATACTGGAGAATCAAGAGCTACTTCAGTCGCCTATGGTAATGTGTTATCTCAAATTAAACCATTAAATGAATGGGTTGATGGGTCTTCTCCAGTACATTTGCAAACACTGACAGTTCAGCAGATTGATAGTATTGCAAAACAGTATGTCGAGTATCAAAGTCATTTGACAAAAAAAACTATTTTTACCGATAAGAATTTATCTAATATTTTTTGGGTAGGTTTTTTTGCAAATCTCTTTCCAAATGCTAAGTTTGTGTATGTTTTTCGGCATCCATTAGATACTTGTGTAAGTATATTGCAACAAAACTTATCTAACGTACCTTATTCTGTAAATCCAAAACATATTTTTCAGGAATATATAGAGTATCGGAAAATGATGGAATTCTGGCGAGGAAAATTTCCTGACCGAGTTCTTTTTCTCAATTTTGATGATATGTTAAATGATTTTGAAGTTAGTATAAAAAGAGTTATCGATTTTTTTGATATTGACTGGAATCCTGTAGTCTTAGAATTTTACAAGCGCAAAAATTCAGTAAGAACACCTAGCACTAATCAAATAAGACAGCCTATTAAAAAAATGTC
Source organism: Cellvibrionales bacterium (assembly GCA_041941365.1). Lineage (GTDB taxonomy): Bacteria > Pseudomonadota > Gammaproteobacteria > Pseudomonadales > UBA7434 > UBA7434. The sequence continues at coordinate 79,890 of JBGTQK010000012.1, read as the reverse complement.
AGATTTTAAATGGAAGAGCTATGTTGATCTGTTAGGAGACACTGTTGAGGAATTTGAAGATCAATACCAATGGTTACTTGAATCTTAGGGAAAAAGAGTTATGCATGATTTACCTATTAAAAAATTAAAGAAATTAATAAAAGAACCTATTTTTATTATTTCAGCTCCTCGTGCAGGAAGCACACTGTTATTTAGTTTGCTTCAAAAAAATGCAGGTTTTTGGTCTATCGGAGATGAGAGTCATAGTATTTTTGCTCAATTTCCTCATCTTATAGCTGAAAATAATGACTTTGATTCAGGTCGATTATTGGCTCATCATGCTGATAACGCAACGGCTGAAGAATTTATTCGATTATTTTTTTCTAAATTAAAAAACTCTTCAGGAGCATCAATAGATGACGTATTTGATAAGAGTGATATAAAACCGATTAAACTGTTAGAGAAAACTCCACGAAATGCCCTTAATATTCCTTTTCTTTTGAAGGTTTTCCCTGACGCTCGTTTTATTTTTTTGCATCGTGAGCCCTTTGGAAATATCAGCAGTATTATAGAAGCTTGGGAGCTTGGGCTTAAGACGCCTCGCTTTGTAACTTACCCGAATTTACCAGGTTGGAAATTACAGAAGTGGTGTTTATTACTACCGCCAAACTGGAGGCAATATCAAGATAGTTCTCTCGCAGAGATAGCAGCTTTTCAGTGGCGAGAATGTAATAATATTGCGCTGGATGATTTACAAAAACTTCCTAAGAATCGCTGGGTTAGTGTATCCTACACCAAATTATTAGAGAATCCTCAAAAACAAATTGATCGACTTTGTCGTTTTGCCCAATTGCCTTTAGATCAAAGTCTTGTTGAGATACTTCAGGGTGATTTACCATTATCAAAAACCGTAGTGACTAAGCCAGAAAAAGAGAAGTGGCGTCGGCACGAAAATGAATTGCGAGCTTTAGAAGAAGAATTTCAATCCGTTATAATTCGTTTGAATAGTTTAGTGAGATAATTATGTATTTTGAAGAAGATTTCAGAAAAATATCAGATTATGATCTTTGTGCTTTATTACCTGTTATAGAGAGTATATCTGAAGAGGAGTGGGCTGGTGATCAAACCCGACAAAATGAATTTGAGGTGCATAAAGATACACAAGCGATTAAACTAATTCATGATGATGATTATCGTCATACTAACCCAACGATTTGGCCGGCGTATAAAACATATATCGATACTCTTAATCCAGTTTTAACTGCTATTAAACAGCACTTTTCTACACTAAAATATACTCGTCTTAAAAAGAAAAACGGTGCTCCTTATTTTGTACGCTTGCTATTAGCACGTCTTCTACCAGGTGGAGAAATCAAGCCGCACAGGGATGACTTACCTTCACTCGCGATGTGTCATCGAATACATTTACCAATTATAACTAACGAATCTGTTTATTTTTCAGTTGGTCAATCTACTGTCAATTTGCCAACAGGGGAGTTATGGGAAATAAATAATCGTCGTGTGCATTCAGTCAAAAATGAAAGTGATAGAGCGAGAGTTCATTTGATTATGGATTATGTTATACCTGGTGAAATTGTAAATGATATTACAGGGCAAAAGCTTAAGTGTTAGAAGTTTGGCAGGGGTATGTTGTATGAACAGTATTTTTTTTAAAAAAATAAAAATAGCTTTATTCACTATGATAGTAAGTGTGTTGTTAGTTGCTTGTATGCATAAGCCTATTGATGAAGGCAAGGTGGTATACGGTTGTGATTTTAATCCAGAAAACTATATAAGAAAACCCAAAGAGTCATCCTCAAATAATATTGGTAAGGTTTATATTTGGATAAAAAGAAATATTTTTGGAGGTTCTACCGGCTTTCACGGTAAACGTTTTATTGCACAACTCGATGCCTATTTCAGACTCCAGCAAAAAGATACGAATAAATCCAGTCGAGTAGAAAAAATATGGGGTATTGGCTCAAAAGTCACCAGAAAGGATTTAGGCGCATATATATTAATGATGGATAGAGATAACGGGATGCGACTCATCGAAATACCAGAAAAAGACGAATCCCGCTTTAATATTGAGACCGATAGAATAAAGCTACTGATGCAAAGAAAATGCAGACAGACACAGCTTTAATGTTATATGTATTGTGGTAAATTAAGGGTGTTAATCCCAACTTAAAGCGCCACCAGTTTGATATTCAATAACACGTGTTTCAAAAAAGTTTTTCTCTTTTCTCAAGTCCATAATTTCTGACATCCATGGAAATGGATTTTGTGCGCTAGGGTATTGCTCGGGCAAGCCTAATTGAGCCAGACGACGGTTAGCAATAAAGTGTAAATACTCTTCCATGATCTGGGCATTCATACCTAGTACACCTCTAGGCATTGTGTCACGCGCATATTCGATTTCTATTTGTGTACCTTCAAGTATCATTTGTGTGACTTCCTGTTGAAACTCTGGTGACCACAAGTGAGGGTTTTCCAGTTTAATCTGATTAATTACATCGATACCAAAGTTAAGGTGCATGGATTCATCACGTAAAATATATTGGAATTGTTCTGCAACACCGGTCATTTTATTACGTCTGCCCATTGACAGGATTTGGGTAAAGCCACAATAGAAGAATATACCTTCAGTAACTGCATAAAAAGCAATGAGGTTACGCAATAACTCCTGGTCGTTCTCTGGTGTCCCAGTGGTAAAGTCTGGTTTGCTCAAAGAGTGCGTATGACTTAAGCTCCAAGTGGCTTTTTTGGCAACAGAAGGTACTTCTCGATACATATTGAATACTTCACCTTCATCCATACCTAACGATTCTATACAGTATTGATAAGCATGTGTATGGATAGCTTCTTCGAATGCTTGACGTAAAATATACTGACGACATTCAGGGTTAGTAATCAGTCGGTATATAGCGAGAACAAGGTTATTGGCTACCAGTGAATCAGCAGTTGAAAAATAGCCTAGAGAGCGCATAACAATAAGGCGTTCGTCGTCACTAAGCCCTTCTTCAGACTTCCAAAGTGCAATATCAGCATTCATATTGATTTCTTGCGGCATCCAGTGGTTGGCACAGCCATCGAGGTACTTTTGCCATGCCCAATCATACTTAAAAGGAACAAGCTGGTTAAGGTCAGCACGACAGTTAATCATTCTTTTTTCATCAACATGAATCCGTTTCGCTCCCATTTCCAATTCTTCAAGGCCGGGGGCAATGTCAATATTGTCTACCGCTTTTTGAGCGGTAGCAATATTACTTGGTGTTGGAGTGCTTGATGTATCGGTAGCGCCTGAACTGCTTTTTGCAGACTCTCTTATAGAGTTATTGTTAGCTGATGCTTCCAGCTTTTCTTTTGCTGTACGCACAACTTCTGGTGCTGATACCGGCTCAATAGTTGGTTTTATTGCTTTTTTAGCTGTAGCTGATTTTGCCGCAGTGTCGTCGTTGTATTCGTCCCAACTAATCATCTTTTTTAAGCTCCAGTTAGATTTCTTTGGTGTGTGTAATAATCGATCTTAAATCTTTATTGACAAGCTTCACAGTCAGGATCATCGATTGAACATGCTTTCGGTACAGGAGCAGCTTCAGTAAATGCATTACTTGATGCATTTACTGCATTTAAGGTACTAGTATCTATAGTCGATTTTTCTGCACCTGTTGCTGCTAATGAACGAAGGTAGTAAGTGGTTTTTAAGCCACTGTACCATGCCATGCGGTAAGTAATATCAAGTCTTTTACCGCTTGCCTCATTAATGTAAAGGTTAAGAGATTGTGCCTGATCGATCCATTTTTGGCGTCGGCTTGCTGCATCGATAATCCAGCGAGGTTCAATTTCAAAAGAGGTCGCATAAATTGTTTTAAGTGTTTCGGGTATGCGATCAATTTGTTGCAGGCTGCCATCATAATGTTTAAGGTCGTTAACCATAACGGAATCCCATAGCTTGTGTTCTTTCAGATCACGTACAAGATAGGGGTTGATTACGGTAAATTCACCGGATAGATTCGATTTTACATAAAGGTTTTGATACGTAGGCTCTATTGATTGGGAGACGCCCGTTATATTTGCGATCGTAGCAGTGGGCGCAATAGCCATAACGTTAGAGTTACGCATTCCATCTGTTTTGACTTTTTCACGCAACCCATACCAATCTAAAGTCTGGCTATAATCGACTTTAATAAATTCTTTACCACGTTGTTCTTCAAGATTTTTCAAAGAATCGATTGGAAGAATACCTTGACTCCATAGAGAACCTTCATAGGTTGTGTAGCTACCGCGCTCCAATGCCAGATTTGATGACGCTTCAATAGCAAAATAGCTTATTGCTTCCATTGAACGATCTGCAAATTCAACAGCTTGTTCTGAACTGTAAGGTATATGCTGTTTATATAAAGCGTCTTGAAAGCCCATCAGGCCTAAACCAATCGGACGATGACGTAAATTCGAAGTGCGAGCCTGTGGAACAGAATAGTAATTGATATCGATAACGTTATCTAACATTCGTATAGCTGTGGTCACTGTTTCTTTGAGTTTGTCCAGATTTAGTTCATTATTTTCAATGTGCTGAGGCAGGTTTATCGATCCAAGATTGCAAACAGCTATTTCTTCATTGCTGGTATTCAGTGTTATTTCAGTACAAAGGTTAGAAGAATGTACTACGCCTGTATGTTGTTGGGGCGAGCGAATGTTGCAAGGGTCTTTAAATGTAATCCACGGGTGGCCTGTTTCAAACAGCATTCCCAGCATTTTTCGCCATAGGTCTTTGGCTTTGAGGCGTTTAAAGGTATGTATTTTCCCTTCATTAGCCATGCGCTCATATTCTTCATAACGTGTTTCAAAAGCTGTACCAAAAAGGTCATGCAAATCCGGGGTATCGTTTGGCGTGAACAGCGTCCAGTCTTTATCTTCGAAAACACGCTTCATAAATAGATCTGGAACCCAGTTGGCTGTGTTCATATCGTGAGTACGACGACGATCATCACCAGTATTTTTTCGTAGTTCCAGAAACTCTTCTACATCAAGGTGCCAGGTTTCAAGATAAGAGCAAACCGCTCCTTTGCGTTTGCCACCCTGGTTAACAGCAACCGCTGTGTCATTAACAACTTTTAGAAAGGGAACTACACCCTGAGATTTTCCGTTAGTTCCTTTGATATATGCACCCAGAGCACGCACAGGAGTCCAGTCATTGCCTAAACCTCCAGCCCATTTTGATAATAAAGCATTATCCCTAATAGAACCATAGATGCCTTCCAGGTCATCGGGTACAGTAGTTAAATAGCAAGAAGATAGTTGAGGGCGTAAAGTGCCAGCATTAAATAAAGTTGGTGTTGAGCTCATGTAGTCAAAAGACGATAACAGATTATAGAATTCAATAGCACGAGTGTTTTTGTCCTGTTCACGAATGGCAAGTCCCATCGCTACTCGCATAAAAAAGACTTGAGGCAATTCGAGCCTTATCTGGTCTTTATGAATGAAGTATCTGTCATAGAGTGTTTGCAAACCCAGATAAGTAAATTGTAAATCTCTTTCCGATTTTAAGGCTTGGCCTAATTGTTCGAGGTCAAACGATGCAAGCTCAGGTGAAAGTAGTTCGCTATGGATACCTATAGTAATAAATTGTTTTAATGCTTCTGGGTAGAATGCATTGACCTCAGCTTGTGTTGCAGCATTTGCAATATTAAAAAACTGAAGTGTTTCACTGCGTATATTGTCTAACAGTAAACGTGCTGTAACATAGCTATAGTTAGGATCAGTTTCTACCATGGTACGAGCGGTCATAATAAGCGAAGAGCTTACTTCTTTGCTTGATACACCGTCATAAAGGTTTTTAAAGGTTTCTTCAAGAATAACGTTAGCATCAACATCGCTAAGCCCCTCACAGGCTTCTTTAATAATGGTTTTTAACCTGTTTGTATCTAACGGTTTCTTATTGCCATTTTCGTCTATTATATTGATAACACTTTGTTGGCTCTCACTTTGTTCCTGCGCGCGAATACGTGCGCGTTCTTCACGGTACAGAACATAGGATCGAGCAATTCTTTGCTCCCCACTTCGCATTAATGCAAGCTCAACCTGATCTTGAATATCTTCAATATGAATAGTGCCGCCAGAGGGCATGCGTCTTGTAAAAATAGCGCCAATTTGTTGAGTAAGAGTGGCGACAGTCTCATGAATTCGGGTTGATTCGGCGGCGTTACCGCCTTCGACAGCAAGGAATGCTTTAGTAATAGCAACACTGATTTTGCTATCGTCATAAGTGACTACAGTGCCATTTCGTTTTATAACGCGAATTTGTCCAGGAGCCATAGTTGCCATGTCAATGGTATCCGAGTTCATCGAAGACTCAATCGTTTGCTGTGGATTAGATTGACGATTTTGAATATTTGACTCGGATGGCTGCATATTTTCTACCCCTTCAATATCTTGTTGTCTTGGTTTTGAATGACTGCTAACTACAGGGAGCATTGCTTAATCATAAGAAGTAATAGCTCTCTGTTTGTTCAAAAAATCTGTATTTTCTAGTGAACGCTGTGGATAACCTAAAGGCATTTTTGAGCGTTATTAGTGTTATATTAAAGTGTGCTTTATGATTCACAATTTCTGGGGAAGAACTCAAGATAACTCCGCCAACATCTATGTTTTTACTATTTAGCTGATTGCCAAATAGCGATAATTAAACAACGATAACCAATTTAGAGAAGCCTGTACAAAGGATCTAAACGTCGTTTATCCATTAAATTGGCTTTTTGAAAAAGCCAAACAGAGGATTAAAAGAGCAATGTTTAATGATCTTGTTTTATACAGGTTCAACGCTATATATTGGGTGTAACACTGAACATAAACACAAGATAGTGCGCTTTAGGCGAAAACGCAAGTAGTAAAATATAGCTTTACTTGTGGAATTGCTGTGGATAATTTTAAAGGTTGGTAGATACTCACGGTTAGGCTCAGTAGGATCGTAATGTGAATGAAATAGGCCAGCCTGGAAATGCTAAGGAAAAAAATTTGTTATTTATTATTTTTTTCATGAGTAAGTATGTAAGCAGGCATTTTTAAAAACATATTGGTACTTTCAACATAACATTAAGTTTGAAATGTTTTATAAATGAGATGGTTATAACGTGTTAGGTGTGTTTAAGGCGTAATTGGTGAACGACCTATTTTTGTGCATTTTCTAGCATTGAAGGTAAATACAATCTTTTATTAATGCAAAATTTAAAGATAAGAAAGGCAGGGTAAATGTTATGAAATCTGAATCTGTGTTACTGGCAATTGATCAAGGAACTACAAGTAGCCGTGCTATTTTATTCACAAGCAATGGAGAAATCCTGAAAGTAGCGCAGAAAGAACTGACTTTACATTATCCCGAGCAGGGATGGGTGGAGCAGGATGCTAACGATATATGGCAGGATGTATTAGAAGTAAGTAGAGAGGTTATTGAAAACGAGCCCTATGAGATAGCTGCGTTAGGCATTACTAACCAGCGAGAGACGACGATTATTTGGGATAAAATAACAGGTAAACCCATTTACAACGCTATCGTTTGGCAAGATAGACGAACAGCAAATTTTTGCGAGGAATTAAAAAAAAGTGGTTGCGAGAATCAAATTACAAAAAAGACCGGGTTATTAATCGATCCGTATTTTTGTGCCAGCAAGATTTGCTGGATTTTGGAACATATTGCTGGTGCTAGAGAAAAAGCGGAAGCGGGTGACCTTTTGTTTGGTACAGTAGAAAGTTATCTGGTGTGGCATTTAACGGCGGGTAAAAAACATGTATCTGATGCCAGTAATGCTTCAAGAACCTTATTGTTTAATATTCATCAGCAATGTTGGGATCAGGATTTACTCAAACTGTTTGATATTCCTCAGTGTATGTTACCCGAGGTGATTGATAATATTTCAGATATTGGTCAGACAGATAAAAGCTGTTTTCAAAAAAGAATACCAATAGCCTCTTTAATAGGTGATCAACAATCGGCACTTGTCGGGCAAGCCTGTTTATCAAACGGTGGTATGAAGTCAACATATGGTACAGGTTGTTTTATGTTGATGCACACAGGAACAGAAGTGCTCCAATCTAAAAATCGTTTATTGGCAACAACGGCTTATCGGATAAATGGAGAGGTATATTTTGCACTTGAAGGTTCTATTTTTGTGGCGGGTTCTGCGATTCAATGGCTGCGAGATGGGTTGGGTATTATTCAGAATGCAGCTGAAACAGAAAGTTTAGCTATGTCTGTTGAATCTAACGATGGTGTTTATTTTGTTCCAGCGCTGACAGGTCTTGGTGCACCTTACTGGCAACCTGATGCTCGAGGCTTATTCACTGGTATCACAAGAGGGACACAAAAAGCACATTTTGTGAGGGCCGCTCTCGAGGCGCAAGCGTATCAGACAAGAGATCTGGTAGAAGCTATGGTTGCTGATGGAGCAAAATTACCTTCACGTTTCAGGGTAGATGGTGGTTTGGTCACAAACAAGTTTGTCTGTCAGTTTTTGGCAGACGTTCTTCAGGTGGAAGTTGAAGTACCAATGGTAACCGAAGCGACAGCATGGGGGGCGGCAAGTCTTGCAGGTTTACAGGTCGGTGTTTTTAAATCTGTTGAGGATATGGCGGAAAACTGGCGATTAGCGGCGCAATATAAACCACTGATAAGCCAGGCTAAAGCTAACCAATTATATGAAGGCTGGAAACAGGCTGTTTCAAAAGTATTGGCTTAAAATAATATTTACAGTGTTCAGTTACATATACCATGTAAAAATAATAGACGTAGAGACAAAAATTAATAATATTTAATTGGAGGGCCTTGCTTTTATTAAAAAAATGTAACAGTATGAATCAACAAGAAATTAATCCAACGCTATCGATAGAATTCTAATTATAAATGTTTCGCTATCAGTGTTAGATTAATCCTGGGTTTAATAATGATAATTTTTTAAATAATAAATTAGGCACAGTTCTTGGCTTTTTTGGCTCATACGAACACTATAGCATGCTGTCTATGTTATATAGACTAACCATTCACGTTTAGTAACGAGAAAAGATTAATAAAAATGAAAAAAGATAATTCAATAAAAGCGCATCTTAAGAATATTCTGATAGTGTTGTGTCTGATTATTCCTGCATCACATATACAAGCACAATCTTCTTATTATCTGTTTGAAAGTGGTCATGTCAGGCCTATTGTGATGTCACCAGATGGTAGTCAATTGTATGCAGTAAATACACCTGATAACCGACTCGAGATATACGATATCAGTAATGAGGGCTTGGTATATAACTCATCTGTTCCTGTAGGTCTGGAACCAGTAGCAGTAGCTGCAAGAAGCAATGATGAAGTGTGGGTGGTTAATCACCTTTCTGATAGTGTTAGTGTGGTGGACGTGAGTGGGGATCATGCATTTGTATCTCAAACACTGTTGGTGGGGGATGAACCCAGAGATATTGTTTTTGCGGGTACAAATAACGGCAGGGTTTTTATTAGTACAGCGCATCGAGGCCAACACCTGACAGATGCATCGATTTCATCTGTGCCAGGAGCGGGTGATCCTCAGCTAACTACTGCAGGAGTTGGGCGTGCTGATGTATGGGTATTTGATGTTGCGAATTTAGGGGTAGACTCTGCAGTGGGTGGCACACCTTTGTTTATAGCCACTTTCTTTTCAGATACACCACGTGCTTTAACTGTTAGCCCGGACGGTAATACTGTTTACGTTGCAGCGTTTAAATCTGGTAACCAAACAACGTCAATTCCAGAAGAGCGGGTTTGTGATGGTTTTCAAAACTCGGGCGGTAGTAATTGTGGGCCGGGTGCTCCTGGAGGTGCGATTGGGCCAGCAACAAATGTCCATGGTGATGATTCTCCTGAAACCAGTATTATTGTTCAATTTAATGGTAGTCAGTGGCTTGATGCAAAAAATAGAGATTGGTCTTCTGTAGTTAATTTTACTATGCCAGATAAAGATGTATTTGCGTTTAATGCTAATGCGACAGGCTTAAATAACTTGAATGAAGTTGCCTATTCTGGCGTGGGGACAATTTTATTTAATATGACAGTGAATCCTGTAACGGGTAAATTGTATGTCAGTAATACCGAATCGCCGAATTTAACTTCGTTTGAGGGACCAGGTGTTTTTGGTGGATCGACAGTGCAAGGGCGCTTATCAGAAACACGCATCACAGTGATTGACCCTGTTGCAACGACAGTGTCACCAAAACATTTGAATAATCATATTGATTATTCAAAACTGCATACAGCAAATGACCCGCAAATTGATGCAGATATTGTTGCAATGAGGCCGCATACATTGTCTTTACCTATGCAAATGGTAGTGAGTAATGATGGAACAACTATCTATATGGCTGCCAAAGGCTCTAATAAGGTTGGTGTGTTTTCTGCCAGTGATATAGAAGATCCTTCGTTTGCTAGCAATTTTGATCCAACGACAGAAAGTGTAAATTATATTAATGTGGCAAGTGGTCCCACAGGTTTAGTGTTAGATGAGGCCAGAAGTAAATTGTATGTAATGCAGAGAATTGATCACAGTATTGCTGAGGTTGACCTTTCTACATCAACTGTTGTTGCGCAACATACTATAAATGATCCTGAGCCTGCTAGTGTTACGGTAGGTCGTCAGTTTTTATATGATGGTCAGATTTCTTCGGGTAATGGAGAATCATCATGTGCGAGCTGTCATATTTTTGGTGGTATGGACCAGCTGGCCTGGAATTTAGGAAATCCGGATGAAGAGCCGGGCGTAAACAACCAGAATGGAAAAATAGGGGAGTTGATCAATGCTCAATTGCTTCAATTTGCAGTGATGGACGTTTCTGAGTCATTACCCTTTCATCCTGTAAAAGGACCGATGGCTACTCAGACTTTAAAAGGAATGGCGAATAATGGAGGAATGCATTGGCGCGGTGATAGAGTCGATGGGGTTTTGGGTACAGATCCCTGTACTGATGCAACAGGTTCCAAATGTGATGAAGAGCTATCATTTAATAATTTTTTTCCCGCCTTTGAAGGCTTGTTAGGTAAAGATGGGACTATAACACCTGCTGAAATGCAACAGTTTACGGATTTTGCATTGCAAATGATTTTGCCACCAAACCCTGTAGCAAATCTGGATAATTCTCTTACAACGACTCAAGCTTCTGCACAACAACATTATATGAATGATGCAAGCGTTGATATTGCATTCTTTACAGGTGGATCCGTATTTGGTTTTGACCCTAACGATTTTCTTAGAATTACTTGTAATAACTGCCATAGTTTGGACCCATCAAATGGGTTCTTTGGAACAGGTGGCGATGAATCTTTTGAAGGTTTGAAACAGAATATGAAGATTCCACACCTTAGAAATCTTTATGATAAGGTGGGTTCATATGGTAATGGAGACAGAATACGTGGATTTGGTTTTTTGCATGATGGCAGCATGCCTTCGATAGCAGAGTTTCTTCAGGCACCTATTTTTGGTGTGCTTACAAATACTGAAATAGAAGAGTTAGAAGAGTTTATATTGGCTTTTCCGTCAGATTTAGCACCGATTGTGGGTCAACAAGTGACATTAACCTCCAGTAATGCTTTGGTTGCTAATCCGCGGGTAGACTTGCTTCAATCCCGTGCACAAACCAGTTTTACTTCTAATATTCTTGGCGGGATCACAACAGAGTGTGATCTTGTTGTAAAAGGTGTTGTCTCTGGGCAGCCAAGAGGTTGGCTAATGCAGCCAGCAGGATTCTATCTGGATGATACAGGAGCCATTATTACTCAAAATTCATTAAGGGCTTTGGCTTTAGATAGTGATTTGACCTATACCTGCGCTGTTCCTGGTTCAGGTTATCGCATGGCATTAGATCGTGATGAAGATACTGTGACAGATGGTAATGATAATTGTAATGCAGTGGCAAATCAGGATCAGGCTAATTACGATAACGATACACAAGGGGATGCTTGTGATGTGGATGATGATAACGATAGCTTGTCTGATGAAGAAGAAACAGCTTTAGGTACAAATACTCTAGATGAAGACAGTGATGATGATGGATTTAATGATGGTGTTGAAGTTGCGCAAGGCTCAGATCCTCTAGACGCCTTGTCTACACCAGAAATGATAACTATCCCATTCCCATTTTGGAGTGCGTTTATATTATTTGTTGGTATAGGTTGGATAAGTTATAGAGTGCTGGAGAAATAGTATTTAATGGAATATTTTTTTCTTAAACTAAGAAGAGTGTTGGGCTAAAAATTCCATTAAACTTTTTTGAGCATGAAGGCGATTTTCAGCTTCATCCCATACAACGCTAATACTGGGATCTTCGATCAGCTCTGCACTCACTTCATAGCCTCGATAGGCAGGCAAACAGTGCATAAACAAGGCATCAGATTTGGCATGACTCATCAGTTCGTGGTCCACCTTGTAACCAGAAAAAGCATTTAATCGCTTTTGTTTCTCTTCTTCTTGCCCCATTGATGTCCATGTATCGGTAGTCACCAAATCTACGTTTTTAACTGCTTCTTCCGGTTTGTTTGTTAAATAAAGACGATCTTTATTTTTTTCTAACAATGAATTATTGGGAGCGAAATTTTCTGGCGTTGCTATACGTAATTCAAAATCAAATTGTTTTGCTGCGTTGATATAGGAATTACACATATTATTGCCGTCGCCGACCCATGCAACGGTTTTTCCCTGAATGCTGCCGCGATGCTCAACATAGGTCATGATGTCAGCCAAAAGCTGGCATGGATGAAAGTCGTCCGTTAGTGCATTAATAACAGGGACGCTTGAGTATTCGGCAAATGTTTCAATGATGTTATGTTCAAACGTGCGAATCATCAATAAATCGACCATGGATGATATTACTCGAGCGCTATCTTCAACAGGTTCTCCACGACCAAGTTGAGTATCGCGTGAAGCGAGAAAAATTGCATGGCCACCCATCTGAGCCATTCCAGACTCAAATGAAATTCGGGTACGTGTGGAGGATTTGTCGAAGATCATTCCTAACACTTTTCCTTTAAAGTTTTCGTTCAAAGGCAATTTTTTTAATTCGATTGCATGTTTTATAATGCCGTTTAATTCTTCAGGCGTGCAATCCAAGAGAGATAAAAAGTGGCGAATATTTTTCATGGTAGTCAAATAACAATTTAGTCTTCGGTAGGCTTTTATTTAAAGCTTTTAATTAATGAGGTAACCTTATCGACAATTAAGTCTGCATCGACTACGGTAATGTTAAGCGCAGGCAGAAGGCGAATCACCTTATCAGCTGTTACGTTAATCACAATACCATTTTCGAGGCCTTTTTTTACAAGTTCGGAACATGAGATTGTTAATTCTATTCCTAACATCAAACCTTGTTGACGTATACAAGAAAATAGAGGTTCATCTCTGAGGTTTTCTTGAAATCTATCAGCCAGATAACGCCCCATTTTACCAGCGTTATCGGCTAATTGTTCATTTTGGATCACATCAAGCACGGCAAGTGAAGCGCGGCAGGCTAGAGGGTTACCACCAAAAGTAGTGCCATGCTTGCCTGGAGACATTACGTTAGCTGCTTTTCCTTGTGCCAGGCAGGCGCCAATTGGAAAACCATTTCCTAACCCTTTTGCTGTGGTGACAACGTCTGGGTTGAGTTCATGTTCTGTGTTTTCATGCAGTTGAAAAGCAAAATATTTACCACAACGAGCATTACCAGATTGTACCTCATCAAGCATAAACAGTGCATTATGTGCTTGGCAAAGCTGCTGAATACACGTCAGGAATTCTGGAGACGCAATATTGATACCGCCTTCGCCTTGGACTGGTTCAATAAGTACTGCTGCTATATTTTTATATTCTTTAAACGTTTTTTGGAGTGCAGTTTCATCGTTAAGAGGAAGATGAATAAACTGCTCGAGCTGTGGTTCAAAACCAGCTTTTATTTTTCTGTTAGCAGTTGCAGCAATAGCACCAAGTGTTCTGCCATGAAAACCACCTTCAAAAGTGATAATTGCCGGTGGTGCCGAGTCCTGGACAGTATTGTTATAGTGCAATCTGGCTAGCTTTATTGCTGCCTCGTTTGCTTCAGTGCCCGAGTTACAAAAGAAAGCTTTATCCATTCCACTTGCATGACAGAGTGTTTTTGCAAGTTCTTCCTGAAGGCCTATTTCAAAAAGGTTAGAGGTATGGGTGAGGGTGGCAACCTGATCCTGAACAGCATTAACAAAAGTAGGGTGATTATGGCCCAGGCTTGTTACACTGATTCCACATAAGGCATCAAAATAGCGGTTACCATTGTTATCGATAAGCCAGTTACCTTCGCCACGTACGAATTGGACGGGGAGTCTGTTATAAGTTGTCATTAAATGTTTGTCTTCAGACATGGCGATATCTTCATTCTATCCAAATAAAAAAAGGCGGCCTCAGGCCGCCCTGATACAAAATGCTAGCGTAGAATGTTTCTCTGTGCAAATGTTGGATCGAGGTACAAATTAGGGTCAAAAATCATGAGTTGCAGGCTAGAATAGCGCTATGAGCTTTGTTGTATTAAATACTCACGTTAAACTGCAGCAAATTTTATTGTTTATTGAATCAGTTGAATGTTTTAGGTAGGGGAAACACGCATGGAAACTCAAACGGATATCATGGTAACCATTAAAGATCAGGTTGAGAACAATCCAGTCATTTTGTATATGAAAGGTTCACCAGATGCACCACAATGTGGATTCTCGGCACGCACAGTAGAAGTGTTGATGACTTGCGGTAAGCGTTTTGCTTACGTAGATGTGCTATCTAACCCTGAAATTCGTGCTAACCTTCCAAAATATGCCAATTGGCCAACGTTTCCGCAGCTTTGGGTTAACGGTGAACTGGTTGGTGGTTGTGATATTGTGACTGATATGGCACAAAATGGTGAGTTACAATCAATTATTGATGAGGCTGTCCCAAGTAACGATTAATTGGGTGACAGTTAGTCTTTAATAGAAAAAAACTGGATAATCTTTTATTCAAAGTAACGCTTGTAACGTTGTTCATATATTGTTTTGATAGTATTTCGGATATTGTTTATTAAAAAACCTCGCTAATTGCGGGGTTTTTATTTGATAACATATTCAGAAGTAAATAAACATGTGGCCTTTGGTAGGGGTCACCACTGAAAAAAGGTATGCATATGTCAAATCCTGTTGTAATTACATTGCCCGATGGTAGTGAAAAAAAATATGAATCATCAATAACAGTGATGCAGGTAGCAGAGTCAATCGGTTCTGGCCTGGCAAAAGCCACCCTGGGTGGACGTGTTAATGGCGAACGTCGAGATGCTAGTGATTTGATTACGGAGGATGCGTCATTAACACTTTTTACAGCGAAGGATGAAGATGGATTGGAGATTATTCGTCATAGCTGTGCACATTTGGTGGGCCATGCAATAAAACAGCTTTGGCCAGATGCGAAAATGGCAATAGGTCCTACGATAGAAAACGGTTTTTATTATGATGTTGATCTTGATCATAGCTTGAGTGATGCAGATATAGAAGCACTAGAGCTTCGCATGCTGGAGCTGGTAAAAAAAGAGTATGCAGTTATAAAAAAAACAGTAAGTTGGCAGGAAGCCTATGATACTTTTTCTAGGAGAGGGGAAACTTACAAGCTCGAAATTCTGGATCAAGATATTCCCAAAGACGCAACACCAGGCCTTTATCATCATGAAGAGTACACAGACATGTGTCGTGGCCCGCATGTACCGAATATGCGTCACTGCCAGCATTTTAAGTTAATGCGTGTTTCCGGGGCTTATTGGCGAGGTGACAATGATAAACAGCAGTTGCAACGAATTTATGGTGTAGCATTTGCAGATAAAAAAGCCTTAAAAAAACATTTACAGTTTTTAGAAGAGGCAGAAAAGCGTGACCATCGCAAAATAGGTAAAAAGTTAGATTTGTTTCATCTGCAAGAAGAAGCACCAGGAATGGTGTTTTGGCATCCAAACGGTTGGGCAATATATCAAGCGATAGAGCAGTATATTCGCAAAGTACAAAGGGATAATGGTTATCAGGAAATAAAAACACCGCAAGTAGTCGATCGCACGTTATGGGAAAAGTCGGGTCATTGGGACAAGTTCGCCGATAATATGTTTACTATTGAGAGCGAGTCACGGGATTACGCAGTTAAACCAATGAATTGTCCTTGTCATATACAAGTCTTCAATCAGGGCTTAAAAAGTTATCGAGACTTGCCATTGCGTTTGGCTGAGTTTGGCAGTTGCCATCGAAACGAAGCTTCAGGTACTTTATCAGGCATAATGCGTGTACGCGGTTTTGTACAGGATGATGGGCATATTTTTTGTGAAGAAGATACTATTCAGGAAGAGGTTTCAACCTTTATTGATTTGTTATACAGCGTTTATCAGGATTTTGGTTTCACTAACATTTTAGTTAAGCTTTCGACTCGGCCTGAACAACGGGTAGGAGCAGATGAAATTTGGGATAAATCAGAAAAAGCACTTGCGATGGCTTTAGATAACAAGGGTTTGGACTGGCAGGAACTTCCTGGAGAGGGCGCCTTTTATGGTCCTAAAATCGAATTCTCATTAAAAGACTGTATAGGTCGTGTGTGGCAGTGCGGGACAATTCAGGTTGATTTTTCTATGCCACAACGACTTGATGCCCAATATGTTGCTGAGGACGGCAGTCGTAAAGTACCAGTGATGCTTCATAGAGCAATATTAGGCTCATTTGAGCGATTTATCGGCATTCTTATTGAAGAGTATGAAGGCAAATTTCCGGTTTGGTTGGCTCCTATTCAGGCAGTAGTGATGAATATCACCGATACTCAGGGTGAATATGCAGAAAAAGTGGCTAAATACTTGAGTTCTCACGGTTTTAGGGTAGATTTAGACTTGAGAAATGAGAAGATCGGCTTTAAAATCCGCGCCCACACTTTAAACAGAGTGCCGTTTCTTCTGGTTGTGGGTGATAAAGAAATGGAAAGTGGTTCGGTTGCGGTAAGAACGATGTCGGGTGAAGAGCTTGGCAGCATGTCTTTAGAAAACCTATCAGGTTTAATGCAAAAGGCAATAGATCAACGTAGCAGGGCCGAAGTAAAAGATTAGTTTTATTATTTAACTATTTGATTTGTTTTTAATTTTTTTGGAGAGTAGATATTAATTTGCGAAAAACGGGTGGTTCGAAAGCGTGAAGGGTAAAGAGAGTAAAAAAGCCCTGATAAACGAAGATATCCAAGCGAAAGAAGTGCGTCTAATTGATGCAGAAGGCACTCAGGTAGGTGTGGTGCCAATTGCGGACGCTCTTGCCAATGCACAGGCAGTTTCTCTGGATTTAGTTCAAATTGCTGGAGACAGTGAACCGGTTGTTTGTAAAGTCATGGACTATGGCAAACATCTTTTCGAATTGAAAAAGCGCAAAGCAGCTTCCAAAAAGAAACAAAAACAGATTCAGGTTAAAGAAATGAAATTCAGACCTGGCACCGAAGAAGGTGATTATCAGGTCAAGCTTCGAAATTTGAAACGCTTTTTAGAAGGTGGTGATAAAGCCAAAGTGACATTGCGTTTTCGTGGTCGTGAAATGGCGCATCAGGAACTTGGGATGGAGCTACTTAAGCGTGTCGAAGCAGACTTGGAAGAATTTGGAACTGTTGAACAGTTTCCGAAAATGGAAGGTCGACAAATGTCGATGGTTATTGCGCCGAAAAAGGTCAAAGCCTGATCTTCTATTTAAGCTAGACGTCAACACAAATCTGGCCTTTCTATTTAACTAACCTACAGGTTTGTTCGATAGGAATAGCCTTTATTGCTTTTGTTGCAATAGAAGTCATGAATTTAAGGCTTTTCTTGACAATAGCACTTTAGAATAAAGTTAACCGTTTAGATGCAAACGTAGAGTCTCAACTAAAACTGTCGTCAGGCAGTTATTTGACTCGTATTCTGGTTAATGCCTGTTTTACAGGTTTAGGACAAGTGAGAAAAGAAAATGTCTAAAATTAAAGTACATAGCGGAGCAGCCAAGCGCTTTAAAAAAACAGCTGCCGGGTATAAGCGAAAAAGTGCATACAAGAGCCACATCCTGACTAAGATGACAACGAAGCGCAAGCGTCAGTTACGTGGAACATCGGTAATTCATGCTAGCGATAAGCCACTTATCGACAAAATGATGCGCGCTCATTAATGTGGTGTCTCTCGGCATTTGTATCGAATTAATCTATTGTTATCCATATTTAAATGTGGCTTGAGTGTTTATACTCGGCTGCAATAAGAGTTCAGGAGTTAAATCATGGCAAGAGTAAAACGTGGCGTTATAGCACGCCGTCGCCATAAAAAAATTATGAAGCAGGCTAAAGGTTACTATGGAGCACGTTCGCGTGTTTTTCGTGTAGCAAAGCAGGCTGTAACTAAAGCTGGTCAGTATGCCTACCGAGATCGTCGTCAGCGCAAGCGTCAATTCCGCGCTTTGTGGATTACTCGCGTTAATGCTGCTGCTCGTGCTAACGGTTTAAGTTATAGCCGTTTTATCGCAGGCTTGAAAAAAGCAGGCATTTTATTGGACCGTCGTGTTCTAGCTGATATTGCAGTGCACGATAAAGTAGCATTTACCAAGGTCGTTGAAGCAGCAAAGGCCGCATTAGCTTAAGCTCCAAAGCTGTTTCCGGGTTAACGTCAGGAAACACATGCATTCAACGATCCACACACATTCTATAGGGGAAAGGCCGAACGTCTTTCCCCTTTTTCTTTCTTATAGCAGAAAGTATTGGAAAAATGGTGGTGTTGGAGTAAAAGTTTTATAACCTTATTGATTGAGTGGAATCATGACAGATACCAACATTAATGAACTTTCGTCACTTGGTAGTCAAGCACTGGCAAGCATTGAAACAGTTAGTGCTGTGCAACAGCTCGATGATGTTAGAGTCGAGTACCTGGGGAAAAAGGGATCTATTACGGCACTATTGAAGACACTGGGGAAAATGGCGCCCGAAGAGCGTTCTTCAGCAGGTGCCGAGATCAATCGTGTTAAAGACCAGGTTTTAACAGCTATTGAAGCAAAGCGAAATCAATTAGAAGATTTGGCACTTGCTGAGAGATTGGCAAGTGAAAAAATTGATGTGACTTTACCAGGGCGTGGGACAGAAACTGGCAGTTTGCATCCTGTGACTTTAACGATACAACGAATTCAAAATTATTTTACACAGGTAGGATACGAAGTCGCAGAAGGCCCGGAGATAGAAGACGACTACCATAATTTTGAAGCATTAAATATTCCTGCACACCATCCAGCGCGAGCGATGCATGATACCTTTTATATATCTGAAATGTTTAATCGGGATCATGGTGATAAAAAATATGTGCTGCGAACACATACTTCACCAGTGCAGGTAAGAGTGATGGAAAATCAGGAACCACCGATTAGAATAATCTGTCCTGGCAGGGTATATCGATGTGATTCTGATTTAACCCATACGCCGATGTTTCATCAGGTAGAAGGTTTAGTCGTCGATAAAAATGTGACCTTCGCGCATTTAAAAGGAGTTATTCAGTCTTTTCTACAGATGTTTTTTGAGCAGGAGCACCTGGCTGTACGTTTCAGGCCTTCCTATTTTCCGTTCACTGAGCCATCAGCTGAAGTAGATATCGAATGTGTTATATGCAATGGCGAAGGTTGTCGTGTATGCAAAAAGACTGGATGGTTAGAGGTGATGGGGTGCGGTATGGTCCACCCTAACGTATTTTCTCATGTAGATATTGATACAGAAATATATTCCGGTTTTGCATTTGGTTTAGGTGTGGAGCGAATGGCGATGTTGCGTTATGGCGTTAATGATTTACGACTCTTTTTTGAAAACGATATACGTTTTTTAAGTCAGTTTACTTAAAAGTTAATGCGACCATAGAGAGATTTATCTAGAAATTTTTTTCAGGAAAAGACGAAACAATGAAAGTAAGTGAAGCATGGTTACGCGAGTGGGTTAACCCTTCATTGAGTACTAGCCAGTTAGTTCATACCTTAACAATGGCTGGCCTGGAAGTGGATGCTGTTGAGCCTGCGGCACCGCATTTTAGTGGCGTTGTAGTT
Source organism: Cellvibrionales bacterium (assembly GCA_041941365.1). Classification (GTDB taxonomy): domain Bacteria; phylum Pseudomonadota; class Gammaproteobacteria; order Pseudomonadales; family UBA7434; genus UBA7434. The sequence continues at coordinate 59,837 of JBGTQK010000012.1, read as the reverse complement.
GGACAAATTGAAACAGTCGATCCACATCCGGATGCCGAAAAGCTGAGAGTTTGTATGGTGACTGATGGTATGAGTAACTATCAGGTTGTGTGTGGTGCGTCCAATGCTACTCAAGGATTGAAAATTCCCTTTGCCAAAGTAGGTGCGGAGTTGCCCTCCAAGAATGAAGACGAAGAAGCTTTTGTGATAAAAAAAGCCAAGCTTCGAGGTGTAGAATCTTTGGGAATGTTATGTGGAGCTTCCGAGTTAGGACTGGAAGATATTGTAGATGGATTGCTTGAATTGCCAGAAGATGCACCGGTCGGTAATGATTTTAGAGAATACTTGCAACTGGAAGACCCTGTTATAGAGGTTGACCTAACACCAAATAGAGGTGATTGCCTCTCTTTGTTAGGTATTGCCAGAGAAGTCGGTGTATTGAGTCGTACAGAATTAAAATGGCCAAAAATGGAACCGGTCGCTGAATCTATATCAGACACAGTACAAATTGAACTGAGCGCCAGTGATTATTGCCCTCGTTATGCGGGTAGAGTTGTGCGTAATGTTAATCTCGCTGCAGAGACACCATTGTGGATGCGAGAACGCTTACGAAGAGCAGGCTTGCGTTGTATTGATTGTGTTGTGGATATCACTAACTATGTCATGCTTGAATTGGGGCAACCCATGCATGCATTTGACCTCGACAAACTCGGCGCTATTAATGTAAGAAGAGCTGTAGCAGAGGAAAATGCAATATTACTCGATGATTCAGAAGTGAAGCTTGATGAATCCATGCTGGTTATAGCGGATGGTTTTTCTAATGAAGTGTTAGCAGTGGCAGGTGTTATGGGTGGGGCAACTTCAGCAGTTTCAAGTGCTACCAGGCATATATTCTTTGAGTCTGCCTACTTTGAACCATCGTTGCATGCCGGAAAAGCAAGAGCGTTAGGAATGCATACAGATTCTTCACATCGTTTTGAGCGTGGAGTTGATGCAAAGGCTCAAGAGAGAGCAATTGAACGTGCTACAGCGTTGTTAATCGAAATAGCCGGAGGCGATGCCGGGCCAGTGACTGTTGTTGATAAAACAGTAGAAAAAGATAGTACGGTGGTTCTACAGTCGGCCAATATAAAACATATACTGGGTTTTGAGCTAGAGCCTAACAAAGTAGAAGAAATTTTTTCGCGCCTGGAATTTCGTCCTGTACCATTTGAAGATGGCTGGCACTTGCAAGCACCATCACATCGTTTTGATATTAATGTTGAGGCCGATTTGCTCGAAGAGCTTGCACGTATTTATGGTTACGATAATTTGCCAGTTGAGCCTCCAGTTTCTGCGATGGAGTTTTTATTGACACCTGAGCAATCTCTTTCCCCCAGTGTTATCAAGCAACATATGGTAGGTTTGGGGTATCGTGAAACAATAAATTACAGCTTTATAGATCCCGAGATTCAAAAGCAGTTCTTTGAGGAACTCCCGGTTGTTACCTTACAAAATCCGATATCAAGTGACATGTCGGTTATGCGTACCAGTTTATTGCCAGGTTTAATTTCTACTGCAAAATATAATCTGAGTCGCCAACAAAAGCGTTTTCGTTTATTTGAAACAGGTATGGTGTTTTTGCCAAATGAAAATGATCAGGAAAATCCATTAAAGCAGATCAATCGAATAGCCGCTTTAATTACCGGAGAGCGCCTGACAGAGTCGTGGCTGTCCAAAACTGAATCAGTTACAGCAAGAAATAGTCAGCCTGATGTGTTTGATTTTTACGATTTAAAAGCGGATGTTGAATCATTATTGAGTTTGGTTGGACAAAAAGAGGTCGAATTTAGAGCAGTAAACCATGAAGACTTCCTTCATCAGCTTCACCCAGGGCAAAGTGCAATAGTAAGTATTGGTGGTGAAAATGTCGGCTGTTTAGGCGTTCTTCATCCCAAATTGCAAAAAACATTAGGGTTAGATTCCCCGATTTGGGTTTTTGACTTTGATCTTAACTTGATTTCTCAGAAAAAAGTGCCAAAATTCAAAGGATTATCGAAGTTTCCTGAAGTAAGGAGAGACTTGGCGATAATGCTTGACAAGAATATCTCTGTAGGCGATGTTTGTCATACTGCAAAACAGGCCTCAGGTGAAGACCTTGTTAGTTTGGTTGTGTTTGACCGATACAGTGGTGAGGGTGTGGTAGAAGGGCAGCAAAGTATAGGCATTGGCCTTACTTGGCAGCATCCTGAACGTACACTTAATGACGATGAAGTCACTGCCATTGTTGATAGAGTGGTTGATTCCATGAAGGAAAAATACGGGGCGACATTGCGTTAGATTAGTAAGTCGTTAGCTATAAAAGTTAAGTTTCGCTTTAAAACGCTATAATGTTGTTGCCCTAAAATCAACTGAAATTTCAATATTGAAGGATAGCAAACGGGGTGGGATAATGGCTTTAACAAAAGCAGAAATGGCGGAACGTTTATTTAACGAACTTGGTTTAAACAAACGTGAAGCTAAAGAAGTCGTAGAACTCTTTTTTGAAGAGATTCGTCTGGCGCTTGAGTCAAACGAATCGGTTAAATTATCCGGCTTTGGTAATTTTGATTTACGTGATAAAAAACAAAGACCGGGAAGAAACCCAAAAACCGGAGAAGAGATACCCATTTCGGCTCGTCGCGTGGTAACATTCAAACCCGGACAGAAACTAAAGCAGCAAGTAGAAACTTATGTTGGAACCCAGCAATAACGAAGAACTCCCCGTAATCCCAGGAAAACGCTATTTCACTATCGGTGAAGTCAGCGAACTTTGCGCTGTAAAGCCCCATGTATTACGTTATTGGGAGCAAGAATTCCCCCAACTAAAACCTGTAAAACGTCGTGGTAATAGGCGTTACTATCAACGTCAAGACGTTATTATGATTCGCCAGATCCGTAGCTTATTATACGATCAAGGCTATACCATCAGTGGTGCCCGCCTTCAAATGAATGGTGAAAAAGCTAAAGATGATGGCACTCAGTCTCAACAACTACTTCGTCAGATGATTGGTGAGTTAGAAGAAGTTTATAACGTACTCAGTTCGTAAAAACCCTTAGTTTATTAGTTAGAAAGGCTGTATTTTAATTGAATACAGCCTATTCTGTTTTTATACGCAGAGAAAGTATCGGGATGTAGCGCAGTCTGGTAGCGCACCACACTGGGGGTGTGGTGGTCGTCGGTTCAAATCCGGCCATCCCGACCAATTAATAGAAAAGCCCTGCTTGTTAGAGTAGGGTTTTTTTATTAATCGTTAGAATGAAGGTTTGTTCTAAGACACGGTTCACCGATTGCGAAGCAATCAGCAACGAGCGAAGCGAAGCCCGTAGGGTTCAAATAGCCTAAAGGCTATTTGAATTCAATCCGGCCATTACAATAAAAAAATAAAGACTCAATGGCAGTATGAATATAAAAGTTGTTTAGGTTTAAAAATTAATATTCCCTTGAAGCAAAGAGAAAAAAAGAAGAAAGCGTATGAAGCCTTATATTTTTAACATCATATTAGTAGTCATCGTGTTAGTTGTTATTTTTTTCAGTATGAATGGACATTTTCAGGGTGTTAACTTTGATAATAAAAGTTTAATTATAAAGTAGGTAACGAAATAAGTATTGGTAAAAGAATAGTTGTATTGTTTAGTATGGCGTTTTGCTGTTAACTTTCTTCAGCTTTAAAATATTTTAATTTTTTCCGACTAAAAGTGCTTTGTGTAAGTGTTAATAATTTAGACGCATCTGCTTGGACTCCTTTTGAGTGATATAGAGCCAAATCCATATAGGCTTTTTCCATTTCAGTAACGATTTCTACTAAATTAACTCTGTTGTTATAAGTTAATGAATGTATATTAACTATTTTTGTTAGTTTACGGTTAATTTTATATTCTTTTGTCCAAGGTAAACGCGAATTGACTCTAAATAAATGATATTTTGATTCAATAAAAATAAGTGCAAGTAGCATAAAGGTTGTTGCTAATGATACAAATCCAGCAAGATTTATTTTTTCAGATAACAACATGACTAAAGTAGTAACAATAATTGTAAGAAAGAACGGAGTCGTAGCGATTAACATAAAATTACAACGACTGGCTTCAAGAGTATTTTTATTTTTTGTTCCCTTAATCAAAAAAAATACAGCACCAATTAGAGTAGAGAATCCAAACACAGTGATTAAGTGATAACACTCGCCAGGAACTCGCGTGATTGTGTATCCCATTTTTATTGTATCAATAATAAGGTAGGGTGTGCAGAACACAAAATAAACCAGAATAATGTATGAAGACATAACAAAAGTGGTAAGTATTCTAAATACTCTTTCGGGCAATATTGACATGGATGCACTGATTAAAAGGAAAGAGCCAGTAACATAACCTAAAAAAATATAATATAATTTTAGTGCAACTAAAGAGAGTTCGGAGCCTGCGTTTAAAACCAAAAACCCTGCAAGCTCCAAGGTGTTAACTAAAAACAAAGAAACAAAGAACGTGATTATCAATTTGTTTTTAATTAATCGATCAAAATTAACATTAAGCACAATTAACAGCTTTAAAAGAAGCGCGAGAATTGAGGGTAGAATGTAAAGTATTAATGTTATTGTCATATGAGCATAGCAATCCTGTGCTTCCTATACATATCCCTGATCCTGAAGACTGTATTAACATTTTATCCCCACTTTTAAAATGCGTCAATGACATTGCTACAGGTATTGTTGCTGTAGTGATGTTTCCTAAAAACGGATAGGTACAAGCAGATTTGTTAATATCTATGCCGTTTGCTCGACATGAAAGTGCATGAGGTAACTTTCCAACTTGATGACAAATAAAGTGGTCAATATCATTTGCAGACCATCCTGAGAGTTTGTACCCATAGCGTAACTTAATTTTTACGTAGTCGATAACCTCACGACAAATACCTGACATATCCATTTTAAATTCATAACCTTTATTCGTTATATTCAAAGAACATAAATCAGTATATTCCCCAGCGGAATAAAACTGCATGTGTGTTATGCCTGTTTTTTTTGATAAGCCTTGAATGATCAATGCGCCACCTGCATCTCCTACTGTCAAAGCCCCGATTGTTAGTTTAAATTCTTCCATACTAATAGCAGGGTTTTTGAGTTTTTCGTAGAGAGCTGGATTAACTTCAGATAGCTTTTCCCCAGTGCAGATCAAAGCGGTTTCTATTTCGCCATTCCTGATTTTCTGATTAGCGTAATCGAGGCCGTTCATCATACCGTGGCAGGCGTTACTAATATCAAAACAATAAGCATTTTTTGCACCTAAAACATGTTGTACTCTATGTGCGGTTGAGGGCTCTATCCAATCTCGATGAACACCACAAAATATAATGACATCTATATCTTTAGGATCGGTACTACTTTGTTTTAGTGCATTGATAGATGCTTCTATGGCTAAGTCTGAAGGTTTTGTTGCAGCGTCAGCAATACGTTTTTCTATAATACCCAGCTTTGTTGATATAAAATCATGAGGAATGCCAAACCGTTTTTCACTGTCTACATACTTTAATAAATCATCGGTTACAACCGAATCTTTAGGAATGGCTGCACCAGCAGCTATGATCTTTGCCTTTAACTCACCTTTATTACCTTTACTGTATAACATAGTATTTTCCTCGTATTGAATAAAAAATAAACCTGTCGATTTCGCAAGACATGTATTTGTGGTATTGCGCTAATGCGATACACGAGGGAATAGTAAGAAATATTTATATAAAGCGAAAAAAAAGTTTAGCGATTTCGAGATGAAAAAATATATATCGAATAATAAATAATCTATTGACAGCATTTTTTCAGTATGAAATAGTGTTTTTAAACATCTGGATTTTTTCGTTAGATTCGTTAGACAAAAAATGGGATCGGCTAATGGGTAAAGTAGGAAGAATGGATAAATAAGAACAGGTTCTGGTTTTGGAAAAATATAGTTGTATCGTTATTCGCAACGCAAAAGGTGAAGAGCAAAGTATTTATGTAAAGGATGTGCATAGAAACAAAGCGATCTATGCGGTGAATAAAGAAAAGCCCCCCAAGAAAAACCTGGCATCAAAAGGATAAGCTAAATGACTGTTTTAGAAGTAAAAAATGGTGGAAGCTTTTATATTCTGTTTGCTGAAACAGAGGTTCAGACCAAACAGGAGCATGTGTAAATCAAGCAGGTTGATATAATTAAAAACTACCAGCTTAGCATTATAGTTATAACGCCAGGTAATATAACTGTTGAGATAAAACACCCAAAGGTAGAGAACAACGCCAATTTTTATGCCCGAAGAAAAAAGGCCAGGCGCTAGGGTTTTATTGAATCAAGGAGTTGTGAATGGGAGAGAGTGTTGGTATTGGTTTATCAATAAAAATCGTGATTTTTCTATTTATAGCCATTGTAGTCATATCGATCATAACACTGTTTGTTTTTTTGGTTTTACAGAGTAAGCGGAGCAGAATGTCTCAACGTGTTGAGAAGAAAACGTATGGCAATAACGAATAAAGCAGGCATGAAGTGTATTGTAAATAACGTGTGGGGTGATGGTATGGTTTCTTTTATACGCCGCTTGGGCGAGGGATTTTATATTGGTGATGAGGTTAATATCATCTTGCTTGGCATCAAAGAAGGGAGAGTTAAGTTGGGTATCGAAGCGCCACAAACTACCAAAGTCGTTGCTGGAGAATCTTACTACGACAACATTGAAGCGTTGATTAACGAAGGGAAAATCCAGGGCGATGATATTAAACAAAAGCTAGGGCATTTTGGTGTGATTAAATTTTTACATGAAGCCAAACACTTTGGGTTTATTTACTGCGAAGAGCTAAGCCAGCAAATCTTTTTTCATGGCAGTGATGTATTGTGTACATTATTCGAAGTATTGCGAGTAGGTGATGTGGTGCGATTTACCGTTGATTCTTTTGGCGAAAAGGACTGTGCGCGAAAAGTTTTAGTGATATTACGAAATAAAACTAGAGCTAAGGTGTAAAAACATTATCTTAAGTTTTTTAAAAACTTTCTCTATATTGTCATAATTATTGTTGTATTATTTATGTTATAAATTATTACGATATTATTGTCGTGATCGGGTGAGGTAAAAAATATGTATATTGCGTTATAAGTAATTTAGCGCGGCCTTTTGCATGAGCAAAAAATACATAAAAAAAAGGGTGATAAGAAACATAATGTGTTTGTCAGATTGTTGGGATGTCAATGATTTATAGTTTATTACACATGTTATATGTGTTTGAACGCGCGATGAGAGAAGAGTTATATATTGATATAACTAGGATTATAGGAAAAATGCTTACCCATTAACGTTATTTAGACGTTCTCTATCTATCTGCCATTGCTGTTTCCTGACGATTTTCAAGTAAGACATTTGCATAGACTGTATTAATTGGTTTGGCCAGTTGAGGTATTGTATCTCCGGGTGATAATGCTTATTGCTTGAGTGTTGGTGTAATGGTTCAGCGGGTCGTTTTTTCATCAGTTTATTGGGTAGAAAGGTAAAGGTAGGTTATGAAAAATTTGAAATTACAAATGTTATTATCAGCCTTGGTATTGCTGTTAGGAACGCAATTGGTAATAGCCGGTTATAAAGATATTCAATTTCATAAAGTCGATTTTTCGAGAAAAATGATAGAAATAATCAATGTAGGGGCTAATGTACAATCGTTAGATGGATGGAGGCTATGCTCAAGTGACGCCAATGAAATCAACAAATGTACAGGTTCGTCTGGGTTTAATGGTATAAGCATAGCGCCTGGAGAAATTAAATTAATAAGATTGGACAATCAATCAGATCAACCTAATCAAATCAATATTTCTGATTTGGGCGGTGCATTAGCCGCTCCATTCTCAAAAGCGTCATACAGCTTACAACTTTTTAAACCTCCGTTTTCTCTAACCAATCCAGCAAGTCTTGCACACCATATACAATGGAGTGTTGACGGTATTCATAACAATACAGCAGACCAACAAAGCAATAACGCAGTTATTGCGGGATTGTGGCAACTATCGACAGATTGGATAGTTACTGATGAAGAAACGGTTGCAATCAAGCGTTTGTACGGGATTGAAGAGGGCGTGCTGAGTCTGGCTTCATTTCATGCGGTGAGTAGTTTTGAAATCCCGACAATCCCTATGACACTTTTCGCTAGTGTTATTTTCTTTAATTGCTTTTAGCGTTAGACAATGATTCGGTTATTCTAAAAAAATAACGCTAAATAAAGGAGTAAAAAATGAAAGTTTATTTTTATAAAACCACGGTTTCTTTGTTAACACTATTTATTTTGTTAACAGGGACTGCGTGGGTTAGTGCATCGGAAAGGGCGGGTGCATTAAAGATTAAACGTATTAATTTTGTGAACGGTTGGGTTGAAATAACCAATAGATCAAATAAGAAAAAGTCGTTAGAGGGCCTTCAAATATGCAGTGATACCCATCTACAAAAGACTTTATGTACCGATGAGTCAGGTTTCAATGATGAAGTCATTGAGGCCCATTCATCTTTACAAATTAATCTGACACCAATGATTAGCCATCAAGGTCAAGTTGCTTTAGTTTCTCTAGGTGGGCATATCTCACTGCCATTAAAACAGGCTGCTTATGCTTTACAGCTCTATATGCCTGTCAAAAATGAAGAGGGTGAAGAGAAGATAGTGCTTATTGATTATTTGCAGTGGCGACTTGAAAAGGGAGCAGAATTGCTCGGTGAAGATATAACGAAGAAAGCAGTAAAAGCAAAGCTATGGTCAGGAAAAAAGAAATGGATTCAACTAAGTCCTGATGACCTTATGATTTCAAGAGCGAGTTTTGAATCTAACAATATAAGTAATTACACAATATTTTCACCAGAGCAATTATTAGAAACGGGCTCATTAGAGTTTTAACGTGCTGGCTAAACATTTACTTCAATTTTTTATATTAATTATCCTACGTTATAGGAAATAGAACGATGAAAATCAAATCTATTGTTTTTGCAGTAATAACTTCAATCTTAACGGTTAACACTGCTATATCAGCAACACAAACTGAAATAGATAATCTTCGAGAAAATGGGTTGGCCTATTTATTTACTTCGCAAAACGCTAATGGTTATTGGCCATCGGGGTACTCTAAAATATCGGCAACAGCGACTGTATTGAAAGCCTTTCACAATGCAGGTATATCGAAAGGGATTTCCATTGAAGTAGGTTTAGGGTGGTTGGCCAATACCCATGCTAACAACACGGTGCATCTTGCGGAGCAAGCCGGTACGTTAGGGCTGTTTGGTTATGATGTAGAAGAAAAGCTATCAGAATTAAGTGATCATAAGAATTCCACACTGCACGAAATAAATAACTCTGCGGTATGGGGGACATACCCAGGCTATCAACCGAATATTCAAGTGACATCACTGGCCATCGATGCGTGGTTTTTGTCGGATCAATCGAATGCCGATGCACTGTATACACAAGCGGTATTGGTGCAGCTTTACCAAAATACCGATAACGGATGGCCCTATCCTGGCATCGTAGCGGCGGGAATATCATTAAATTCGGAATTGATACCGACCGCATTTGCTACTCGAGCATTAAGTCGATTACGCCAGCAAGGTATAGGTTCGCAAACGGATATCACAGAAGGGATTAACTGGATCATTGCAAGCGCTAATAAAAAAAATGATGGTGGTTTTAATGAAGAATCAACCGCATCCAATGGCGAAATCTATGAAACCGCGCTGGTACTATCAGCGATCAAGGCCGCGCAGAGTGCCGGTAACACAACGGCAAATTCATCCGCAGTGCAGGCAGTTGTCAGTGATGCTGAAGATTTTCTGGTGTCAAAGCAAGACCCGCTAAACGGTAGTTTTGTGAATGATCCGTTAACGACGGCTTTTGTGCTGGAAGCAATTACACAAACAGTATTGTTAGATTCAGATACCGATGGTATACCGGATAATGTCGAACTGATAACAGGCACCAATCCACAATACCCCGATGCAGCAACCTTGATTGATGGCCAGATAGGTGACAGTATTGCTGGCTATCATACGTCAGAAACAATAGACAACATGGGTAGAACGTTAGTGTCTATCAACGATTATCTGGAAGGTTCTCGCGCGGTAGCGATTGACAGGTTTGAGGTTAGCTCAGGCTTACCGGAAGGTGTATCGGTTGATGAAACAAGCGGCCTTATTAGCGGTTTACCCTACATCAGAGGCGCATTTAATTTTTTCTATACGGTGATTTATTCAGATGACGTTGAAGAGTCGCGCAATGCCAAACTGGTTGTTACGGGTGATCCAGGCATTACGATTCCAACAATGCCACTTCCATTCCTTATGCTATTGGGTCTATTCATTATGACGATTTTTACTCAGCTCAAGAAAAATGTTAAATCATACGTGAGTTTATTGCTAGTAACGGTTTTATTTTCTTTAAGTGCAGGCTATCCAGGTATCTTAAAAGCGGCCACGCCACTGCCTGATCATGTGCTTAATGCCATTAAAGATAGCCAAATTGAACACCCTGCAAAACGTGATGATACATTAAGGCTCATTCAGGAGGAAATTCATTCAATTGCAAAGTCGATGAATGATGATTTTTCGCTGGAAGCCAAGAAAATGTTCTTGCAGACAAACCTAACAAGACTATTAAATCTAAATGATCTTTTAAATAAAGAGTTAACGGGTGAAAAATTAAGGCGTTATAACAAAGATATAAAGCTTCATCTTTCAGAGGATAAAATAAAAGCAAAAGATCAAGCCATTGCAAACCTGGCTGAAATGATTAGTAACCTAATCAATGACAAAGGGACGCAATCCTATGATGCCTTTATCGAATTAAAAAAAGTAGTGGATGGATTAAAACCCCCGATCAATCGAGGCGGTTATTCGCCAACTATCATAAAAAGTCAGAAAAAAGGAAAGTTTTTAGATAAGCCACCCGAAATCAATCATCATTATAATCTGCCAGGTTATGCAGAACACAATAAAAAGGTGTTTGCAAGAACATCGTTAGCAATGAACGGACATGAGCCACTAGCGTTTTCAAAGGATGGCGTACTTATTGCCAGTTCACAGGCGACATTGCCAGATGCACAAAACTGTAACTATGCACAGGCAGACCTTGAGGCTGATAATCAGGAAATCATCATTTCTCAAGAGATTCAGGATAAAGCAAAAGCACTCGGCTATGATGTTAGAAATATATTTAATTATGTATCTAACGAAATTCACTATCAGCCTACTTACGGCGCTTTAAAGGGTGCCGTCGGAACGTTAAAAACGGGATCAGGTGGCTCCACAGATCAAGCTTCTCTTACGATAGCGCTACTTCGTGATTCAGGTATCCCGGCGCGTTACGTACGAGGCATAGTATTCACTCGTACTTTAGATGACCCCAATCACCGCATTTTGAAATGGTTACAGGTTGAGTCAGCAGAGGATGCTGCGCAGTTACTGGGTTCTGGTGAAAACCCGGATGTTGGTTGGGGTGGCGAGGGTTATTTACAATTCTCGCATGTGTGGGTAGAAGCCTGTGTACCGTATTCCCATTATAACGGTAGTGGTTTTGATCAAGTGGGGCACCGTTGGATACCTTTGGATGTCAGTTTTGAAAACCGTCAATTTACAAATGTCACGGCACCGAGCTATGACTTTGATATCGATGATTATTTATCGGGTTATAAAAAGAAAACACCGGAAGAATACGTTGCAGAAAACGTCAACGACTTGATTGCTGATCCGAATCTAACCGTTAAAGATGTGGGCTATCAATCAACGAAAGTCAATGTCAATTTCGATATTTTGCCCAATGATATTCCCATCGCCATCGCCCAGTTTACCAATTGGACAAACAGTGGTTCGTCTACCACTTCTATACTGCCAGATAGCCATCGGTATTATTTTACCGCCGAAGCGATAACGTCTGCGGGTGGTTCAACAGGAGCAAGTTTTACTGTACCTACAAGTAGTATTTTACTCAAGCCTGTCACCTTCCATTACAAAGGCGCTACTGCATCAGCAGAGAATACAATGAGTCATTGGCGTATTAATGGGGGTACATTGCCGGATGTTAGTTTAGTACCGCAATTTTTAATTGATGGTGTGGTAGTTGATACGGGTACAGTGATAACCTCAAGTACCTCAAGAAACAATAAGTTGAACATTAGAGTGACCCTTGATGAAGCAATAGATAATCAAACGAATAGAGAGAATTGTCCGGTGGTTACAGAGACACAGTTAGTCAATGATTCGTGTTTTGATGGATTATTTGGGGCTAATTATCACAGTCTACAGTTTTGGGGACACCAGGGAACCAATAAAACACTGACGGACATAGCCAATAAAACAATCAATGCCGTTAATAATGTAACCAACCCCGGCTCAGATATACATCAAACGTTAGGAAATTTCCTGCATTACATGTCGTTAAGTTATATGACTAATTTAAGTAATGCGCCCAAAGTTCTCGCAAAAGCTATGGATTTTAGGGCGGAGTCTGGTCTTCATCTAGGGTTAACAGGGAGTCAAAGTTATGTCGAAAAAGTGTTGGATCTTCCACTGGGTGTTGTTGAAACAGGTTTTTATGTTGATGTACCTGGTGGTGTGAGTCGCTCAATTGGTGATACTGACAATGAATTCCTTGCCATCGGATACACGGGGTCTGCCTATGAATCGGAGCTTTGGCGCAAAGGCGCGAGGATGGATGCAGTATCAACCGCAAGTGGTATTCAATATGCCAATGAACAGGGCTATGGTGTTTATACCATTACAAGCGCTAATCAAGGTACTGAATTGGCCAAGTTACGATTGGCAGAAAACGGATTTACTGGTGAACAAGCGTATCCAGCTGGATTCAGACAATTTTTAATTGACTTATTGAACGAAGGTTTTACCGTTAAGATACCGGATCGTCGCATATTATACGGCACTTGGCTTGGAACCGTGTACACAGCATCAAAGCCAAGTACGGCTTCCTTTGCTATCTCGGGTTCTTACGACGGTGGTTTTACCGTTGCTGATCGCATCTCGATGACTACGTATAATCCTACTTATGACTGGGGTTATAACGGAGGAAGTACAAGCTCTTTCCTTGATCCCATTGACTTTACAGGGCCTATTGTTCCAGATGATGCGATATTACAAATTGGCGCGGGGGTTGGATACGGTAATTCGTTTGCGAGTACCTTTGCCGGTGATCCGGTCAATACTGTAAATGGTAACTATTTTGAAACGAACGATGATCTAACCATTCCTTTTCGTGATCTCCCTTTTGTATTTCAACGCTCTTACAACAGTCGCTCCAAGTTAGAGGGGCCATTAGGTGTCGGTTGGACGCACAGTTTCAATCATGCATTAGTCTTTTCTGATGATAACCCCGATGCACAAGATAGCAGTGATGAAGATGGTACCGTTTCTTCGGTAATCTGGGTTAATGGTACGGGCGCAGAAAGCCAGATTACAGTGACAGGTGCTAATGCCAATGGAACGACAACTGGCTCAACATTCACGGCGCCACAGGGGCAATATTATACGGTTGAACGATTATCGGCTATTGAATTTAAAATTACAGAGAAAAATGGCTTGGCGTATTATTTTGAGCCTGAAAATCCCGGTGATCAATACGTATCCGATGTTGGTGACAAATTTGTTTTAAAACGAATAGAGTCCAGAAACGGTAATAGCCTGACACTCAGTTATGTCAATGGGAATTTAGATAAAGTAACGGATAATTCGCCATTAGCTCGCTTTATCCAATTTAGTCATGACAATAATGACCGTATTACAGCCATAGAGGATTGGTCAGGAAGACGTATTGAATATGTTTATGATGGAAATGGTGATCTGGTTCAATTTAAAAACCCATTGGCTGTAGCTGGCGATCAACCCCCCGTTATTTATGAGTATTTTACCGATAACGATGCAGAAACGATTGCACATTCAATCAAGTCGATAACGCATCCAAAAGGCAATGGCATCCGCTTTGAATACTATATCGATGGCAGGGTTTTCCGTCATACCAATGATGCTAACGAAACCTTCATATTTGAATACAATGACTTCAGGCGTGAAACCATTGTGACGGATTCACGCGGCAATAAAGTGCAATACTTTTTTGATGAGCTTGGTAATACGGTCGAAATGATCAATGAAGAGGGGAGTATTTCAACGTATGAATACAATGACCCTGACGATCCTTATCTAAGAACGGCAATGGTTGATGAAGTAGGGTTAAGAACGGAATACAGCTATAACAATGAAGGAACAGTAATAAGTCAGACAAATCCTTCGGGCAGTACAATCACTTATAGTCATTTTACGGACTTTGAGCAACCGGGAAAAATCAAGGATGCGAATGGCAATTATCAGTTACGTCAATATGATTCAAATGGCAACCTGACCGACACGATTATTCTTAAAAGTGGAATCGGCGTATCAATAACTCCAGAAACGTATAATCCGGTCGATGGGCAAATACTTTCCTGGACTAAAAATATTTACGACTCAGTGGGTAACTTAAAAAATACAAAATTTGTTGAAAATATAGCTACAGAGCAAGGATTTGTCGTTAGGAGAATATTTGATCCTAATCAACTTTATCCTGATAGAGAGATGAGATGTGGGTTTAGGGATAAAGACAGAACTGATTATGGATGTGATAGTCAGGATGTTATCTATGATGAGCTAGGCAGAGTGGAACAAGGGATCAATGGGCGTTTTGAGCGTACCCTATTCAGCTATGATGAGCTAGATAGAATCGTTAGAGCGAGTGATTCACTGGGGTATGTTCGGGATTATACGTATGATGAAAATAATAACCCAACGGGAAATAGTTTAAGTGTTACTAAAGTAGGAAAATACTTTCATGTTAATCGAACCATTGATGGTTCTATCGATGATAATCCGGTTCCAATCGGTGGTTATCAAAATTTAACCTTGTATGACTCATCGGTTAGGCAATATGACCAGGTTGACCGAGTAAAAACAACGTTAGATGCTGCCGGTAATGCGAGTTTTTATACGTATGACGCGATGGGTAATATTGAAAGTATAACGGATCCTGATAATTATTCGATTGGTTTCACTTACGATAAAAGGAATCGTGTATTATCGGCATTTGATGAAGAAGGTAGAGAAGCAAAACGTGATGTTGATGCGATAGGTCGAACTCGTAAACGCACAGACCCTAATGGTTTTTCTACAACGTACCAATATTATGGTTCAATAGAAGATGGTCGTCTTGAAAAGCAATGTGAGCCGCCAGCGTTGGAGGGCGCAACACCTCGATGTACTACTTTTGATTACGATAACAACGGCAATGTAACTCTCATCGTTGATAATGCAGGCAATGCAATTGAAGTAACGTATGATGCACTTAACAGGCCCGTTAGGATTGTTGAGCAAAGTTATACCGATGCATTGCTCGGTCAAGTACGCCGCCCTGTAACAACCTATACCTACGATTTGTTGGGGAATGTTACTGAAGTCAAAGCCGGCAGTACCGATTCGCTGGCGTTGGTTGCTAATGACAGTACAACTGTTCAGGAAACAACAGTGTATGATTATTGGAGTCGCCCGTTAGTTATCACTGATCCACTCAACAATGAAAGGACGTTTGAATATAACCAATATGGAGACCCTGTAAAAGAATATGTTTATCAAGAAATTCTGACACTGCAAGGTACTGATAGTTATGTTCAAACGCCGATAGTGAGAAGCTTTTACTATGGCGGTTTGTTACGACAAAAAGATGAACTTCAGTACAGAAGAAATCCTTTAGGCCAGTTGATTCACGCGGTAGGTGGCCATAATGGCGTTTCAAATAATGAGTATTATGAATATGATGAGGCTCAACGTCTCACTAAAATCACTAGCTCCGGCGGTGCGACCAAAGCAATGCGTTATAGCCCCGGTGGACGTTTAACATCTTTAGTGGTGAAAAATGGCGCGGGTGCGCTCTACCAGGACGTTGACTACCGATATGATAATACGGGTCGACTGCAAACGATTACCACATTCGATACTGATAGTATTAATTATGTCTATGATGATGGCGGTCGGTTAACGGAAAAGCATCTGCCTGGCGGAATCAAGCAGCGTTATACACATTACAATGATAATCGCATTGCCAGTATTTTAATTGAGAATGCGACAAATAATACCTTGTTTGAACAAGTCCTCACTTATGACAACTTGGGGCGTGTTGATTCGATTGATGAAAACCTTAATGGCGCTAACACACAATACAGTTACACGTACGACAATCTCTCGCGTTTAACGGGTGAGACATTGGGTAGTCAATCACAAACATGGGCTTATGATGCGTTTGGTAATCGTATTACGCACAATCATTTTGATGGTGTTGTTGATTATTATCAATATGATGACGCGCATCAACTAACAACGATACGCGCGAATAATGCCTCGGGTACCGCCAAAGCGCATTACCAATATACACCAGATGGTGAAGCGTTAAGAAGTTGTGTGGGCAGTTCAGCCGCAAGTGTCACAAGCAGTAATACAATTGCGACTCAATGTGATTTAAGGGATTATGCTCTAACTGTTCATTATAATGATGGTTTACCTGCTTTGCGCCAAACCTTTACAGCGGATGGAAGTAACTATCTGAATTCCTCGTTCTTTTTATCAGGGCAGGCAAACAGTAGTTTGCGTCAATACAATGAGCAAATGACGTATGATCATGCTGGACGGCGATTTAAGCGAACATCAACGTATCAAGTTAATTGGAGTGGAAGCTCATGGAGTCCAACCTTAAACTCAGATGACTTCGGTAATATCTATTCCTATGTGGGTGAAGATATTGTATTTACCAACAATGGTCTTGTCACAAACGTACTGGAATCTATCTTTATTAATGGTGGAGGAATTGACGAACCGTTAATACGTTATTCAGCCGATTTTAATACACAAAGTGTTTATCATCAGGATTATAGAAATAGTGCCGTTATACAAACTGATTTATTTAGCGGGACAGTTACCGGTACGCAACAGTACGATGCCTTTGGTAACGTTAACCAAATTAGTGGGCAGGCGATTAAACAGTATGGCTTTACGGGTAGGGAGCATGATCCCAATGGTTTAATGCACTACAGGGCAAGAGTGTATAATCCCAAAACAGGGCGGTTTAACTCAAGAGACCCGTTAGGTTTTATAGATGGCGTTAATCGTTATGCGTATGTAGCGAATAACCCGGTAAATAATATTGACCCCTTTGGAACATCGCTTAAAAATATTATATCCGGTGTTGATGCAGGTTCAACAACGTTAGATTTATTCCAGCCCTCTTACTATGACAATGCGGGTTTTGATCCTAATGATTTTAACTTGCCGTTTCCAGAATCAGATACAATGATTAACCTATCAAATGGAAGCGGTTTTAATCAAGCGGCTAAAGTTGCGCTCGGAGCAGTGGGAGGAGGGTTAAAGAGTATATATGATTTGGCAAAATGGGGGTATAATGGACTCAAAGGCGCATCTTCTGTAGGTGTAAGTGCTATTGATGATGTTGCAAAGGGAGTATTGAGTGGGGCAAACAAAGCTAAGATTGATCCTCGTAAACTTACAGAATATGCACTTAACCCCAATCACCCTGTTGGTGGCAATAAAGCTAAGGTTTTCGAGTCTGCACTAGGGTTTAATAAATCTAACGCAGATGATTTACTTAAGCAGCTTCAGAGTGGAGTTAAGAATAATCCTGCTGTAGCAGGTAAGGTCGATCAATACGGTTCTAGATTTACAGTAGATATTCCTGTTACCGGTCCCGCAGGTAGCGGAACTGTTCGCACCGGTTGGATTTATAAAACAGGATCAAACACGCCCGAGATGACCACACTATTTGTTAAGTAGAGGTATGATGCATGGATATAAATGACGTTGTAGTATTAAAAGTTGATTTGCCTGAAGAGCGCCTTGAGAAAGGCATGCGCGGCGTCATTGTTGCGGTCTTCAACGAGCCTGAGCAGGCGTATGAAGTGGAGTTTTGCGGAGACAAAGGCGAAACTGTAGCTGAGTTGGCATTAAAGGCCGAGCATATAGAGGCTGTTTAATATTTGATAATGCAGTAGTGTTGCAAAGAGTGGAGGCGGAGCCTTAACAAGAACATTTAACCTTGACGGTAAGCAGGTTCCCTTAGTTGGTGGTGGTGATCCGGTTGTTGGCCGAACCTTAAGAAATGGTTTAACTGAGATTAAGACAAGCATAAACGGTAGTAGTAATGATGCAGCTAATTTGTTTAGAAGTTTGGTTGGTGATTCAGCAAAACCATTAGGGAATGGAAAGGGTTTCCGATCTGTATTTGATGATGGTCGGGAGGTAATATTCCGGCCTGCTAGCTCACGACGTTCTGGTGGAATACCTAAGATAGAAATTAGAGATCCAAATTTTGGAATCTCGGAGAAGATTAATTTTACGAGGTAGCCAAATTTATGGAATGGATTAACTTAGGATATGATTTACGAAGTCCAATTTCAGAGAGTAGTAATTGGAAGGTCGGTGATTTAGACATAAAAGATTTTTCTAATCTGTTAGGTGCTGCTGGTAATAAAGTACAAAAGATACTTTCTTTTGATCTAAATTTATCTCCACGGCCCAAAGCAATTATTTCTAATCGCCCAGGTCATGTTGACCTGTTGTGTGGGGCTTATTCTTCTGAAAAAGAAGCTCTTAGTAATTGCAGTGATGATGAAAAGGGAATACTAGTTTTTTGGCAGGTTGAGAAAAATTCATATCTAAACGCTTGTGAAGAAGGCTGGTTTGATTTTTTGCCTGCTGATATTCCTGCTTTGCCAAGCGATTGGTTATGTGTAGGATTGGATATTATTAATGATCAAGGTGTATCGGAGTATTGGGATATATCAGAGGAATTTTGGGAGTTAGATTCAAAGTTGGTAGATACAGTCAATCAATATGGTCTTGTAACCGAAGAACGTTTGGTAACAGAATACTTGCCTTCTCTTCCTCTTGATCCTGCTAATAAATGGGTTATGCCTATTAGAGCTTGGATATCAAAGAAGTAAAATCCTTTTGCATGGTATTAACCGATTTTGTTAGCCCTTCGCATTTAGACATAATGTGATTATACGGCGAAGCGGACGGTGCGTTAGCACTGCGTATAATGCCACATTATGTTCACCGCAGGCTTGATGCGAAGGGCAGGCATAGCCTGATGTTTTATGGATAACCGGGTTATTATTATCATTTTTTGTTTAACCAATTGATCAAGTGTTGCTAATATTTTTTTAAGTGTTGTGAGTAAAACGAGCGCTCTTATTTTAAAATAACTGATCTGCTTTTTATAAAAAAGTGACTGCATTTTTTTAAAAGTTGATCAGCCATTTTTATTTTTTTGAATAATTTTTTTAAAATAAAGACTAAAAAGTATTTTTTTATTTACATTTTTTTAAATATTTTAAAAGAAAAAACCTTAAAAACAGAATAGAGATAACCCATCAGAGCAGATCAAATAATAATCGAAAAGTTGCCACACCTGATGCAGGTTCGCTGCAAGGGTTAAGTCGTTGACTTAACAGGGGAAAAGTGTATTCGCCTAAAAAAGTAAGGCGAATACAAAAAAACGTTAACTGATTGAAATGGTTAGTAGAAAGTGTGTTCGCCCTGGCAACAGTGCAGCCATTTTTTGCCATTAGTCGCTGTTTGCTTCTGTGTTGGTTACTAACAGCTTGGGTGAGTGAAGGCCGCGTAAAACCGCGTATCGGTTGGTACAGAAAACCCCGGCCATTACATCTACCTTAAATTCTTTGGTATAGGTTTTATAGGGTTTTCTTTTGTTACTCATTAGATACTCCTTTTGCGACATTGTCGCTCAATTAAAGTATCCGTTAAACTATGGCAACCTCAAACTGTCCCCAGATACCGGCAAGGCTATTTGAATTCAATCCGAATTGGTTATTCTTTTGCTATGTTCAAAAATATAATTAATAATTTAAAGTCTTTTTGTCACTTTTTTATGCTAAAAAATTATATCATTCCTGTTTAGCGAAACTTACTTTTTTTAACTGAGTCTCAAAATAAAGTCTACCTTGGAAATAAACTGTTTTTCGATATGTAACCAGGAAAAGGGTGCTATATTAATTATTTATAGTGTACTAATTAAGTGCATGAAATAAGTACAGGGATTACAAAGTACAGATCAGTGGGATATTAACTGATTTTATTATAGAAAAACTTTTAAAAAGAACGGGGAAAAGAGAGGGATACTCATCATGGAACGTACAGTTCATTTACCTTTTTATCTTTTATTATATTTCTTTTGTTTTAGTGTCCAGCTAAATGCCGGAACAAATCATGAATCGTATGTATTTAAAGCCGGGCATGAATCACTTCAAGTATGGCGTATGGGTGAAGTTCCTTATCCTGAAGATAATGCTCCGAACGAAGCACGTATCGAGTTAGGAAAAAAGCTCTTTTTTGATGCGCGCCTGAGTAGTGATGGGAGTGTATCTTGCGCTACTTGTCATAACCCGTTATTTGGATGGTCTGACGGGTTAGCTACTGCCAAGGGTATTACAGGAGAATTCCTGGGTAGAACATCTCCGGTTGTTACCAATACGGCTTATAACCCTATACAAATGTGGGACGGTAGAGAAAAGACATTAGAGAGTCAGGCATTGGGCCCAATGAAGTCTGATGTGGAAATGAATACAAATATACCAGAAGCGTTAGTCTGGTTACGTGAACATCCGGAATATTCCAAAATGTTTGAAAAGGCGTATCCAGGAGAAGGGATTAACGAAATAACTCTCGGTAAAGCTATTGCCTCTTTTGAAAGGACGGTCGTCAGTAAAGACTCACCATTTGATCGCTGGGTTGCAGGTGATAAAAAAGCATTGAATAAACAACAAGTCCGTGGTTTTAAAGTATTTGTTGATCCAGATAAAGGAAACTGCGAAGTTTGCCATTCTGCACCAAACTTTACGGATAATGGTTTTCATAATCTTGGTTTAGCTTCGTTCGATCAGGAAGAGCCAGATTTAGGCCGTTATCATCAAAAGCCTATAAGGCTAATGAAAGGAGCATTCAAAACGCCGACGTTAAGAGATATTGAATATTCAGCACCATATTTTCATGACGGTTCTTCAGACACGTTAGAACATGTTGTTGAGCACTATATTACTGGCGGCAAAGTGAAAACAAATGTATCGCCTAATATGAAATCTCTGTCATTAACAGAAAAGGAAAAAGAAGATCTTATTGCTTTTATGAAAGCATTATCTTCACCTAGAAAACCCTTTGAGTTACCGGTACTGCCTCTTTAATTTGTAGTTACAAAGATGCGATTTAATTCGTTAAACACTAATTTAAAAAACGAGGTTATTATGAAAGTATTTGCAATGTTATTTTCTTCATTCGCATTGTTATTGAGTGCGAGTATTCATGCAGAAGTGCATGAGGTTGGACAAAAAGACAAAAAATTTACAGTTGAAAACCTGACTGTGAAAGTTGGCGATACGGTGAAGTTTATCAATCAGGATTCCTTTTTTCATAACATATTCAGTTTGTCAGATGCTGCATTATTTGACCTGGGTTCTTTTCCACAAGGAGAATCAAGAGAAGTAAAGTTTGATAAGCCTGGTCTTGTTGAAGTCGAGTGTGCACTACATCCTGATATGTATATGGAAGTTAATGTCGAATGATTACAATCAAAAAACTGGGTATTGGTATTATTTTTTTATCGCTATTGCTTTTTGCTGAATCAGAAAAAGAGGCATCTGCTCTTGAGTATGGTGTATTAGATTCTAAAGAAAAGTGTATCAATTGCTATGCTTCAAATGAAATTGGAGATAAGCACCATTCCAGTTTGGAGGTTGGTAAAAATCTTTTTGAGACGCGTTGTGCTCTATGCCATGGATTAACAGGTAAAGGTGATGGGCGTATGTCGAAAATAATAAAAAATCCGCCGCCAGCTAACTTGACTGTTAGCATTTTATCAAGTAACGAATTAAAAAAGATAATCCAGGATGGTGGCGAAAGAGTTGGACGCTCTCCTCAAATGCCAGCCTGGGGCAAGCAAATTAATCAGGTAGAGTTAAATTCGGTAGTAGAATACATAAAGTCGCTTAGGGACTAGTGGAAATACAGGCTAAAATTTTAAGTCTGATTAAATAAGGGGAAGTTAATATATGTCAGAAGGGAATCTACACCCAAAGAAAAGGATGACATTGGTTAATCTGTTTTCTTCTATTTCCTGGGTTTATAAAATAATAATCCTGGCGCTTGTGTTACTGGCATTTGGTGCGAGTTCAGGTTTAGTTAGTGTATTTAATACTTATACACAGGATAAAAAATTAAAAGAATTGGTAGAAGCTTCTCAATTGCGAGGTAATCATGCAATGGAGATTGGTGATGCAGTAGTAGAAGTTGATGCTCGATTACAATTATTGATAGCGGCTCAGGGAAGGGAGTCAAGAAAGGCAAGTATAGCGACTATTCAGGCTACATCGATTCTTGATGAGAAACTCCATAATCTGGCTGCTGTACTTCCTGATGAAGAACGTGTAAAGACGTTAACAAAAATTCTAACGGATATTCGCCCAACTCAAATGCAAGCGATAAAAGCAGCGAGAAAGAATAAAGATGATATTGCACTGCAAAAAACTTCTGAAATTCTGGCTCAGACTACCATAGCAAAAAAGTTAGCAAATGAAATAGTCGCTGATGAAAGAAACCGTTTTAACCATGGGCTTGCAAAGATATCAAAAGATAATCGGAAAATTTCTAATACCATTATATTGATGCTAATTATATCGACTATTGTAGGTTTATTAGTAAGTATTATTATTGCCAGGCAAATTACAAGACCGCTTAAATCAACAGTGTCTCTGGCAAATAAAATTGGAACAGGTGATTTATCATCGGATATTTCTATAGTTGGTAGTGATGAAATTTCCGAGTTGCTAACTGCTATCAAGCAAATGCAAACGGGGTTACTCAATCAAATTGAAATTGAGCGTAAGGCTAATGAGGAAAAGGAACGGATAGAAAAAGAAAAAGTTTTGGCAGAAAAGAAAGCGCTTGAGGAAATCCAGTTAATGGAAGCGCAACAAATTGAAGCAGAAAGAATATCGGCTGAAGAGAATAACAAAATTAAACAGTCGTTAGATAACGTTGGTCAGAACGTTATGATGGTAGATTCTGATCAAAAAATTTGTTATCTGAATAATTTAATGAAGAAAACTCTGGAAACAAGTACTCTTGCTGATTGTTTAAATCTTTCTGTTAATCAAATGAAAGATAAAAAACTTGAGAGTATCTGTTCTATAGACGGTTTTTCTTCATCGATACTTTCACTTTTAGAATGTAATGAACCAGTAACTTTACATCTTAATGAATGTGTCTTTGTCTGTCGGGCTGATCCGGTTATTAATGCTGATGGCATCCAGATAGGGAGTGTAATTGAATGGCGTGAAAAAACGCAGGAAGAAAATTCTGAGTTGGAAATCAATAAAGTGATTTCAGCTGTTCAGGATGGGGATTTATCCAAGAAAATATCAGTTGATGATAAGAGTGACTTTTTCCTAACGGTTGCTAACGGTGTTAATAAGCTAGTTGATTCACTGGCTCAAACTATTGAAGAAATGCAGGCAAACCTTACAGATATTTCGTCATCATGTACAACCGTAGCAGATAACAATCAGCTTCTTTCAGACCGGGTTAAACAGCAAAGTTCAGCAGTACGTGCTGTTACCAACGAGATGGAAAGGATTACAACCGATGTAATCAGTAGTTCTGAGAATGGAAAAGTTGCGTTAAAGGCTGCTTATGAATCAAAAAATCTGGCTATAGAAGGTGGCGATATAGTAACAAGCGCTATTCATGCAGTGAATGAAATCAGTGAATCGAGTAATAAGATTTCAGATATAACTGACGTTGTTAATGATATTACCTTTCAAACTAACCTGTTAGCACTTAATGCTTCTGTTGAGGCAGCTCGTGCTGGAGAGCACGGACGCGGGTTTTCAGTTGTAGCAGGTGAAGTCCGAAACCTTGCTCAACGAAGTGCATCGGCAGTAAAAGATATTAATAATCTTATAGAAGATACATTAGAAAAAGTAGAGTCAGGTACAGGTTTAGTAGACAATTCCGGATCGGCATTGCAACAAATCTGTTCAAGTGCAGAAAATGTAGGAAATGTAATTGAAGATATAACGGCAGCGTCAGAAAATCAGAGGCAGAGTATTCAGGCTATAGATCATGAATTGAAATCGATAGCAAAAATGAATACACAAAATGAAGATTTGGTTAGTAATACTGCACAAACAAGTAAAGATATGCAAGAAAAAATAAAATATATTGAAACGTTGCTTAACAGATTTATTCTAAGCAGCTTTCGGTCAAAGAAGAAAGATAATCACGTTAGTTTATTAAAAAGTGGCTGATATTAAATAGACTGTTCGCACTTTTTATCATCAAAAAACAAAATCATTTAGTCAGACAGGTAAATAAATGTCCTGCTTTGACAGTTTCATCCCTGATATTTATTGTTAATCTATACCATAAATTCCCACACTGACGTAAATCGATAAATACATGTCGCTTTTAGATAAATGGCTTTTGTTAGTTCCATTAAACTTTTATCAAAAAAATAAAGATATAACCTGTTAAAGAAACGTGTTAAGTATTTTTAAATTTATAAATAATGGACTTAAGCTATGAATGTAACAATAAAACATATATCGTTTTTTATTGCACTGCTTTTCAGTATAGAAGTCGTGTCTATGTCCAGGCAGCCACCAACAATTGAGGACGGCTCAAATGAGGAGTTAGGTTATTGTAACAACTATGATCCAAATAAACGTCCTTATTTTGGTGATATGCATACACATACAGGTTTATCTCTGGATGCAGCACAATTTGGAGTGCGAAATGATACTAGTAAAGCCTATGAATTTGCCAAAGGCCAAACTATAGGCTTACCGCCTTATGATAGTGATGGCAATCCCACACGTTTTACAACATTAGAGAGACCGTTAGATTTTGCCGGGATATCGGATCATGCGGAGTTTTTGGCAGAAACAGATATCTGTTTTGAAAAAGACAGCCTGCAATATCTTTCACCTTATTGTATTACTGCGCGTGGAACCCCAGATGGGGGAGGTCTACTAGACACTTTATCTTTTATTCTCTTATTGGGCCTGCCTCTATCTGCTCCTAACGCTGTGCTTGATGGCAGTGTATGTACATTAAACCCTAAAAAGTGCAAAAAGATAGAATCCGAAGTCTGGTCCAGTATTCAGCAAGCGGCCGAAGATCATTATGATCGTTCCAGAGCATGCAGCTTTACCAGCTTTGTTGGTTACGAATGGACGGGTACCCCTAATTTTGGAAATCAACATAGAAATGTATTCTTTAAAAACCAGAATGTTCCTGAGCGTCCCATCTCCTATTTTGATGCGCCACAACAAACAGAATTATGGACCATGTTAGATCAGGAATGCACAGATGCAGGTACTGGCTGTGAAGTGTTAACGATTCCTCATAACTCTAATCTGGGTAATGGCGATTTTTTTAAGCCTGAAATCAGGTCGGGTGTTCCCTATGATTCTGCAACTGCAGCTCAGCGCCAACGTTTAGAACCCATCGTTGAAATTTATCAACACAAAGGTGCCTCTGAGTGTATCAACAGCTCAGCATCTTATGGAAGTAATGACGAGCTTTGTGATTTTGAATTGATAATTGATGATATCTGCGAGCTTGATGGCAATGACAGTGAGGAGTGTCTGCCTTTATGCTCTGATTTTAATTTATTACTGGGTGGAGGACTTACAGGGGCTTGTGTAGAACCCTCCGAGTTTGTACGTGGGGGGTTAAGAAGAGGTCTGGAAGAGTATCAACGTGTTGGAGTTAATCCGTTTAAGTTTGGCTTTATTGGTTCAACAGATAATCATAATGCTACGCCTGGTGAAGTGGATGAAAAAGGCTGGTTAGGGCATGTTGGTACGAATGATGACAATGTGGAAGAAAGAATTACAGTGTCAGATCTGGTTAATTCACCAATAATTGATGTGGCTGCAACGCTGATACCAGGGGTCGATGCACTGTTGGGTATAGGTAGTGTATCGGTCTACAGCCCAGGTGGACTAGCGGTAGTGTGGTCTGAGCAAAATACCAGAAATGCCTTATTCGAAAACATGAAAAAGAAAGAAACTTATGCAACTAGTGGACCACGGATGCTTGTTAGAACTTTCTCAGGTGACAATATACCGAATGATTTATGCAGCCGACCGGACTTTGTTCAATCAGGATATCAAAACGGTGTGCCAATGGGATCCGATTTGCCATCCAATACTGAATCACCAAAGATTGCTATCCATGCATCAATGGATAGCGGTACGCCAAACAATCCAGGTAATCCGTTAGAAAAGCTTCAGGTTGTTAAAGGGTGGGTAGATGACAATGGTGTATCTCATGAAAGAGTTTATGATGTTGCAGGTGATACGACAGACTATGGCAATGATATAGGTGTTGATCTGACAACTTGTTCAAGTACACGTTCTGGTTTTTCTAACTTATGTACTGTTTGGCAGGATCCTGATTTTAATAAAAATCACTCAACATTTTATTACACAAGGGTTGTTGAAGTGCCTTCATGCCGTTGGAGTAAATTGCAATGTAATGCAGAGTTTCAACAGCGAAATGTATCATGCAACAGCCTGGACGTGGATAGCCCATTACAGGCATGTTGCGATGGCAGTTTACCGGATACTATTCAAGAACGAGCGTGGACATCCCCAAACTGGTTCAAATCATAGCTTTATAAGGAATTGAGTATTTGAAATCGCTGTTGTTCAGAAGTTCTCTTTTTCAGTTCATTATTATTGGTTTAGTTATTTTCTGGCTTCACGCACTGGTGAAGCCTCACTTAAAAGATAAACAAACGATAATTTTAAAAGATAATTATATCAATGTTTTATCTGAAGATTTGGAAAATGAAACGTTAAAACCAGTTACCGATCATCAACGAATCGCATTAAAAGAAGAAGCGGTATTGAACGAAGTGCTTTATCGCGAGGCATTGAATCGTGATTTGGATAATGGCGATGAAATAATACGGCGACACCTTATACAAAAAATGAATTTTCTTGTTGAAAGTATGAGTAAACCAGACCATCCTTCAGAAAAACAGCTAAAGTCATGGTTTAATTTAAATCGTAATCAATATTTACAAGAAAAAAAATATAGTTTTCAGCATGTTTACTTTAATGCCAGGTCAAAAAAAATTGATGCTTTTAAGCAGCTTGTAAAGCAGAACCAATTAAAGGTTGATAGCGCTACGAAGTATGGTGAACCTTTTTTGCGAGGCCAGTATTTTAAAGAAATCACTAAAACGGAAGTGCTGAGAAGTTTTGGTGAAAACTTTTTCAATACAATTAATTCAGATCATATAGAAAAGTGGTTAGGACCGACAGAAAGTATTTATGGTATTCATTTTGTTTATGTTGAAAAAATATTTCCTGCCAGAGAACTTACATTTGAAGAGGTAAAAGCCGATATTTATAAAGACTATATGAAAGAAAAGTTAGAAGAAAAAAAACAGGAGATATATCAAAAATTGATTGCGCAATACGAGATTGTTATTGATTGATATGGTGAAAATAAAAAAAATAAGTTTGTTTTTTTTTACGCTGTTTTTTATCTCTTTAAATTCATATGCGCATAAAAGTAATCTTGGGTTACTACATATTATTACGCAGAATAATAATCACTTTGATCAGAGTGTAGCACTTACTGAAAATGAAGAAGCGTTTGCGCATAGGTATAAAATAAATTGGGCTTTTACGGGAAAAAAGGCTAATCATTTTCCGTCACCAAACATTCCGGACTTCTGTAGTCAAAAAACGGTTAATAGAATCAACAGAACGAACAATACCCTTTCTGAAACTTATACTATTCAGTGTAAGAAAAGTCTGCTTGATACAACCTTCAGTTTTAAAAATACTAGTTTGATCAATCAAATAGTTTTTCTGTGGGAAGCAGGCGACTCTTCTATAGAAAAAATCTATACAAAAGATCCAATCGAACCAAAAATAACACATAAGGATTTTGTCACAAACACACCAGAAAAAAAATTATCACGATCGTTCTTGCTGCTTGGTATAGAGCATATGATGTTTGGCTGGGACCATGTGTTGTTTATCATCATTTTATTTTTAATTATCGGGTTTAATTTACAATTAATCTATGCAATAACCGGTTTTACCATTGGTCATAGTATTACTTTAATCCTGGCGACGTATAAAAAATTTGTTTTGCCTGGGGAGCCTGTAGAAGCATTAATCGCTTTAAGCATCGTGTATATGAGTGTTGAGTTGATCAATAACAAAAAAGGCGATCAGATGCTGGTAAGAAAATTTCCAATTGCAGTTGCTTTAGGATTTGGTTTATTGCATGGACTTGGTTTTGCAGACTCTTTATCTGATTTGGTATTGAGACAAGATTTGTCTTTCATCGCACTGTTAACATTCAATTTAGGCGTTGAAATTGCTCAAATTATTTGGGTTTGTTTTTTAATTTTTCTTACTTTATTGGTTACCCATATTATTCATAATAAGAAATTTATGCTTGCAGGAAAGTATTTGCTTGTTTACTTAAGTGGAATATTGGCATCGTACTGGTTTGTGGAGAGAGTATCGTTTTTATTTTATGTATAAAAAATAACAATATTGTTGTTTAAAGCAGAAGTAATATCTCATTTTAATTTTGTAAGATAGTCACTTTAGAGAATCTGCTAAAAAGACTGAACATCGATAATGTAAAATCTTAATTCTTTGCCTGATAAACGATATCAAAAAGACATTGAAACTAATAATTTGATATATTAGAATTACTTTTTGTTAATATTTGAATGTATTAGCGTGTACAGTAATTCGTTTGGTTTTGACAATAATGCTGAAACGTTAGATTAAACACTTTCTTCAGTTCTTCTATTAAATCAAGAAATACTCCAAGCCTCATTGTAATTGTAAATGTCATAAGAGGTAATCAAAAACAAACTTTCTAACCTGGCTTTTAATACAAGATATTTAAGGTATAACTGGGCGAACAAAAAATATACTTGCGTGAAAATCAATGAATTATTGCAAAAAACTATTTATTTAAACCCATAGACCAATTGAAGAATATCCTGACCTGAGTGGATTATTTCAATAATACAGGATGTCGAACCGTTTTATGACCAATCAATTTATTAAAAAAATAATTTATACATTACAACAAACTTTTATATCACTCATACCTTATTTAATTCTTCGTGCCTCCTGTACACTTTTAATTGTTTTTGAAAAATACCTTCCATTTGGTGATTCAGCAGTTTTATATAGTTTAATTAACATAACCTACGATTTATTTCCAGTTTTATTATGTATATCATTGTCCTATAATTTTGCGAAAAAAGAAGAAAGGCAATACAGTATAGGCATCCTGTTAATGTCTATATTTTGTTTTTTTATTGTTTCAGGTTATATAACTGAACAAAATAGTGAAATCGTTATTGAACGAAAACATTCGATTATTTATTCTATTTTTATACCTATCATCGTTTATTGCATTACTCAAATAAGTAAAAAATATTTTTCTCCTTTGACGATTTCTTCCAGGTTATCGATTTTAAATAACGCTTTTTCCTTTGTTATTCCCTATGTCTTAATATTTTTTCTCACTCTTTTATGGCATTCGTTGGATTTTTTAAATGTTTCTTCCTGGCTAGAGTCTTTATTTTCGGGGACAAGTATACAATTTCAGGCCGTTATGCACTTATTGATATCGCATTTACTCTGGTCTCTCGGTATACACGGAACGACAACTTATCGTTATACATTTGACATGGATTTTTACTATCAGGATATTTTCCAATTATTGTCTTATGAGCAGTTCTTTTCAGCATTTATTATTTTTGGTGGGGCGGGCAGTACCATATCGTTGATAATAGCGATCTTCCTTTTTTCAAAGAGGCGTCACTCACGATCTATCGCTAAAATTTCTGCGCCTTTTTCTATATTTAATATCAATGAAACGATCATTTATGGATTGCCGTTAGCACTAAATAAAAGCCTGATCATTCCATTTGTGCTTTTGCCTTTCATTAACTTTTTTCTTTCTTATCTGTTAATTTCTTTTGATGTGTTTACGTTTTCACAAACAAAAGTTCCTTGGACAATACCACCTGTAATAAGCGGTTATTTATTGACTGATAGCATATGGGCCTCTTTGTGGCAGTTACTGCTTATTTCAATAGGTGTACTTATCTATAAACCCTTTCTTAATCGTTTTGAATACTCAAAATATAATCCATCGTTTCTTGCATCACATTTATCATTAAATAAAAAGTTTGATGACTTTGATTCGGATTATGAGTTTTATATCAGGCAAAATGAATTAAATAAAAAAGAAGATGAGTTAAAGCAATTAATCAATCATTTAACCTCAGGTACACTGGAATTGTATTATCAGCCGATCGTCAATATTCATAAGCAACATATTCATTGTTTTGAGGCACTGCTGAGGCACAATAAAGATGGCGTAATTTATCCGCCAGATTTTCTACCAAAGATACAAGAGTTTGGTCTGGAAGAAATGATTGATCAATGGACAATAAAACAGGTAGCTGAGGATTATACAAAATGGGGCAATGAAAAATATTCTGCTCAAATCAATATCAATATCTACCCTAAAACACTACTTAATGAAAAGAATATCAATTTTATTATTGAGCATCTTTCCTATAAAAATATATGTATAGAAATATTAGAGAAAGATTATACAAAAGACCGTGCTGCAATAAGCGCTGCTGTAGAAAGGCTTAAAAGTGTTGGCATCAATACCAGCATAGATGATTTTGGTTCGGAGTATTCTAACCTGGCTGTAATCAGCGATATTAATGCGAGCACAATAAAAATAGATAGAGAAATCCTGTTAGGATGCGATAAAGAAAGAGGTTTTATACTATTCGAGTCTATTGTATCCACGTTTAAAAAAATGGGATTTAAGGTGATTCTGGAAGGTGTTGAAACCAAAGAGCAATTAGATGTTGCAAAGAAAGCGAATGTCGATGCTGTTCAAGGCTGGTTGTATACCAAAGCCTTGCCAATATTAGCTGTCATTGACTATGCCCGCGATTTTAATAACTCAAATAGTTCGATTTAGGAATAAGAGAGCCTTTTTCAAGTCATAGACAATTCAGATTGGCTATAAAGTATACGCTAAAGAATGCAATAATAAGAGTTAGCTGATATATGTGCACTATTGTGTCGCTTGGTAGGTAATGGTTAGAACTATGTCACACCAAACAACTTTGTAATTACTAGAAAGTCCTCTATTCTCATTGTTAGGAACGTTTTATTTTGAGGCGTGATGTTTTTCTAAGCGCACACTTGCCTTGTAAAAGGAGCTTCAAATAATAACGATCGGTTAGCGTCACCTTTAATACTGAGGTGACACTTATCAATAATCCAAGGGAATTGGGGGTTTAACAGTATGGAACAAAAACTATTCACTAAAATATTATGCGCGGCAGGCATTGTAGCTGCATCCAGCAGTTACGCTATTGATTATCGCGTGAATGGATTCATGTCTATTGTAGGTGGTCAGACAGTTGACGAAGGAGTAGCAAGGACGAACGGTGTAGAAGGTGATGCAACTTACCTGGCCGATGTCGCAACTGAAGGTAGCTATGATAATGATATTTCATTTAAACCAGATAGCAATTTTGGCTTACAAATAACGGCTGACCTTGATGATGGTTTAAGTGTTACCGGGCAGTTAACTGCCAATGGCGGTGAAGACTTCAAACCAGATCTTGCCTGGGCTTATCTCTCCTATGAAGTTAACGATAGCGTAACTGTTCAAGTTGGTAGACAGCGTCTTCCTCTGTTTTTCTATTCAGATTATCTCGACGTAGGTTATGCCTACCATTGGACACGTATTCCACAAAGTTTGCCAGGCGCTGCAGCGGATACTTTGGAAGGTATTAAGTTATTCTGGACACCATCGACAGGCGATTGGGCATGGCGAATTCAGGCCTATTTTGGTTCGGCGGATGAAGATTTAACGACAAGTTTAGGTGATCTTACGTTTACTCTGGAGGATAGCACTGGCGCTGTTATTAGTGCGAGTAATGACTGGTTGGAATTACGATTAGCAACTTCTCAAAGTGATATTGCAGTAACACCGGATTCAATAGGCGCAATGTTTTCAAATAATACTGTTCCAGCATTCTCTGATGAAGACCCAAATAAGGTTGTTTTCACAAGTGCAGCTGTTAAAGCAACATTTGGTGATGCTTTTGTTGTTACAGAATGGGCTCAGGCTGATTATGACACGCCACATGGTACTGACATAGGTGTTGGTACTGAGTTGGAAGAAGGCTGGTATGTGTCTGCAGGTATTACGATCGAAGAGTTTACGCCACATATTACCTATGGAGAGTATGAAGATACTTTTTCGCAAGATACAGTGATTTATGATCTTACTTGCTTTGTAATACCACCATGCCCAACATCTCTTGGTACTCCCGCAGGAACAATAGGCAAAAAAGCAGTTGCCAAACATGAGACGATAACAGTTGGTTTGAGATGGGATTTTCATCAGAGTGCAGCTCTTAAAGCAGAGTATGTCAGTCGTAGTGATGAAAGTGACGATTTGATCAAGACTGCTGTTGGGGCTGGAGGTAACGGCGACCAATTTGAAGTTGATGTCTTCACTGTTGGATTTGATCTAGTATTTTAATCTAACAGCGTATTCAGGTTAATTAAAAGGACATTAATTGAATTGTATTGAGATGCTTTGATAGAGAGCATATCAAGCAGCAAGGAATAAAGGGGAAGGTATATGTTTAAACAATATTTACTTACAGCGGCTTCACTACTTATGGTAGTTATTAGCCAGGCGTTATACGCTGAGCCAGTAGTGATTGTTAATCCGGCTTATAGTGGGTCCGATATCGCAGGTAGTGCATTGAAAAAAATCTACATGGGAAAATCAAAGTCGTTCCCAAGTGGAGGCTCTGTAACACCTGTAAATCTGGTAGACCAGAATCCGGTAAGGCTGGCTTTTCAGGAAAACATGTTGGGTCGAAGTGACAAGAAAATGAAAGCACATTGGTCAATGATGATTTTTTCGGGTAAAGCTAACCCGCCAAAAGAGTTAGACAATGATGCAGCTGTTGTCGAATTTGTAGCAGCTAATGCTGATGCAATTGGTTATGTCGACAAGGCCTCTGTTTCAGGATCAGTCAAAGTGATAGGTGTACAGTAAGTTTAAGTCTGGCAAATTACAAGCCTCCTGAACAGGGGGCTTTTGTCGGCTAAGGGTTTACTGAAGAAAAGGTTTTAAACAAAAATTAAAGTAACCATTTATAGGGTTGGTTATTAAAAATAATTTTTTTAATGACTTAAAATTAGAAAGGAAGACTGTGTCAGGGCAAAGGTTTAGGAGTATTTGTTTGTGAACAAATTATTTCAAAAATTGGACTTAAACCGTAGTTTTAAGAAGCGGTTAATGGTTGCATCACTGTTAATGGGGATGCTTCCAATGTTGTTAACTGCCTATATGGCGCTTATGCAGTCACGAAATAACAGTTCTGATGAGGCTTATGCCAGACTGGAGTCACTGAGGGAAAGTAAAAAAGCAGCAGTTGAAGATTTCGCAAATAATATAATCAATCAGATTCGTACACTTTCTGCTACAACGGATATTCGCAAAGGCTTGATTAGCCTTAATTATTCACTTGAAGAGTTTTTGGAAGAAACTGAAGTTACACGGGATTTTAATGACCCGCGTATCCAAAAATTCAGAAGCGAGCTTACCAACTTTTATCGAAATGATTTTTTATCTGCCTACAAAGCAGAAAATTCTGGTGAGAGTACTGATATAAGCCATTTGATCAATGAATTAAGCCCTGAGGCTTTAGTGCTTCAGCATACTTATATCTATAGTAACCCTGCTCAAATTGGTCAGAAAGATCAAATGATGAGTTCAGATATGGATACCAGTTACGATACAGTACATGGAATCGTACACCCAACCCTTAAAAAATTCCGCGAAGCGTTTGGATATAACGAAATTTTTATGGTTGATAGTGAAACAGGACGCATTGTCTATTCTGTTTATAAAAATATTGATTTTGCAACCAGCCTTATAGATGGTCCTCATGCCAAAAGTCCTTTAGGTAGAGCATTTAGAGAAGCAAATTCACTGACTAATCTTGACGATTATGTTTTGTTTGATTACGAGCAATATTTGCCTGCATACAATAATCCCGCAAGTTTTATCGCATCACCTATTTTTGATGGTGATGAGAAAATAGGTGTGTTGATTTTTGAAATGCCGATGGAGCGCATTTCTGAAATGACGAATACCCGTTATGGAATGGGGGAAACAGGAGAAGCCTATCTGGTAGGTAGTGATCAATTTATGCGCTCTGATTCCTATAAAAATCCTGACTCACTCTCTGTTATCAATTCATTTAAAGCGAAAGAAACGGTAAATAGTGAATCGATAATGAGTGCACTTCAAGGTAAGACAGGCATTTCTGAGTCCAGAAATTATCAGGATGAAAAAGTGTTGTCTGGGTTTACTCCAGTCAAATTTGGCAAGCTTGACTGGGCATTAGTTGTTGAAATAGAAACAGCGGAGGCCTTTGCAGCAATTTCTTCTTTAACATGGAAAATCTTTGGATTATCCATAATTGCGTCACTTGCGCTAATTGCCTTTGCTGTCAAGTTTTCTATGAGTGTAGTAAAACCGATTGATGCTATGCGTAAAACAATTACAGAAGTGGCGAATACCGGAGACTTTAGTCGTCGTGTTGATGTAGTTAATGAAGACGAAATCGGGCAATCGTCGATTAGCTTTAACAGTATGTTAGAGAATTTTGAAGGGATTATTCGTGAAGTTAATGGCGTAGTAGGCGGCATGGCAAGAGGTGATTTTCAATGCCGTGTCAATGGTAATGCAAAAGGCGATCTTGCTAACCTGAAAGATGGTGTCAATGCGTCAGCTTCTTCAATTGCAGAAGTTGTTTCTGAAGTTAACCATGTGGTTGCTGCGATTGCTGACGGAGATTTTGATCAACGGGTTAATGCAGATTTGCAAGGCGAGCTTGCGCAATTAAAAAATGGTGTCAATAAGTCTGCCAGTACAGTTGATGGAGCAATGTCTGAATTGGGTGAGTTGATGGATGCTATGGGGCGTGGTGACTTCAAGCGACGCGTTTCTGTTGAGTTAAGTGGCGCTTATGCTTCATTTGGCCGTCGTGCAGACAGGGCGATGGAATCTGTTGACCGTGCACTGATGAGTATAGATCGTGTGATTAGTAATGTAGCACGTGGGCAGATTGACTCACGTGTAGAAGAAAGCTTGCCTGGGCAGTTAGCAGAAATTAAGAATAACATTAATGATTCGTTAGAAACGTTAACACAGGTATTTTCAGAAACAGGCAAGGTACTGGCATCTATGGCTGCTGGTGATTTGCGAGAAAAGATTACCTCGGAGTTTGAAGGCGCATTTGGACAGTTAAAAGCTGATGCTAATGCTACAGTCAGTAAGTTGACAGAAGTAGTCGATGATATTCGACAATCTTCCTATCGTGTTCAGGTTGGTGCAGAGGATATTGCACAGGGCAATAACAATCTGAGTCAAAGAACAGAGCAACAGGCAATGAATCTGGAAGAAACTGCGCAGAGTATGGATGAAATAACTTCGACAGTTAAAAATACTGCGATCAATGCAAATAATGCTAACGACCTTGTAATGGGAACAAGGCAGCAGGCTCAACGGGGTGGAGAGGTAGTTAATGAAGCTGTTGAAGCGATGAAGAAAGTGAATGCTGCCAGTAATCGAATCGCTGAAATTATTAGTGTGATCGATGAAATAGCTTTTCAGACGAATTTGCTGGCACTTAACGCCTCTGTAGAGGCTGCCAGAGCGGGTGAGCATGGTAAAGGATTTGCCGTTGTTGCTAATGAGGTTCGTAATCTTGCAGGTAGGAGTGCTACAGCTGCTAAAGAAATAAAGGACCTTATTGAAGATAGTGTTGCAAAAACAGACGTAGGGTTTGATCTGGTAACTCGCTCAGGTTCAACTTTAGAGGAAATTGTTTCCAGTGTTGAGAATGTAACGAATATTGTTGGTGAAATTGCCACTGCTGCTGAAGAACAATCGGTTGGTGTATCTGAAGTGCATAAATCTATAGCTCAACTACAATCGTTAACTCAGCAGAATACATCATTGGTAGAAGAAGCTGCAGCTGCAAGTGAAGATCTGGATGGCCAGTCAAGAGTTTTAAATGATTTGGTAGGTTTCTTTATCAATGACAAACAGGAATCAAAAAAACAAAAACTGATTAAGTCTGTTAGAAAAACTGATGAGATGTTGGATAAAGTTGAGACTAAACTTTCACAGCCAGTTAAAAAACAGGTATCAGCGCAAGTAGCTTTTGATGATAACCATGATGAAGATGAGTGGAAAGAATTTTAAATCCATTGATAAAACCGCTATAACTGTATTATAAAAATTTACTGAACAAGTGCCACTGATTTTATTTGTGCACAAATATTATCACCGCTGGATAATCCGAGCTGATGTATTGAACGGCGAGTGACTCGAGCGATCAAATAAGTATTACCGATTTTAAGTTTGACGAGAGCCAGCCCCGGGTGTGTTTCTTCACTGATTTCGATTATTTTTGCAACCAGTCTATTCATAATACTCGTGTTATTATTTTCTTTATTGAGCGAAAGACTAACATCTCTGGCCAGAACTCTTACTCTTACAGTATCCTTAACGTTTCCTGCATTATCACGCACCCAAAGACTACCGCCATCAAATTCAACCTTCATTAATCCCCATTCAGTGTCTTTTTCTTTAATAACGGTTTGAATAACAACACCACTTTCTTCACCAAGACTAATAGGAAAATCGAGATTGGCGAATGTCTGGGTAAGGTCGCCACTAGCAACAATTTGTCCATTCTCCATAGCAACCAGAGTATCGGCAAGCCTGGCAACTTCATCTGTCGAATGAGTGACGAAGAGTATAGGTAAACCCATTTCCTGTTTAAGCTTTTCAATATAAGGGAGAATTTCCTGTTTACGTGCCTGATCAAGTGAAGCGAGAGGTTCGTCCATTAATAATAGCCTTGGATTATTGATTAAAGCTCGAGCTATAGCAACGCGTTGCTTTTCTCCTCCGGAAAGCCGGTTTGGATATTGTTTTAGTAATCTATTTATATCAAGTAGTTGAATTACATCGTTGTATCTAACAGATAAATTATGCTGATTAGCTCTTTTGCTTGAATAATTCAGATTTTTTTCCACGTTGAGGTGGGTAAACAGGCTGGGCTCCTGAAATACGTAGGCCATGGGGCGCTTATAAGTAGGAATAAAAGTCTTTTCATCATGCCAGGTATTACCCTGGAATATTAATTTTCCTTGAGCAGATTTTTCAAATCCAGCTATGAATCGCAATAGAGAAGTTTTTCCAGAACCGGAATGACCAAAAATAACCGTTAGACCCTTGCCAGGCAGGGTAATATCTACATTAATTGTAAAGCTGGATCTTTCAAGTTTAAAACAAACGTATATATTATCAGACATTGACTACACTACGAAAAGTCAGAGTTTACTATCACGTTTGCTCGTGAGGCTATAAAGACAAAAAAGTACTACAAAAGAGAATATAACCATAACTGCTGCCAGTTTGTGGGCTTCTGTGTATTGCATGGATTCAACATGGTCATATATTTGAACTGAAATCACGCGTGTTTCTTCAGGAATATTTCCTCCTATCATTAGTACGATACCAAACTCACCTACGGTATGAGCAAATCCTAGTATAGTTGCTGTAATGAACCCGGGAGCAGCAAGAGGCAGTACCACAGTAAAAAAAGTATCTAATGGGCTTGCACCAAGTGACGCCGCTGCTTCAAGTGGTCTATGGCCTAACGCCTCAATTGCATTTTGTATAGGTTGAACTACAAAAGGCATAGAATACAAGACTGATGCTATAACAAGCCCTTCGAAGGTAAAAGGTAAAGTACCAAGACCAATAGATTGCGTTAGTTTGCCTACTATACCTTGTGGCCCCATTACAATAAGCAAATAGAAGCCGATTACAGTTGGTGGTAGAACCAAAGGCAATGCAACGATAGAACTGATAATACCTTTGTAACGACTTTGAGTTTGAGAAAGCCACCATGCTATAGGCGTGCCTATTAATAGCAGTATTAGTGTGACCAGAGATGCAAGCTTGATAGTAAGTATAATTGCATGAATATCAGATTCTGAAAAAGGCACTGCTTCTCCCAATGGATCATTTGCAATATTTAATGAAGCGTCTTATGCATTAGTTGATAGCCATAAGACGTAATAATTTTTTTTGCTTTATCACTTTTAAGGTATGCGATAAAAGAGATTGCAGCAGGGTTATTTTCTCCTTTTTTTAGCAATACAGCATCCTGCTTAATTGGTGAATAATGACTTTTTGGAACTATCCATAAAGAGCCACTTATTGCAATATTCGGGTTTTCTATCTGGGAGACTGCAATAAACCCAAGATCTGCATTGCCAGAGTGGGTAAATTGAAAAGTCTGGGTAATATTTTCTCCTCTGACAAGACGAGGAATACTGCTTTGCTTTATATTGAGATAATCCAGTACTTCTAAAGCTGCTATACCGTAAGGTGCCAGCTTCGGGTTGGCAATGGCTAACGTATTATAATTTCCAGAAATAAGTAGATCCGTTAGATTATTTTTGTATGTTGAATTAGCAGACCATAGCGCTAGCTGGCCCAATGCATAGGTAAATCTGGAATTTTTGATTGTTAAACCTTTTTTTTCAAGAGCGAGAGGTATTTTCTGGTCTGCCGAAAGCAGTACCCCAAAAGGAGCACCATTAGCTATTTGTGCAAAGAGTTTACCGGATGAGCCAAAAGAAAGCCGGGTTTTATAGTCGGTATCAGCCTCAAATTCAGACGCAATCGTTTTCATTGGAGCGGTAAAGTTTGCAGCAACAGCAATATTTACAACATCACAATAGGCTGAATTATAAAAAAATAAAAAGAATAATAAGGTGGTTAATAAAATAAGTGATTCCTCTATGAGCGAAAATATTGCTTTAACGAAAAAGCTTAATTAATAGCTTTTAGCAATGGAATATCTTCAGATACTAACATTCTGAAATATCTGGTGTTTAGTTGTTTATCTCTTTATGGAGTGACTATTCAGTAAGACTTCAGAGCCTATATTTAGCTTTATTTTAATACTGACCGGATCACTTTGAAAATCAAAATTTAATAAAAGTGAAATAAAAATTTAATATTGATAATTTTGCTTGATTGATTTAGGTCAATAGTTTTTTGAGTTGCATCAATAGAATGGCGACCATAAGCAATGATGATTGCTAACAAATGCGTAATGTTCGACATTTCAGCACCTAAACACTCATTATGAGCCTGATTGATCATAGCATGCTCGATTATCTGGAAAATCTGTTATGAATAAACTTTTCCATGCACTAGAAAAAACGTTCATTTACTCTACATTATTATCAATAATCAGAATAGTGAGTTTAGGCTTGCTATGTAGTTTTGTTAGTGTGACATATTCAGAAGAAACATCACCATCGACTACTAGCAGTACAGAAAAAATAAAAAAATTGGAACAGGAGGGGATTGAAAGAATACACAGTAATCAGGAGTCACAAAAAGAAATTGATAAGCTTGTTGATGAAAATACTCAGCTTGCTAAAGATTATTATAAGGAGTTGCAATTAATATCGAGTATGGAAACTTATATCGATCTTCTTGATAAACAAATAGCAAGTCAGAATAAAGAAATTGAAACCTTAAATCATTCCATTCTGGAGGTAGCAACGACAGAGCGCCAGATTTTACCCTTGTTATTAAATATGGTCGATGCATTAGAGCAATTTGTTGATATAGATACACCTTTTTTACCAGAAGAACGTCAAAAACGTGTTGAAAAACTACGTTCATTGATAACCAGAGCAGATATTACGATTGCTGAGAAATGCCGTAGAGTTTTTGAAGCGTTTGAAATTGAAAATGAATATGGTCGTACGATAGAAAGTTATACGGGGAAACTGCCATTAGCTGAAGGAAGCTATGATGCCGAGTTTTTACGCATAGGTAGAGTTGCCTTGTTATATAAGACTATTGGTAATGATAACGTTGGTTATTGGGATAAAACAAAGGCTGCCTGGAAACCGTTAAAAAGGTCACCCTGGTTGCGATTAATTCAAAATGGATTGAAAGTAGCTAAACAGGAAGTAGCACCTCAACTCATTTATTTCCCACTAGATCTAGCGAGGTTAGGTGAATAATGAATATGTTTATAATGCCAAAGCTTTATTTGATCCTTATTCTATCGATTATCTCTATACAAAGTAATTTTGTATTAGCAGCAAGCAATACAAATGAGCTCACTCTTGAAAGTTTACTTAATACACTAAAGCAAGGAAAGCGCAATGATGATATAGCGAATAAGGAAAGGATAGAGCAATTTACCCAGCTGGGAAGTGAACGTCAGAAAAAACTTTCCGATATCATTGAGAAAAGAAAAAGTCTGGAAAAAACAAGTTCAGATAAAGAAAAGTTGTTTGAGGATAACGACCAGAAAATTGCATCGTTAGAAACTCGATTGAGTGACAAAATGGGTTCGTTGAAAGAATTATTTGGTGTTCTTCAACAAGTGTCTGGTGATGCACAAGGACAGTTTTCAGCATCGTTAACTCAACTGGAGCATTCCGAGAGAATTCCTTTTTTAATTGAGTTCAGTGCAAAGATGGGGCAGGCAAATCGTTTGCCAAAAATTGAGGAAATAGAGCGTCTTTGGCTTGAGCTTCAAACCGAGATGACTGCTTCAGCAAGAGTTGCTACCAAGGAGCATACTGTTTTACTGACAGATGGCAGTGAAGTTACTCTCGATGTTACCAGGATTGGATTGTTCAATGCAGTGGCAGATGGTAAGTATTTAAAGTTTATCCCGGAAACAGGACGATTGATAGAATATTCAAGACAGCCTTCTTCTCGATATCTTGCAGGACCGCGCGCGTTACAAACAAAAAAAGAAAATGAATTGATACCTTTTGCAATAGATCCAGTACGTGGACAACTTATTGATATTTTAACCCAGGCACCAAAATTATCTGAGCGATTGGCTCAAGGTGGCACTATTGGTTACGCAATTATTGCTTTAGGAGTTGCTGGCGTATTATTTGCCCTGTTTCGTTTAGCAACATTAATCTGGCAAGGGCATATAATTAACCGACAGATGCTAACGCAGGAGAGTCCTCGAAAAAATAATCCTCTTGGTAGAATAATGTTGGCTGTTAGTGAGAATAATAAAAGTAATACAGACACACTGGAGCTACACCTGAGCGATGCTGTACTTCGTGAAGTCCCAAAGATAAATGCATATATCCCTATATTAAAAATTATAGCTGCTGTTGCTCCATTAATGGGACTGTTAGGTACTGTAACCGGTATGATTGTGACTTTTCAGGCAATAACGCTTTTTGGTGCAGGTGATCCACGTTTAATGGCCGGAGGTATATCTCAAGCGTTGATAACAACTGTTCT
The DNA here is from genome assembly GCA_041941365.1 of Cellvibrionales bacterium. Lineage (GTDB taxonomy): Bacteria > Pseudomonadota > Gammaproteobacteria > Pseudomonadales > UBA7434 > UBA7434. Next base: position 18,229 of record JBGTQK010000012.1, on the reverse strand, counting down.
TGGCCTTTGTGTTGCAGTGCCTATGTTATTGTTACATAGCCTTGTGCAGATGCGAGCCAAATCGCTGACAGACTTGTTGCAACAAGAAGCTGTTGCTCTTATTGCAAACCATACAGCAAAGAGTTAGGCGTATAACCATGATTCAATTACTGGATAACAGACTGCCCTGGGCTGTAGATTTATTAGAATTGGGTGGTCCTATATTAGGCTTAATACTGCTTATAGGTTTTGTTATTGGTTTTTTAATTTTTGAACGTGCTTATTTTAAAACTATTCTTTATCCTGGTATGCGTGATGAAGCGATCAATACATGGAATAGCATTCATGACCATACTTCATCTTATGCACAATATTCTCGTAATAATTTGATCTTTAATCTTCGTTCTGCATTATCTAATCGCTATGCATTTATTACTACTTTGATAAAAATATGCCCATTATTAGGCTTGTTAGGAACTGTATTGGGTATGCTTGAAGTCTTTGATGCACTTGCTGCTACAGGTTCAAATAATCCAAGATCAATGGCAGCAGGTGTTTCTAAAGCGACCGTATCGACATTGGCCGGTATGGTAGTTGCAATCATTGGTTTGATTATCACTACACTATTTGAACGTAGGGCAATTGCTGAACGTGAAAAAGTGCCTTCCTATTTTGAATCTAACTAAAGCGTCTAAAAATGCGAAATCTATTACTTCAAAGTCAAACAGAAAACGACGAATCCAGTGTTGATATAACGCCAATGTTAGATGTGGTTTTTATAATGCTGATCTTTTTTATCGTCACTGCTACATTCATTAAAGAAGCTGGCATAGATGTAGATAAGCCGGTAGCTGCAACGGCGATTGTTCAGGAGAAGGCAAGTATTCTCATAGCAATTGACGAGGCAGATAACATTTGGGTAAATCGACGGCAGGTCGATCTACGTTCAGTACGACCGATTATTGAAAGACTCCATGCAGAAAACCCTAAAGGAACAGTGGTGATTCAGGCTGACAAGTTGTCGCACAATGAAACACTTGTTCAGGTAATGGATGCATCTCGTCGGGCAGGTGTTTTTGATATAGCGCTGGCTGCCACGGTTGACTAGCGGGGTAGAATTATATGACTGCTCGAATACAGATTAGTCGCACAGAAAAATTAATACAGTATACAGCCAGTTTACTTTTTGCTGTGTGTTTTGTTTTTTCTCTAGCCTGGTTCATGAGTACGCTTATTAGTAAGTCGGAAATGCAGTTGTCAAAGGTTGAAAAAAATCAAATGCTGGATTTTGTCAGGATGAAACGTTCCGAATCTGTACAGCGCAAGAACAGAAAACCCAAAAAGCCAACAGTTGTTGATGCGCCAGAAACTCCTGCGCCACAAAATATGTCTTCAGCGGGAGCTGAAAGCCTAACAGTAAACTTTAGTAGTGATACCGGTGTTACACAAGAAATGAATAGTGGTTTTGGAATAGCGAGTAATAGTGAATATTTGCCTATTGTGAAGATTGCACCACTGTATCCGAGAAGCGCAATGGTTAAAAATATAACGGGTACTTGTATGGTGCAATACACCGTGACTACATTAGGCACAGTAAAAGATGTCAAAGTGGTAAAAGAGCAATGTTTAGAGTCAGTATTTATGAAACCCTCTATTAATGCAGCTTTGGGATTCAAGTATAAGCCACGTATTATTGATGGTGAAGCAGTAGAGGTTATCGGTGTGCAAAACCGATTTATTTTTGAACTTAATAATCAAGCCAATCAAAAGGGTAAGCAGTGAGTAACCAGTACTTTAAATTGTATTTGTTTGTTATTTTTCTTGTGGCTATACCCATAGATTCGATGGCGGAGCGAGTATTAGGTATTAGTCAACGTGTTTTTGAAAAACTGGATGAAGTGCAGACACTTATTGATGAAAAGGAATATAAACAAGCTCTGGTAAAGCTGGATGAAATTAGCCAGAAACGGCTGAACTATTATGAAAAAGCGCAAATTCACCGCTTAAAAGGTCATGCTTATTATCTTGGGAACGATTATAACAATGCATTAAATCAATATGAGGCAGCTTTATCAATAAAACGTATTCCTGCCTCTATGACAACTAACTTAAGTAGCATGATGGCTCGTGTTTATATGGCAACGGATAATCATGATAAGGCTGTTGCAACATTAGAAAATTTAATTGCCATGCCAAAGCAAAAAACACCAGATAACCTTCATTTACTGGCTGTTGCACATTATCAGAATTCCTCTTATGAAAAATCAAAGCAACTGATTTCTCAAATGATTGAGGAAAAAAATATAAATCAGGAATCCATTCCGGAACATTGGTTACGCCTTCAGGTAGCGAATCTTTTTGAGTTGAAAGACTTTACGGCTGCAAGAGATACACTTCAGTTGTTATCTGAATCGTATACAAAAAAGAAATATCTTATGAATTTAGCAATAGCACATGGGCAGTTAGGCGATCAACAAAATCAACTGGCTATAGTTGAGACCTTATCAGATGCACAGCAGATTACTAAAGTTCAGAATATAAAAATGCTTGCTAATATGTATCTGAATTTAGGTTTGCCAATAAAGGCTGCAAATATATTAGACAGCAATATAAAGAGTAAAGTGTTAGAAGAGAATGAACGTAATTTAGAATTACTGTCACGTGCATGGTATCAAGCTGGAGAAATAGAAAAAGCATTATCAAGTCTTGCAAAAGCTTCTGACAAAGCTGAATCAGGAAATCTGTTTGTTCGCCTTTCTCGCCTCTATTCTGCAAATTTTCAATGGAAAGAAGCATTAATTGCAGCTAATCAGGCACTTAAAAAAGGAGCTTTGAAAGATGAAGGTCATGCATGGTTGCTTCATGGTATTGCCAATACACGCCTGAAAAATCTTGATAAAGCAACGAATTCTTTTTACAAGGCTAGTAAATTTGAGAAAACTGAAAAACATGCAAAACAATGGCTTAACTATTTAACCAATCTTAAACAGCAGCAAGACATTACAACTACTTAGAGATCTGGATAATACAATGAATCCTAGTAATCATGAAGAAATCGCCACTCCCAGACTAATTGTTATTGCAGTTCTCTGTGCAGTAATTTTTTTTATCGCACTGACATTCGTTGAAATTATTCCAGAAATTCCAATTGATATCGATTTTAAACCTTTTTTTATTCCACTTGCTTTTGTGGCTTTATTGCCAAAGGGTGGGCCGATAATAGCTGCATCCTGTGGTGCTACACTGGGTGAATTCTTAAGAGATATGTTAGAAGGTTATGAAATCGATGATCCTATTGGAGCAGTGGGTTACGCGGTTGCGTTTATCATTGCAGGATATTACATCAATAGTGAGCCTCTTAATCGTATGAGATTAATTGCCGCGGGGATTATTGCTGGCGCTGTGCATGCAGTTATTGAATCCTCGTCTTTTATTATTTTTAGTGTAGAAACAGCCTGGGTTGCAGTCTATTCAGCAATAGGCAATACAATAACTGACGGAATTATTATGGGGGCAATACCACTTGTATTTATTGTTCCTACATTACATGGACGTTTAGAACGATATCTTGGTTTTCCGCCAAGAGGGAATTATAAGGTAGCTTGAATGTTAACGACTAACTTACTGAGCATTAGTAATCTTGGTTATGTCTACCCGGGTGCATCGGAACCTGCATTGGAAAATGTGCAATTAGATATAGATAAACAGAATGTGTTAGCGGTATTAGGTGCAAGCGGTTCTGGAAAAACCACATTTGGTATGATATTGGCTAATATATTGCCGCGTTTATTTGGTGGTGAGATTACTGGCAGCGTAGAGAGAGCAGCTAATTTTACCTCAGCAATGATCTTTGATAACCCGGAGTTACAGATAGTTGAATTACGTGTAGGGGATGAATTAAGAGTTGCCTTGAGAAATTCTGGTTGCCAGGAAGATCAAATAGAAAATAGAGTAGATGAGCTACTGGTTAGAGTTGGTTTAGGTCCAAAATGGAAAAAAAGATGGGTATGGGATCTTTCACCAGCTGAACAGCAACGTCTGGTACTAGCTACGGTGCTTTCCAAAAAACATGACCTTGTTATTCTGGATAGTTTATCAGAACGACTGGATCGTCATGAAAGGCAATGGTTTATAGAGTTACTGACTACAATTGCTCAGCAAAGTACATTAGTTATTATTGAAAAGGATATTGATGTAGTCACAACACTGGCTACACATGCTCTTATACTTGAAAAGGGAAAACAGGTTTTTTTTGGATCTATCGATAAAGTAATGGTAGATAGTAATTTGCAACAAATCGGTGACTTTATCCCTGCTACTTCTCAACAGACCTGGCGTTCAACTAAATGGCCAATTAATGTAACTGATGAACGTCTGGTTATAGACAGATTACATTGGCAACCATCCGAGAATTTTGATCCTGTGGTAGAAGATTTTTCTCTTTCTCTAAAAAAGGGTGAAATACATGCTGTATTAGGTAAAACAGGCTCAGGTAAAACCGCGCTCTGTAGATTATTGGCAGGGCTTGATAAAGCAGATAACGATGGAACTGCAATTACAGTCGATAATTATAGCCTTGCTAAAAATGTAAGTGATAGAGCAATGATAGTAGCAACTGTCCTTTCTATTCCAGATCGTCAACTTTCACAAAAAAGTGTTCTTGAGGAGTTAACGTTTCCAATAAAAGTCAGGGAAGGGAGAAAGTTACCTGGCGATAAACAAAAATTTTCTCTCTCAGATTCAGAGTTAGATCAGCGAATTGATGAAATATGTCATCATATGCCATTTATAAAAGAGTTTTTACCAAAAGATCCACTAACACTTTCATTTGGTCTTAGAAAGCTGATAAATATTTGTTCGGTTCTGGTTGTAAAACCAAAAGTCCTGGTTCTGGATGAACCACTGGTTGGACTAGGTTTTTCAGGAATTTCAATACTCAGGCAAATACTGGAGTATTGTAACTTGAAAGAGATTACGGCTCTGGTTACAGCGCATGAGAATACTGTTTTTCTCCTTGGAGTGCATAGCGCTACTTATCTAAAGAAGGGAGTTATCACTTTTCAAGGGTCAATTGAAAAATTAACAGCCAATGAAATGAATGAAACAGAAATGGCTATTTAGTCAATTAATCAGGAATAAAATATGAGTCGTAATATACCCCTCTTATATATTGAACGAGATTCATTCCTGCACAGGCGTGATCCCAGAGTTAAAATCGCGCTTTTTTTTATTCTGTTTGTTTATTTGTTTGTTGCACCAGGCATAGAGTGGCTATTGCTTGCTTTAGCTGCCGGTCTTTTTTTTGCAATTTCAGCAGGAACTTCCTGGATATGGCTCGGCGTTCTCTGGTTACTTCAAGTGCCAAGTTTTACAGTTATGATTCTGATACCTTTATTTACACATGATTATAGTGGTACAGGCTCAATCTATGATGAGATTAGTGGGGAGCTGCGATTAATAACGGCATGGTCAGCAGCTATTTTTATCAGTGTCAGTTTGTTTTCAACGATGGAACCTAATGCAATTCGTCAGGGTTTGAAGGGGATTGGTTTTCCTGGTGTGGTTGCTTTATCAGTAGCTTTAACTTATCGATTACTTTATGCAACTTTAGAAGAGGGTTTAAAGATTACTGAAGGTATGAAATTAAAGGGAATTGTTTTTGACATTAAACAACCCGGCTTATTTGTGAAAGATCTGATTAATCTTTGTTTACCATTACTTTTCTCACTTGTACGTCGAGTGATCCCAATGACTTATGCCCTTGAAAATCGTGGCAATAACGAACATGTAAACCTGGCACCGTTAGATAGAGGGGACTGGCTATTTCTTTTAAGCTCAATTACTATACTCGTCCTTGCTGCATTCATTAATCTATCTACATTAAAAGGCTAATATAAGATTTGTTTTTACAGATTTTCATTGGGATACTGATCATTGGGTCAAATGCATTTATACATGCCTATTTTTTGTCAGTTGCTATAAGAAATGCCAGACATTTGATTCGATGGGTTGAGAAACGCCCAACTATTTTCCATATGGCGATGGCATTTTCCTCAACTGTTGTCTGGGTCATGCTTGCCCATTTAATTGAAACAGGCGTATGGGCAACGTTATTTCGTGTACTCAATATCTTTGAGGATATAGAAACAGCTTTTTATTTTGCTCTTGTAGCCTATACCACTTTGGGTTTTGGAGATATAACACTTCCTGAGCAATGGCAGCTACTTTCCGGCTTTGTTGCGTCCAGCGGCTTCTTGATGTTTGGTTGGAGTGTTGCTTTTCAGGTTTCTTATATTACTGAATTCAGTGCGGTTAAGAATGTGTTTAATGGGAATTCTCGGCGCTAATGAAAACTTTGTAATACATTATTATTCGCATGAATAAAAACCCTGCCTTTTCAGCAGGGTTTTGAATTATAGTTTTTATTACTTTTGGTGATTTTAAAATCCTTATTTGGAGTGCAATTTAACTTTTCTATATCCTAACAATGCAGTTAAGCTGCTTATCATAAAGAGTAAACTGCCAGGAAGAGGAATTTCACTCGAAAGTGTTAATTGCGAATAATTAATGGCAAAACCGTCAGCTCCAGTATCCTGATAGACAAGAGATATAATGTCCTGGCCATTTTGGTCCAGAAGAAATACAGGAATATTAAAAAAATCTGTGATCACTTCAGTTGCACCAATAAATGAAGTGGGTCCACCTATTTCACCTACATTTATACCATTGAAGAATACTGCCCAAGGACCTCTGGCATTTCCCATGCCGGCAGATTGAATACTTAATGTAACAGAAGCCACAGGGTCAATTAAAGTATTGATATATGAATGTGTGTAGTTAATTAGTGTTGGCACTTCTGGTAATTGAAAACTCCAAACATCTGTGAAGTCTGGATCACTGGCAGATCGATTATCAAAGCAGCAATTTGGTAAATTAAAGCCGTTAGGGGGTGAAGCTAAACCAATTGGTTCACCAAAACCATCGATATCTCCGACAAGATTTGTAATTGAAGCAGCAAAAATAGGTTTAGAAATAAACAATAGAAACAAAACTGTAATTTTTAGAATGTAAACTTGCGCCTTGTGTGAATAACGAATTTCTTTATTTATATTCATAACAGGTTACCAGGTAGTTTGTATATTAGGGGTTGGTGATAATATAGCCAGTGTTTATTTTGGTCAACACCACTTTGGGGAAGAGTTGTTGACGAAAAATAGTCTGATTGTTTTTCGAACGAACATTATAATATACTTGTGACAAAAATATTAAATGAGAAAGAAAAAGTTATCCTTACGTTAGTAACTGGGTTTTATAGAATTAATAATTAGTTGGTAGAGGTTGTATGAGGTTTTTTAATTGGTTGGGTTTTGTTAATGTATGTTGTGATTTCTTTAACAAAACAAAGGGCTTAAACAAAAAGTTTTCTGTTGTTCTCATATCTTATTTATTCTTAACGGCGAATGTCTACGCTGTATTTTACAACCAGCGAGAAGTTATTGAACCCGGTTTAAATATATCTACTGAATCTATAAGTGGTGAAGTACAAAGCCAGTCATTTTCGTTAGAAACAGAAAGTATAGAAAATATTGATGAGGCTTCCCAAACGACTGAAACTCAGGAAGAAATTGAAACTGGAGCGAGTACAGAAGAAAATAATAATAATGAAGATAAAACTGTTATAGCAATTATTGAATTTGAAGGAGTTATTGAAACTCAATGGTTAGTTGAGCTAGATGCCTTAAATATAAATGTAATTCAATATATACCGGAAAATGCATACCTTGTTAGAGCAAACCGTGAAAAGTTGAATGAATATAAAATTTTACCTTATGTCATTTCTATTTCTGAATTACCAGAAACTTATAAAGTAACTTTGGATCTCGAAGAGAAAGTAAGCCAACTTAACCCTCAAGAAAAAATACCTGTAACCTTTCTTTCTAGTCATGCATTTAATGCTGAGATGTTGAATTATCAGGCAATGGCGAGTGTAAACGGGTATAAGACAAATAATGGCTGGTATATCAATAGGGCTGATCTAACAGCGGATGAAGTTTATACGTTAACGGAAAGCAATCAAATTTTTCATGTAGAAGCAAGGCCTACTTATGAATTACATGGGGAAAGAGCTGCCCAGACTGTAGCAGGAGAATACCCTGTATCAGCAACACAGCCGTTAGGGCCAGGTTATGCACAGTTCTTGACTAAGCATGGACTAACTGGTGGTGATGGAATTATTGTTCAGGTTCAGGATGGAGGGATTGACCAAGGTAATATCTCGGGTTCACCTGGTACAGCTCACCCTGACCTCTTAGGCAGAATTGCCGGAATTTTTAATGCCACATCTGATTTATTGGGTGATGGAGCAGGTGGTCATGGTCAAATCAATGCAGGAATTATCGCAGGTAATGCTACCTTAGGTGTAACTGATACTGACGGTTATTATCTGGGGCAAGGTGTTGCTCCCACTGCTCAAATCTATGGAACGAAAATATTTGCTAATTCCGGTTCCTTTCAGGTTGGCGGATATTCTTTTACTGATTTAGCAAAAGATGCACAAGATGCAGGAGCCAAGATTTCAAATAATTCCTGGGGTAGCAGATTCGCATCAGGGATCTATACGGCTGATACTGCAGAGTTTGATAGTTTAGCGCGTGATGCCGACCCTCATGAGCCAGGCAATCAGGAAATGATCTATTTCTTTTCTGCAGGTAATTCAGGCCCCTTCTCAGGTAGTATTAGCCCTCCAGCAACTGGTAAAAATATTATTGCTGTAGGCGCTGCCGAAAATAGTGACGCAGATGGTATAGATGGTTGTTCGACGTCTCCTTCGCAAGCAGATAATATTCGTGATATTGCTTCTTTTTCTAGCCGGGGACCAACTAATGATGGCAGGCAAGGTGTAACTCTGGTTTCTGTAGGTACACATGTTCAGGGTCCAGTCTCAACCGGTTCAAATTACAATGGTTCAAGTGTTTGTGACAGATATTGGCCGATAGGGCAAACAGATTATGCAAGAAGTTCGGGGACAAGCCATTCAACACCTTTGGCCGCAGGCGCAGCAGCTGTTATTTATGAATTTTTTCAAAAATATTTATCGCCCTTAGGGCATACTAGTGCTCCTAGTGCGGCACTGATGAAAGCTGTTATGGTGAACTCTGCACGTGATGTATCGGGTGGATCAAATGGTAATGGAGGCACACTTTCAAATGTGCCTAATATTGATCAAGGTTGGGGAGCAGTAAGTCTTGCTTCACTATTTGAACAAAAAACAAATCTGTATTCTGTTGACCAAACACATTTATTTACTGCTTCCGGGCAAAGCTTTCAGATTGAACTTGTACCGGTAGATCCTACTAAACCAGTAAAAATTTCTTTAGCCTGGACAGATATGCCAGCTTTACCTTCTGCATCAACCACTTTGGTCAATAATCTGGATTTAACTGTTGTCGACCAGAGTAATTCCTATCTGGGTAATGTTTTTGCAAATGGTTTTTCTGTATCTGGAGGAAACGCTGATGCATTGAACAACCTTGAGCAGGTTTTTATTCAGTCTCCCTCTGGAAGTCCGTTAGTAATTACAGTCGATGCAGAGAATATTGCAGGGAACGGTGTCCCAAATAACTCAACACCTATAGATCAGGATTTTGCATTATTTGTCTCGAATGCTGTTCCTTTATTACCAGAAGGTAGAGTTGAATTCGAAAGTGATGTTGCAACATGTTCATCTGATCTCAAAATTAAATTATCTGATTTGGACTTAAGTGGTAGTGGTACAGCATCGGTACAAGTGGCCGGTTTACTTGATGTAGAAACGATTTTACTTACTGAAATAGTAGCTGGTCATTTTGAGGGCATTGTGCCTTTAAGAAATGTTCCACTTATTACTTCAGACGGATTGCTTTCGGTAAGTGATGGTGAATCTGTAACTGTAACCTACTTAGATCTTGATGATGGCTCGGGTTCTCCAGCTACGGTTGTAGATTCAATAAATGTCGACTGTTCTGCCCCCGCTATTTTGTTAAAAACAGTAACCAGTCAGGATGTGAGTGCTTATTTTTCAATAACTGCTTCAGGCGCAGATATAGCCAAAGTTAATTTAGGGCCAAGTTGTTCTAATCTGGATAGAACTTTTTCATTAGAAAAAATAAAAAGGAATGATTTTGAGGGTGAATTAGAAGGTTTAACAGCATCTACTAACTACTTTTATGCATATCAAGTTGAGGATCTGGCAGGTAATACAACAGTTGATGATAACGGAGGTGCATGTTACCAGCTTCAAACGACAAATGTATCAACAAGAAACTTTGGCTTTGAGGAAGGGGATTATACAGATTGGAGAGTTACCGATCTTTCTAATTCTTTTTTCAATGCAAGTGTTATAGAAGATGGGTTTTCTCCAGGATTTGGTTGTTTTAGTAGTGATCCGCCTGAAGGAATATTTGCCGCAGTACATGGCTTTGATGGTTTGCCTGGTCAAATTACATTAGAAAGGGAGTTTGTTATAGACCCTTTCTTTAAAACACTTGAATTTGATTATCGTGGGTGCTGGGTTATGAGCTTTGGTGCAACATTGCCAAGGTCGTTTGAAGTTGTGATCTCTTCTACAACGAGTAGTAACACTAAGGTTCAGAGAATATTAACAGCAAATCCAAACGAAGTGATTACAGATACTGGAAATATTCGCCACCAAATAGATTTGTCAGAGTTTGTTGGGGACACAGTGACTATAGCTTTTGTATGGGATGTTCCTGAGCCATTTACCGGGCCTGGTTTTTTTCAACTTGATGATATTGCATTCACTAAAGGCTTGGCAGACAGAGATCGCGATGGCCTCACTGATTCACAAGAAATTTTATTAGGAACAGATCCGGATAATGCAGATACCGATGGCGACGGCCTAAGTGATGGTGAAGAGGTCAATGATCAGAACACTGACCCATTGAGTGATGATACAGATGGTGATGGATTAAAAGACAAATATGAACTTATTCATGGATTTAATCCCCGTGTTGGTGGAGAGCAACTGTTTGATAATGATTTTGATGGATTAAATAATTTAGGCGAGCAAAATGCAGGAACAGACCCTTACGACCCTGATACAGATAAAGATGGTTTAACAGACTTTGCCGAGGTAATGGTGCGAGGAACAAATCCTTTATCTGAAGACACAGATTCAGATTTATTGTTAGACTTAGAAGAAATTACCACTTACCAAACTAACCCTGTGCTAGCTGATACAGATGGTGGTGGTGTAGATGATGGAACAGAAGTGTTAGTAGATGGTACTGACCCATTAGATGGTTTTGATGATATAACACCGATCTTATTGCCATTCTCTTTAATTGATGGTGAGGGTTATCTTTGGGATATTCAGACAAATGGAATGATAAATAATGGCACATCGGATGCTTATGATGGAGGTTATCGGCTTACTGTAAATGGTCTTTCGTTTCCAACCATTAATAATGCCAGACTTGAAAATCATCAAAGGGAGGTTGTAATAGACGGTAAAATTGGATCGTTAGATGTTACACGCAAAATCTTTGTCCCTGATGATGATGCTCATGCTCGTTTCCTTGAGATTATTCAAAATAATACAAATGCTACGCAACAAATAAACCTTAATTTAAACACAAATTTAGGTTCAGGTTCTTCCACTACAGTAGTTATGACTTCATCTGGTGATTACTTATTTGATGAAAAGGATAATTATTTAATTACTGATGACTATGTTTTAATTACTGATGACTATGTTTTAATTACTGATGGCTATGATAATGGTGGGGACCCAGCTATTTTGCATTCCTTTGCAAATGATGGCGCTGAAGTCTCTGTCTTCTCTGCTTCACTATTTCAGGATATTCAAGATGTGGCATTTGATTTTTCACTAGCACCAGGTGAAACGAAAATCATTATGCATTTTGCAATTCAGAAATTTTCTCAAACAGAAACAGAATATATCGCACCAGTTATAGAGTTTTTACCAGAATACTATTTAAGAGGTACAAGTGATTCTGAGAGGGACCAAATAGTCAACTTTATCATAGACTCTGACGGAGATGGACTTTCAAATAAAGATGAGCTGTTAGAAGGGACAGATCCAACTAATCCAGATACAGATGGTGATGGTTTGTTCGATGGTTTTGAAGTTATATATGGTTTTGATCCATTAGTCGATAATGGTGAGGCAACAGCAGATGCTGATAGTGATGGGTTGGATAATCTAACGGAACAGGCTGAGGGGAGCTCGCCACTAACGGATGATACAGATAGTGATGGGTTGTTAGATCCTGATGAAGTCGTGTTAGGCACGAATCCTGCAAATACTGATAGTGATAACGATCGCTTAAGTGATAGTGACGAAGTTAATGTTTATGGAACTGATCCTACACGTGCTGATACTGACAGTGGTAGAGTTGATGATGGCACTGAAGTATTAGATGATCTAACAGATCCATTAGATCCAGCAGATGATATTCGTCTTGTTAGCCTCCCTGTTGATTTGATTGATGGAGGAAATTATTTATGGGATATATCCTATAATGGTATGGTAGAAGCAGGTGGAGGTAATGGTTCTGGCAGGGTTTGGGACTTCGCTTCACGTTTGTTCATAGATGGGCATATTTTTCCAACAGTGTCTACAGGAACGTTGTCTGTCTCAGGGTTAGATATTGAAAGCCCATATTTATGGCGTGGGTTACAGGTGAGCCGTAATATCTACGTGTCAAATGATGAAGCTTTTGCGCGCTTTATTGAACGGTTTCATAATCCATCGAGCACAGCAATATCAGTAGCAGTTCAGTTACTGGATGATTATTATTTGTATCAGGAACCAGGGCTTGTTGAAACGTCATCTGGAGATTCGGTAGTTTCTGTTATTGATAACTATATGATTGCAAGCCAAACAGCGAGTGCAACAACCAGTGTTATTGGTTTGTCTGGTCTAGTTACTCCAACTGTTGAGCCTTCACGCTTTGAACTGACTAATGTAGATGACGTTAAGTATGAGTTTATTATAACGGTTCCACCTAGTGAAACAGTTTCAATTATGCATTTTAAATCGCAAGCTGATTTGATTGATGCTCGACAAATTGCTCTAAGATTTGAGCAACCGGATTTGGTTTTGTTAGAAGGATTATCAATTGATAGGGCTAAAGAAATTGTAAACTATAATTTAGACCAGGATAATGATGGCCTTCTGGATTCAGAAGAAATTATTTATGGAACGGATCCGGCAAACCCTGATACTGATGGTGATGGCTTATTAGATAGTTTTGAAGTCACTTATGGTTTTGATCCATTAGTCGATAATGGTGAGGCAACAGCAGATACTGATGGTGATGGGTTAGATAATCTAACGGAGCAGATTGAGGGAAGTTCGCCACTAACGAATGATACTGATAGTGATGGTTTTCTAGATACGGATGAAATTGATGAAGGGACAGATCCAGCAAATCCAGATACAGATAATGATCGTTTAAGTGATGGTGATGAAGTCAATGTTTATGGAACAGATCCAACAGGTGCTGATACTGACAATGGTGGTGCGGATGATGGCACTGAAATACTTGATGATTTAACTGACCCGTTAGATCCTTCTGACGATGTAGTGATTGTAAGTTTGCCCTACAATTTTGTTGACGGTGGTAATTTCCTTTGGGATATATTGGGTAATGGTCGTATCCTAGATGGAGGGCCAATTGGATCAAATAATCCTTCTTGGGATTTGGATGCAATGACCTTGAAAATTGATAGTATTTCCTTTCCAACGTTAAGAGAAGCTCGCTTAACAAATGGAGGGAGAGCATTGCATTTGAAAAACCCAAATCTTATGAGAGGTTTGGAGGTAGAACGAATTATCTATGTGCCAGATGATGATAGTTTTGCTCGTTATGTTGAGCGTTTATATAACCCTTCAACAACACCCATTAGTGTAACGCTCAGAGTTTATAATGATTATGAGTTTTTATCAGGAGCTAGGATTGTAACATCATCTGGGGATTCATCAGTTAGCACAGGAGACAACTACGTCATTGGAACTGATGGATTTTCAGGAGGTATCTCGGTTACTAATGCAATGTCAGGCTCTGGTTCACCTGCTGTGGAACCAAATTCTTTGACTCTTAGATCTTCGGATGATTTGGATTATTCGTATGTTTTGACTGTGCCAGCTGGAGAGACTATATCGATTATGCATTTTGCATCACAAACTGCTACGTTAGCAGAAGCACAGCAAATTGCACCAAGGTTGGAAACACCAGATGCTGGTATTTTGGAAGGTTTGTCAACTGATATTGCTCGGGAAGTTGTAAATTATATAATTCAAATAGATTCAGATAATGACGGCCTTATGGATGATGACGAAATTATTTTGGGTACTGACCCTACTAATCCTGACACTGATGGTGATGGCTTACTTGATGGCTTTGAAGTCGCTTTTGGTTTTGATCCGCTAGTCGATAATGGTGAAGCAACAGCTGATACTGATGGGGATGGGTTAGATAATCTAGCAGAACAAATAGAGGGAAGCTCTCCATTATCAGATGACACTGACAGTGATGGCCTGTTAGATCCGGATGAAATTGATGAAGGGACAGATCCAGCAAATCCAGATACAGATAATGATCGTTTAAGTGATGGTGATGAAGTCAATGTTTATGGAACGGATCCAACAAGGTCTGATACGGATAATGGTGGTGTGGATGATGGCGCTGAAATACTTGATGATTTAACTGACCCGTTAGATCCTTCTGACGATGTAGCGATTGTTAGTTTGCCCTACAATTTTGTTGACGGTGGTAATTTCCTTTGGGATGTATTACGCGATGGAAGCATTGGTGGTGGCGGGACTAATGGTTCGTCAGTTCAGACATGGGATTTAGCAGCTCGCTTATTGATTGATAATATAGTTTTTCCATCAGTATCTACAGGAAAATTAACTATTTCTGGGCTGAAAATTGAAAGTCCCAATTTAATTCAAGGCTTAAATGTTAAAAGAAATATTTATGTGGCAGATGATGAGGCTTTTGTACGCTATATAGAGCGATTCCATAACCCTTCTGTATTACCTATTACAGTTAGTATAAATATGAGAGATGATTATGCTGGTTTTGGTGTGCCAGGTATAGTTGAAACTTCATCAGGAGATTCTATTGTATCCGTCATTGATAATTATATGATTGCGAGCCAGACTGCTACTGGTAGAACCAGTACGATTGGTGTATCCAGTATAGCGGCAGCAGACATAGAACCTTCACGTTTTGATTTGACCAATACAGATGATGTTTTTTATAACTTTAGTATTACTGTTCAGCCAGGTGAAACAGTTTCAATTATGCATTTTAAATCACAAGCTGATTTGGTCGATGCTAGACAAATTGCAGAACGGTTCGAAGCACCAGATTTGGATTTATTAGAAGGTTTGCCTGCAGATATACTTAGCGAAATTGTAAATTATTCTTTTGATCGTGATAATGATGGTCTATTGGATAAAGACGAGGTTATTCAAGGTACTGACCCTACTAATCCTGACACTGATGGTGATGGCTTACTTGATGGCTTTGAAGTCGCTTTTGGTTTTGATCCGCTAGTAGATAATGGTGAAGCAACAGCTGATACTGATGGGGATGGGTTAGATAATTTAGCAGAACAAAGAGAGGGAAGCTCTCCATTATCAGATGACACTGACAGTGATGGCCTGTTAGATCCGGATGAAATAGATGAGGGGACAGATATTGTTAACCCTGATACGGATGATGATCGCTTGAGTGATGGTGATGAAGTCAACATTTATGGAACGGATCCAACAAGGTCTGATACGGATAATGGTGGTGTGGATGATGGCACTGAAATACTTGATGATTTAACTGACCCGTTAGATCCCGCTGATGATGCTAGATTAGTAAATTTACCTTTCAATTTGATCGATGATGAGGGTTATCTTTGGGATATAAGAGGTACTGGAATTGTGGATACTGGCGGTTTAAACGGATCTGCGAATCCCTCATGGAACTATGCAATGGCTTTGCAAATTGATGGAATAGCTTTCCCAAATTTATCTCAAGCGTTATTATTGCCCGGGGGTCGCGAATTAAAATTTGTTAATCCAGATCCAATGAAAGGATTAGAAGTTGAGAGGCGTATTTATGTACCAGATGATGATAATTACGCGCGTTTTATTGAGCGGCTACACAACCCTTCTCCAATATCAGTTTCGGTGACTTTGAGCGTCTTTAGTAGATATAGTTTATTATCAGGTTTTACGGTAATGACTTCTTCAGGTGATAATATAGTAAATTCGTTAGATAATTATCTGATTAGTACTGAGAATGGTAGCAATATTTCGCTTGTTAACGCAATATCAAGTACAAGCTCACCTGCTTTGGAACCGATAGCTTTTGGTCTTTCATCTTCGGATGTGGTGAGTTATCGGTTTGATATTACGGTGCCAGCTGGAGAAACAGTTTCAATTATGCATTTTGCTTCACAAGCGGCAAATCTAACTGATGCACAGCAGGTAGCAACTAAGCTAGTATCACCTAACTTGGCAATTCTAGAAGGTTTGCCCCTAGGTGTTATTTCTGAAGTTGTGAATTTTGATCTTAATTTCGATAAAGATAATGATGGAATACCAGATATTCAAGAAATTCCTTTAGGCACTGATCCTACTAATCCAGATTCTGATGGTGACGGCTTACTGGATGGTTTTGAAGTGGATTATGGTTTTGATCCCTTAATAGATGGGGGAGAAGCAACTGCTGACAATGATGGAGACGGGCTTGATAATTTGGCAGAACAAGCAGCCGGCAGTTCTCCATTTAAGGACGATACTGACAATGATGGCCTGTTAGATCCTGATGAAGTAAATTTTGGGACGGATCCGGCAAATTCGGATACAGATAACGATCGATTATCTGATAGTGATGAGTTGAATGTTTATGGTACTGATCCTTTAGAATCAGATACAGATAATGGTGGAGCAAGTGATGGTGCGGAAATACTTATTGATTTCACTGACCCATTTGATCCTAATGATGATATTGTTTCCCGAGTGAATGTCCCTATTGGATATAGAGATGGAGGAGGCTTCATTTGGCGCTTGCTAGGAGATGGTTCCATAGAGGGCTATGTTAATGTGTTAGCCGATTTATTTTGGGATTCTGCATCTAGAATGAGTATCAGTGGTGACACTTTCCCTTCACTAACTCGAGTGCCTAAAATACCAGCTGGCCATAAATTCAAGAGCTCAACCTTAATTCAGGGTTTAGATGTTGAGCGTTATGTTTATGTATCTTTGAGTGACAGTTTTGTACGTTATCTAGAACGATTTTATAATCCATCTAATGCCCCTATTACTGTGACAGTTGAGTTGGTCGATAGATTGCCTCTAGCACCAACAAGTGTTATCGACTCATCAAATGATGCAGTAGTTAACGAGACAGATAATTACATCGTATTAGAAAATACGAATCTCGTTTCTGGTGTGGTAGGTATTAGTACCGTATCAGGCTCAGTTACACCGGCAATAGAACCAAGTCGATTTGATGTAAGCTCTAATCTCGTTAATTATGAATATGATATTGTTGTTCCGCCTGGTCAAGCTGTTTCTATCTTGCATTTTCAGTCACTTGCTTCAAGTAGCAGTAATGTAGCAAGATTTGAAAAGCCTAATTCAGCTGTTCTTACTGGCTTGTCATCCTCGTTAGTTTCTGAGATTATTAACTATGCTATAGACCCTGTAGCTTTAGCAATAGATTCTGATGCAGATGGAATCGATGATTACTCAGAAAATGAACTTGGTACAAGTTCGGATCTTTGGGATACAGACGGGGATGGTCTTTCTGATGGTTTTGAAATCTTATATGGTTTTAATCCACTTGAGCAGGGTGAGCAGTATCTCGATACTGATGGTGATGGGGTTAACAACTTACAAGAGCAAGTTAATGGGACTTCGCCTTTGCTAAACGAATTAGCATTGAATATAAATGTTCCTGCGTTACCTTGGTATGCATTAGGTTTACTGGCCTTGTTAATATCTAATAATGCCAGAAGGCTCAGGGTGAGAAGTTAAATTAAAAACGTTGTAGATTATTTTAATTTAAAAAGCCAGCTTTATCCTGGCTTTTTTATTTTGGATAGTTTATCAGAACGACTGGATCGTCATGAAAGGCAATGGTTTATAGAGTTACTGACTACAATTGCTCAGCAAAGTACATTAGTTATTATTGAAAAGGATATTGATGTAGTCACT
>JBGTQK010000011.1:0-106866 GCA_041941365.1 Cellvibrionales bacterium | reverse complement strand
TATTAAAAAGGCAATCGATAAGGCTAAATATTTTAAAAATTTCTTCATTGTGAATTACACATAACGCCTTTAGCACCGGGCGGCGTTTACGCCGTCCGAGTGCCTAAACTGGTTATGTGTTCGGAGCCTGCCGAACAACACCATTTTCAATAATTGCTTCAATTTCTGCATAGCACACTTGGTAGTGATAAATGGCTGATAGCTTAACAGGCTCGTGTTTATTGTTTACAGTAACTTCTGCTAAGTAACCTTCTTTATCTTTTATAAAGGGCAACTCTACAAATAACTCCATTGGTTTTCCATACCAAAGTCGTACAAATTTTAGTTTGGCTTTCTTTACCTTTGGAAAAAGGATGTCGATAGCTGTGTCACCTGAAAGATTTATATATTCGACGGATATTTTGTTGCCCTCACCCAAAGAGCATCTAGTTTCAGACGCGTGCGCACCAGCAATAACGAAATGTAAAACCAAGAATATGGCGTATATCTTACGCATCTTAGAACTCATAACGCTTACGTCACCTGACGACGTAGCGTAGCGAAGTAAACCAAACGCTGCAAGCGTTTGGCGGTCAGGTGCACGTTCTTGTTAGGTGCCATTTTTCAGCTCCCTTAATATATTTGAGTTGACCTTTATCTCTGCGCCTTCAAATTCAAAAATATCTGAACCACCGAAACCATTGCTAAGTAATGTTTGCTTTTGGTCATAGCCATCTCTAGGGTTAATGCGAATTCCCAGCTCTATCCGCGCTCCGAAGTCTAGGAAACAATTAACGCAAGACCTTACATCTATTATTTCAATAGTTGAACCAATAGGGATAAAACCATAATAATTCACGGACCAATCTGAGAAACCGGGTTCAACAGTAACCATGTAATAATCTATGTCTTGACCATTGGGGTGTGCTCGGTTTATTCCATGAATCAGTAATTTTGACTGCGTTTCGTATCTTTTGCCTATCAAAGTTTCGTAAGGGTATTCCTTGCTGACATCTTCAAAATTAACAGTACCGCAGCCACTAAGCCAACATAGTATTACCAAATATGAATAATGATTCTTGAGGCTCATGCTGGACACCTAACGCCTCAAGCAGCGGCAAACACGCTAGTGTTTGTCCTGCGCCGTAGGCGCATTGCTGACTTGACTGGTTATGTTTCGTCGCGGTGGCTCTAATTGCCCCTCTAATATTGAACGGATATTATCGCTGCAATCTTTTTCGTTACACAACTCTCGTGACCACTGAATAATTTCTTCGTTGCTCTCATTGTCTATTTTCAAAAATTTAATGAGTGTTTCAAGTTCTTGATTTTGCACATACTCTGCAAGCTGGTTATTGCGCTTGATGTTTAGCTGAGCATTGTCCGCCATAGTATTTGCATGTATTGCCCAATATTTCGATTCAAAATTCTCTTCAAATCCATGATATAAACCTACTGCATAACCAGCGATTGTGAAAATAAGCAATAGAACAATAGATAAAAAGATCTTCATAGTAGTTTAGGAACATAACGCCCCAATATGCTGCGAGTAAAAAACAAAGTTTTTTGCGAGTCAATATGCATAATTGGTTTGTTATGTGTTTTTATCTTGGCCATAATATTTCTGTTATTGTTTCGAACTCTCCATAGGACAAAATAATCTCTTTTTTGTCTGAACTATTTTCGATACCGTTAAAGTACATATACATATAGTTATCGAAACACCCCTCTACCATTATATGTGCTCTACTAGGACTAATTCTAGTGACTTCCAAATCGGAAAAAGTCTCCGGAATCTGCTCTTTGTTGTACATATGGATATCTTCATGTGAACTCTTTCTTTGCGAGTAATAAATCTCCATATCGTTATAGAGCTGGGCAAGCCTATCTTGGCTTAAAGATCTAGCGTATTCGGCTGCTTCCGAGTCTTTTCCGCAACCACGAGATTCACCCATCAAAATACCAAAACCAACCACAAGCAACACAAATAAAAATATTAAAAAGGCAATCGATAAGGCTAAATATTTTAAAAATTTCTTCATTGTGAATTACACATAACGCCTTTAGCACCGGGCGGCGTTTACGCCGTCCGAGTGCCTAAACTTGTTAACTGTGCGTAGTTTCATTTGCAAGCTCAAACTCTGCTGGCCACAAATACAGGCTGTGGCTATATTTGTTTTCTCCAGACTCGAACCACTTTGTTACTTCAACGCAACCGTCCTGGATTTGCTCTATTTCAAAGGTTGCACCAAGCATTGCATTTACATGCTCTAAATCTTCATCTGAGTAGTCAACTTTAGGCAATGAAAGTACCCTTACTCGATCACCCACTCTAACTACTTTTCCGTTTCTATCTTCCATAGAGTACAGTTAACGCCGCAAACACGGGCGCGCGTTAGCGCGTCCGAGCGAAGCGGCAGTGCTTTGCCTGGTTATGAGGCAATTTTTCGTTACGAAGATTCGGAATTGCTTTTGCATAGCCTAACAGCCTGACCTGCCGTCAGGCCCAACCCTCCGTTATCCTTGTGATTCCATGCTGTGGCGAAACATTGTAATGTTTCTTTGTAATCTTTGGTGCCACTGCATAACTCAACTGCTTGCCCAGCAGTTAAACCAAAGCCTCCATTTTTAGGATGCTCCCACGCAATTTTATAGCATTCAATTGGTTCGCTTGATGCCGATGCTTCAACAACATAAAAAAGTAGGTATATTGGTGCAAATTTTATTAGTTTCATTCTCAAGCTCCGTAAGAACACGCCTCATAACGCTTCAATAACCGGCAGCTGGTACAGCTGTCCGGCGCCGAAGGCGCGCAGTTAATTGCCTTGTTATGTTTTTTCATCGTTAATAACTTTAATGCCAAGCTCAATGGCTGAAGCATAAGGAGTTGTTCCAAAATTGTTTGAAATGTTCTCCCACTCAAAGATTTCGCCTTCATCCCATGAAAACCTATATATCTCATGTTGAGGGGTTACGATTACACCAAACTCTAATTCGTTTCCCAGCTCACAAGATTCGACCAAAACAGCCGAACGAGCATTAACTCCTTTTCTAAGCAATTCCTCTCTTAACGAAACCCACAGTTCCTCGTTTGAAGATCGAAGTAATTCTGTAATCTTTTCTATATAAGATTTATCTTCCATCGATCTCTATCGAAACATAACGCCCCAATATGCTGCGAGTAAAAAACAAAGTTTTTTGCGAGTCAATATGCATAATTGGTTTGTTATGTGTTTTTATCTTGGCCATAATATTTCTGTTATTGTTTCGAACTCTCCATAGGACAAAATAATCTCTTTTTTGTCTGAACTATTTTCGATACCGTTAAAGTACATATACATATAGTTATCGAAACACCCCTCTACCATTATATGTGCTCTACTAGGACTAATTCTAGTGACTTCCAAATCGGAAAAAGTCTCCGGAATCTGCTCTTTGTTGTACATATGGATATCTTCATGTGAACTCTTTCTTTGCGAGTAATAAATCTCCATATCGTTATAGAGCTGGGCAAGCCTATCTTGGCTTAAAGATCTAGCGTATTCGGCTGCTTCCGAGTCTTTTCCGCAACCACGAGATTCACCCATCAAAATACCAAAACCAACCACAAGCAACACAAATAAAAATATTAAAAAGGCAATCGATAAGGCTAAATATTTTAAAAATTTCTTCATTGTGAATTACACATAACGCCTTTAGCACCGGGCGGCGTTTACGCCGTCCGAGTGCCTAAACTTGTTAACTGTGCGTAGTTTCATTTGCAAGCTCAAACTCTGCTGGCCACAAATACAGGCTGTGGCTATATTTGTTTTCTCCAGACTCGAACCACTTTGTTACTTCAACGCAACCGTCCTGGATTTGCTCTATTTCAAAGGTTGCACCAAGCATTGCATTTACATGCTCTAAATCTTCATCTGAGTAGTCAACTTTAGGCAATGAAAGTACCCTTACTCGATCACCCACTCTAACTACTTTTCCGTTTCTATCTTCCATAGAGTACAGTTAACAGCTAATTCTACGGCGAAAAAATTTGTTCCTCAAACCGTATATTTCATTCATTAAAGTTTTCATTTTCAAAAAATACCCAATAATAAACCACTTATCAACCTTTATTCCTGTAACGCGCTGAAAAAAGCGGCGTTACGCCGTATATTTCTATGTTAGCAATTCAATCTTAAGTTTTTGTTATATAACAACTCATTAAAAATTTCGCCGTTGAAAAATGGCTAAGTGTTTACATTACAAGCTGTAATGGATAGTGCCTCTATTGCATAACTCAAGGAGGAGTCAGTATGAGAAAAAATTAAATGTTATGGATGTTGTTGCACTTAACGTCGCAGCCAACTCCAATCTCTGGGGTCGGAGTAAAAAAGAGAAGAATAAAAAATAGCCACTCAAAATAAATTTAGTCAACTCTCAAGAAAAAAATATTTCACGAAATTCAAATTTGCTTGTAGTTAATGAGTTTTTCAACTACTAGATATTGTGCTGCAGTTCGATTTATGACTAGTGATTTGTAAAAAGCAAAAGGGGTTCAAATTTTTAGAGTGGCGATTTTAATTTCTTGAACTATAAATATTCATACTTTATGTAATGAGTGATTACTTGCAAACTTAAATTAGGGACGTTTTTTTATAAAGGATTATTGAGATGAGCACTAGAAAAATGCCAGCAAAAAAGAAAGTAGCCAAGAAAGCACCTGCAAAAAAAGCGGTAGCTAAAAAAGCAATAGCGAAAAAATCGACACCAAAGAAAAAAGTTGTAGCAAAAAAGCCAGCAGCTAAAAAAGCAGTGGCACCTAAAAAGGCTGCGGTTAAAAGAAAGGCAGCTACAACTAAAAGCACTGCGAAAAAGACTGTTGCAAAAAAAGCAGCAGCTACAAAAACAAAAGCAGCTGTTAAGAAAAAAGCTGTAAAGAAAAAAGTGGTGAAGTCGGCGACTAAAGCTAAAGCTAAAAAAGCGGCAGTAAAAAAGAGTGTCGCTAAAAAGGCGGTCAAAAAAAGTGTTCAAGTAAAAACAGTTACTAAAAAAGCAGAAGCGAAAAAATCTGTTCAGAAAAAAACAGTATCAACAGCACAGAAAAAAGCTGTTCGTACGCCTAGAAAAGTTTCAGCAAAAGCGAAAAAAACATCGCCGAAAACTGAAAAAATAGAAATAGTAAAAGTAGAGAGTGGAAAAACCAATATGAATGCTCAAGCCAATGTATTAGCTAAAAAGAAAGAAATGATGGAAGTGGATTTATCTTTCATCGGCTCTAAAGATGAGTCGCCTGAAATGCGTAATGTTGCAAGCAGGAAAAGAGTTAGAAATAAATTGGAGGACGAGGTTGAAAAGTTTTTATCACAGGGTGGTAAGATTAGTAGTATTGAACCTAATGTTATGGCTGATCCACCACGTAAGCCCGAGAGTAATTACGGAAGTCGTCCGATTTAAAGCTGATTAGCTAACCAGCTCGATCAGAGGATGGAGCTGGTTAACGGATGAAATTTTCTTGACCTCATCGTTCTCTTCATTTTCTCCTAACCACAAAGCTTTAAAGCCTGCATTTAACGCACCAAGATAATCCCGTTCATAGTCATCTCCAACGTGTAAAATTTCTTCACGTTTTAATTCTATTTTACTTTTGTTATTCGATAGCGCTTTTTGTGCTTCCAGAAAAGCGGCGTTAAAAATATTAACATCGGGTTTGCTATGGCCACAGGATTCGGCACTCACACAAAAAGAAAAATGCTGACCAATGGGTATAGTATCCAGGTTGGCGTTGCCATTTGTGATGGCGCCAATTAAAAAGTGATTGCCTAGCTGTTTTAGCGTATCTTCAACTCCGTCAAAACAATTGACATTCTGACGATGACCATAAAAAACATGAAAAGCTTCTGTAGCAAGTGATAAGGCTATTTTCTCGTCGTAGCCACTTTCAATCGCAAGTTTTTTATAACAATCAATTCTGACTTGAGAAACATTGGTTTGGTATGTGACGTTAGTAATATAGAGCTGATTACGAATAGCAATGAAGTCATTTAAAGAGAAATTTTCTGTAATTTGTGATGCGTTATTGCATAGCCAGTTATAGGTTTCCTGCTCGGCTTTTATAATCGTCTCTTTGAGAGGCCAGAGGGTGTCATCGAGATCAAAGCATAAAACCTTGCAGTTACTATAGTGGTGTTTGTCTAAATGAATCGGATTCATGATGTCTAAATCTTAATTGTCAGTACTTTCTGGAGTCTTTTTTAAATGAGCTTTGGGATGCGCTTTATCATAGGTTTCTGCAAGTTGCTGAAAGTCCAGATGTGTGTATATTTGTGTGGTTGATAAATTTGAATGTCCTAACAGTTCTTGTACCGCGCGAAGGTTATCACTGGATTCAAGAATATGGCTGGCGAAAGAATGTCTTAACATATGGGGGTGAAGATTTTGTTCATAGTCCATGGATTGAGCGGCCAGTTTTATTCGCTGTTGAACATTGCGGTGCGAGATACGTTTACCCTGGGTGCTTATGAAAACTGCATCGGTTTGAGTCGAACGTTTTTCTATAAAAGGGGTTCTTAGCTTGAACCATGCGTTAAGAGCCTGAATGGCTTTATTACCTAAAGGAACGATTCTTTGCTTATTGCCTTTACCGGTTACAAATAATTGCTTTTCTGATAAGTCGATGTTTTTAATGTCGAGATTAATGAGTTCAGATAATCGTAAGCCACTCGAATAAAAGAGTTCCAGTATGGCTGAGTCTCGTTGGACTATAAATTGTTGTTCAAGTGTTTGTCCTGGTTTTTTAGCTTTTTTAGAAGAGGTGTTGAGTAAGTGGTTGGCTTGATCGATGTCCAGCAGTTTTGGCAGTTTTTTTTCAGTTTTGGGTGTTTTTATGTTGAGCGTTGGGTCATTGTAGCTGGTATTGGGGGCTAACAAATTTTCAAAGCAATATTTAATAAAAGCCCTTACTGAAGAGAGTTTTCTTTGGATGCTGCGTGAGCTTATATCCTTGCTGCGCATCTTTCCTATAAACCCCATAACAGTTTTGTTATCTATTTCCAAAAGGGTTAGCTTGTTATTTTCTTTATGTCCTGCTTGTTTATTTGCGTATTCGGCTAATTGTTCGAGATCTGATTGATAGGCTGCTATTGTGTTTTTCGAGAGTCGTCTGTCATAAGATAAATAATCTATAAATTTTTCTTGAGCTGAAATAAACTGTATAAGATTGTCAGAAGAACTCATATCTGCACTGGTTAGTATGCATCGGTTTTCAGGAGCTGGTTAGACAGTAATTGCAAAATATCAGCAATATAATCGACAAATAGAGTGCCAGTATTCTGGTTGTAGAAATCTTCTGCTTGATTACCAACGCAAATTAATAAGGTGGTTTGTTTGCCTTTTATATCAATTAATGGTCTTGATGCAATCACAGCAGAACCGATAGTTGCAGAGGAAGAAAATAAAAATTCGTTTTCGTTTGGCCTTAGAGAGGAGCAAAGTGTTTTTTTGTTTTCGAGTACATTGGGAATAGCCTTATTTGCATCGCTGTACGAACCTATATATTTTTTAGAAAGGGTTAAATTTAATTCGTCGTTTAATAATAAGAAATTTGAAGATTCGACATCAAACGCTTTTTTAAATTGGAGTTGGGTTGTATCAAAAAGTGCTGTGAGTGAAGAGGCTTTTAATAAGGAGAGTGTCAGCTGTTGCGTTTTCTCAAATAAAACATCATTCTCTTTTGCGACTTCAATTAGCTCAGACAATTTATGGCGTGATTTAATACTGCGCTCACGTAGAACCGCAACCTGCTTTTCTATCAATGAAACAGTATGATCGCCAGTAGCATGTGGCAGGTTCATATCCGCCAGGATACCAGGGTGGTTTCTAAAAAATTCAGGATTTTTTTTAAGATAATCCAGAATACTTTCTTCGTTTATTTTTTCTTTACTGATGGCCTTTTTTGCTTGAGACGTCATAAATAAATTCTACCTTCATAGATGTGGTTTGCGTCACCTGTCATAAATAGATGATGATTGTTACCTTGCCATTCTATTTGTAAATGACCGCCAGGCAACGCCACATCAACACTATTAGAAAGAATGCCGCGGTGAATACCAGATGCTACAGCTGCACACGCTCCTGTACCACAAGCAGAGGTTTCTCCAACACCACGCTCAAATACTCTTAACTTTATGGCATTGGCTGATAAAATTTGCATAAAGCCTACATTGACCCTTTCTGGAAAGCGGGAATGTGCTTCGATAACCGGGCCAAGACTTTCTACATCAGCAGTTTCAATATTTTCTACTGTTAGAACAGCATGGGGATTACCCATGGATACAGCACTGATTTCACTCTGGCCTTTTTCGTGTTCAAGTATATAGGTTTGTTGCTGTTGATCTGTAACAAAAGGAATTTTTTCCGGTTCAAAGACCGGTATTCCCATGTCAACCTGTACAGTATTCGGATCAACGATGTTTATAACAATATCGCTATTGGATGTTTGAACTTTTATATTTTTCTTGCCAGTAAGCTTTTTGTCGCGAACATATTTGCCAAGGCAGCGTGCACCGTTTCCGCATTGTTCAACTTCTCCACCATCGGCATTAAAGATTCGATAGTTAAAATCGATATCGGGTTGGGTTGGTGGTTCAATAATTAAAAGCTGGTCACAGCCGATTCCATACCTGCGATCCGCCAGGTGCTGAATAACATCAGGGTTAAGGTTTAAATTTTGTGATAATGCATCAATCACAATAAAATCATTGCCCAGACCATGCATTTTAGAAAAATTAACGCGCATAAACTAAAAAATATTTCTGATTTTGTTTCAGTTGATTTTTATTCAATGCAGGTTATTCAAAAATGGATTCACCTCGCACTAAATCTTTAAAAGATTCCCGGGTTCTAACTACCTGGAAACTATCGCCATCAATAATCACTTCGGCGGGACGACAGCGACTATTATAGTTGGATGACATTACAAAGCCATAGGCACCAGCAGAGTTTATACAAAGCAGGTCTCCTTCTTCGAGTTGTAACGCACGGTTTTTTCCTAAAAAATCACCCGTTTCACAAACAGGTCCAACAATATCATAATGTTTATTATTGTTTGAAGCATTGTCATTTTGTTTGAACGGTAAAATATCCATCCAGGCTTCGTAGAGAGAAGGTCTGATCAAATCATTCATTGCAGCATCGACAATAGCAAAATTCTTGATATTGTTTGATTTTATCGTATCAACTCGTGTGATAAGTACGCCTGCATTGGCAGCAATTGAACGCCCTGGTTCAAGGATCAGACTTTCAGGTCTGCTTTGCATAATTGTGAGTAACTCATGAATATAGTCACCAGCCTGGGGAGGTGTTTCATCCTGATAACGAACTCCAAGCCCTCCTCCAACATCTATGTGTTCAAGGTTAATCCCCTGATCAGCAAGTTGGTCAACTAATTCAAGAACACGATGCAGCGCGTCTTTGAAAGGCTGGGTTTCGGAAAGCTGGGAGCCAATATGGCAATCGATACCTTTTATCGCAATATTACTTAGTTTGCTGGCATGTTGGTAAATACCAATAGCATCGTTAATGTCGATACCAAATTTATTTTCTTTTAGTCCGGTAGAAATATAAGGATGCGTTTTGGCATCGACATCAGGGTTAACTCGAATGGAAACAGGCGCTGTTTTATTAAGTGATTCAGCGACTTTATCAATTCTTTCAAGTTCGGTAGCAGATTCTACATTGAAGCAGTGAATGCCTGCTTCCAGCGCCCGGGAAATTTCCTGTTCGAGTTTTGCTACGCCTGAAAAAACGACTTTGCCTGGATCACCACCTGCCATAATGACGCGTTCCAGTTCGCCAACAGAGACAATATCGAAACCGCTTCCGAGTTTGGCAAGCAGGCTAAGAACACCAAGATTGGAATTGGCTTTTACTGAATAACAAACAAGATGCTTTTTGTCGCTTGAATTATCGTTGTCTAACGCATTTCTATAGGCAAGATAGTTGTCTTCCAGAGCTTTGCGTGAATATATGTAAGTTGGTGTGCCAAAATGATCGGCGATACTAGAGAGAGGCACTTCTTCCAAATGCAGTTGGTTGTTCTTGTAATTCAAAGGAAACAATGTTTCTGGCATAAAATCTATCTTTTAAGGAGTAGTATTTACTGAGGTGTTTTGCTGGAAGATTGAGGCTCTTCTTCCTTTGCCGGAACAGTATTTATTGGTATAGCACTTTCACTTGATGCAGTCGGTTCTTCTTTAAGATAAAGCACACCTTTTTGACCACATCCAGACAAAAATAAAATAAATGTTATCGATAAAAAAACAGCGAAAGGCTTTTTAACAATAATCATTTTCGTAGTTCCAGTAATTTAATAGCGCGTTTTGCAGCTGCAAGAACCTGTTCTGGTGCAGTTCCACCGTAATGTTTTCTTGATCTAACGGAACCTTCCAATGTCAGAACATCATATACATCTTCGCTGATGTTTGTATTCAATGCTCTTAGCTGGCGAATAGTGAGTTGCGAAATATCCATTTTTTTCTCAATGCAATAAGATACGGCTTTACCAACGATTTCATGAGAGTCCCTGAAAGGTACACCTTTATTCACGAGGTAGTCTGCGAGGTCTGTTGCTGTTGCAAATCCTTTTTGAGCAGCCGATCTCATATTTTCAGGTTTGGATTTTATAGCGGGGATCATATTGGCAAAGGCATGTACACAGTTCATGACGGTGTCGATACAATCGAACAAAGGTTCTTTGTCTTCCTGATTATCTTTGTTGTAGGCTAACGGTTGGGACTTCATTAGTGTTAACAAACCCATTAGATGACCAAATACTCTGGCGCTTTTGCCTCTTACCAGTTCAGGGACATCAGGGTTTTTCTTTTGAGGCATAATGGATGAACCCGTGCAAAAAGCGTCAGGTAACTCGATAAAGTCAAATTGACTGGATGTCCATAAAATCATTTCTTCTGCAAAGCGAGAAAAATGCATCATCAGTAAGCTTGCAGCAGCAGTAAACTCGATAGCAAAATCCCTATCACTCACAGAGTCAAGCGAGTTTTCAGTAGGCTTGGTAAATTCCAAAAGTTCTGCAGTAAAGGTTCGATCAATTGGATAGGTTGTGCCAGCAAGTGCAGCCGAACCTAACGGGCATTGGTTAAGTCTCTTTCTGCAATCCATCAGGCGTGAGTAATCTCGCTCTAACATTTCATTCCACGCAAGCAGGTGATGGCCAAATGTAATTGGCTGAGCCGTTTGCAAATGTGTAAAACCCGGCATTATGGTTTCGTGTTCATTAACAGCCAGGCGTACAAGGCCTTTTTGTAGGCGTGTAAGCTCTTTACAGATATCGTCTATAGCAGTTCTCACATAAAGTTTGATATCTGTTGCGACCTGATCGTTACGAGATCGTCCTGTATGTAGCTTTTTACCCGTGTCACCAATTTTATCGGTAAGAGCAGCTTCGATATTCATATGAACGTCTTCACGTTCAGTGGACCATTCAAATTGTCCTTCAGAAATTTCGGTTTGAATGGTTGCTAAACCGTCAATAATGAGCGTCGCTTCCTCTTCGGAAATGACACCACAACGCGATAGCATGCTGGCATGTGCAATAGAGCCTGCAATATCCTGTTTGTACATTTGTTTGTCGAACCCTATTGATGCATTGAATTGTTCAACAAACGCATCTGTGGCTTCTGAAAAGCGTCCACCCCACATACTATTGGTTGTTTTGTTGCTCTGATTGTCCATGAATATATTTAAATCAATTGAGATTGTTGGAAACTGCCAGAGTATAACGAATGCCCATTGTGTGAACTATGGTACAGAGACAGAGCGCTGGCAGATTACCGCGATTGACTAAATCACACTAAACTTATGAAGAGCTGGTAACGATTTATTTGTTCATATTAATTACAGGCTGTACCTATTTTGCCTATATCGCCTTTATCTTCAAGAAACCAGGAATTTTTGCCCGACTTGTGTCGAGTGCCAGTTGTTCTCGCTGTTATCCTGGCGTCTCAACTCATTGTAAGCATCTATGTGCTGAGTCTGGGCTCGTTAAAGGCGTTTGATTGGCGAGCGCTTTCCCTCATTTCTTTATATGTTCAATGGGTCTGCCTGCTCTCATTAGCGGTATTGTGTCAGCTCAGGTATGTCATCAATCGTAATTCGGAGGTGGTAGCAGCCACTATCAGTTTTTTGGTCATTCAGTTAGTGCTTATAGTGACTAATTTGTCAGCGCAATGGTTATTGAACAACTTTAATTTGCAATTAGTTTCTACTCACTGGTTGCTCAGGGATTTGTTAATCACAATGGTATTGGCGGGCATTGTTTTACGTTATTTCTATGTTCAGCACCGCTGGCGAATGGAGCAAGAAGCAGTGCAAATGGCAAAGCTGGATGCGTTACAAGCCAGAATTCGTCCGCATTTTTTATTCAATAGCTTGAATTCCATTGCCTGTTTGATTGGCTATGACTCCGAAAAAGCTGAAACAGCAGTAGAGGATTTAGCAGGTTTGTTCAGGGCAAACCTTAATGAGGGCGATAAATTAACGACCTGGGAAAAAGAGCAGGCGTTATGCCAAACTTATCTACGCATTGAAAAATTACGATTGGGCGAGCGATTGACAGTGCAGTGGGATGTGGATGAGTTATCAAATCATTTTATGTTGCCGCCCCTTATTCTTCAGCCTTTGATTGAGAATGCGGTTTATCATGGAATTGAGAAGCTTCCAGAAGGTGGAGTGGTAACAATAAAAGCAAAAAAACTAAATAAGCAACAGCAAATGAAAATTGAAATTGAAAATCCTCTTGTTATACCGACAAAAGAACAGGCAGGATCAGGTGATAGGCAAGCAATTCCCCCTGTCGCTCATAACGGTTTGGCGCTTGAAAATATCAGAGCCAGAATCGAATCAATTTATCGTGATCCGAAATCGGGTGAGAGAAAAGGTACGTTTGCTATTGAATCCGGTGATGGTGTTTTCCGAACAACACTGATTCTACCCTTAAATGCCGAGCCTTTTGTTGTAAGGCATTAAAACTGGAAAGGCTAGAGAATCATGCAAGAAGAATTACTAAAAATTATGGTGGTTGATGACGAGCCCCTCGCTCAATTGAGACTGAAAGGTATGATCGAGTCGTCGGAAGGTTGTGAACTCATAGCATTAGCTTCCAATGGAAACGAGGCTATAGATATGGCTGAACAGACACAGCCAGATATTATTTTGATGGATATAAGAATGCCGGGTATGGATGGTCTTGAAGCGGCCGCTATTATCACAGAATCAAACTGTCCGCCTGCAATAGTTTTTTGTACAGCCTATGATGATCATGCATTGGCAGCTTTTGAGGCTAATGCGACAGCTTATTTATTAAAGCCTATAAAAAAATCCGAATTAGAGCGGGCGATCGATCAGTGTAAGACAGTGAATAGAGCGCAACAAATCAGTTTTGATGAAGATGCTTATATTGTTTCCCAAAGCCTAAAGGGCAATGAAAAAATAAGAGTAAAGGACATAAGGGCGTTAGTTGCTGACAGTAAGTATGTTAGTGCGTATTTAAAGGATAGAGAGGTCATTCTTGATAGTAGTTTAAAAAAGCTGGAATCAGAGTTTCCACATTTTATTCGAGTCCATCGCAACGCGCTAATTGCACCTCAATATTTGCTGGCTGTTGAAAAGAAAAAAGTATCTCAGCTTGAAGATACACATATGCGTGAATCGTTAGTGGTGCGTCTCGATGGAACTGATTTGTGCCCTGAGGTTAGTCGAAGGCATATGGCAGAAATACGCAAGTTGTTGAAATCCTGATGCGTAATTTAAGATTTTAGTTTTTCGCGTGAAATTCATAACGTTTATATTAAGTGGTTTTAGGTTGTCAGTTATTTATCCTTGATAGTGCACGGTTTTTGATCTTTCTCTAAGGTTTTATTTCCACAATATTAAAAACCACTAAATGCATTGCCTGATGCAAAATTCGTGGTGGTATAACATTGCTGAATGTGGAACAGGAGAGTTTAGAGTATTGAGCAGTTTCGCCCTTGATTTTTTGCTACATAAAGATTGTCGTCAGCGATTTTAATAATGATTTGTTTTTCTTTGTTGTCATCTTCAGATGTAAATGTGGCGCCACCAATAGAGGCTGTTAGTTTTATTGTTTTGTCATCATAAGATATATCTATTTTTTCTATGGCTCGCCGGATACGTTCGGCAATGAACTTGGCGCCTGACTTATCAGTATTAGGCAGTAAGACGACAAATTCTTCACCACCGTATCTCGCTACAAAATCAGTATTGCTATGGTTTTCTGTAAAAGTTCTTGCTGCAATATCTTTTGGTCTTTTTATAGTGCTTGAAATAGTATTAGCTATCTTTTTAAGGCATTTATCACCAAACATATGGCCATAGGCATCATTCAATTTTTTGAAGTGATCAACATCGACAATTAATAAAGATAAAGGCTGGTTTTGGCGTTTTGCATTTTTCCATTCAAGATCAAATTGATTATCAAAATGCAGGCGATTATACAGTTGAGTCAATTGGTCTGTAATACTTAGTCTTGCCATCTCTTCACTGCGCTTTTGTGCAATGTGATAGTTTTTAAGAGATGCCCAATAATCATTATGGCTGGTTTGAGATCCAAAAATGATATAGAAAAAAGTGAATAACAATAACCAGAGCAGAGGGGTAGATTCGGAACTGTCATAAAATGCAATGATTGTTATGATCGGTATTCCAAGCATAGCGGCTGGATAAGCTATACGAATCCGATTAGAGATATTCATCATCATTGCACCGGCTAAAGCAAGAGAGGGTGTTATGATCATACCTAAATACAATATATCTGAAAGCGCAGGATCATAAACTGCCCATGCAGCTAAGGCTCCCCAGTGTATAGCGGATGCCATGATGCAGAGCTCAAAAAAGTTCGCATAAAATTTCTGGTTTTGCAGATTAGCAAATTTATTGCAAGTAATAACATGTGTAGCTCGCAATATAGAGAGGATCACTAAAATTACTGTGTTAGAAATTACAAAACCGGGATTAGATATATGAGTGTTTGTGGAAAAACACATAACCAGAAATATGCCGAGATAGATTCCTATACCACCTTTTGCACGGTTTGTAAGATCAGTTAGTGCCTGGAATTCCATTTGGGCAAGCGAGTCTGACAAGGCTTTTTCTTGGTCGAGTAAAACCTTCCTGTTGGATGAGACAGGCTGTGAACCATCTACAGTACCTGCGTTTTTTGTCCTATGAACGTTCATCATTATTAATTTGGACAATTTTCCCCAATTCGAGATTGCTGATTATCCCATTGAGAAGCATAAGCACGAGCTTCATCACAGTATCAACTTGATCTGCTTAAAATTTGAACACACTAATTGAATTATAGATAACTGGTTGAAAGCGTCAAATAGCATAGTATTCTAAGTGCCAGGTTTTTTCCTTCAAAATAGTTATTTAATGATTCGAAGAATTTTAAGCTCAAGTGATAAATTATTTGCCATTTCTTATATTGTAGAAGAAGATTTTTAATAATGCTGAGAATGCATATTATCAATGTTAAATTTAATTTATGTTAAGCGTGTAAAGATTATTCAAAACTCTCGGCAATAAATGCTTTTTAGTGATAAAAGCAAGTAATTCAAGGACTTTTTAAGCATTTTCGCCTATTATGCCTCCAAGTTTTAACCCTCTTAAATTTTGTACATAATTTATCTCGATGACTAAGAATAATCTGCGCCAAACGTTTGTGATAGCAACCCGAGAAAGCCCTTTGGCGATTTGGCAGGCAGAACATATAAAACAACAGCTTCTCTCTAAAAACCCTGAGTTAACAATTAATTTAAAAGGAATGACAACCCAGGGAGACAAAATTCTGGAGACTTCATTGGCCAAAATTGGAGGTAAGGGGTTGTTTGTAAAGGAGTTGGAGACAGCATTGCTCGATAAGCAAGCTGATATAGCGGTGCATTCCTGTAAAGATATGCCTATGTTATTGCCTGATGGGCTTGCACTATGTGTTGTTTTACCCAGGGAAGAGCCAAGAGATGCGCTGGTCCTTCCTGCAGGTAAAGGATTGATTAACAGTTTGATGGACCTTCCTGAAGGCGCAGTGGTTGGTACTTCAAGTCTTCGTCGGCAGTGTCAGATACGTCATTTGAGGCCTGATATTGAATGTAAAAATTTACGAGGCAATGTTAATACTCGACTAAGAAAGCTTGATGAAGGGCACTATGATGCGATTTTATTAGCAGCAGCGGGTTTGAACCGATTAGGTTTGGATGAGAGAGTCAGTTTATTAATAGGTGTGGATGAAATATTGCCTGCTGTTGGCCAGGGCGCATTGGCAATTGAATATAGAGAGGGTGACGCTGCGGTTAAAGCAATAATTGAGGAAATGGTCAATTATGAAACTGCGATCACAGTGACAGCTGAGCGAGCGATGAACCAACAGTTAAATGGTAGTTGTCAGGTCCCTATTGCAGGGTATGCAACGCTTGAAAAAGATCGGCTGGTTTTAACCGGGAAGGTTGGAGCGATAGAAACAAATAAAGTTATCTCGGCAGAAGCTAGTGCCAGTCTTTCATTATTTGCTGAACCTGCTAATGCTTCAGAAGGGTTACAATCTATAGCAAAAAATAAAGAGACAGCTACACAGCTTGGCAAGCAAATAGCAATGAATCTGCTAGATCAAGGTGCAGCCAGCTTAATAGAACAAGCATTATCTGAGCCTGTTGAGTAGTGAATGCTATCTGGCGAATAGATTTAAAAAGAAGGTCTTGTGAATAACCAGCAGCCTCATGTGCTTGTAACACGCCCCGAAGGCCAGTCGGATGGTTTGGTTGAAGCATTGACACTAAACAATTTTAAAGTGTTCAGGCTGCCAATGTTGGAAATTGTGCCGAACACTGATCTGGCAATGTACGAAACAATGCTGTCGTCGATAAAATCGAAAAAGCTGGGTGTTGATATAGCCGTTTTTATTAGCACTAATGCCGTAAAATATACAGCTGAATTGATGCAGCGCTATAAAATAGCCTCTTTGGCAAGTTATAGTGTCGGGGTAGGCCATGCCACCACAGAAGCTATAGTTAGCCAGGGTTGGAAGCTGTTAGAGTGTGAAAGAGAGGATAGAGTAACAGCAATTGAGAACAGCGAGGCATTGTTGTCAGAAGGTTGGGCGCAGGCTTCAGCAGTGTGGGAGCGTACAATACTGGTTTGTAAGGGGGTGGGTGGACGACAGCTTATTGCAGATGAGTTTGTTGCAAGAGGCGCAAAAGTTGTTTTGTTAGAAAGTTATCGTCGAAAAACGCCGGAATATATTGCAGCTACGATTTCAAAAGAAATGGATGATTTTTTATTTCGAGATAGGCAAAAAAACCAGCATAGCCCAATAGCTTATAAGAAATGTTATATTATTGTTATAAGCGTTGAAACACTGAAAAACTTTGAGCATGCTATTAATTCTTATGAGGCAAAAGAAGCAGTAAGAGAGGTCAACCTGATTGTTCCATCAGAGCGAGTTGCGCTTGAGGCAAACATGTATGGATATAAAAATGTGTTTGTTGCCAATAATGCATCTAAAGAATCAATCGTTAGCACTCTAAATGCTTTAAAGAATTAAAGAGCATTGATGATGTTTCATGAAATGTTCTGTTCAATAAAATTTATAGAATTACTTTTAGCCGATAATATTTAAGCGTTGCAAAACTTATGAGTAAAGATACAGAAACCAAAAAAGATATATCGCCACCAAATGTTAACAAGAGTGATACTCAAAACAAAGATGTTGAGAGCGTTGATGCTGAC
Source organism: Cellvibrionales bacterium (assembly GCA_041941365.1). Classification (GTDB taxonomy): domain Bacteria; phylum Pseudomonadota; class Gammaproteobacteria; order Pseudomonadales; family UBA7434; genus UBA7434. Next base: position 89,091 of record JBGTQK010000011.1, on the reverse strand, counting down.
ATAGAAACAACGAGTATGCCTCAGGATCAGACGGTTACAGCAAAACCAAAGAATGGTAACGGTTTTGTTTGGTTTGTTTTTCTGCTGTTATTAATGACAGCAGGGGCGCTAGGTTATTTGGGATACCTTTTCTGGCAAGAGAAAAATAATTTATACAGATTAGTTAACGATACAGATAAATATAGCCAGCAATTTGTATCAGTAGAATCATCTGTAAATAAAATTGAGGGTTTACTTGAAAATTCTGAAACAGTGCTTTCTGAAAAATTACAAAAACAGAGTGAAAGTGTTAAAAAGCTTCAATCAGATTTAAATAATGCCCAGGCATCAATTGATGCACAGTCACGTCGTCTTCTTTCACTTACTGCTACGACAACTGATGATTGGCGACTTGCTGAAGTAGAGTATTTGCTTAGACTGGCTAATCAAAGAATTATGACTACAAAAGATGGAGAGACTGCATTAAGTCTTTTGAAGGCATCAGATCAGATTATTAAAGAGTTAGCAGATCCGCGCCTATTCAAATTAAGAGAAGCTTTGGCAAATGATATCGCTGCTATTTCATTAATTGATGAGCAGGACCTGGATGGCGTATATTTGCAATTATCTTCACTTGGAAAGCAGATATCCAGATTGCCTTTGTTGGATATTCCCAGGTTTGAAAAAGCCGAGGCTCAAGAGTATACCTCTAACGATTCAGTAAAGAGTGAACAGTCTCAAGCTGAAGAGGCGGTAAAATCTTTTCTCAAGACAACATTGAATAAGATTTCAGAAATAGGCACTTCAACCTGGAATGAATTAAGAAAGTATATTGTGATACAACAACGAGAAACACAGATAAAGCCGCTGTTACCTCCTGATCAGCAATACTACTTGCGAAATAATTTACAGCTGTTGTTGAATCAGGCGCAATTAGCGTTATTGGATGGAAGGCAAGCGCCTTACACCGAAAGTTTAAATAATGCTGCAAGTTGGCTGCGTGAGTATTTTCCATTGGATGAAAAAGCGAATAAGGTTGTTCTGGAAGAAATTGAAAAGTTATCAGAAATTAATGTTGCTGTTGAATATCCTGATGTGACTGCTTCGCTTTTGGCTATCCGGGCTTTTATTAATGAGCAACACCGTATGGGGCGTGGCGAACCTGCTACAGCTCAAAAGAAAACTGTTAAAGCGGAGAAATAAAGATGCGTTCAACTTTTCTCGCTATATTGGTGACTCTTGCTGTAGTTGTTGGGTTGTATTCATTGCTTCAAGGAGAAACAGGTTATGTATTGGTAGCCATTGCTGGCTATACAATAGAAATGCCGTTTTTTCTCGCTATTATTATTGCAGTTTTGTTTTTTCTATCTCTCTATATATTGATTGGTATAGTAAAAGGGCTTTTAAAAACAAAAAGCAATATTGCAGGTTGGGCTAATAGCAAGCGCAAACAGAGGGGCTTGAATCGCACCACTCAGGGCCTGATCGCTTTTGTTGAGGGGCGATGGGACTTTGCCAGAAGGTCTTTATCAAAAGCGGCTGATAATTCTTCTACGCCATTGATCAACTATCTATTTGCTGCGCGAGCGAGTTCGCAAGTTGGTGATTCTAAAGCTGTAGATGGCTTTTTAAAGCAAGCTGAATTATCTACGGAAGGGGCAGAAGTGGCTATTGGCTTAACTCAGGCTGAACTGCAGATACAAAATAAACAATACGAACAGGCATTGGCTACATTATTGAGAGTCAAAAAGCGGGACAGTCACCACAATCTCGTTTTAAAACTGTTAACCAGAGTTTATAGGGAGCTATGTGACTGGGAAAGTCTGTTAAATTTGATTCCTTCGCTGCGAAATACGTCAATGCCCGAAGATGAGATAGACAGTTATGAGCAGTTTGCTTGCTCTGAGTTATTAAAAAAAAGCAGTGGAAGTTCATCTGAATTGTCTAATCGTTGGAAGCATTTTCCTTCTTCCGCAAAGAAGCGCTCTGTCATAGTAGAGGATTATGCGCTTCATTTGCTAAACAGTGGTGATCATGATGCGGCTGAATCCGTATTGCGACAGCAATTACAGCGCTTATATGATGTAGATCTTATGCGTTTGTATGGTAGAGTAAATACGGCAAAGCCCGATAAACAGCTTTTATTTGCAGAGAAGTTTCTATCACAAAGAAGCAATGATCCTGTTTTATTGCAAGTGTCAGGTATGCTTAGTGCTCGCTCTGGTAAAAAACAAAAAGCTATTGATTATTTGTATCAAAGTCTTGAAGCAAATAAGAGTAAAGAGGCTTATGCAGAACTTGCCCGGATATATAGTGATGATGGAGAATTTATGAAGGGCAACGAATATTATGCTAAAGCCATGAGCCTTTTCTAATGATTCATGATTAAATGTGGTAGTCAGGCCAGTTGTTCCAGAGCCCATTCAATGTGTTCAGCCACCAGTTCGGAATAGTTCTTTCTCGTTTGGAGCGCAGTTATAACCGCATCACTCTTTTTTCCATTTCCAAGTCCGATAGCTAAATTGCGTAACCATCTTTCGTATCCAATTCTTCGAATGGCAGAGCCCTCGGTTTTTTTATTGAAAGTGTCTTCATCCCATAAAAATAAGTCTAACAGATTGGTATCATCCAAGCCGTGACGGGGGGAAAAATCATCTTCAGATGAGTGTTTTGCAAACTTATTCCATGGGCAGATAAGATTGCAATCATCACAGCCAAACACACGATTACCCATGGGTTTTCGAAATTCTTTTGGTATTGTGCCTTTAAGTTCAATGGTTAGGTAAGAGATGCATTTTCTTGCGTCAAGTTCATAGGGAGAGTTAAAAGCCTGCGTCGGGCAAATATCCAGGCAGGCAGAACAGCTGCCGCAATGTTTGCTGAGTATTGCATTGTCTAGTGGAAGAGGCAGATTAGATAGCAATTCTCCTATAAAAAACCATGCGCCAGCTTTTTTGTTGATCAGCATAGTATTTTTGCCTATCCAGCCTAGCCCGGCTTTTTCGGCTAAGGCTCTTTCAAGAATAGGGGCGCTATCTACAAAAGGTCGATGAGATAAATTCTGGGTTAGTTCAGCAGAGTCTGATAATGCATTTTCAATTTTTGAGGCGAGTAGCGAAAGTCTTTTACGAATAAGTTTGTGATAATCGCGTCCCAGAGCATATCGGGAAATATAGGCTTTTTCTGGATGATCCAGAAGTCGAACAGTTTCGGTGTTTGCTGGAAGGTAATCCATTCTGACACTAATAACACGCAATGCATGGGGTTGTAATTGCTCAGGATGATTACGTAGATGCTGCCTTTCTTTCATATACAGCATTTCGCCGTGATATTCATTATCCAGCCAGCGTTGATAATGATTAATGTGTTCCTCAAGTTTGGTATTTGTAACGCCTACTTGCTGAAAGCCCAGTTCAATTCCCCAGGCTTTTATTTGTTTTGCAAGTGCAGAAAATCGATGTGAGTCTTTGTCTGCTATATTGATCTTATCTGTCAAAATAGATGCTTTTGTTATTGAGTGAAGTGGTAGGAGATATCATAGTAGAATTGCATCGATATTAGTCAATAATCCAAAGTATAATAAATAAAATTTTCTGACATAAAACTAAACAGTTATTATGGTATTTATTGACCATATCCTGATGAACCCAAGTTAGCAAACAACGTCATAATCAGTGTTTACGTTATTTAAATAATGCAAACTGCACGAGTTTTCAATGACGGGAAAGGTAGCATATTGAGCGAAGCTTATTCTGTAGCCCTGAGTGGCGAAGACGAAACTATTGCTTTGGGAAAGAAATTAACCCGGGGCATCGACTCCGAGACGGTTATAATTTACCTGATAGGTGACCTTGGTGCAGGGAAAACAACTTTTGCCAGAGGGTTGGTTCAAGCTTATGGCCATACCGGTGCAGTTAAGAGCCCTACATATACTCTGGTTGAAAATTATGAATTGTTAGATAAAAATATTTATCACTTTGATTTTTATAGAATAGCTTCACCTGAAGAAGTGGGTTTTTTGGGGATCCACGATTATTTTTCAGTGCCGAACTCCATTTCGTTGATTGAATGGCCATGTAAAGCAAAAGGCGTTATACCTGAGCCGCACCTTACTATTGAATTACAAGACCGGTTAATTGACGAGGTTCCAGGTAGGCAGGCGATATTAAATGCAAATTCAGATTACGGTAGGCGATTAATACAGAGCTTGTATGAATAGCAATGTTCACAAAATCAGTTATCGATTTAAATTTGTAGGCGCAAACCTTTGTTTTGTTTTGTTTTTATTTTGTGGTTTGGTTGCAGAGCTGCAATCAGCAGAGGTACGCGATATTCGGATTTGGCGTGCGCCGGATCATACGCGAGTTGTGTTTGATTTATCAGAACAAAAGAAATTCAAATTGTTCTCGTTACAAAATCCTGAGAGAGTCGTTATTGATATGTCTTCAGGAAAAATGCGTGCTGACTTAAAATCATTGGATTTTAGTAAAACGCCTTTAAAGAAAATAAGGAGCTCATCGACTAAAAAGGGCTTTAGGATTGTGTTAGATCTTGATGCCAGGGTCAAGCCAAAAGCGTTCTCCTTGGGGGCAAATCAACAGTATGGCGAGCGTCTGGTAATTGATTTGTATGATGCGGATAATAAAACTGTTAAAAAAGAAGAAAATTACGCTATAAAAAAAGCAGAAGAAAAATCAGGTAAGCGTGATTTGATCATAGCAATTGATGCCGGTCATGGTGGTGAAGACCCGGGTGCAATAGGGCCTAGGAAAATAAAAGAAAAAGATGTTGTGCTCAGCATATCTCGAATCTTAAAGGCTAAATTTGATGCTGAAAAAGGCTACAGGGCTTTTTTAGTTCGAGAGGGCGATTATTATATAGGCCTGAGAGATAGACGAAAAATTGCAGAAAGGCGTGGAGCAGATATGTTTATTTCGATTCATGCTGATGCGTTTAGAGACAGGCGTGTTGCTGGGTCTTCGGTATATGCATTATCTAACACGGGGGCTTCGAGTGCGTCAGCTCAATATCTTGCTGATGTCGAAAATAGTGCTGATCAAATTGGGGGGGTTATTGCTGAAGAAAATGACACCTTAAAGGAGGTGTTACTGGATTTGATGTTGAGTGCAACAATGGAAGCGAGTGAAGATGCAGCAAAAGGCGTGCTTGATGAGATGGGTGAAGTAAGTAAGCTGCATAAGCGAGACGTTGAGTTTGCAAGGTTTGCTGTATTGAAATCGCCACAAGTCCCTTCTATGTTGATTGAAACTGGTTTCATTTCTAACCCTTCAGAGGCCAAAAGGCTGGCAACCAAATCCCATCAGAGAACGTTGGCCAATTCAATTTTTAAAGGGATTAAGGGGTATTTTACCAAGCATGCACTAGAAGGAACCTGGGTATACTGGAGTCAGAATAATAAAACAAATGAACAAAAAGCTTTATCGGGCGGGCATAAAGTTGCAAGCGGCGAGACGTTGTCGGGAATTGCTGTAAAATATTCCGTTTCATTAAATGCGTTAAAGCGGTTGAATAATTTGAAAAACGATAAAATTCGTGTGGGGCAGGTTCTTCAAATCCCGGCTAAAAGCTCTTGAATATGATCATACAAATAACTTATTGATAGAAATTATGTCAAAGATAAAAAAACTCAATACGCGCTTGGCAAATCAGATCGCAGCTGGTGAGGTGATAGAACGACCTGCATCTGTGTTAAAGGAGTTGATGGAGAATAGTCTGGATGCTGGAGCTGAGCTTATTGATGTTGAGGTGGAGGGAGGCGGCATTAAACGAGTGTTAGTGAAAGATAATGGATCGGGTATTCATGCTGACGATATGTCGATGGCGCTTGATTCACATGCTACAAGTAAAATTTATGAGCTTGAAGATCTGGATGCTGTAAAGACATTAGGGTTTAGGGGCGAAGCATTAGCCAGCATCAGTTCTGTATCTCGTTTGGTTCTTACCAGTAATTCGGAAATGCCGGCAAATAAAGCCTGGCAAGCTTCAAGTTTCGGGCGTGAAATGGATGTAGAGTTGCAACCAGCTGCGCGAGAAAAGGGTACCTCAGTTGATGTAAAAGATTTATTTTTTAATACACCGGCAAGAAGAAAATTTCTAAGAGCCGAAAAAACAGAATTTGGCCATATAGAAGAAGTGTTCAGACGAAATGCGATGGTAGCATTTAAAACGGGGTTTAAGTTATCGCATAATAAAAAAGCAATTTATTCTTTGAAGTCATGTGATGACCTGAGTCAACAGCAAGAGAGAATAGGAAAGTTGCTTGGCCAGTCTTTTATCGATCATGCACTTTATGTGGAGGTTAATCATTCAGGGTATTCACTTAAAGGCTGGATAGCTGAGCCGACTTTTTCTCGAAGTCAGGCAGACATGCAGTACTTTTTTGTTAATGGGCGAATTGTTAAAGATAAGGTGATAACGCATGCGATAAGACAAGCCTATCGTGATGTGCTTTTTCACGGTAGGCATCCTGCGTATGTTTTGTATTTTGATCTGGATCCTTTAGCACTGGATGTCAATGTTCATCCAGCAAAACATGAGGTGAGATTTAGAGATAGCCGTAGCGTGCATGGTTTTGTCTATAGAACTTTGAATAAAGTGTTAGAGGATGTGCGTCCAGATTCGGCTGTGTCAGCAACTTTGTCTGAGCAGCAAGTTGAGGATCTATCATTAGCGAAGACAGCAATAAAAAAACAAGAGGGGCTGAATCTGGTTGAACCGCATCAAGAAAAATCATTTTTGAATAATGAGGCTGGGCTAAATAATACTGTGGCTGAAGATACTGCTGCCTATAATGCCAGTTATAATTATCAATCAAAACAATATGCATCTCCATCAGGTCAAAAAGAGGCTTTATCGCGTTTGCATGGAGATAATGATAAAGCTCCAGGGTTGCAAGAGCAAAATGAGGATCAGATACCTCCGCTGGGATATGCTATCGCGCAGTTAAAAGGCATTTACATACTGGCTGAGAATGCAGAAGGTTTGATCGTTGTAGATATGCACGCAGCACATGAGCGCATCACATATGAGCGCTTGAAAAAATCCTATAAAAACGCGGACCTTAAAACTCAGCCAATGCTTGTGCCTCAGCAGGTAAGGTTAAGCCATCGCGAAGCAGATTTTGTTGAAGCTAACGCAGCATTGTTTAATCGATTAGGGTTGGCTGTACAGAGAATGGCTGAAGAAGAAGTTGTTATTCGAGAAATTCCAGCAATTTTGCAAGCCTTAAATGCTGAGCAGTTATTACGAGATATTGTATCTGACTGTTTAGAGCATGGTAGCAGTCAGCGTATACAAAATAGTATTGATGATCTTTTGTCTTCGATGGCTTGCCATGGTTCTGTGCGTGCTAATCGACGGTTAACGATACCTGAGATGAACGCACTACTAAGAGATATGGAAGCGACAGAGCGAAGCGGGCAGTGTAATCATGGTCGTCCAACCTGGACTGCAATGAGTTTACAAGCGCTGGATAAATTATTTTTACGTGGTCAATAATACAAGCTTAATGTCGAATACCAATCTTCCACCAGCTGTTTTCCTAATGGGGCCAACGGCAAGCGGCAAAACTGACCTTGCTTTAACCATGGCTAAACGGTGGCCGTTTGAAGTGATAAGTGTAGACTCCGCTCTTATTTATCGAGGCATGAATATTGGGACAGCTAAACCGGATGCTGATTTTCTAAAACAATTACCCCACCATTTAATTGATATAAGAGACCCCGATCAATCCTACTCTGTCGCCGAATTCAGGCGAGATGCTCTCCAGCTTATGCATAAGATAACGGAGGCAGGTAATATTCCTTTGTTAGTAGGAGGGACTATGTTGTATTTCAAAGCGCTCTTTGAGGGGCTGGCTGATTTACCAGCGACAGATAAACCCACGCGGCAAAAAATATTACAGGAGGCTCAGCAGGTTGGTTGGCCTGGAATGCATCAAAAATTACAGGAGATTGACCCTGTAACTGCAGAGCAATTACACCCAAATCATTCGCAGCGTATATCCCGAGCATTAGAAGTTTATTACATGAGCGGTGAAACTATGTCCTCTTTACAAGCGCAGCATCAACCTGGTGGTTTGCCTTATCAGGTTTTGCAGTTCGCATTATGGCCAGAGGAAAGAGAACAGCTGCATTGTCGCATTGCTAAACGTTTTGATTTAATGATGCAGTCGGGGTTTATAGATGAAATGCAGATATTGAAAGAAAAATATACACTGAGTGCCAGTATGCCATCGATGAGAGCGGTGGGTTATCGACAAGCTTGGGAGTATCTTGAAGGGCAACTGAATGAAGCCGAATTTGAAGAAAAGGCGATAGCAGCAACCCGCCAACTGGCTAAAAGGCAATTGACATGGCTTAGAAAGTGGCAGGATGTGCATTACCTAAATGTAAATTTTGAAAGTAAAGAGCCAGTTAATAGTGAGAATGGTGAAGTTTTCCGAAATATTTGTGAGTTGATACCAGCGAAAATAAATGTTAGGACAAATTAAATGTGTATAATGGACTGCTCGCTGTGGCTAAAGTAGTTACTGGTCTTCCCTACATTTAGTTCAGCAGATTGTCCCGGAATAAAGTCTGTTAGCGTTAATATATTTGACTTGGCAGACCCAAGTTGACTGAAAAAAGTAAAGTTATTATCAGCATCTGCCGAAACTTATATAGGTAGAGTAGTCTAAAAGTGGCTTTGCTAGGCGAAAATAAAAAATCGTTATTTCAGACAAGGCAGCCGAACCGATTTGTTCAGACAGGTCTATTGTCAAGGTGCGCCGGGAAAAAAACAATTGGCCTGGTTTTCAGGCGCTTTATTAACCCGCAATTTTTTTTGGGAGTAACATCATGTCTAAAGGGCAAAGTTTACAAGACCCTTATCTTAATCTTCTTAGAAAGGAACGTGTTCCTGTTTCTATTTACCTTGTAAATGGAATAAAACTTCAGGGACAAATTGAATCATTTGATCAGTTTGTGATATTGCTTAAAAATACCGTTAGTCAAATGGTTTATAAACATGCTATTTCGACTGTAGTCCCGGGCCGCAATATACGTATGCCAATGCAGCATCCTGAGGATGAAGAAGATGAAATGCCATCGCCAGGTAATGAATAAGCTAACCTGGTAAGTTTAATTGGAATTTTGAGTAATCTACTCTTTAGAAGGATACTGGCAAAGTATTCTTCTAATTAAATTGCCAATAACTCTTGCATGATCAAGCATCCTTTGATGCACATAGCATTATAAAAAGCCAAGCTGAGTCTTCGTTTTGATTCTGCTTTTGTGCCTGATTTTTTTGATGAATTTAACGGGCATTCTAAGTACATACTTATTCTTGGAACGTAATGTTTTTTGATCGACATGATGATGGAGAGCGAGCACTACTTGTGCATTGCTTCTTTTCTGGTGGAGGAAAAATACAATCCAACACTGTAAACTCGCTGCTTCCTGATTCAAATATCTTATCTTTAGTTGAGAAAGAGACTGCAGAGAACGCTGGCTCAGATTTTATTAATGGCATTACTTTTGATAGTCAAATCAGCGGTGATACGGCTGAAGAAAAAAAACTCCATGTAGAAGTAGAAGAATTTATTGATCTCACAGCTTCATCTGGTGTGGAGCCTCTATTCTGTTTCTTAACGCGGCGGTCTAATCCAACACCAAAATTTTTTATTGGTTCAGGTAAAGTAGAGGAGTTGGCGAATTGGATTAAACAGCATTCGATCGATGTGGTTTTGTTTAATCATACATTAAGCCCAGCTCAAGAAAGAAACCTTGAAAAAGCTTTTCAATGTAAAGTGCTGGATAGAACAGGGTTAATTCTCGATATTTTTGCTCAGCGTGCCAGAAGTCATGTGGGTAAATTGCAAGTTGAGCTGGCACAGTTAAAGCATATTTCTACTCGACTAATTCGTGGCTGGACTCACCTGGAGCGTCAAAAAGGCGGTATAGGTTTACGTGGCCCTGGTGAATCACAGCTCGAAACGGATAGGAGGCTTTTGCGCGAGCGTGTTAAGTGGATTAATAAGCGGCTCGATAAAGTTAATGCACAACGTGAGCAAGGTAGGCGATCAAGACTTCGTTCTGAATTGTCTACTGTGGCATTAGTGGGCTATACCAACGCAGGAAAATCGACATTGTTTAATGCTATAACTCGAGCTGGAGTTTATGCGCAGGATCAACTATTTGCGACATTAGACACTACATTACGATCAGTGGAGCTTGAAGGTTTTGGTCGTTTTATCCTTGCAGATACGGTAGGGTTTGTAAGGGATTTACCACATCAATTGGTTGAAGCGTTTAAAGCAACGCTTGTTGAGGCTGCTGAAGCAGACTTGCTATTGCATGTTGTGGATGCCAGCGCTGAAGAAGTTGATGAGCAGATTGAAGTTGTTGAGCATGTACTAAAAGAGATGGGTGCGGGAGATATACCCTGTTTAAAGGTGATGAATAAAATTGACCAGCTGGCGTGTATATCTCCACGTATAGATTATCAAGATAATTGTACGCGCCCAGAAAAAGTATGGGTTTCAGCAAACGCTGCGTTAACAGACGATGAGCAATTAACTTTGCTAAGAGAAGCGCTGGTCGCTACCTTGAGTTCTGATCGCTGGTCAGGTGAGCTGGTTTTAACGCCCGACAAAGCTAAGCTTAGAGCAAAACTATATGATTCGGGAGCTGTTTATTCGGAAACCATAACGGAATCAGGGGCGTATAAACTTTTAATAGACTTTCCAAAAGCGATGTTGGAGCGTATTTTGGTAAATGAGCAAAGCCTGTTAGACAAAATTTTGGGTTGAATGAATAATAAACATTGTGTTTATTATCAGTTATAGCGACTAATCTTCTGGTAGTTATGCCGTAGTCGGGAATTAAGCAGCCGTTTGGACATCGAAGTAAGTGTAAACTTTGATACAATTGCCAAATGAAAATCTTAACGTTTTATTTGTCTGCTTCAGCAGCTTTTTGAATAGGAAAGTTTGTAAGAAACATGCTGTTAAAACTGATTAGTTTAAACAAGTTTCCTTAATTTGGGAGATATTAATGGTTTGGAATGAGCCTGACAATTCAGGAAAAGATGATAAAAATCGCCGCAAGGGGAATAACAACCCATGGGGTAATGCAAATAATGAAGGCCCGCCTGATTTAGATGAAGCATTAAATAAAATGAAAGAACAGATGTCGGGTATATTTGGTGGTAAGGGCTCTGGTAATAGGGGTTCTTCTTCGCAGTCACCTCAATTGTCAATGAATATGATTTTTATCATTCTGGCAGCCTTGCTTGCTGTATGGTTTTTTAGTGGTTGGTACCAGCTTGATGAAAAAGAACGTGCTGTGATTTTGCGCTTGGGCAAATATCACGATACGGTTGAACCTGGTCTGCATTGGAATCCGCCATTTGTGGACCAGCGCTTTGTGGTTCTGGTAACACAGGAACAGGACTATCAAACGCGCGGCTTGATGCTGACAAAGGATGAAAATATTGTAGAGGTGCCAATCTCTGTTCAGTATAAAATTCCTGATCCAAAATCATTTGTTCTGAATGTGAGAGATCCCATAACGAGCTTAAAGCATGCAACTGATAGTGCCTTGCGTCATGTGGTAGGTGGAACCAAAGCTTCTGACGTTTTATCTGATGGGCGAGAGCTGATGGCTGACGAGACTCAAACCAGACTTCAGTCTTATCTCGATCGTTATCAAACAGGCATCGCAATCACACGAGTAAATATCCTTAAAGCTGAGCCACCATCAGCTGTTAAAGCTTCATTTGATGATGTGATAGAAGCAAAAGAGGATAAGGATCGTTTTGTTAATGAAGCACAAGCTTATGCAAATGGTGTTGTACCAGAAGCGCGTGGTCGAGCTCAGCGTATTCTTCAGGAGGCAATAGCTTACAGGGAGAAGGTTGTAGCGGAAGCTAAGGGTGATGCTGAGCGGTTTGACCAGCTTTTTGCAGAATACATAAAAGCACCAGAAGTAACCCGTGAACGTTTATATCTGGATGCAGTGGAATCTGTCATGACAAACTCATCCAAAGTGTTAGTAGATGTGGAGGGCGGTAATAATTTAATGTATTTACCGCTAGATAAACTTGCATCCCAGCCGGTTACATCTGGTCGAGGTGGCGGATCACAAGAAGATATTGTTAATCAAGTTGCCGATCGTGTTATAGAGCAATTGCGTATGGAGCAATCTCGCGTACGTCGTTCAGGAGGTCGTTAAGATGACTAACAGACAACCTTTCATCATACTGATAATCGCAGTAATTATCCTGTTGGTTTCTAATGCAGTGTATCGAGTTCAAGAAACACAAACCGCAGTGAAACTATGGTTTGGACAAATCGTAGAAACCGATATTCAGCCAGGGCTGCATTTTAAAGTTCCGTTTATGAATACCACGCGTCTGGTTGATCGTCGACTGTTAACCCTGGATGCACAAAGTGCGAGTTTTTATACTTCAGAGAAAAAACGCCTGGAGGTGGATTCATACGTAAAATGGCGAGTAGATGATGCAGGTCTATTTTATAAGTCCACTGGTGCAAGTGTCAGCTCTGCGAATGCGTTATTGGCTAATCGTGTTAATGATAACCTTCGAAATGAAGTTGGCGCTCGAACATTGCAAGAAGTTGTTTCAGGAGAAAGAGATGAAATGATGGAGAGCTTAACAAAAGGATTAAATGAAACAGCGAAAAGAGAACTTGGTGTAGAGATTCTTGATGTCAGAGTTAAGCGTATAGAATTTCCTGAACAGGTTAGGCCTGCAGTATTTGATCGTATGCGTGCAGATCGTAAAAAAGAAGCAACGCAATACCGTTCTGAGGGTAAAGAGCTTGCAGAAAAAATACGTGCGGATGCTGATCGAGAGAAAGTTGTTATTGAAGCAAAAGCTTATCAGGAGGCTGAAAAAGTTCGTGGTGAGGGCGATGCCCAGGCAGCCTCAGTTTATGCGAATGCTTATAATAAGGATAAAGAGTTTTATGCTTTTGTACGTCGCTTAAGTGCTTATGAATCTTCATTTGCTAATAAAAGTGACATTATGTTAGTTGATCCTGAAAGCGACTTTTTCAAATACTTAAACAGTATAGAAGGTGAATAAAACAAGCCAGAGAATATTCATCATTTGTTTATAATAGGCCGGGAAGCCCCCGGCCTTTTTGTGTGCAAATTTTAAAAGAATGGTTACTTAATGTTACAGCAATTAATGATAGCTGCTTGTTTAGTGTTTATTTTCGAAGGTATGCTCCCGTTTATTGCGCCTCAAGCCTGGCGAAAGTTTATCACAGAGATGATTAACTTAACTGATGATCAACTGAGATTGGTGGGTTTGGTGGCAATGTTATTTGGTTTAACATGCCTTTATCTGATTAATTAATGCAAGATAAATCATGTAAAAAGCATTTGATAATCAATTTATGGTTTGAGGCTTTGAATAAAGTATGACTACACAAAAAAAATGGTTATTACCGGATGGTGTTGATGAGTTATTACATCCGCAGGCGATAATCCTGGAGAAAGTGCGTCGCTATATTCTTGATCTATATCAACGATGGGGGTATCAGTTCGTTATGCCTCCGCTTATCGAGTTCTCTGATTCTTTGTTGGTTGGATTGGGTGATGATTTAGCTGACCAGACTTTTCTTCTAACTGATCAAGTAAGTGGTAAGTCAATGGCTATCCGGGCTGATATTACTTCTCAGGTTGCTCGAATTGATGCTCATAGTATGAAATCAGGAGGCATTAATCGTCTCTGTTATGCGGGTAGTGTATTGCATGCAAGACCTAAAGCGATAATGGCTTCACGTTGTCCGATTTTGTCTGGAGCTGAGTTGTACGGAAATGCGAGCATTGATGCAGATATTGAAGTTATTTCACTGATGTTGGAAACGCTGGAAGGCTTCAATAATCAGGAAGATTTTTCAGTTTCTGCACTTAATGGGCTAACTTTAGATATTGGTCATGTTGTAGTAAATCAAGAGATAGAAAAGTTAATACTCAAGGCAGATCCGGGTATTGATAATTCAGAACTTGCAGAGATTTTTGAAGCTGTACAGCGTAAATCAAAGCAGGATCTAAGCGTTATTTTAAATGACTTAAGCCTGGATCAGGATGTGATTTTATTGCTGTGCGAGCTAACTGAGCTTTGTGGCGGAGCTGACGTGTTAAATAAAGCGCGTAGTTTATTTGAAGGTCGTTTAAATATAGAATCTTCTTTGATAGAAATCGAGAAAGTTATTGATGTAATCAGTTTGCGTTTTCCTGAAATTAATATCTATGTGGATTTAGCAGAATTCAGGGGATATAACTATCATACAGGTCTTACTTTCGCAGCTTTCGCTGAGGGCCATGGTTTAGCAATTGCAAACGGAGGCAGGTATGATCATGTTGGTGAGGTATTTGGCGCTACAAGGCCTGCTACAGGTTTTAATGTTAATTTAAAGCCCTTGATTAAATTGTTAGCTCCGGAATTTTCATTAAATGAAGTAATCCTTGCTCCAAATATTATTGGTGATAAATCATTGTGGGATGCGATAAATCAACTGAGATCCCAGGGTTTAACAGTTGTTCTGGAGCCATGTCAGGATAATTTGCAGCCAGGTAAAAGGCTTGAGAAAGTTGCTGATGTGTGGCAAGTAGTTTAATTTTTTTGTTTACTTAAAGAGAAATAAATGAGTAAAAGTATAGTTGTTTTAGGTTCCCAGTGGGGCGACGAAGGTAAAGGCAAGATTGTTGACTTGTTGACTCAAAAAGCGGATCTTGTAGTCAGATTTCAGGGCGGACATAATGCTGGGCATACGCTGGTAATCAATGGTAATAAAACAGTTCTACATTTAATTCCTTCAGGTATTTTACATGAGGGTGTTAGCTGTCTTATTGGGAACGGTGTTGTATTATCGCCTGAAGCGCTGTTAAAAGAAATGGCTGAACTTGAACAGCAAGGTGTGCCTGTTAGAGAACGATTAAGACTAAGTGCGGCATGTCCTTTAATTCTCCCATATCATATTGCGCTGGATAATGCACGAGAGCAGGCAAGAGGAAAAGCCAGAATTGGCACAACTGGTAGAGGAATTGGCCCTGCATACGAAGATAAAGTTGGCCGTCGAGTTTTGCGTCTGGGTGATTTAACGAGTCCAGATGTTTTTGAAGAGAAATTGCGCTCTGTTATGGATTTGCATAATTTTTCGCTTACAAATTATTATAAAGTTGAAGCTATAGATGTGGAGCAGGTTTTATCTAACACACTAAAAATGGCTGAAGAATTATTGCCAATGATGACCGATGTAACTGGTGCTTTGCATGATGCGCGTGCTGAGGGTAAGTCCATTCTTTTTGAAGGGGCTCAGGGTTCATTGTTGGATATTGATCATGGCACTTATCCGTTTGTTACTTCCTCTAACACAACAGCAGGTGGTGCAGCAACAGGAACGGGAGTCGGGCCATTGCACCTTGACTATATATTGGGAATAACCAAGGCGTATACAACAAGAGTCGGTTCAGGGCCATTCCCAACTGAGTTAGATTGTGAAATTGGTCAGCACTTGGGGGAAAAGGGTAATGAATTTGGCGCGACCACCGGCCGACAAAGACGTTGCGGTTGGTTTGATGCTGTTGCGGTAAGAAGAGCAGTACAGTTAAACAGTATGTCAGGTATTTGTTTGACTAAGCTGGATGTGTTGGATGGGCTAAAAACGATAAAAGTATGTACGGCATATTCAGATGATCAAGGAAATCCTGTGAGTTTAAATACAGATAGTGAGCATTTTTCGAAAATTCATCCAGTTTATGAAGAATTGCCTGGTTGGGGTGGTTCAACTGTTGGAGCAAAATCGATAGATGATTTGCCTTTAGAGGCAAGGAATTACATTAAGCGACTAGAAGTTTTGGTTGGTACCGGTGTAGATATTATTTCGACGGGGCCAGATAGAAGCGAAACGATTGTATTAAATGAACTGATTTCAAATGCTATCTAATTATTAATCAAAAAAGAGGCTTATAAAATCAGGAGCAAAACCTTAGTGCGATGGTGTCTCCAAATACTCTCGTTACCAACATTTTATAATGCACAATGCGATTGTTATCTTCAGCACAAATTACTCCATCTAGATGCAACTCTACTTCAGAGCCGGGGATGGGCTTGCACTTGTTTTTAAAAAGAACGGCAATACCCCCTTCAGAGATATTAAGTGTTTCGACTTTTTGTAAAGTCTGATTGGGAAAGAGAATAACGCCGCGCAAAGTGACTTTTACTCGTTTAAACGAACGGTTTTCTTCTCTTGTTTGAGCTGTTATATGATTATTTAACGACGAGTTCATGCCATGTAAAATGGAGATAATGAGTATGTCTTTTGTAACGTATTTAAAACAGAGTACAATGTAATCATACACCAATTTAAGCTTAAAATAGGGTGTTATTTGCGCTTTTACATATTTTTAATAAGTTTTCCCAAATCTGTTATAAGCGTGTATTATCATTTAAAGTAAATCAAAATAATAAGAAAGTATTCTAAATGCTTGTTTTTAGTGTTAGATGTAAACAATTGTAAAAGGATAGAGCTTTAGTTGAAGATTGATAATGTTCTAAACATTTTATGAGTCATAATGACTAGGGTCGTTTTTAGTAAATTCATCTGTGCTGGAGAAAAGCGGTAACACAATGAGAATTGGATATTTAGAAGATGAGCTACCACAAGCTGAGTTAGTTAAATCCTGGCTTGTCGAAGCAGAGCATGAAGTAATTTATGCAGGAACAGGGCGTGAATTCATTGATGCGCTTAAAAATAACCCTGTTGATTTGCTTATTCTGGATTGGCAGCTGCCCGATATGGATGGCACTCAGGTAATGAAAACGGTAAGAGAGCAGTTAGAAATGGATGTCCCGATTATTTTTGGTACCCAGCGAGAAAGTGAGGCAGATATTGTTAGTGCTTTACAGTCTGGTGCTGATGATTATCTGATTAAGCCATTAAGAAAAGCAGAACTACTTGCAAGAATAGGTTCACTTGCACGTCGGGCAGGAATGATTTCAGATGATGCGGTCATTACGGTTGGCCATATAGAATTGGATACTCAAAATCAGCAAATTACTGTTGATGGTCAAGATATAAAGCTCACACCAAAAGATTATAAGGTAGCTACTTGCCTATTAAAAAATGTAGGAAAAATGCTTTCACGTGACTACCTTCTACGTGAAGTATGGGGTATAGATGTACCGCTGAATACTCGTACTGTAGATGTGCATGTAAGCAGGGTGAGACGTAGCCTTCAGCTGATACCTGAGAGAGGTTATTGTGTTAAAACAGTCTATCAGCATGGTTATCGCCTGGAGAGTCTTAATAAAGATAGCTTTGATGACAAGCAAGAAAAGGGCGCTTTAGTTTAACCTTAACATCTGATTTTTACTCCTCTGATTTTTCTAAATAAAATTGTATTATTTCAATCTGAATATTTTTAAGTTCGGATGGTAGACTAATGAACATTATTTTTTGAATTTCCAATAGTGCTTATATTTTATACACACAGTCTATGAAAGCGGGTAAACAGTATGATGGTTAAAGTAGACAAAAGGCCGAATAAAATTATTGCTCCTTTAATTATTTTGATTGGATTTGTATTTAGTATGAACGTGAATGCTGAATGGAATTATTCAGTCCGTCCTGGAGATACCCTATGGGGAATCTGTAAAAAGTATGCGCAATACCCGAATTGTTGGAAAGAGATTGGTGCCCATAACGCTATTGATAAACCTCGCTCGTTATCAATAGGTGAAAGAATTACGATGCCAATAGAGTGGCTAAAGCAGGTCCCTTTTGCTGCTGAGTTGTTGTATTTTAGAGGGCAATTTAAGTTAACAGATAAAAATGCCAAGCACTATACCGAAGGTGTTAATGTGGGTGCTAAATTAAGATTCGGCGAAACAATCGAGACAATCAATGGCACAGTGACCCTGAGATTTATGGATGGTAGTGTGCTTACAATGCATCCTTATTCTCGTATAGAGCTGGATGCTGCTTCGGCTTTCACACAAACACGACCAGATAATGTAGATATTTATTTAAGTGCGGGTACAGTTGATATAAATGTACCGAAAAAAAATAAAAAATCAAAACTTAAGGTTAATACTCCCTCTGCTGTAGCAGCTGTTAGAGGAACAAATTTTTCAGTTTCTTCAAAAGATTTTAATGAGACAAAAACTCAAGTTTATGAAGGCGTTGTGGATTTCTCGGCGCAGAAACAGATAAAGTCGTTAGAGGCTGGGTTCGGAAGTCTGGCAAAAAAAGGGCAAGCACCCATGGAGCCAGTTAAATTATTAGATGCGCCAGAGTGGAATCTTTCTTGCGATGACCCGGGTTATGTTGAGTGGGTTGAAGTTCCAAATACAAGTTATTATGAATTATCTGTTTTAGAAAATGATGAGAAAATAGAAAAACGAATAAAACAATTAAGAATAGAGGATAATTTTTTCTGGTTGACTGATATTGATGACGGTTGTTATCAATTAAAACTAAGTGCAGTAGATACATTGGGTTTAAGTGGTAATCCTGCTAAAAGAGATTTTTGTTATGAAAAGGTATTACAGCAGCCAGTAATTCTGGAGTCTTCATGGAAAAAGCATCGGATAGAACTTGATTGGGATGATATAAAAGGAGCAAATAGTTATATTATCCAAATTAGCAAGAGTGATAAATTTGATGAGTTGGTAGCTACACACAAGACAGTCAATTCCTTTTTTTCTGGTGAGTTAAGCGCTAAAGAAGAATTATTATATATTCGTGTACAGGCTTCTGGAGAGAATGTAGTTAGTGCTTATAGTTCGGGGGCAGAAGTTAAACATCAGGGTAAACCCTATTGGGGAATAGGGGCTTTATTTGCTGTAGTTGCAATGGTTCTTCTTTAAAAATTTATAAAAAGAAAAAGTAAGGAATGCGTCTATTTGGCTTAAATTCTAATGCACTGCTTACAGCATTTTTGGCAGCGATTGTTGCTGGATTGGTTTGCTATTTTAATTTGCTATCGTCGATAAATACAATTTTTCGCGACTCATTGCTGCGTTATCAATTACTTGAATACAATGCTGAAACAGTTGTTATTGCAATAGATGAAAAGTCGTTAGATGAGTTGGGGGCTTGGCCCTGGAGTAGAGATTATCATGCGAAATTGCTAGAGCAGCTGGTTTTGGCAGATAATGTTGTCATTGATATATTGTTTTCTGAAAAGC
Organism: Cellvibrionales bacterium; assembly: GCA_041941365.1. Taxonomy (GTDB): domain Bacteria; phylum Pseudomonadota; class Gammaproteobacteria; order Pseudomonadales; family UBA7434; genus UBA7434. The sequence continues at coordinate 69,888 of JBGTQK010000011.1, read as the reverse complement.
AATCGGATTGGGTTGGTCGAACAATAGAAAGTCCTGATTCATTATTGGCGCAGGTAATGGAAAAAAATAAAAATGTTATATTACCAATGTATATTAGTGAGCGAGTTTATAAAGGCTTGTTGACTGAAATTTTACCTATAGCACCTTTGGCGAATGCTGCAATAGGTATAGGTCATGTTCATCCAAAATATGATTCAGATGGAATAGCGCGGGGTGTTTATCTATGGGAAGGTCTGGGAGACCCTTTCTGGCCACATATTGGATTAGTTGTAAAAGAAAAAAACAACAATAAATTGTTAGATACAAGTAATAATTTAGAAAAAGACAATTCTATGCAGGATATACAACGAAAAGATTACAGAATAATAAGTTTTGTAGGGCAAAAAGAAAGTATATACCATTTTTCGTATATTGATGTTTTGCGAGGAGCTATTTCCAAAGAAGTGTTTAGAGGAAAAAACGTATTTGTAGGTGCAACAGCAAGGGGGTTGGGTGATGATGTCCCAACTGTATTCGGTGTGATGTCTGGAGTTGAGTTTAATGCAAATGTGTTTGAAACTATTTCCCAATCAGCATATAAGAGAGAGTTGTTGCCAATAATAAATGTTACTTTAGTAGTTCTTTTAACTTTTTTTATATGTTGCCTGCTGAGTACGTTATCGCCGCTGCAATTTTTAACTGGAGCAGTAATCATTGCTTTTTTTTGTTATGCGAGTACTGCATTTTTTTTCCTATATAGTAATACCTGGTTTAGAGCTTCATCAGTTGTTTTGGGTTTAGTGATTTTCTATCCGTTATGGAGTCTGCAAAAAATACGCTCAGCATTAAAATATTTGCAGCGAGAGCTCAATCGTTTAAAGAATTTATCTGAATATGATCATTTTGATGATGACTTGCTGGTTAATCATTTAAGCAAATTATCAGAAATGGGGATTATCAAAGAAGGGGGGATTAAACAAATAGAAGAAAAAAATAACGCTCTTCTATGGCCATTGTTTGATATTAGTAAAGGAAGTCTGGTGACAGAGTTTATATATAATAAAAAACGATTTCAGCTTTTTATAACAAGTGACATGGAAGTAAAAAATATAGAAGAAATTGCACGTTGTTTGTTAGGAAAGTTTATTAAAAAAAGTGGTGAGCCAGGATATTCTACAGAATTGGTGGAGCAAACTCTGGAAGAGCTTTATCATGCCAAGGCAGAAGCTTATCAGGCAGAACAAAGAACACTACAGAGTTTAGAAAAGCTTCAGGATGCTGTTGTTGTAACAAATAGAATAGGCCAAATTATTTTTCTAAATGAGGTTTTTCAATCTTTCTTCAAAGAAATAAAAGTAACAGATTTTATAAATAGCCTGCAAGGATCATTTCAGTCCAGGCAGTGGCTGAATGTACAGGATCGATTGATTATAAATCATGAAGAGATTTATGAAGAGCTAACAACTATAAAAGGAGTAAAATTACTGTGCCAGGGGACATTCGTTAGATCGCAGTCTTATGTGGAGGAATTTGGTTTTAAAGGTGTAGAGGAGAGTATTTATATAATGGTGTTTACTGATGTAACCCAGCTCAGGCAGTTAGAGCAAAACAAAAAAGAAGCGTTAGCTTTCCTTTCGCATGACATGCGCTCGCCGATAGTTTCACAGCTTGCAGCAATTGAACACTATAAAAATAAAAATCTACCGTTAGATTCAGATCAAAATAAATTGATATCAGATATAGAGCATTTGGCGAGAAAAAATTTAAAATATGCAGATGATTTTTTGCAGTTGTCAAAAGCAGAGAGCTTAAGCAGACAAGCATTTAACCTGGTTGATATGCATAGTGTTATTGATAATGCACTTGCGATTGTTCTGGAGGCCGCAAAGCTTAAAAAAATTGATCTTAAAGTAATAAGAACAGAGCTTGATTGTTGGATAGAAGGAGACGTTCAAGTATTGGAGAGGGCTGTGGTCAATGTGCTTTCTAATGCAGTGCAATATAGCCCGGAAGGAAGTTTTGTTGAGTTAACACTTGATCTGAAAAATAGTAGTACCGCCCTGGTGAGTATTAAGGACTCTGGCCCTGGTATTGATGAGGAAGCACTGCCGCATTTATTTGAGCCCTATTTTCGAGTCTCATCGTCTGTAAAAGCCAATGAGAAGGACGGATTTTCGAAGCCAAAGGGAAAAACACAAAATTTTGGTTTGGGTTTAAGTTTCGTTAAGACTGTCATTACACGTCACGGTGGATCAATTGAGGTGATATCTCCCGGGAAAATGGGGGGCGTGGATTTTTTGTTCAGTCTTCCGCTGACAAATGTGTAGAAATTGGATAAGAGTTGTGTTCAAGTTACGCTTTTTTCATCGTATTACATTTTTTTTCTCTAACAATTGGAATATTCACTTCAGTATCTAATTAAATTCGCCATACTGAAGCCAATTTACAGCAATTGGCTATAAAATGATTACAGTTGAGCGAATATAGCGGGGTTTATTTATATGTCTAAGCAATTATTAGTGAGTTCATTATTATCTGCATCTTTATTAAGTTTAGCTACACCAACTTTAGCTGAAGGTGGCTTCACTGTAACGCCAAGTATTGGGCAGTTGAATTTTGGTTCAGATAGAGAATTAGAAGACGAAACATTTCATTCTTTGGGGTTAGGTTATAGATTCAGTAACCCTGTTCAGCTTGAACTCGTTTACATGAAAGCTGATCCAGAAAATGAGGCTGGAACTACTACATTGGATTATTCTTCATTTCGTCTGGATACACTTTATCATTTTTCAGAAGGAGACGTACAACCATATCTTTCAGCTGGTATTGGTCATGTGGATTTTGATGGGGATTTAAGTGGCTTCTCAACTATTGGTGATGGAGATGAAAATACTATCAATCTAGGAGCGGGTATAAAGTTTAAATTCTCTGATCAGGTGGCGTTAAGGCCGGAAATAAGAGGTTTTTTGAAGAATGAAGAAACAGATGCGAGACTGACTGACATAGCTATTTCTGTTGGTTTGCAATTCTTATTTGGAAAGGTGAACGATAGTACACCTGTGGAACCTGTAACAGAGCCAGCAGAAGAGCTTGTTGATGGCGATGCAGATGGTGACGGCGTGACGGATAGTAATGATCTTTGTCCAGGTACGCCATCTGGAGTAGAGGTAGACTCTCAAGGTTGTGCGTTAGACAGTGATGGTGATGGTGTTGCGGATTATAAAGATGATTGTCCTGATAGTGAAGCAGGTGCCAAGGTTGACGAATACGGTTGTTATATCGTTTTAGAAGAAACTGTTGAGATTGAACTTGAGGTCAACTTTGCAACTAATCTGGATGTAATCAGCTCTGAAGACTACAGTGAAATTCGTGACCTGGCTGATTTTATGACTGAGTATCCAGAAACAGAAGTTGTTATCGAAGGCCATACTGATAGTCGAGGTGATGCAGGATACAATCAGTCGCTTTCAGAAAAGCGTGCGGCTGCAGTTGCTAAAGTTCTTGTTTCAGAGATGGGAATTGATGCTAGCAGAGTATCCTCAGTAGGCTATGGTGAAGAGCGCCCAATTGCAGATAACATGTATGAAGATGGTCGTGCACAAAATCGAAGAGTCGTTGGGGTTGTTTCAGCAATTGTTAAAACCCGAGCAGAATAAGCGGTCAGCTGACTTAATAGTATTCGGTTTTGCAAAAAAAGAGGATGTATACATGAAAAAAACTGTAGTTGTATTGGCTGCGTTGAGCTCCAGTATTTGTGTTGCTGAAGCAATAACAGGAGAAGCTGAGTTGGGTTATATCGCAACATCAGGTAACTCAGAGTCACAAAATACTAACGCACGATTGAAGCTTGTTAAAGAAACTGCTTCATGGGTGTATGAAGGAAACTTCACCGCAATTGGTTCAGTAAGTGAAGACTCTGATGGTAATGATGAAACAACAGCAGAAAAATATACTGCTGGATTGAAGGCTGATAAAAAGCTTGATGAGCGCAGTTATCTCTATGGTCTAAGTACCTGGGAGAAAGATCGTTTTAATGGTTATGACTATCAAGCTACTTTTGGTGTAGGTTACGGTTATAAGTTGATAGATGATGAAGAGAGGACTCTGGCTCTTGAAATCGGTCCTGGATATCGAATCAATGAGTTAGAGAGTAGCGATTCTGAAGATGAAACAACACTGCGTTTAGGTGAAACTTATTCGTGGAAATTCTCTAAAACAGGTGAGTTTAATCAATACCTAACAGTTGAAACAGGTGATGAAAGTACAATTACAAAGCTGGGCGCTTCGGTTACTTCAACACTTACAGACAAGCTGAATCTTAAAGTAGGTATTGATGCAACAAATAATAGTGATGCACCTGATGGGACAGAAGATACTGATACTTCAACTTACGTTACGTTAGGTTATAGCTTTTAATAATTTGTTATGATTAAAACCGCCGTTAGGCGGTTTTTTTATGCTTGCTGCTTAGGGAAATAGCAGGTTTATATTTTGAGCCACTCAGGCACAGGCAGCCCTTTATTTTCCAGAAATACGGGATTAAATAATTTACTTTGGTAGCGGGTGCCATAGTCGCATAGTATGGTTACTATAGTATGCCCCGGCCCTAACGTTTTAGCCATTTCGACAGCGCCTGCGATATTCACTCCCGAAGAGCTACCCAGGCACAGCCCTTCAAATTGCAGTGCACTAAAAACATAAGGCAATGCTTGTCGATCACTGATCTGCCACGCCAGGTCAACTTCTGATCCAGCAAGGTTGTCGGTGATATGGCTAATGCCAATGCCTTCAGTGATGGAATAGCCTTCGGATTTTAATTCGTTATTTGTATAATAATGGTAAAGAGAAGAACCGTTAGGATCAGCGACTCCAATTTTTACAGCAGGTTTTTTTTCTTTAAGATATTTTGATACGCCGCCAAGAGTGCCGCCTGTTCCAACCGCACAAACAAAGGCATCTATTTCGCCTCCTGTCTGTTGCCAGATTTCGGCTCCTGTTGTATTGTAGTGAATATCTCTATTGGCAGTGTTATTAAATTGATTAGCCCAGATTGCGCTACCAGGGTTGTTCTGATTTAGCTTTTCAGTAATACTTTTAGCTTGATTAGTATAGTGTTTGGGGTCGTCATACGATGTGGTTTGTACAAGCCTTAAATCTGCACCAAATAATTCTAACGAATCGATTTTTTCTTTGCTTTGAGATAGAGGCATAACCACTATACTCTTGTAGCCAAGAGCATTTGCTAATAAGGTAAGCCCAATGCCTGTATTACCTGCAGTACCTTCAACTATTGTCCCCCCTGGCTTTAAAGAACCGTCTTTTTCGGCTGCCTGAATAATGCCTAATGCGGTTCTGTCTTTTACTGAGCCGCCGGGATTAAGGAATTCGGCTTTCCCATAAATATTGCAGCCTGTCTCTTTTGAGGCAGTGATAAGTTTTATAAGTGGTGTGTTGCCAATGAGTTGAGTAATATTTTGGTGCATTTAATGTCTCTATAATAAGGATAAAAGCTAAAGTAGTTCACACAAATGAAAATAGTAGCGCTTGCTTCCAGATCAAGCAATACTTTATATATTTCAACGAGATATGGCATACTTTTTTAAATTTTTCAGTCATAAACCCAAAATTGAGCCGCTTGTACAGCAAGAAGCGCTTGACGGATTTGACTATTGTCGTATAGTTGTCATATCTGGAAATGTATCTCTTTTTAGTTAAAGTATTGCATCTTTAAAAGCCACTTTATCGTTAATTTAAAGGTGAATACAGCGGTTATAGTTTTATTAGAGTAAAAAGGTCTGGATAGTACAGTTATTTTGTAGTTATTGATGGCTGCACGATAAAATGTGTTACTTCGCTTCTTGGTTCGGTTAGCACTCGGCATGATCAAACCCAAAGAATTACAAGTAATAAAAGTTAAATTCTAGCGCACGATTTCAATTAAAAAGTGTGTAGTAAAAGAGGTTTTGTTATGTCAGAAAAGGTCACAGGAACAGTAAAATGGTTTAATGAATCGAAAGGATTTGGATTCATTGAGCAGCAATCAGGTCCTGATGTGTTTGTTCATTTTAGCGCTATTAAAATGGAAGGTTTTAAATCGTTAAAAGATGGTCAAAAAGTAGAGTTTAATGTTGTTGATGGTCAAAAAGGCCCTCAAGCAGAAGACGTAACTCTCGCTCAATAACAATTGCCATTACAGCTTTTTCTGAGAAGAGCGATAGTCAAATAGACTGGTTATCGCTTTCTCTTCTCAACGGCGTTCGCAGCCAAACCCTTGCCCTGCCTTTTAATGACCCAGAAAGTGCGGATAAATGACCTTCATGTCTGTACAGGTCTATGATATCAAGTCACCTATAACTTCTGTCTTTAACTTGCAGTCAAGCCAATGCGGGCTTGATCGCTTTTTAACTGAGTAAATAACTATGCAAACAAAAGAACATTTTGATGTGCTCATTGTAGGAGCAGGGCTCTCGGGTATAGGAGCTGGATGCCATTTAACGAAAGAATGTCCAGGTAAAACATTTGCAATATTAGAATCACGTAAAACCAGCGGAGGTACATGGGATTTGTTTCGTTATCCCGGTATTCGATCAGATTCTGATATGTATACGCTTGGTTATGAGTTTAAAACCTGGACTTCAGAGGATGGTATTGCTGAAGGTGGTGATATTCTGAATTATATTCGTGAAGCAGCAAAAGAGCATAATGTAGAATCAAAAATTCGTTATGAGCACAAAGTTATAAAAGCTAATTGGGACACAAATCAGGCTTTATGGCTTGTTGATGTGGCAATTGGTGAGACAGGTGAAGTCGCTCAATACACTTGTAAGTTTTTCCACACATGCTGTGGCTATTACAATTATGAGAAAGGATTTACACCTGACTTCCCTGGAGTTAACCAATTTAAAGGGGAAGTAATTCATCCTCAGCTTTGGCCAGAAGAGCTCGATTATGAAGATAAAAAAGTGGTAGTCATAGGAAGTGGCGCTACAGCAGTAACACTTGTACCTGCAATGTCCGAAAAAGCCGAAAAGGTTACAATGTTGCAGCGTTCACCTACTTATATCATTCCGCTGCCAAAGAAAAACCCTCTTGCCTTAAAACTCTTTAAATTTCTTCCTGACAAAATAGCTTATTCAATGACGCGAGTGGCTAATGTGTTGTTGTCGATGTATTTATATTCCCGTTCAAGAAATAAACCAGAAAAAGTTCGTTCTATGATCCGGCATATAACGAATAAATATGTAGGTGAGAAGGTAGATGTTGACGTGCACTTTAAACCAAAATATGAACCATGGGATGAACGTCTTTGCGTAATACCTGATGGTGATTTGTTTAAAGCAATCAGAAAAGACAAGGCGCATATAGAAACAGACCATATAGAAACATTTACTGAAAATGGAATTCAGTTAAAGTCTGGAAAACACCTCGATGCAGATATTATTGTGACTGCAACGGGGCTCGAATTACAGTTGCTAGGTGGTATGGAGCTATATATAGATGGTAAGCCAGTGGAGTTCACAGAAAAAGTTGGTTATAAGGGAATGATGTTTAATGATATACCTAACATGAGTATCGTGTTCGGTTATACAAACGCTTCATGGACATTAAAAGCAGATCTTATAAATAAATATCTTTGCCGACTAATTAAGTACATGGATAAAAATGATTATGATTATTGTATGCCAGTAATCAATGACCCTGATGTAAAAGCAGTTCCTTTTCTTGATCTTAAATCTGGATATGTAATGAGAGCAAAGGATAAGTTGCCTAAGCAGGGTAGTAAAGGACCTTGGAAATTAAATCAAAACTACTTTACTGATAAATTTCAATTGCAAGTTAAGACTATAACTGATGACTCAATGCTTTTTGTTAGAAAAAAACCTGTCGAAAAAGAAGAAAGCGTATTGCTAGAAAAAACTGCTTAATATAATAATACCTCTTGCCCTTGTTAGGGCTCTACCTAACAAGGGTTGATTATAATAAAAAGCCTTCAGCAGACATATCATTTTGATGACTTTAATTGTATGATTTATTGATCTGTATTAAGTTCTTTAGATTAATGGGATGGTACATTACTGTACTTTTTATAATCTAGTAAAGCTGTTCCTTGCGATATACAAAAATTAAAGAGGGTATAAATGATTTTGTTAATCTTGGGTATCATTTTATTTTTTTCTGTTCATTCAATTGGCATTTTCGCTAGCGAATGGAGGTTGCAAAAGATTGATCAGATGGGGATTCTCCCCTGGAAAGGTTTATATTCAGTAATCGCAATTGCAGGGTTTCTTTTAATTATTGTTGGTTATGGTAAGGCAAGGCTTGCGCCTGTACCGATTTGGTTTCCTCCTTTATGGTTAACCCATGTGGCCGCTTTATTTGTATTGATTTCATTTGTGCTGCTTATTGCTACTTATGTTCCAGCGAATCATATTAAGCAGAAAGTAGGGCATCCAATGATTACAGCAGTAAAGCCCTGGGCTTTTGCTCATTTACTTTCAAATGGAATGTTGGCAGATATTATACTATTCGGTGCTTTTCTAATATGGGCCATTGTTGGTCATGCAGCATTTAAGCGTAGAGATCAACAATATGGCGTTACCTATCCAGAAGGTAAAATAGCAAATGATATTATTGTTTTGGTAATAGCTGTAATTTTTTATGGCGTGTTTGCAATGTTTTTGCATCAACGCTTAATAGGCGTAGCTCCGTTTTCATAGGTAAAAAATTTGGTTGCCTATGAAAGTTTTGTGGACTGGTGTTTAGAAATAAATGTTGAAAATTTTTCTTTGAGCTCATAAACGAGCAAATAACTTGAAGGTACTAAAAGCAGGCTGATTGCTGTTGCGAATAGAACGCCAAAAGCTAACGATATTGCCATGGGTTTTAGAAATTGAGCTTGTATGCTGCTTTCCATAATTAAAGGTATGAGGCCAAAAAATGTTGTTAGAGAGGTTAGAAGAATTGGTCTGAACCTGGCTTGTCCTGCCTGGCTGACAGCAGATAAGACATTAGCACCCTCTGCTTTTCTCTTATTGATATAATCCATTAGTACCAGATTGTCGTTTACTACAACACCACTTACCGCAACCATTCCTGCATATGACCAAAGAGATAATTCTTTGCCTAAAATTAAATGTCCGGTAATGGCTCCTACTACCCCAAAAGGTATTGCAAATAATACGATTAATGGTTGGGAGTAGGAACGAAATAGAATTGCCATAACGGTATACATGCCTAATATAGCTATAAGGTACTGGTTGAACAGCGTATTAATAAAATAGATTACCGCACGTTGAGAACCTCCATCACTCCATTTAACATCAGGGTATTTTTTTATCAACGTGTCAAGATAAACACTTCTTAATCTATTTTGTATATTGACTGCAGAGTTGGCAGAAGGATCAATATACGCTGAGACTGAAACAACACGTTTTCGTTCGTAACGTTTTATTTTTTCAAAGGAGGGTACATAGACGATATCTGCAATAGTAAATAAGCTGACATATTTCTTGTTAGCGTATTCAATAGGTAGATGTTCAAGATGCCATGGAGAAGCCCTCTCTATTTCAGGTAGAGAAAGTAAAATATCAATTTCATCATCACTGGTCTGAACACTCTGAACTTCTGTTCCCTGGAAAGCTTTATTTATTTGATAAAGTACATCATTTAAGGTGAGCCCGAGAGCAGAAGCATTATTTTTTAATATAATTGATGCCTGTGTTTTAGGTTTTTCCTGCGAAGAGCGTAATTCATAGATGCCATCATATTGTTTAAGGTATTGTTTTAATTCTTCTGCGGCACCTGTTAGTTGCTTTAAGTCATAACCTAAAAACTCTATTTGAATATCTGGTCTTGCAGGGTTAAGACTTGCGTTATAAGATAGTTCTAGTGCGCCATCAATATTTCCAGTCAGTTTGCGCCACTTTTGTAATATCTTCTGGCCGCTTACAGTCCGGTTGTTTGTGCTTAATTCAATGGTCACTTCAGCTAAATAATCTAGATCTTTTTCAGTTTCAAGATTGGAAAATTTATCTTTTGCGCCAATAACAGTATAAATATGTTTTATTAGAAAATATTCTTCTTTTTCGTATTCTTTTTTTAGTTCTAGTGCAGCATTATAAAGTTGTTCGGCTGCTTTTTCTGTTTTATGTCGAGGTGAGCTTGAAGCAAATACTACTTTTGCTGTAATAGTGTCAGCTTCGATTGTAGAGAAAAGAACAGAACGTATCCACCCTGTTTGGAAGAGCAGCATAAATAAAATAAAAACTATAGTAAATACCAATGTTATCAAGCCTTTATTGTTTAGGCAGGATAGGAGAACAGGTTTGTATTTATTGGAAATAAAATTACTGAGCTGTGAAGAAAACAGTGTTTGAATTTTAGAAAGAATGTTTTCTTTTTTTATTATTTCAGGTTTTGATGACGCGAGATGGGCTGGTAAAATGTAAAACGATTCAAATAGAGAAAATACTAGTGTGCATATAACAACTATAGGAATAGCCTTGATAAGTTTTCCTTCCGGGCCTGGTAAATTAATTAAAGGTGAGAAAGCGATGATGCTCGTAATGACAGCAAAAAGAATCGGTTTATAGACATTTAATGTTCCATCGATAGATCCAGACGCACCAAAATTACCTCTTTGATTTTCCAGATGAATCGATTCACCGACTACTACAGCATCGTCAACAACAATTCCAAGTACGAGAATAAAAGCAAACAAGGAAACAATGTTGATAGATGTATCAAAGAAAGGTAATAGGAAAATAGCACCCATAAATGAAATGGGTATACCAACACTCACCCAAAAAGATAATCTGGTATTCAAAAATAATAAAAGCGTTAAAAAAAGTAAAAAGAGACCAATGCCAGCATTGCTAACCAGCAGGTTTATTCGGTCTTTAAATTGTTTGGAGTCATCTTGCCAAATATGAAGAGTGAGATTTTCAGGGGTGGTAAGAGTATTAATGTATTGATCAATAATTTTAGCGATATCGATAATGCTTTGATTTCCTACCCTATAAATATCTATAGATACCGCTGGATATCCATCGAAAGTAGCTTGAGCTTCACCGTTATATCGATTATCAGTTATGTTGGCGATATCACCTAAAAGAGTCTCAGAGCCATCTTTATTTGTTGATACTAAAATATCTCTGTATCCATCAGCAGTATTTTTATAAGCATCTCCAGAAATAAGAATATCGCCTTTACTCGTTTCTAGAATACCGCCTGGAAGAAAATCTGATTGTTGTTGAATTTTTTTTGCCAGAGCATCAAAGTTTATATTATATTTTTCAATATTATGGGAAGAGATCTGAATTCTAATTTCAGAGGGCTTGATATCTTCAAGATCAATGATGCTGATTTCGGGATATTCCAATAAATCATTACGAATTCGACGGGCAGTTTGAGTCAGTGAAGAATAACTGGGATTGCCACTAATGATAAGTTTCATCACGCGGTTTCGAACCTGTAATTCTGTTACTTCCGGATCTGTTGCATTGTCAGGTAATAAATTTGAATTATTTAATCGGGTTTTGATTTCATCCACGATTTCTTTCGTTTCAAATCCATCATCTACGTCGATGGTAATTGAGCAAAGCCCTTTAGAAGCATAGGCTGTTAGATCGAGAGTGCCTTGAATATCATAAATGCGATTTTCAATGGGTTTACAAATACTTGCTTCAATAATTTCACTCGAAGCTCCTGCAAGCTCACTTTGAATATTAATACGTTCAAGTGAAATATTTGGAAGAAGCTCTTTTCTTAATGAAGAAAGTGTATTAAACCCTAATAGTAGAATGAGCAGCATACATAAGTTTGCTGCTACAGAGTTTTTAGTGAACCATTCAATAGAGCTTTTCATAAGTTGTTAATAAATAAGTATTCAATTTTCAATGTTTGAAATGGGATTCACTTTCATGCCTTCAGCTAGTTGCGCGAAGTTACTTGTAATGATTTTTGTTCCCTCTTCAAGATTTGCTCTGAAGTAAATATTTTTTTTCCCTCGATGAATAATATTAATAGGTAAGGACTGGGCAGAGTTATTATTATCGAGATACCATATTGTTTCATCGGGTTGAATAACTTCTCTTGAAGCGGAAAAAATATGACCCTTTTCTTGGCCTAAAATTTTTGCCTCTAAAAAACTACCTGGCAATAAGCTTTTTTGGTTTTTGTTATTTAAATTAATTTTTGCTATAACATAAATTAATTGGTTTTCACTTTTTAGGCCTTCTACTCTTACTATTTCAGCTGACCAAATGGAAGTTTCCGCAGAATTTTGATGATTAAATTCTGTCAGTTCAACTTGAAACTGATTAAATGCCGAGTCGTCCAGGCTCTTTAGTCCGATTACAGAGAGTTGTTTATCGTTAAGTGGTAAGCGTATTTCCAGTTGGTTAAGATCATATACCACAGCAATTTGAGTGGCACGTTGTAGTAGATCGCCAGGTTGTATAAAAACATCAATGAGTTTTCCTGTTATTGGTGCTTTTATCGTTGCATTTTTTAGCTGTTCATTGGCATAAGTTAGGGCAGCTTCCGCAGCCATAACCTGGCTGTCTGCCTTGGTTATTTGAGGGATATAACGTGCATATTCAGTGGCGTTTTTTCCGGTGCTTTTACGAGCCACCTTTGCTTTTGCTTTGGTTTCTTCAAGATGTAATTTTGCATTGTCGAGGTCAGCTTGTTTTTTTGCCACATCTAAAACGAGAGGTTGAGCATCTATTTTTAATAGCACATCGTTTTTGTTTACTGTAGCGCCTTCAATCAAATTATCGTTAATTGATTTAACAAGGCCTTCAACTGAGCTTGTAATTTTATATTCGCGCGTTGTTTTTACTCTGCCTCGACTAAAAACAGGTATAGCCAGACTTATAGGCTGAAATGAAATGACAGAAACACTGGGTGGTGAAAAGAAAGGCAGATCTGTTTTTTTTGGTTGTGGTTTAAAAAATATAATGAAAAACCCAATCAATATAGTACAGACAATTACAGCAAAAAATTTAAATAGTGTTGTTTTACTTTTCATAATATTTAATTGTCATTTAAAAGTAAGGATAACCATTTGTCAGCTAGCTCTCGACAGGTTTTTTCATTAATCATTAAGCAGGCATGTAATTTCAATGAGATTGATAGTTCATTGTTCCAATTGGTAATAACGGTACAAACTGGATAGTTGGGGCTGCTTGGGCCGACTAAAAATAAAATTTTTTCAGGGTTAACCGAGGGGTTGTTGGAATCCTCTAATGGCCATTTGCCTAAATAGCTAAAGCTACCGGCATAAAAGTTATTACCTGTTAAATATTTTAGAATGAATTTAATACCGGATTTTCCTAAATAACGACTAAGCTGAGCTTGTTTCCAGAGTGACCATTGTTGTTTTGACTTTAAGCAGTTATGTACCTGTTTTTCTAACTCAGCAGCTGTACTGTATTTATTAGCGCAAATTTCAATACCCGAAGAACCATTTGCTTTTTCATGTGGTATCTTTGCAAAGCCTCGCATATTAACCGGGTACATCCAATAGTAGTTCAATTCATCAGATAATAAATTGTCGGCCACGATTTTATTGATTGACCAAAAAAGGTAGTTAACAAGTGAGACATTATTTTCGTTTGCTTTAATCATCAGCTTGTCAGTATCTGCTTTACAAATATGACGAATTTCTGGTTTGGTTTGTTCGCCAAATGTGAACTCACGAGTTGCTTTCCAGTTAATTCTCTTTTTTATCTTGGTTTCAGGGTAGTGTTTGGCCAATTTTTTGAGCTCGGACCAGCTAGGTTCATGAGTGTCTCGGCTAACAGGTAATGGTTGGCAGGCAAAACCCTGAGGTCGAAGAAAATCGGCAATCATACCGATACCATCTGTTTCACTATGGAAATAACCTTTTAATTCAATTTGAAGAGTTTCTTTATTGAACCAGCCAACAGCAATATCATCAGGCACCCCTAATTCTTTTCTGGCTTCATACCATATGCCTATATAATCTTTTTTATCTGTCATGGAAGATGCCTTGAATACTCGCTTTAAATAATATGAATAATCTAATTTATAGCCGTGCTGTTTCCAAATAATTTAATTTATTTTGATCAAGCCTAAAGTGAGGGTTTTCTCCGTATGACATTAAGAAGTGTTGGCTAAATAGTTTGGTTCCTTTGTATTTGGAAGCAATTTTATTAAGAGGATCATTTATATCAAAACCAAAAACAAGAGCATCGTAGTCGCTATATCGATAATGACTGCGTATCACTTTTATTAAGTCTGCAAAGATGTCTATTTGATTATCTTTACAGAGAATTGTATGTAGGTTGATGTACTTTGTATCGCTTCCAGGTGGTGGTAATAGGAGTCCACCAAAAAGTTTTGTATATAAATTATAAATAGGGCGTATAAACTGCATGCCACCTGTATAAGCAGATATTTTAGTTTGTTTGAAACATTTTTGGTCCCACAACCCAGCCATTCCAACAAGCTCATCATTTTCAAAGGCGAGAAAAAAATCTGATAATTTAATGTTGAAATAATAAGGATTGTTACTACCAATTTCACTTAGTTTGTAATAAGGATAAAACTGCTTATTAGGAGCTTCTCTTTCAAAAAAAGCTTGCATTATATCTACATCATTTTGTGTAGCGTTACGTATTGAATAACGATCAGGTTTTTTATGATTTTTTTTCAATTCAATCAGATTTGTTTGATGTCGGCCCGCAGGATGATATGTTGGAAAGATCAGTCGTCCACCCCCGACAGTTGTTAATGACTTATCATTACCATCCAGAATAACGGTTTGGCACCATTCTTCACCAATGATTTTTTGATAGTGTTTACCAATTCGTAGTAAAGTGCGACCTCCTTGATAGTCCTTGTTTATACGTAAATCACTGACATACCTGATTGTTTTTTTTTCACCATCTACGTAGATAAGACGTTTGCCCATACTAAAAATGCCTGCAAAACAGTCCTTTGATAAATCTTCTACAATCCATATTTCTGGTTCTGTTGAGGTTGTTTTTGATGAGACCAGATAATCAGGCTCTCTTTCAAAGATGAGCTGTATTCGACCCTCTTGAGGTATATCTTTAAATATAGAAGTTAGTTTGTCTGAATCGTTTTCTATTGCAGATCTAACTATAAATCTCTGGCTCATATTATAGTTTCACTAATTAATGTGTCGGTTTCACGTAAAGCATTAAACTCTTCTGGGAGTTCAATATTCGGCCATAAAATGAGAGGTTCTATTTTTATATTTCCTGCAACCATTCCTGCTTTAATTCTAGCTTTTGTATAGATTGATAAAGCATCTTCTAAAATTAACACATCTGCTGAATCTAACTGCCCCAAATCCCTTGCCAGTTTGTAATGAAAATGTTTATTCAATTGCTTTTCACATAAATCTCTTAATTCTATTCTTAGCTTTGTTTTTAATTCCTTATCTATTTTTTTTATAGAATTACAGAGCATGATATAACGTGGCAATGGGAAAAGTTGACTTGATTGAATGGCCAGAATAGAAACAGGTTCTATATCTAGATGGCTCGAGCAATCTCTAAGTAGATTAACAGCTACTTCAGGAGATATTTTTTCTCCTACCATATCCACGCCATCAATACGGCTGATAAATTCCAGGCAGGGTAGCTGATTTAGGAATTCAGTAACTTTTAGTTTATCTTTAGTACTATATCTTAGAATACCATTACCTGTTGTTATTATTGGCCTAACTATCTGGCCTTGTTTTAGCTCCCATGCTGTGCAAATACGATTAGTTTCTAAATCTTCAAATTCATAAAAGTGACTATTTATAGCGAGAGGGTATTTATCTTGAAAAGGAAAAGTTACCACGCCTTCAGTTGCCCATAAGCCTTTACCTTGAAAATCGCAATGTTTGAATTTTTTTTGAAGTTGATCTGCCCATGCTTTTGAAGAAGAAGTATCCCAGGCGCTTATCAGTGCCAGATTAGGCCACAGCTTATTTGTGAAAGCGGCATCCACATCGCCATTCCATTCATTAAGTATGGAAGCGGCTTTTCTATTCTTGGGAGCTTTTAAAAAAGATAGGCTACTAAATTTTTTATCCCACTGTCCTGAAGACAGTGTATTCGAGATTTCTCTTCGATAGGTTTGTATAGTTTCTAAAAGGTTTAAAGCAAATGTTGGGCTCCATACAGAAATTAAGCTCAAATCTCGACAAGCTACAAGATAGCAGCAGGTAGCAAAAAAAGAATCGTTAGAAGTTTCGGCAAGTGATACTGACTCTGGTACAGCCATAGTTTGACTGGTAAATAAACGTTTCCACCAAGGTAGCAATTGAGAGTCATCATTGATACTACCATTTATTTTGTCTCGCATTTCTGTAGGAACCCATGATAGAGACCAATAATGACGCCCGTTTCTTAATTTTGGGCAGCGTATATAGAGGTCGTAAATCCAGGGACTAACAGCATTATCTAGTTCATTCAGAAAAGTTGCTGTATAAGGAATCCATTTTATTTTGGAAGTCGAGCCGCTGGTGGGTTGATAGCGTTCAATATTCTCATTACTAAGGATATTTTTTTTTTCTTTTCTTTGATTATCTATAAGAGGTTGCCAATCTTCATAATGCGAAATAGGAACAGATTTTCGAAAATCCTCCAGTTTCATATTTGGATAGACACCAAATCGCTTGGCATTTTCTGTTTGCGATATGGTATTCAGTATGGTATTGAGACGTTGTTTTTGAGCCTTTTCAATTTGCAGGCTGGCAGAAATTAATTTCTTTGCGCCAAAGAAACAAAAAAGGGATGAGGCATGATGAAAAAAGCCGCTCATATATTTTCCTTGAAAACCAAAAATTACTTTTTGCTTCCTAACTCTTAGGTGTCAGAGAGTCTTCAGTTTCGTTAATAACTACTGGAATCGAAGAGTTGCTCTTTTTTGTTTTCAAAAGTTTTGTTGCGGAAATCAGAAGTTGTTTTTTCATGTAGTAGTAAATACTGGCAATACTCAAGCTGCCTATGCATATTAATTCAGTACCTTTATCCCAGGTAGGATTTATTTTTTCAAAAAACTCGATTTTTGGATTTTGGCGTTCTTCATCAGAAATACTGGCGACATCTCCTTTAAGCCGTTGATAAGTTTCACCGAAATCGAGAAGTCCTGTTTCCGGGTTAAAATATTCGGGGTATAAAAATTTTGCATATTCATTTACAGCAGCTTTTAAATGAGGATATTTATTTTTGTAGTGAGGGTAATGAACATAAAAATTATTAGCTAATAACATGTAGGTTTTATAGCCTTTAGAAATTAATAGCCAAAATGCAGGGCGGTATAAATTTAAAATGGCTAGAATAAGAATTCTTTTTCCAAATGCATTTTGTAACGATTTATCACCCCAATAGGCTTTTTCCAATATTGTATCGCCACTAAAAATGCCCAGTGCTTTTTTACCTTTATAGTCGAACTCATACTCAGCCCAGGTACTAAATCCAACAATTTTGCCAGATGATTTATTTGTTACAATAAATGCACCTGTCTTTTTGCTTAAGTCTTTTGTAAAAGTTTCAAGATTAGCATTTTCATAATATCGATCGAAAATATTAAACATGCATAATATTTTCTTCACAGAAATGTTATCAACTTTATAGAATTTACAGCGAAGCAATTGATTGGAGTTCATGTATATACCCTGAAAATATTATTAGATTTGTAATTAACTGCTTTCTGGATATTTTTTTAATCCAACGTAAAGCATTGCATTCTAGAAAGCGAAATTTTTTATATATTGACTTGAATAACTATTGATTTTTTTTAATTTACTTTTTCGCTTTTAAGTACAGTGTGAGCAAATTATCATCGAAGAGGTTTCAAAACAACGACTATTAAAGTTTTGTAACGGCGAATAAATATTTACTCTTGTACTTGAAATTTATTTTTACTCAGTAAATATAAGGGGTTAAGTTAAAATGGAAATAAGTTTTAATCATTTAATACAGGTAAAGATTAATGAAGATTAATATATTTTTTTCCATATTAATGTTTACATTAATTGGATCTTGCACGGTAATAAAAGTGATAGATACAACTAAAGATGTGGCAGTTGGGGTGACCAAGACAACAGTTAAAACAACAGGTGCTGTTGTTGATGTTGTTGTTCCAGACGGAAAGGAAAAACAGAAATCAGATTAATTATTTTGATTCTTTTTTTATTTAAAAAAACTTTGGCAAAGTACCAGGTCTTTGCCAAAGTCTCACAGAACATAGCTGTAAAAAAAGGAAATTGAGGCTATTACTAAAACCAAAGTAGAAAAATAAATCAACCATCAATATCCGCCGGCATAGTAAGTGCCAACTAACTTCAGTGTAAAGTCTTTTTTGGTAAAAATCTTTGTGTGGTATAAGAATCAAACAATAGGCTGTGTTATTGTTTAAAATTGCAGCTAACGGCAACTGTTCGAGTTATTTTTATGCTGCTGTAACTTATAAATAGGGTGATATGAGATTAGCGCCCTTGGTATTCTGCTTTGGTTTTATTGATAAAACCCGTGATACCCGACCTGAAATCCAATGTATGTGTTGCTTCCTGGAACAGTTCTGATTCTTTTTCCAGGTGAGTGTTAAGGTCATTAGTTTTAGAACTTCTGAGTAATTGTTTAAAGGATTTATAGGCAAGAGTTGGGCCTGATGCTATTTTGTCAATGGTTTTGACACAGGCTTCTTCGAATTTATCCTTTTCAATCACCTGGGTGATCAAGCCATAATTCAATGCCTCCTTGGCGCTCCAGGTTTCCCCTAAAAGCATTAATTGAGTAAAGCGCTTATCGCCAATAATCCGTGGCAATAAATAACTAACACCGCAATCAGGTGGTGTGGCTATTTTATCGTAGGCGATTAAAAAGCGAGTATCTTCTTCGGCTAGCACTATATCGGATGAAGCCATTAAGCCTAACGCACCACCTGCAACTGCGCCATGAACACAGGCAATAACAGGCACATCACATTGAGAAAAGAAGTCAATAATGGGATTGATTGCTTCGAGAACTTCTTTTACAGATTCTGCTGATTTAGAAAAGTCTGAACCAAAATCCATTACATCACCGCCAGCCATAAAAGCGCGCCCATTGCCTTTTAGAACAATACAACGAAGATCATCATAATCGGCAAGTGCTAGAATAGCTTTATTGAGAGCCCATGACATTGAGATATCCATAGCATTTAATGCTTCAGGACGGTTAAATGTTATGGTAGCGACTTTAGTTTCTTGATTGATTTCGGAGATAACCAGAGACATTATTTATCCTCTAACAAAATATTTTTGTATTACTGTTTAAACGATCAATTGCATCGATATATTCTTTTTTAAGACTTTGAATAATCTCGCCCGCTGACTCTATCTGTTGTATAGCGCCAACTCCCTGACCTGCAGACCATATATCTTTCCAGGCTTTTGCTTCACCGCTAAAATCACTTTCAGAGTCCATTGTGGGTATCTCTGCTGTGGCGAGGTCAACACCTTCTTTTAAAATGCTGGGTAACAGGAAATTTGCATTGACCCCGGAAATTTTAGGGGTGTATACAACGTCTTTTGCCTGGCTTTGGACTAACATTTCTTTATAGTCTTCCTGAGCCCTGCTTTCCTTTGCAGCAATAAATCGGGTGCCCATATAAGCAAATTCAGCACCGCAGGCTTGAGAGGCAAGAACAGACGCACCATTGCTGATACAGCCAGAAGCAATAATGGGTTTGTCAGTGATTTGTTTTAGTTCGGTAATAAATGCAAAAGGGTTATATGTACCGCCATGACCGCCAGCTCCGTCACAAACGGCAACTAAACCATCGACACCAGCATCTAACGCTTTTTCTGCGAAGCGAGTATTGATTACGTCATGGAAAACAAGACCGCCATAACTGTGTATGGCATCAACAACTTCTTTTGCAGTGCCTAATGAGGTAATTACAATGGGTACTTTATTCTCTACTGTGATTTCAACATCGGCATGCAAGCGTGGGTTTGTACGATGTACAATTAAGTTGACAGCATAGGGCGAATCAATTTCGTCTAGTGAGTTTTTAATGACACCTAGCCATTCTTTATAACCGTCACTCGTACGTTGATTTAATGCCGGGAAGCTACCAACAATGCCATTCTTACAACAGGCAATGACGAGTTCCGGACATGAAATCAAAAACATTGGTGCGGCAATAACAGGGAGTGAAAGTTGTTTTTTTATTGAATCAAGCACTATAAAAACCTTTATTAGTTGAATATACAGGCAATTGTATATTATAAACGTTTAGGAAATATAAACTTATTAGTAAAACAATACTTAATTTAGTTTGAGGTATGTTTTATGATAAAAAAATAAGGGGGAAACCAGGCTTCCCCCTTGTCCCCAAAAGGTGGGTGTTACCGCAGGGACTAACGGTGAGGTGGATAGCACTTACTTTTTGGTTTTAATTAAAAGATGTTGTGCCTGCAATCAAGATAATCAGCATTGAGTGAGACTCGGTGTAATAATGATCAATACTTTAAATACTAAAGTTGGGTGGTTTCTATCAGTTGTTATTGGGTGAATACTCTTCCAGATATTAAAAGTGCTTGGAAAAAGTAAAGGGCAGGTCTTTACGTTCATTGTCTCTCTATAATTCATTGCTTTTGATTCCATCAACCTATGATCTTGTTTAACACTACAAAAACGAAGTTTAACTTCGTTAAATAAAAACTTCAACTCCCATAGGGTATGAATTCTATTTGTCGTTGGAATTCAAATGTCTAATTTAAAAATACGTTTCGGTAAAAGGCTTAGAGAGCTGAGAAAAGAGCGCGATATGACTCAGGAGGTATTGGCAGATAAAATTGGTTTAACCGAAGAGTCAGTAAGTAATATTGAGCGTGGTGTTTTTGGTCCTAAGTTTGATAATCTGGAAAAAATAGCCAGAGTATTAAAAGTGCCTGTTAAGGAGTTGTTTGATTTTTGAGCTTGCTATGTACGCTATCGAACCTAAAACAGTGTATTGTCCCTATTGTGGGGAGCTCATTGAGGTATTGATTGATACTTCTGAGTCAGATCAGAAATATATCGAAGATTGTTCAGTCTGTTGCAGACCCATAACTTTGAATGTAGAGATTCAGTCTGATGGCGAAGTTTATGCTTCTGTTACACACGAAAACGAATAAGTAAAGAAAGTGAATAGGATAAAAAAAGCTCTCTAACAAAGCGTTAAAGAGCAAAGTTTGGTTGAGGTAATCTTGTATAAATTAAAGCTGAGGTAGGGTTTTCAGTGTATGGTTAATTGTTTAGTTCAAAGCTGATATAGTTACTATATCGATACCATTAAACGTATTCATTGCACTTTAACTAAATGCTTCTTTAAGCTTTGCAAAAAAGCCATTGGGTTTCGCTGGCACTTCAGCCTCTTTCATTGCATCTATCATTGTACTTGAAAGTACACCATACACCGTCGTCCATGCTTCTTTCAGCTCATCATTCCAGTCTTCTCCTAGCCCTTGCTCGAGAGTCCAAAGCAATGCTGCACCAACAGGGATAAAGTGTTCTTCTTTTACACCGTAACCTATATGGTTTCGCCCCAAATTTTGTACAGCAGGTACAATTTTATTTAAATCGTTAAGTCCGTTGACTGCTATTCCAATCATACTCATGAGTTTTGCACCTTGATCCTTCATATCGGTTTTAAAGAGCGGTTTGACTTCAGGTGCAATTTCAAAGAGTCGGCCATAAAAAAGTTCTGCCGCCTTGTCAGCAATAGGTGCAACTTTGGTAAAGCTGGTTTGAACCATAGAGATCTGTTCAGGAGTCATTGTGTTTTCCTCGGTATTCCTGTAATGATTTATAGGGACATTAAAGATAAAAAAGTAGTAACAGTATTAATCAGTTTCATCATAATTTTCTGATAGGCAATATATGTACCATTGCAGTACATATTTAAAAAAACGTTTAAAAACAAATAACTGTGTGCTAGTGAAAAGAGTGTGTAGGATCAGGTTAAAAGAGATGTAAGTTTCTGTGGCATAGAGTGTGCAAAATTGGTGCTGCTTAAAAAGGGAATTGAGTTTTTTCTTTTATAGTCTGGTGATTTACTTTTATAATTTCGAATTCAGCTGTTCCAGTAAAACAATTCAAGGGTATAAACATGAGCAATACTATTCGCGCTTCTATTTACAATACAACGGGTAGAGGTGAAATATATGATTCAATATTGGAGACGGTTGGAAATACACCAACGATAAGAATAAATAATTTAAAGCCTGACGGTGTGGAGCTTCTTGTTAAAGCAGAATTTTTTAACCCGGCTGCATCAGTAAAAGATCGGTTGGCGTTAAACATAATTGAGGCTGCTGAAAGGGAAGGGCACTTAAAACCTGGGCAAACTGTGGTAGAAGCTACCTCGGGTAATACAGGAATAGGCTTGGCAATGGTTTGTGCACAAAAGGGTTATCCATTGGTTGTAACGATGGCTGATAGTTTTTCTGTTGAGCGGCGTAAGTTAATGCGTATGTACGGAGCAAAAGTGGTATTAACTCCTCGAGCTGAAAAAGGGTACGGTATGGTAAAAAAAGCAATAGAGTTGGCGGAGGAAAATGGCTGGTTTTTGGCAAGCCAATTCGAAACATCCGCGAATGCTGATATACATGAAAATACTACTGCTCAGGAAATAATAAATGACTTTGATGGAAAACAGTTGGACTATATTGTAACGGGCTATGGAACAGGCGGTACACTAACAGGGTTGGGGCGTGTCATTAAAAAGTTACGTCCAGATGTAAAAATAATTTTAAGTGAACCCGCTAACGCAGGGCTTGTGGGAAGTGGTGTGCCCCAGCCTCGTGATGATCACAATCGACCAGCGCAAGGCCATAGTGAATTTGAGCCACATCCAATACAAGGCTGGACGCCAGATTTTATTCCTTATGTATTACAAGAGGGCCTCGATGCAGGGTTTCATGACCAATTGATTCCAGTAGCTGGTACTGATGCAATAGAATGGGCAAAAAAACTGGCATGTGAAGAAGGGATACTAACAGGTATTTCTGGAGGTGCTACTTTTGCAGTATCGCAACAAATTGCTCAAAGTGCTGATTCGGGGTCAGTGATATTATGTATGTTACCCGATACTGGTGAGCGTTATTTATCGACACCAATGTTTGAATCTATAGAAGAAGCAATGAATGATGAAGAACTTGCGATATCGCTATCTACACCGAGTTGTCACTTGCCTTAACTTTTGTTGCTTTTTTGTGGTGCTATAAGGCTTTCGGTTACTTCATTGGTAACAATTTTATTGATTATAATATCTAACGATTCCGGTTTGCCGATATGGTACCCTTGCGCATGATTTACGCCAAGTAATTGTAACATCGTGAGGGTGTATTCATCTTCTACAAACTCTGCAATAGTCTGCATACCAAATGCTTCAACCATATTGGCGATACTTTTAACAAATACCTGGTCTACATCATTATTAGCCAGGTTTTTGATATAAGAACCATCTAGTTTTATGTAGTTTAAAGGCATTTTCTTAATATAGTTGAATGATGAAAAGCCAACACCAAAATCATCCAATGCAAGTGATACGCCTTTTTTAGAGATTCTACAAAGATTTAGCAGGACTTGCTGAAAGTTTTCTATATAAGCAGTTTCTGTCAGTTCAATGATAACGCTCTCGTTAGGGAGATCATAAGATTTTATAGCGTCTAAAAGCAATTTTGCAAAATCGTTTGATTGTAATGTTGGGGCGGCGATATTAATAGCAAAACGTGTTTTGTGTCCAGATTCATAGAGTTCTTTTAAGGACGCTAATGATTTGTTAATAACCCATTCGTCAATTTTTCTTATTTCACCGGTTTGTTCGGCTAGCGGAATAAACAAGCTGGGGGATATATACTCGCCAAAATTATCTTTTAGTCTAATTAATGCTTCGTAATGGGAAATTTCATTTTTTGAAATATTCAGTATGGGTTGATAGTATAGTTGAAAAGAATTATTTGCTAATGCTTTGCGTACTAGCAGCATAATATCGTATTCTTTTTTGATCTGGTCTGTTCGAGCATCTTGTGTGCTGAAAATGCGCCATTCACCCAAGCCTTTTTTCTTGGCATGATACATTGCCATGTCTGCATTAATAACTAACGCTTCTGCTGTGGTTCCGTGTAGAGGGAATACTGAAGCCCCCATGCTTACAGAATATGGAATTGTTTGCCCTATAGCCGTCTCAAAATTATTTTTTAATTTATTGGATAGACCGTTAAGTATGTCTGGTAGCTCTTCAATATTAATATCTCTTAATAGGAGAATAAACTCATCACCGGCGAAGCGGTAAACGTCACTATTCCCTGAATTCGATTCTTTCAAAAGAGCCGCTATTTCTATAAGTATCTGGTCGCCTGCACTGTGTCCATATATGTCATTGATTTTTTTAAATTGATTGACATCAATAAAGATTAATGCGCCGCTTTCATTTTCTCTTAGTATTTCTTCAATGTCAGTATTGAATGAGCGTCTGTTACCAATACCGGTAAGGCTGTCATGATGTGCAATCCAGCGTAGGTCTTTTTCTGCTTTTTTCTGTTTGGTTTGATCCATACCAATAGAA
The DNA here is from genome assembly GCA_041941365.1 of Cellvibrionales bacterium. Taxonomy (GTDB): domain Bacteria; phylum Pseudomonadota; class Gammaproteobacteria; order Pseudomonadales; family UBA7434; genus UBA7434. The sequence continues at coordinate 45,321 of JBGTQK010000011.1, read as the reverse complement.
AGAATAATTTCATTGCCTTGCTCATCTTCAACTAACGTATGAGTCCAGGCGATTAAAATTTTGTAATCGTATTTGTTTATCGTCTTGACTTCTTGATGGAAAACTTCAAGCCCGCGATTTTTTAACTGATTTAGATTATTTTGAAAAATCTCCAGGTCTTCTTTTGTGTGATAGATGTATTTAAAATAGCGAGGCGTTATATTAAAAAGATCCTCAAACATCTTATTGCAGGAATAAATTTTTCCTTCAAAGTTCTGGGTAATGATAAAAATTTGAGAATTGTCGACAAGGCGAGAAAGAAAAGAGCGTGAGCGTGTTAATGCATCTATTTGTTCTTTCAGATCATGATTTTTAGAACGAATTTCATTATGCAGCTTGCTAAGCTCTTTTGCTACATAGGCTGTACTGTTTTCCAAAGTGGTTATCTCATCGGCAACAACTGTTTTTTTTCTGGTTACTTTTTTGATTGCTTCGTTAAATTGTTGCTTTGGAAGTAAGTGTAATGCTGTAGTGACATTATTTAGTTTCCTCATCGGTTTGTTGATGAGGAAGAGCAGGATTATTTCTGCTATTACCAGCCAGGTTAAGCCTGTCAGGATTCCCTGCTCAATATTTTTATTCATTGTGTTATATACGTTGGTTATATCTTCAACGAATATAAAGTGAATTTTTTTTCCTAATGATAAGTATTCATGGTCGGATTTAGGCTTTATTAATAGTGTATTTTTATTGTGGTGATACAACTTGTTCTTTTTGTTTGGCGTTAAATCATATTCTTTGGAGTAGTCAGAAAGTATGGGAGAGATTTTATTGTAATCACTTATTGCCCATGAGTGAACTCCCCAGTTCGAAAGATTCTTTTTATTTTCTAATTCATTATTCGTTGATGTCGGGGAATCTATAAGTATGCCAATCCCGCTTTTAGTGAAGTCATAATAAATTCGTACTATGTCTGCCATGTTTTGTGCAATAACGATAGTGCCAGGCAATCCATCATCATTTATAAAAGGTTCAACAACAACAAAAAAACAGGATGTGTTGCAATAGATAAAAGATGATAACTCATAATCCTGATTACTTTTTACTATCTGTGGTTTTACTATCTCTTCAAAGTCTTTATTTATGCCAAACTCATAAGAATTGACTTCGCCTAATTTATCGAGGTTCTGGTTATATATACTCAGGTAGTCAATACCCAGATTGATATTATAAGTTAGCCAGTCTTTTTCAAGTGCGCTGGAAAGCTGGGATTTATTATCTTCGTCCTTGAGAGTTTTATTTATCGCAGGCTTTGATGAGAGTAAATGAGAGAATTGAGAAAGCTTCAAAAAGCTGTCATGAACAAGTTCATCGAGTAAGGCAGAATAATGATTATGTGTTTTTTCAAGACTTCTTTCGAAAGTATCAACTTGATTAACAACAGTTTGCCACGTCCAAATAGATGTAATACCAATAAGAACAAGGCTTAAAAATACTACGGCTTTCCATTTTAAGCTGATATACATGGCTAAACTGCAATCCTTCAGTAACTTAAAATTGTTAGTTTATAGACTGAAATGATAAGATGCTTGTAAAATAAATAAGTCCCAATCTTTTTCTAGTGACTGATAATCGGTATCTTCAGAGCCTATTAAGAATGCAACACCTCTGTTTTTACTATATTCGCCTGTTAGAGAAAAGTCAGGAGTGATATACCAGCGGCTTCCAATCGTTTCACGTTTATTAAACCGGGCGAATGATACAAAACCAGGTGATTGAGCAGCTTGTTGTGTTCCATCCTTATCTTCTTTATCGAAATACAAGTCATCATAGCGAGCATAAAAGCTGATTTTTTCAGATGCTTGCCATTCGGCTTGTAAGTAGTATGTTCCTGATTCTCTTTTTTGATCGGCAAAAACCAAATCTAAAGCAGTAGGAGGGAATAACGATTCAACCGGCGATGCTGCGTTAGTGATTTCTGTATCGAGCCTGGTGTATTCACCAGTGAAAATCCAGTCACGCCAGTTGTATTGAATAGAATAGTTTTGCAAGGTTGTATCAATGTTGTAGCTGGATAGATAGTTGAATACAACCAGTGGATTAGTAGGGAACGCAGCAGCAGCGAGACCTAATTCTGCAAATGAGTAATTTGGTATGCTTTCAAGGTCAACTGAAGCGTCAAAGAGACTAAAAGCAAGATATAGACCCGGTATGCTTGATGGCACAAAACTTATTTTAAATCCGTTTTTCTCAACTTCTTCAAACTCGCCATTGATGCTGGACTGGAAAGCCTGCTGTTCTATACCATTATTGTTTAACTTGGATTTTCCACCAAAGACATCTAAATTAAGCTCGCCAATACCGGATTGGTGATTAAGGTAAAAAGCGCCACCATCTAGAGCAAGTAATTGACCTCTAAAGGCTTCAAAATAAATGGCAGGTGGTACAAAAATACCTGGTTTTGCATGCGGTACATCTCTAACCGTGTTGTAGATGCCATACTCGCTTTTAACTCGCCCAAGTCTTATGCCTGCACTGGTGGTGTCATCAACATAAAAGTTGTAGTCGGCTAATAGAAAGTCAATCTCTGGATCACCATCTTCCAGAGTGCCCACTTTTCTTGAAAGTAATTGTCCACTAATACGCAATTTCGGATTTAACTCCCAGGATGCATTTAAACCAAACTCCCTGTAGTCAAAGTGAGTGCCTGATTCAGTGCCGAAAAATTCATTATCCTCAGAAACTACCATAGCCTGGCTAAAGAAGCCTCTAATTTTAATATCTTCAGCTGCATATAAGCTTGTTGATGCTAAGCCTGTGATTAAAAAGGAGAGAGTGTGGCGGATATATCTATTCATTGATTATCCCTCCTGGCAGCATAGTTTCAGAAATATTTTTAATCTGAGAGTGGTCAATATAGCCAATTGCACCAGGCGTGCTTTTTACCTTCTCCAGCATGATATCTTTGGATGAAACTTCTTGAGGTATAGAGCCTGTACCACTAAAAACGAGCCGATGCCATAATCGTTTTAATTGATAAGGTTGCATTCTGAGATAGTGTGTAACAAAACTTTTGTGGGTATTGTTATCACTGGCTAATGTGAATACAGTTACTGGGGTTCCGTCTGACCAGTAACGCTTCTTCATTGCATAGATGCGTACTAATGATTGCTTTGAAAAGTCTTCATTTTGCAATTCGGGGTGATGTATCAGAATAGCTTGTTCTGCATTCACTTCTGAAATGAACAGTAGAGAAAAGCTTAGTAATAACCAAGCTTTAAGTAACCATACTGTAAGTTTTTGAAAAATATGCATTCAAACAGATTCGTTTATTTTCTTCCATAAAGGCCAAGTGCTATTAATTGTACTTAACCTCCCCCTGTTGCTTTTATTAGTTTAGGAGATATTTCAGAACTCGCTTTAAAAAGATGAATTTACTGGCAATAGATTGTATCTTTTCTTCGTTAATAAGAACTCTTTGGCAGAATTTTTGACGTTTTGCTTTTTAAAGAGACCAAATTCATAGCATTAAGGTTATAAAGGGAGCAAATTTTTACGGGTAAGAAAATAAATTTTCTCGCTCTAAAGACGCTGCTAAAGTAAAAAGCGTTGTATCTTCACCCATTCGACCATAAAACTGCATTCCGATTGGTAAACCCTCAGAAGACATATGTAAAGGAACAGACATTGCTGGAAGCCCGCTGGTATTTCCAAGGATGGTAAACGCCATTTTACTCATTACTCGTTGAGCAAACTTCTCTACAAGGCCGTACTTTAAGGCTATTTTTCCAACACCGAATTGCTCAAAAAGGCCCGAGATGTTCATCATCATCTCCTCGCTTCCTGAAGGAGGCAGAACTCCATGCCTGACTGCTGGAGTAGGTACTGTAGGGCAAAGCATAACGTCATATTTTGTGAAATAGCTGGCCATAGCCAGGTTGGCTAAATGCCAGCCTTTCATGGCTTCGATCAATTGTTCGGCGCGTAGTGAGCGCCCAATTAAAGCAGTGTTTTTTGTTCGGGGTTCAAATTGTTTGATCATATTTTTACCAAACAATTTCTTTAAACCGCTTTCAACAACGGCAGTGTGACTGCAAACCATGATAAGAAAATCGAGGCCGAAGCGTGAAGTATCAATCGCAGGTTCAGCTTCTTCAATATGATGGCCAAGCCCTTCAAGTATTTTTGCGGTTTTATCTAAAGCATTTAAGACCTCAGGATCTATTTCGGTATTTTCAATTAACGGCTTTTTGGCAACGCCAATGCGTAAAGGCTTAACGTCTTTTGATTGACCATCAATAGCAGCATTTAGATAGCCATAGGGATCTTTATCAACTTTATAAGGGCCTCCTTGTTGATATCCTGCCGTATGATCTAACATTGCTGCACTGTCGCGAACGCTTCTTGAGATTATATGATCGATGACAGCGCCTTCCCATGCTTCTCCATAGTCAGGGCCTATCGGGGTTAAACCTCTACTCGGTTTAAAACCAAATGCTCCGCACCAGCTTGCAGGGAATCGAATGGAGCCACCGCCATCTCCTGCTCCTGCCATCGGTACAATACCTGCTGCTACTGCGCAGGCACTTCCACCTGAAGAACCGCCTGTGCTGTAGCCCTGTTTATGAGGGTTATGGGCGGCACCATGAGCTTTGGGTTCGGTTGTAATAATCAAACCAAATTCGGGGGTGTTAGTTTTGCCAAAGGGGTTTATACCTGTTTTTAGAATACGCTTTACATGTTCGCTGTTATAATCCGGTACCCAGTTCATTCCACGAGTACCCATCGTAATAGGTTCGCCTTTTACAATGGCAGTTAAATCTTTAAACAGAAAAGGTACGCCACAAAAAGGGCCAGCTGGCAAACCTTCTTTTATATTGCTAAAGGCGCGCTCGTCAAAACGATGGATAATAGCGTTGAGCGTTGGGTTTAATTCATTTGATTTAGCAATGGCAGCTTCAAGTAATTCTTTAGAGCTTATCTCACCTTTGATAACAAGCTCAGCTAAACCTAATGCATCGTATTGAGAGTATTCTTTAAACATCATTTATTATTTCTTCGTAAAAAATTTAGGTGAGTCTAGCATTTCAGGGAAAAAGGTAAAAGGTCGAAACTTCTTAAAATCGTTGCGTTAAGTCGGTTGTAATAGAATGTCTGGTGGAAGAAAAGGAATGGATAAGGTAAATTGGCAGGCTAGAAAAACGAATAGAGAAAGTTTTACTTTATAGAACTGATCATGGTTACTTACATTCATGTCACAAAATAACGTTTTAAGCTTAAATCATTTGCATCAGTTTCGTGAATGGCTACTTACTGATAATTTAAGCAATCCATCACTTTTGCAGAAATTTATGCATCGTACTTTGAGGATTATTTATGCTGTTGTCAAAGATTTAAAAAATGGGCAGCTAAGCTTGCGCGCAATGAGTCTGGTTTATACAACGATTATTGCTATTGTGCCATTGTTAGCGCTGAGTTTCTCGGTATTGAAAGGTTTCGGTATGCATGAAAGCCTTAAGCCGATATTACTTGACGCGATGCAGGATCTGGGTGACAAGCGTTTTGAAATTGTCGATAACGTGATGACGTTTATTAACAATGTGAACGTTGGTGTATTGGGTGCTGTTGGTTTTGCGGTGCTTATTTATAGTGTTATCTCAATGATGCATAAAATTGAAAATGCCTTTAACTATACCTGGCAGATTGCTCGATCTCGCAACCTTTCCCACCGCGTTAGAGATTACATGAGTGTCGTGTTTGTAGCGCCGTTGTTAATTATTATTTCAGCTGTTCTAACTAATTCTGCGCGTGTGACGACAGTTGTAACGTTTATAGAGTCACTCCCCTTTGGCACGCTCATGATGACGATGGCAAGTTTTGTTTTGCCCTATGTGTTAATGACATTGGGTTTTGCCTTTGTTTACCTTTTTATTCCCAATACACGGGTTCGGATTATGTCTGCACTGCTGGGCGGTCTGGTTACCACCATAGCCTGGAAGTTTTTGGGCTGGGGTGTGGCAAATTTTGTTGCCGGTTCATCGAACAATACGGCAATTTATTCAGCGTTTGCATCGGTTATTATTCTAATGGTGTGGTTATATTTTTGTTGGTACGTTTTGTTGATAGGCGCATCAGTAGCTTTTTATCACCAGAATTATAAAGCGCAAAGTATAGGTCGGGAAAATTTGCATATATCACTTGCCGACCGGGAAATAATGGCGTTAGAGATAATGAAAATTGTTGGTAATGGTTTTAATAGCGGTGACCAGAGTGAGCACCCCACAATAGAAATGGTAGCTATGCGGTTAGGCGTGTCAGAAATGATTATTGATGAAACCGTAAGAATATTAATGGAAAACAATTTTTTGTTGCTTTCCGAAGCAGAACAGCCAGCGCTTTTTCCTCAGCGACCCTTGGAAAAAATAATGCTGGTGGACGTATTAGAAACAATACGCCATCAAGTTGGTTCGGGAGGGGTTGCTGCAACTGTTAAAGCCAGTGAATCAGTAACATCACTTCTAGATAAAATTGCCCAGCAAAAAAATGATGCGCTTGAAGGAGTGAGTTTGGCGGAGCTTGATTAGTTATGGTATGCGTTTTTATTATTGATTAAATGAATTCGAACGACCAACATAATAGTTTGGAAATAATTGAGGTATGGCATTGGGAATGATATTCACAGTAAAAGAAAAACAGGACAGTTTTATTTTCATCACAAGCATAATAGCTTATTAAACTGTGCTATTAATCCAATTTTTTATCCTCGTTACTTTTATAGTTATACTGGTTATAAGTTACTGGTGTTTCCGTCGTTACCAAAAAACTCAACTGATTAAAAAGCTTTATTCATTGCCACTGAAACTCGAATATCTTGAGTTGTTAAAAAGACATGTTCCACTTTCTAATAGCTTACCAAAAGAGTTAGAGAGTGTTTATCATGGCCATATCAATTATTTTTTGGCAACTAAGATTTTTGTTGGTCGAGGTGGTTTTGAAGTTGATGATAGAGTACGTTTAGCGATTGCTGGTAATGCTTGTTTGTTGGTGCTTAAGCGTACTGCGCCCATTTTTTCTGGATTTAAAACCATAATTGTTTATCCTGCTACCTATCAGGCGGCAAATATCAGCAATAATGCAGGCGTTATAGAAAGCAGATTACAGCATCGAGGTGGTGAGTCTTGGTATCGTGGTCCTATTGTGCTTTCATGGAGTGATGTGGAATTTGGTTCTATTCATAGTAATGATGCGCATAATGTAGTAATTCATGAATTTGCTCATAAGCTTGATGAAGAAAATAAAATTATGGATGGTTTGCCTGTTTTGAGAGAGCACGACCATTATAAAGAGTGGGCAGAGGTGTTAACCAGAGAGTACGAAGCCTTTTTAGTACGGGTTGATAAGAATAAAAATAAAGTGATTGATGAATATGGTTCAGTGTCAGCTGTCGAGTTCTTTGCAGTAATAACTGAATCTTTTTTTGAAAAACCACAAATGATGAAAAGAAAATTACCGGGTTTGTATCAGCAATTAAGTCAGTACTTTGGGGTAGATCCTTCTCAGTGGAATAAAACTGACAGAAGCTAGGATTCTTTCTTTTTTCTGCTGAATTTTACCCATCCTTAGGTTATTAGTCGCTGAATCTGCAGCTTGATACAGAGTAGAATACGCCCGATTTTAATACCAGTTATTTAGAGGTTTTTGTGCCAGACAGTAATTTTATTCAACAGGTTGAGCAGCGTAGAACATTCGCGATCATCTCGCACCCGGATGCCGGAAAAACGACGATTACTGAAAAACTCTTGCTTTTAGGGCAGCTGATTCAGGTGGCGGGTTCTGTAAAAGGCAAGAAAGCAGATCGCCATGCAACATCAGACTGGATGGGTATGGAGCAAGAGAGAGGTATTTCGGTAACATCTTCGGTTATGCAGTTTCCTTATAAGGATCGCATTGTTAATTTGTTAGATACACCAGGTCACGAGGATTTTTCTGAAGATACCTACCGAACACTGACGGCGGTAGACTCTGCATTAATGGTGGTTGATGGTGCCAAGGGTGTTGAGGAACGTACGATAAAGTTAATGGACGTCTGTCGTTTGCGAGATACTCCAATTGTCAGCTTTGTCAATAAGTTAGATCGTGATATTCGCGATCCCATTGAATTACTGGATGAAATTGAAGAAGTATTGAAAATTCAGGGGGCTCCTATTAATTGGCCCATAGGAATGGGTAAAGAGCTCAAAGGTGTTTACAATTTATATACCGATGTGATTCATGTATTTGAAGCGGGCCATAACTTTGTGATTCATGAAGATATTCAAATACAGGGACTGGATAGTGATGAAGCACGTGAATTGCTTGGTGTTTATTACGAAGATTATGTTGATGAAGTAGAGTTGGTTAAGGGCGCTAGCCATACTTTTGATCTTGAAAAGTACTTGGCTGGTAAATTAACGCCGGTTTTTTTTGGTACAGCTCTAGCCAATTTTGGTGTAAGGGAAATGTTAGATGGATTTGTAGAATGGGCGCCTTCGCCGCTTAAACGCAATACCGATGCACGCGAAGTAGAACCAAAAGAGGACAAGTTTTCAGGTTTTGTTTTTAAGATTCAAGCCAATATGGATCCTAAGCACCGGGACCGTATAGCTTTTTTACGCATTTGCTCGGGGGAATATACCAAGGGTTTAAAGATGCATCATGTACGCATAGGTAAAGATGTAAAGGTAGCTGATGCTGTTAACTTTAAAGCCGGAGACAGGCAGGCGGTAGATTCGGCCTTATCTGGTGATATCATTGGTTTACATAACCATGGCACGATTCAGATAGGTGATACCTTTACTGAAGGTGAAAAGCTGAAGTTTACCGGCATTCCGCATTTTGCTCCTGAGCTATTCAAACGTATTCGCTTAAAAGACCCGCTTAAAACCAAACAGTTACAGAAAGGTTTGCAGCAATTAGCCGAAGAGGGTTCGACACAGGTTTTTATGCCGTTGAATAATAATGACCTTATCGTTGGTGCAGTCGGAATGTTACAGTTTGAAGTTGTGGCTTATCGTTTAAAGGACGAATATAAAGTCGAAGCGATTTATGAGCCAATTAATGTATTCACAGCTCATTGGGTTGAATGTGACGATGAAAAAAAGCTGGCTGATTTCAAGAAGAAGCAAAGCGATAATCTCGCGTTAGATGGTGGCGGACATTTGAGTTATCTGGCACCAACACGTGTAAATCTGAGTCTGACACAAGAGCGTTGGCCAGATGTTGAATTTCGTTCGACCCGGGAACACTAAAGATCATTTAATCATAAACGGATAAAGTAACTGTTATGAATATTCATATTTCAACTGTATTATCTTCTCCATTAACTCTGCCAAATGGTCAGGTTATTCCAAATCGCCTTGGGAAATCTGCCATGAGTGAAGCGTTAGGTACATTAACCAATAATCCGACGAAAGAGCTGATTAATTTATACCGAGTTTGGGGCGAGGGTAACTGTGGTTTATTGGTAACAGGAAATGTCATGGTAGATCGTAACCACCTTGGCGAGCCTGGTAATATAGTGTTAGAAGATGATCGTGATCTTGAGCAGCTAAAACAGTGGGCAGCTGTTTCAAAGGCCAAGGGAAGCAAAGTCTGGGTTCAGATAAACCACCCAGGAAAACAAACACCAAAGTTTTTAACCAAGCAATCGGTTGCCCCTTCTGCGATTCCATTTAAAAGTGATGTGAAAGCTTTTTTTGGTGAGCCGGTTGCTCTAACACATGAGCAAATTCTTGATATTATTGCACGTTATGCAACAGCAGCAAAAGTTGCTGAAAAAGCTGGTTTTGATGGTGCGCAAATTCATGGAGCGCATGGTTATTTGGTGGCGCAGTTTTTATCCCCATTACATAATCAACGAGATGATGAGTGGGGTGGCTCATTAGAGAATCGTATGCGTTTTGTTTGCGAAGTCTTTAAAGCGATGCTTGAAGCGACAAGTAAAGAGTTCGCTATTGGTATAAAGCTGAATTCGGCTGATTTTTTGCGTGGCGGTTTTACCGAAGAAGAAGCAATGCAAGTGGCAGCCAAGCTGGTTGAGTTAGGTATAGATCTAATTGAAGTGTCTGGTGGAACCTACGAAAAGCCGGTCATGACTGGAGCGCAGAAGGCAAGTACTCAAAAACGAGAAGCTTACTTTTTAGAGTTTGCAGAAAAAGTGAGAGGTTTCATGGGTGATACCCCTTTAATGCTCACAGGTGGATTCAGAACCAATACAATCATGGCTGAAACGGTAGAAAGTGGTGCTGTTGATCTTGTTGGTATAGCCAGACCGTTAGCGATTAAGCCAGATTTTTGTAAGGATATTTTGAGTAATAAGGAAGTGAAAAGTGGAGTTAAACCACTAAAAACCTGGATGCCTGTTTTAAAAGATAATATTGGGTTAATGGAAATTCAGTGGTATACCCAACAAATGAAGCGTATAGGACAAGGTAAGCCAGTACAGAGTAATTCGAATGTGGAAGTTGCCTTTTTGAAATACCTGGCTAATGACCTGGTTAAAGGAAGAAAAACAAATCGTTTACGTGCCTAGCGTTGCAAGTCCGGAAAATAGCTGGTTAGAAAAATTATCCAATCCTTATGGGTGTCAGATTTTCTTTGGCATTCTCAAGAATATCTCTCATGAGGTATTCTGTACCTGATGTGCGTGCAAGATTGATGTCTTTAAGGTTATAAATGGGGACGGGGTTTTCCTTTCCTCGAACCTTAATAAGGCGTTTATCTTCTAGTTTCATAGCATAGTCTTTGCCAAGACTGTCACTCAGGTCACCTTGAATAATTATCTCGTTACTTTGTGCTTCGTTACATAAACGAGAGGCCAGGTTAACCGAGTCTCCAATAACAGTGTATTCAACATGGTCACGAGATCCAATTAAGCCTGCAATCATATGTCCGCTGTTTATTCCTATGCGAATATTTATTGGCATAAGGTTTTTCATTAATCTTAGTTGATTAATTTGATTGGTGAGCTTTTGCATAAGTACAGCGCAGGCTGCAGCATGAAATTTATGGTCTTTATCTTTTTTTGTTGCGCCGAAGACTATCATGATACAGTCGCCAAGAAATTTATCGACATTACCAAAATAAAATTTGGCACAAGATGAGTAGTAACCAAAGTATTCATTCAATAATTCGGTGACTTCTTCAGGGGATATTTTTTCTGACATACTGGTAAAGCCGACAATATCCGCAAATAAAACGGTAGCTTCTACGTTTTCGCTTTGTAAATCGACAGGATCTAGTTCTTGAAGTATTTTATTCGAAATATCCGGGTCAAGAAATTTATGCAGCACTCTTTCGATTTGGGATTTTTCAGTCAACCCTTTCGTCATACTGTTTATTGCCCTAATGAGTTGCCCAAGCTCATCATTGCGCCTTTCTTTTATAGGTGTCATATCCCCTTTTTCTATTCTCTTTGCAGCACTGACTATTTCTCTAACGGGTTGGGTGAGTCGGTGACTAACGAAAAGTAATACACCATAGATTATAATTGCAAAGAAGGTGAGAATTCCATAGAGCGCATATGTATAGTTTTCAAAGCGTTTATCGATATTTTCCTGATCCATAACGATAACCGCATGACCACCTGTTACACTACGGAACTCAATTGGTTTTGAATACATAACGGCTTTGGTTGTTATATTTTCTTTTTCGAAGTCGGAGGCACTAAGATTGGTTTTAAAGTTTTTGTATGCCATGTTTGAAATATTCGGTATCGGTCCTATATGAGCAATAACCTCATGACTATGGTTAAGGATTGCTGCACCCAATAAATCATTGGCTAAAGGAATTTGTTTTATCAAGACAACCAATTCCATTTTTGCATCTGCAAAAAGTGGTTCGCGTGCAGACGCGGCTAACTGTTCAGAAATAACAGCGCCAAAATTATCCATTTGCTGTTTCTGAAATGATCGCTGGGATTCAATAATAAAGTTAAACAAAGAACCCATAGCGAACAATATGGGTAACCCAAAGAAAATACTCACGCGAATGGCAAGAGGAATTCTAAATCGAAAACGACGCTGCTTTTTTTTGTTATAGCTTTTGTTTGATTGTGAAGTTTGTGAGTACGCTTGTGTATAGTTTTCCTGATTGGCAGAAGGCTTTTTTTCTGCATGCTGGGAATCCAATCGCCGGTTTGTGTGAGTGCGATTACCTTGGTCCTGCTTTTTGCGCGTTGATTGCGCTGTATGATTATTTTTTAGTGGAGGTAAAGAGCTAGCCATAGCATTTATAAGTTTATCTCTCTCGGATACACCCAGGTATCCTGGATATACTCTCAAGTAAATCGATGTACAAAAAATAGACCAAAAACTGTGGGAAGGTGAATATTTTCTCATTAAAAATGTGAATTGACCCACAATCTTCCCCTTTCTTTAACAATAGCTTATATAGGATATTGCGCTAGCTGATTTGCGTTTTTTTTCATGTTTTATCAGTAGCCGATAAGAGTGTGATTTTTATAGGCTTTTACATTGTAATGATAATTAGTGCCTTGTAGCGTGTGCCAAAATAGGGCGCAATAGGCATATATACAGACGGGAATCGATTAGAGGCTTGTCTGTTTTTATAAATGTGTCATGAGGGCTCTTATTTTAGAGCAACAATTTTGGAGAGAGATATGAATACTTTGAGAAAATTATTGGGGTTGAGTTTTTTGTCATTATTTTTACTGGCTTGTAGTGAAGATGGTGGTGTCGATACAAGTTCATTAAAAGAAGCTGTAGACAGTGTTTCAGAAAAAGCGAGCGATGCTGTTGAGTCTGCTACCGATGCTGCATCCGAAGCAGTCGACGGCGCTGCTAATCTTGCAGAAAAAGCAAAAGAAGCAACGACTGATGCAGTGGACTCAACAAAGACTGCTATTAATAATACAGTAGATGCAGCTGGCGAGATGGCTGATGATGCTGTGGATGCAGTAAAAGATACGGCAGATGGCGCAGTTGATTTGGCAAAAGACGCTGCAACTGCAACATCTGATGCAGTCAGTGAAACGGTTGCTAGTGCATCTGATGCGGTTAAAGATACTGTAAACGGTGGCGAAGATAAAATAGAAGATGCAAAAAAAGAGATTGATGCAGCTGCTAAAGCGCTAGAACACAACCACTAAGTTTCAAATTTAAAAATAACCACGGTCAAGTCTCGATTAAAAGAGATATACCGTGGTTTTTTTATTTTTGTCGAATATAGAAATAAAAAGTTAGCTGGCTAAACGGAATTTGATAGGCATTAGAATTTCGAAAGTTTCACCTTCTAATCTGGAGGGTACAGGAGGAAAGGGTTTAGCTTTTTTTACCGCTTTTGACGCCGCACGATTGAGTTCTATAAATTCTGATTTTGAATGGAATTTTAATTTCTTTATTTCACCACCTCTGTTAACCGTCAGTTTTAAAATGACGTCACCTTCCTGGTGATTATCAATGGAAGTCTCTGGGTAGATAACATATCGATAGGTTTTTTTAAGCAGATTGGAGCGGTAAATTCTTAGCAGGCCATCCTGAAGGTTTATGGTTTTTGGAAGAGCACGTTTATTATTTTTTTGCTTTTCTTTATTGTCGGTAACCTGTTGTTCATGACCATTTTTTTCAGTCATGTTTTCCGCATAAGCGAAGCCAACGTTCGCTATGGATAATAGTAATCCAAAAAAAAGAGCAACAACACTCTTGTTTTTGCGAGAATAAAACAGGTTCATGGCATAAAAAATCTAAGTCTTTTTCGTTATAAACATCGATCAAATTCCTTTTCCAGTTGACTCCCTTTCGATAAAAAAAATACAAAGGTATTCAATAGTATAGCAATAACAGTCTTATCATACGTTGAATTGGTATTTATGAATTATTGGTAGTGAAAATTATCTTTTTTCGATATCTTTTGGTCAAAATAACATCTAAAAAGGAAAATAAGGTTTGTGTTTTTTTATTCTGGTGGTTTTTTGACTTTATCAAGCATAATTTGTTGAGCTAACGATAATCAACAAGACTGCCACTGCGCCAGTTATGACTCCAGGCAAGTAATACTTTTTCTGAATAAACGGTACTACCATAACTTCCATTATAACGAGCAAGTGCTTCAGACCAGTTTCCATTCGATTTTTTCATATAAAATTGCAGTATTTTACAGCCATATTTAATGTTGGTATCAATACTCATTAAGTTGTCATTGGGTCTTCCAATTTCCCGCTTCCAAAATGGCATAACCTGCATTAGCCCTTGTGCTCCAACTCTTGAAACAGCAAAGCGTTTAAAACTGCTTTCAATAGCAATAACTGATAGCACTAACTCGGGTTGCAGATCACTGTTATTGGCTTCACGATAAACGGTGCGCAAGATTTGTAATGCTTCATCATGATCTATTTTATAAGGTTCCATTCTGTTTAGCATAGCTGTTAGCCATGCTTGTGCGTCAAATTGATCTAACGCTTTATCCTTTTGGTTAATGGCTTCTTTTAAAAATGCGGTAAGCTCATTCTTAGAAAGTGAATCAATTCCCTGTTCTTTTCTAGTTAATTCTTTAGCATTTAAACCAGTGTTTGGAAGTAACGTTAATCCAAATGCCAAACAGTAAATGAGAAAATGGGTATTTAAAAGAAGTGTGATCTTTATTTTGGGTAAAAATGTTAGCGAAAATAAATTAATGTTTGAGTTTTGAAAGTAATTCATCGATAACATTGTCTATAGGGAGTTCTGATTTTTCATTCGTTTTTCGGTTACGGTATTCTATTACACCTTTTTCGAGACTTTTATCACCTATGACTAAAGTATGGGGAATACCAATGAGTTCGATATCAGCAAACTTTACACCTGGTCTCTCGTTTCTGTCATCCAGTAGTACTTCTAGATTATTATAGACAAGTTCGGAATAAATTTTTTCTGTAACAGAGGCTACGTTTTCAGATTTTTGCATATTCAGTGGTATAACGGCTACTTGAAAAGGTGCAATAGATTCTGGCCAGATAATGCCATTTTCATCATGATTTTGTTCAATAGTAGCGGCAACAACTCGAGAAACGCCTATGCCATAACAACCCATGAATAACGTTTCGCGTTTTCCATTTTCATTGAGTACCGATGCGTTCATTGCTTCACTGTATTTTTTTCCAAGTTGAAAAATGTGACCAACTTCAATACCGCGTTTTATTTCCAGTGTTCCATTACCATCAGGGCTGGGATCTCCGGATACGACACAGCGAATATCTTCTACACGAAGTTCTGCTGCATCATTGCCCCAGTTTACATTTGTTAGGTGAAAGCCATCTTCATTGGCGCCGCAAGTGAAATCGACAAGATTTGCAGCTGTTCGATCGACAATAAAAGGAATGTTTAATTTAACGGGACCGATAGAGCCGGTACTACAACCTATAGCAGCTTCAATATCTGTATCGTTAGCAAAGGTAAGTGGGTTTGAGACCTCTTTAATTTTTTCTGCTTTGATTGAGTTGAGAGTGTGATCGCCTCTTACCACAAGAGCAATGAATTCAGATTGGCAGTATTCTGAATCTGCTTTAACAATGAGTGTTTTGACCGTATTGGATGCTTCTATATTCAGTTGCTGACATACTTCTTCAATTGTTTTTGCATCGGGTGTGGCAATCTTATTGATTGTTTTTCCTGACGCAGTCTTTTCACTGGGTAAAGCAACTGCTTCTGCAAGTTCTACATTAGCCGCGTAATCACTTTGCTGACTAAAGGCAATATCATCTTCGCCGGATTTTGCAAGCACATGAAATTCGTGACTTGCGTTTCCACCTATTGACCCTGTATCAGCAAGTACTGCTCTAAATTCCAGTCCGATACGCGAAAAGATAGCATTGTAGGCAGCATGCATATTGGCGTAAGTATTTTCAAGGCAATCAAGGTTATTATGAAATGAATAAGCATCTTTCATAATGAATTCTCGTGAACGCATAACGCCAAAACGTGGGCGAATTTCGTCACGAAATTTTGTCTGGATCTGGTAAAAATTTTGAGGCAATTGTTTGTAGCTTTGTAATTCGTTGCGTGCTAACTCAGTAATTACTTCTTCGTGTGTTGGGCCAAGGCAGAAAGCGCGTCCATGGCGGTCACTGATACGAAGTAATTCCGCACCATACTGCTCCCATCGACCCGACTCCTCCCATAACTCTGCCGGTTGCACAACAGGCATCAACACCTCCTGTGCGCCATGCCGATTCATTTCTTCTCTCACTATGCGTTCGACTTTCTGCAATACTTTTAGGCCTAGCGGTAGCCAGGTATAGAGCCCCCCTGCAATTTTTCTTATCATACCTGCACGCAACATGAGCTGGTTGCTAATCACCTCGGCATCGGCTGGAATTTCTTTTAGGGTGGCAAGAAGAGATTGACTGGTTCGCATAAATTTAAAAGTCTGGCTGAATAAATAAGTGAGACTAGTTTACCTGACATTATTTTAAAAAGAAGTCGGGTAGCAAAATCGAATTAGGTAAAAATCAGACATAAAAAAACCGGAGGCTGGAATTAACCCCCGGTTTTTTTATTGATTGGCAGAAAAAGGCTAGCCAGCCATTTCTTTCAATTTTTTCAAAGGTCTTACTTTAACTTGAATGCTGGCAGGTTTTGCCTTGAACATGGTCTCTTCGCCAGTGAACGGGTTTATACCTTTTCTTGCTTTGCGGGCAGGTTTTTTCACAGTAGTGATTTTAAGTAACCCAGGTAAAACAAATTCGCCACAAGAACTTTTCTTAACGTGTCTTTCAATAAGATCAGAAAGCTCGTCAATTACTGCGCCTACTTGCTTTCGGCTCAATTCTGTATTTTCAGCAATTTCAGTCAGCATTTGAGTTTTGCTATAACGATCACGAATAGCCGGTAGTTTTTTCGCAGCAGGAGCTTTTTTCTTCGCAGGAGCTTTTTTTGCAGCCATGATAAGTAAATCCTCGGTGGTTTTAAGAATAAAATTTTTGCTGATGTTACCTGTTTATTGACCTGATCGTTCGCCCCTTAGTCAAAAAACCTATAAAAATAGGCATTTTTATTATGAGATTGAATGCAGGAAATTAAGTAACCTCTCAACGGTGCTATATATATCTAAATAATTATAAAGGCGCAATTAAAAAAAGGCTTATTTTTACGGCTTTTTTTTAGATTTTATGCAAAATCGCCTTACGGAAAAACTAAACGGCATTACGGAGTTGATATCTTAAGTTTGTTTAAGACGGGTTGTTAGATTGTATAGAGTAGAGATAGGTTTGTGCATTATAGTGTTAGGTTTCTTCCCTATAGCCAACTAAATAGAAAGTGAGTACTAACATTTTGGTGGGTTTAAGGGTATTTTTTGTCGGTTTTTGGACAGATTTAGTGATTTAGAACCTAAAGAAGTTCGCGTATAATCGCCGCCCGTAAAAATCCTGGTTATCCGTTTTTGATAGAGTCAGGGTTGTCTCAGTCTTATAACTGACCTGAACATTTACAAGTAAGGACAATTTTAATGCCTATATATGCATATCAATGCCAGTTATGTGGAGCAAAAAAAGAGGTATTACAAAAAATCAGTGACCAGCCTCTTGTCGATTGTAGTGAATGTGGTAAACCAGCTATGAAAAAAATGGTAACAGCCGCATCATTCAAGCTCAAAGGTGGAGGTTGGTATGAGACTGATTTTAAAAACAGTGGTAAGCCAAAGCCAGAAAACAGTAGTAAATCCAGTGATTCTGGAAAAACCAATGATTCAGCAACAGCAAGCACAAAATCAAAAGCTTCTGCTGAATAGTTTTTTTAAAGATAAGTTAAAGAGATAGCGAACAGTATGCGAAGTGAATATTGCGGTGATGTAAGGCCAGCTCATGTTGATACAGAAATAACCTTGTGCGGATGGGTGGATCGTAGACGGGATCATGGTGGCGTTATCTTTGTTGATCTGCGTGATAGGGAAGGTATTGTCCAGATAGTTTTCGATCCGGATGTGGGTGATGACTTTCAACTGGCAGACAAAGTTCGTCCTGAATACGTTTTGAAGGTAACGGGTAAAGTGCGAAAGCGTTCAGATGCAACAGTTAATCCACAGATGGCAACTGGTGAAGTGGAAGTTTATGCAACTTCGCTTGAAATTTTGAATCAGTCTGCAACACCACCTTTTCCTCTCGATTCGCATGTTGATGTTGGTGAGGATGTACGTCTCAAATACCGTTTTCTGGATCTTCGTCGCAATGAGATGCAAGAGAAGTTATTGTTGCGAGCCAGGGTCACGTCTTCAATTCGTCGCTTTATGGATGAGAATGGTTTCCTGGATATAGAAACGCCGATTCTGACTCGCGCGACACCAGAGGGGGCACGTGATTACCTTGTTCCCAGCCGGACGCATGATGGTAAGTTTTTTGCGTTACCACAATCGCCACAGCTATTTAAGCAATTATTGATGGTCTCTGGTTTTGATCGTTATTATCAAGTTGCGAAATGTTTTCGCGATGAAGATTTGCGCGCTGATCGTCAGCCCGAATTTACTCAGATCGATATTGAAACGTCGTTTATGGATCAAAATGGCATTATGACCATAACGCAAGCGTTAGTAACAAAATTATTTAAAGAAACGCTGGATGTTGATTTAGGTGATTTTCCTCAAATGCCTTATTCAGAAGCAATGCGTGACTATGGTAGTGATAAACCTGATTTGCGTATTCCATTAAAGCTGGTTGATGTAAATGACTTGATGGCGTCTGTTGAATTTAAAGTTTTTAATGGGCCTGCAAATGATCCAGAGGGTCGTGTTGCTGCATTGAAAGTAACGGGTGGGGCCAGCCTGAGCCGTAAAGAAATAGATGAATACACCAATTTTGTTGGTATCTATGGAGCAAAAGGACTGGCCTGGGTTAAAGTCAATGACCTTACTGCCGGAGTTGAGGGATTGCAATCACCTATACTCAAGTTTATTCCTAACGAAACAACGCTGGCTCTAATGGAGAGGGTGGATGCTAAAGATGGTGATATCGTTTTCTTTGGGGCAGATAAAGCCCATGTTGTGAATGAGTCGCTTGGTGCATTGCGTTGTAAACTGGGTGAAGACTTGAATCTTTACACAACAGAATGGGCGCCGCTTTGGGTGGTTGATTTTCCAATGTTTGAAAAGACAGATAGCGGGAACTGGACAGCGCTACATCACCCGTTTACTGCGCCATCCTGCTCACCAGAAGCGTTAGAGGAAAACCCGGGTGAAGCGCTTTCACAAGCTTACGATATGGTTTTGAATGGCACCGAGCTGGGTGGCGGTTCTATCCGTATTCATGAAGCGGCTATGCAACAAAGTGTATTCAAGTTGCTGAATATTAGTGAAGAAGAGCAGTGTGAAAAATTTGGCTTCTTGCTTGATGCATTAAAATATGGCGCGCCTCCACATGGAGGTTTGGCATTTGGTTTGGATCGTCTGGTTATGTTGATGTCTGGTGCAGCTTCTATTCGAGATGTTATTGCCTTCCCTAAAACTCAAACTGCAGCTTGTGTAATGACAGAAGCGCCAGGATTGGTAGATAGCAAGCAGCTAAGAGAGCTTCATATCAAATTGCGTACTAAAGAAAAAGCAGAATAAAACCGCTCTAGACCTATCGATTAAAATTTCCTGGGCTCTCCCTTAATTCTAAGGGAGAGCTTTTTTATGCTTGGTTAGGTCGTTAGATTTTTATTTCTACACCAGCTCTGGTCCTAAAGCTATCTGGACCATCATTGAAGTCTGTATCAAGATTGCTTTCGAGGAAGATAGCATATTTTTTCTCATTTTCATTTAACCAGGATGGATAGAAAAAGAGGCGGGTATTTACAAGAAAGCGTTTATCATTGTTTTCTATAAACAGGTCATTTTTTCCATAGCCTATTTCAAAATAAGTGTTAATGAATCTAGTGTCACCATCTGCAATTAAACCAATCATAATCTGGTGTATGTCAGCCAGGTCATCAACACCGTCGACCGAGGCAAAACCTAATTTGGGAGCAATGTAAACTTTAGATGTATGTTTGTCTAACCCGACCTGGTCAAACTCGTAGCGTAATCCTAATTGACCTTCAATGCTTCTCGCATTTTTAATAAAACCCAATGCCTTACCTAGACCTTTAGCATTAATGGTGTTGATAGCATCATTTAAATCGACTCCTTCATTGAGTAAGTTATCGCATGAAATGTTAGTGCTTTTTGAACAGTCAATTTCAGCCTGTCTTTTGGTTCTTACCGTATGACCGATCAGCCATAGATTTTTTTTCATTCTGTATTGAAATTGTATATCAAATGCAGGACTAGTGGATGAGCTGTCCTCAGCTTCTTCGGGATTGATATATCTTGCTTTATCGCTTGGGCTGAATGTGTTGTTTAATATGCCGACGAACACATCTATTTGAAAATTCTTCCTGATATCTTGTGCATTAGTTAATGGGGTTTGCAATACTATTGAAAAGAAAAGCCATAAGCTTAAGTAATTTGAAAATATTTTATTCATATCCATAAATCCTGAAAATTTGTTAAAAAAAGAGTATTCAGAACGTGGAAGAAGATAATAAGGATTAATTTGATGAGGATAGATTTGATAAAGGTTATTGTTGAATAAGAAATTTTTTTCCAACAATAAAGCGTATGAATTAAAAGCTTTCCTTCTTTTCTCTCTTATGCCTTTTCTCTTTTCTTTACTCTGCTCTGCTCTTTATAGAACGGTACAGTTTTGCTTCTCACACCCTAAGCTCGAGGATTAGAATACTGGCTCTTTTTTACAAAATCAAGACAGTGGAAAGCTTGATATTTTTTACGGGGAATTCTTTACCTGCCGTCTTGCTTTGACAGGCAGTATAATCAGTTTATGAGTGTTATTTTAGGTATAGACCCTGGATCGCGTATTACCGGTTATGGTGTTATTGATACGCAATCTTCTAACAAGTCTGCTATAAAGCCCCGCTATATTGCCAGTGGTTGTATACGCCTTTCTGAAGAGTCAATTCCCAATCGTTTGCTTACTATTCATGAATGTTTAAATGATTTAATACGTGAATATCAGCCTTCTCATGTATCAATTGAAAAAGTTTTTGTCGGAAAAAGCGCAGATTCAGCTTTAAAATTAGGGCAGGCAAGAGGGGTAGCTATATTGTCAGCTGCCCAAGCTAACTTGCCGGTCTTTGAATATGCGGCCAGAACGATAAAGCAAGCTGTCTCCGGTATGGGAGCTGCCACAAAAGTTCAAGTTCAGGAGATGGTTGTACAAGCATTGTCTCTAAATGCAACGCCTGCAGCTGATGCAGCTGATGCATTAGCCATAGCGCTTTGTCATTTTTACAGCATGCCATTACAGCAGCGTATCAAAGCTTCAAAATCAAAAGTAATATGTCTGGATCAGTAAATTATGCAATCAGATTTGAATCAATACGTAGCTAAATTAAGATGATTGGTTTTTTGGTAGGAACATTGGTTGAAAAAGCTGCGCCTCAGGTACTGCTGGACGTAAATGGTGTGGGATATGAAGTACAAGTTTCATTAACCACATCAAGTCAGTTACCTGAATTGGGAAGTACAGTTCGGCTACTTACTCATCTGGTGGTTAGGGAGGATGCGCATATGCTTTATGGTTTTGCGGAATCTTCTGAGCGTAAACTGTTTAAGAGTTTGATAAAAGTGAATGGCGTTGGTCCTAAGTTGGCGCTTACTATTCTTTCCGGTGTTGATGCCAAGGGTTTTATGCGTTGTGTGGTAACTGACGACATAAAATCCCTGGTCCAGCTGCCTGGTGTGGGAAAGAAGACTGCTGAGCGCTTGATAATGGAAATGAAAGATAGAATTCAGGAATGGCAAATCGATAGTGAAGAGAAATCCGTAGCGAGTAAGGCAGTTGAATCTCCTCAGGCATCATTAATGGCCGAAGCAGAGACCGCTTTAATTGCATTGGGCTACAAACCAACTGAAGCCAGTAAAATGTTAGCTGGTTTCAACGTAGAAGATTACAATAAAGCGGAAGACCTTATTCGTGCAGCTTTACAGTCAATGTTAAGTCGCTAATTGTATGGTGTTAAGCCATTGGCATTTTTAATAAATCGAAAGTGTGTAAAATGAGCCAACCAATAATCTTAGAGCCTACGATAAGTGAATAAATGATTGAACCCGACCGTCTTGTATCCAGTTCTCCAGAAAAAATAAGCGAAGATGAAAAACATCAGGATCGTGCTTTACGTCCAAAAATGCTCTCCGATTATGTGGGGCAGCCTCGAGTCTGTGAACAGATGGAAGTTTTTATCACTGCGGCGAAGAAGAGAAAAGATGCTCTTGACCATACGCTGGTGTTTGGTCCACCAGGTCTGGGTAAAACTACTCTTGCTCATATTATAGCTAACGAGTTAGACGTGCAGTTGCATTCAACGTCTGGGCCTGTATTAGAGAGGCCGGGCGATCTTGCAGCATTATTAACTAATTTGAATGAAGGTGATGTGCTTTTTGTTGATGAGATTCATCGCCTTTCTCCAATAGTGGAGGAGGTGTTATATCCAGCAATGGAAGACTATCAGCTTGATATAGTCATCGGTGAGGGTCCGTCTGCGCGTTCAATTAAACTGGATTTGCCTCCTTTTACACTGGTTGGTGCAACCACAAGAGCAGGCTCTCTAACATCTCCACTAAGAGATAGATTTGGTATTGTTCAAAGATTAGAGTTTTATGAGTTTTCAGATTTAACCAGAATTATTCGCCGATCAGCGAGTCTTTTAAATGTCGATATACTTGAACAGGGCGCAGAAGAAATAGCACGCCGCTCACGTGGCACCCCAAGAATTGCAAACCGGTTGTTGAGGCGTGTGCGTGATTTTGCCGATGTAAAATATAATGGAATAATTAATGCAGAAGTGGCAGATGATGCGTTAAATATTTTAAATATTGATCCACAAGGGTTTGATCATATGGATAGACGTTTGTTGCTGGCTATTATAGAGAAATTTGATGGTGGACCGGTTGGGGTAGATAATTTGTCTACAGCGATAAGCGAGGAGAGAGCTACCATAGAAGATGTGTTAGAACCCTATTTGATTCAGCAGGGTTTTTTGCAGCGAACTCAGCGGGGCCGTATAGTAACATTACGTGCATATCAGCATTTTGGTATTGCAGCACCAGATACAATACTTGAGTGAAAGCCTCAGGCTAATTTTTAGAAATGCTCGTAATTTGATTGTCTTTCAAAAAGAAATATATGTTGGCTAAAAGCAAAGCAGACTTGTTTAAACTGCCAATCAGGGTCTATATAGAAGATACAGATGCTGGTGGTATTGTTTATTACGTTAATTATTTGAAGTATATGGAGCGTGCCAGAACTGAATTTATGCGCTCCCTCGGATACTCAAAAGCAGCAATTTTTTCAGAGGATGCAAAATTTGTTGTGCATTCTTTACAAGTTAACTATATGGTTTCAGCTGTGCTTGATGATGAACTAGAAGTCAGTGCAGAGGTCAAAATGCTCAAGCGATGCTCCATGCTTATAGAGCAAGGTATTTACAGAAATGAAAAAATAATTTGCCGTGCTGAAGTGCTCATTGTATTAGTCAGTGATAATACAATGAGGCCAGTACGTTTACCTCAGACACTATTGGAAAAACTCAATTAGGTATCGATCTTTTTATATATCTCCTTATAAATAATGTGTGGTTTTTATGAATAATTCGGGTTCTGAACAATTACCTATTCTTCAGCTCATTGCTGAGGCGACTCCAATCGTGCAAGGTGTAATGGCTTTGCTGGTTTTGGCATCGGTGATTTCCTGGGTGATGATTTTTCAGCGCTTCTTCTTTTACCGAAGTGCCAGAAAAAAATTGTTAGACTTTGAAGATAAATTCTGGTCA
Source organism: Cellvibrionales bacterium (assembly GCA_041941365.1). GTDB lineage: Bacteria > Pseudomonadota > Gammaproteobacteria > Pseudomonadales > UBA7434 > UBA7434. The sequence goes on along the minus strand of JBGTQK010000011.1, from coordinate 21,508 downwards.
GGCGTGGATTTAGCTCAACTTTACAGGCAAGGAAATGAAAAGGCGTCTAAAGAAGGGATTTCGGGTATTGAAGGTATTTTTAGGGCTGGATTTAAAGAATTTACTCGATTGCGTCAACAAGGAACTGTAGATGCTGAAGCATTAATGGATGGTGCAGAAAGGGCTATGCGTGTAGCTCAGGCCCACGAAGAGGAATCGTTAGGAAGGCATTTGCCTTTTTTGGCGAATGTTGGTTCGGCGAGCCCATACATTGGTTTATTTGGCACGGTATGGGGAATAATGAATTCATTCAGAGGTTTGGCAAATGTTCATCAGGCAACACTGGCAACGGTAGCGCCAGGAATTTCTGAGGCGTTAATAGCAACAGCAATGGGGCTTTTTGCAGCAATCCCGGCGGTTATTGCTTACAACCGTTTTGCTGCCAGAGTTGAAGTCTTATTGGGGCGATACGAAACTTTCGCTGAAGAATTCAGTAGTATTTTGCATCGACAAGCACATATTAAAGTTGATCGTTAGAGTCTAAATAACAGCTCGGGTAATCCAGGATGTCACGACGTAAAAATAAACGTAAGCTGATTGCAGAAATCAATGTGGTTCCTTATATTGATGTAACATTGGTGTTGTTAATTGTTTTTATGGTGACAGCTCCTTTGTTGATGCAGGGCGTTGAAGTTGATTTGCCAGAAGCGCCGTCCACCCCTTTGGAAAAGGCTGATGAAGAACCCTTGATTGTTTCTATTAAAGCAGATGGGTCATTGTATCTTAATTTGGGCGGTGATCCTGATGCACCTAAACCTTTATCGTCGATCGTAGATAAAGTACAAAAAGTTTTAAAGCAAAAGCCAAAAACGCCCGTTCTGGTATGGGGCGATAAAAAAATCCCCTACGGTAAAGTGGTAAATTTAATGACGGCACTGCAAAGTGCTGGAGCGCCTTCAGTGGGTTTGGTGACTGAGTCAGAGCCATTAACGCTTTGAGTTCTCTATAAAATGGACATCATTTAAAAAAACAAATGTCTGAAATTCGCATAAAACAATCGCAAAAAAATAATTGGCACATGTACATTGTGCCTGTGCTAGCTGCTTTGCTTTTGCATTTTGGGTTATTGATTTTTTTGCAAAGTGGTTTTGAAAAGCATAATCCTGTATTGATAAAGTCTGAACCGATAAAAATTGTGCAGGCATCTTTGGTAAGATTAGAAAAAAGTAAGCCTAAGCCAGTCGTAAAAAAAACAGTAAAGCCAAAGCCACAGAATAAACCTGTTATAAAAAAAGAAAAAGTCGAAAAAAAACAGCCAGATCAAATTTTAAAAAAACAAGAGCCTGCAATTAAAAAAGAAAAAGTTGAGCCAGTTAAGCCTATAGAACAACCTGATGATATTGATCAACTGCTAGATGAAGAAGATAGGCTGCTCCAACAAGAGGAAGAGATATCTTTGGTGCAAAGCTATATAAGTACAATGCAGGCAGACATAATCAGTCAGTGGAGTAGACCGCCATCGGCACGTAATAATATGCAGGTGACTTTAAAAGTAAGAATGGTGCCTACAGGCGAGGTTATTGATGTAGTTGTTGTAACGTCAAGCGGTAATCAAGCCCTGGATCGTTCGGCTTTGCAAGCGATAAAAAAAGTAGGGCGTTTTGCTTATTTGCAAGACCTTTCAATTGATATATTTGATAGGCATTTTCGTGAGTTGACTTTTAACTTTAGACCTGAGGATTTACGTTTGTGACAAGAGAAATTTTAAAAAGGATTTATTTATGCGGTAAGTCATTGATTCTTTTTACAGGGTTAATGTTCTCAAGTACTTTTGTAAATGCGAATTTACTTATAGAGATTACTCGTGGAGTTGATAACCCGACACGTATAGCTGTAGTGCCATTTGCTCATTCAGGTATACCGATTGCTGACAATATTTCATCGATAGTATCAGCTGATCTGCAGCGTAGTGGACGATTTAAATTGTTACCTCCTGGTGAGATGATGAGTTCACCGTCGACATCGAAAGAAGTATTTTTTCGAGATTGGCGCGCCTTGAATGTCGAGTATCTTTTAATTGGACGTTCCGAAAATGTTGCCGATAAGATATCAGTTGTTTATGAGTTATTTGATATTAACTTGCAGCGTTCCATGCTTGTACAGCGTGTCTCTAATAGAACGAATCGTTTAAGAGCGATAGCACATGCGATTAGCGACACAGTGTTTGAAAAGTTAACAGGCGTCCCAGGTGATTTTTCAACAAGCCTGATGTATGTGTCAGTGACCGGTACACCACCTGATAACCAGACATTCAGACTGTTGATTGCCGATGCGGATGGTGCTAATCCAAAAGAAGTCTTGCGGAGCAAGGAGCCTATACTGTCACCTGCCTGGTCTTCAGACGGTAAGCAAATCGCCTATGTATCGTTTGAATCCCAGCGTCCAGCAATTTACCGTCAAACGTTAGCAACGGGGCAGCGAGAAAGGTTAACCCGGTTTTCAGGTTTAAATGGAGCGCCATCCTGGTCGCCGGATAATAAAAAACTGGCTATGGTGTTATCGAAAGATGGCAATCCTGAAATTTATGTGATGGATATTGTTAGTAGAAAGTTAACGCGTATTACTAATAATATTGCAATCGACACAGAGCCTGACTGGATGCCGGATGGTAAGTCCCTTATTTTTACTTCAGATAGAGGAGGTTCTCCGCAAATCTACAGAGTCAATCTATCCGATAGAAAAGTTAAACGCCTAACATTTGATGGCATATACAATGCTGGAGCTGAAGTATTAAGCGACGGAAAAAGCCTGGTTATGGTGCACAGAGGTAAAAAAGACTTCCATATAGCATGGCAGGAAATTGATTCGGGTCGAATGATTATTTTAACCCACGCTGGACTTGATGAATCGCCAAGTCTTTCACCTAATGGAAATATGTTACTTTATGCGACTAAATATAAAGGAAAGGGTGTGTTGGCAGCAGTTGCCTTGGATGGAGGGTTTAAATATCGCTTGCCATCGCCTAATAGCGATGTCAGAGAGCCAGCATGGTCACCCTAATTTATGCTGTCTTAATTGATAGCCTTACTGACTTCAGACGGCTAATTGGTACATAAAAAAGAAGTAATTTGCTTGTTGTGTTAGAAAAAAACTACTGATAGTGTATAAGGCATTGCAAGTGTTAAAAATCTGATTAAAATAACATTTTACATTTTTACTGTAACCTGTTCTTCATCACACATTCATGCGAGAGTCTCTTATGAAAATTATTAACAAGTGTTTAGCATCATCCCTTCTTAAATCGTTTCTGGTAATTATTGCAAGTGCTACTTTGATAGCCTGTGGATCGAACAGCAGTAAGGATGAAGTGATTGAGCCAACACCTGTATCATCAGAGACAGAATCGACTACAGTGGCTACTCCTGTTGATAGTGCTGATACAATGGATGTAGACAATTTATCGCAAAATCTCGAATCAGTCTTTTACTTTGGCTATGATCAGGCATTATTGACAACGGCAACACGTATAGCGCTTGACGAACAAGTAGCGATATTGCGCCGTAATAATGTTAACGTACGTCTAGAAGGGCATGCAGATGAGCGCGGTTCCAGAGAGTATAATCTGGCATTAGGCGAGCGACGTGCTAAGGCTGTTGCTGATTATCTTGTCATAAATGGTATTTCGCGTTCTCGTATCGAAGTAGTTAGCTACGGAGAAGAGCAACCAGTGTCTTTTGGCAGTGATGAGGCTTCTTACCGTCTAAATCGTCGTGTTGAATTAAAATAACTACTTTATACTTCCTGGATTCTCGGTAAAAAAGTTGAGTAAAAGTGCAGTTATCTCAAGATAGCTGCACTTTTTTGCTTTTATAAAGTCCTATCTTTTCATTATATTTATTGAATAAGAATCGTATAACTATTATTTATGCGATGTGCATGTTTTTGATCAGGTTACGACATGTACAAGCATGGGCGTTAAACTATGAAGGGGGACTCTTTGTGAGCAGTCGTAATTCGAAACCAGGCCTTTTGCAGCACTTAAATTTACCGATCTCTTTGCTTTTTTTTATTGGCGCTTCTGTATTCTCTGTATCATTGTATGCCATCGAAATTGTAGAGGGTGAGCCTTCTATCATTACTGATGGCTCATTGCAGGATAAAAAACAAAAAACAGGGAATTCGACAACCTATACAACATCTACCGTTAATCAATCTGCTCCGCCTTCAGCGGCATCAGAACTCTTATTTAAAATACAGTCATTAGAAATAGAGGTTCAGCGTCTACGTGGTTTGGTAGAAGAACAAGCTCATTTGTTAGAGCAGCTTAGCCAGCGAAGAATGGATGATTATTTAAATCTTGATAGACGTATTTCAGCGTTGAAAGGCGGAGAACAGGCAGCAAGTACTGTGTCTGTATCAACAGCCTCCAGAACTCAAACAAATAAAAAGATAAAATCGACAGTGCCTCTTTCTCAAGCAAATACGTCAAATACTCCGCCCAAAGTAAATGCGCCACCACAAGCTCCTCAGGCAGAACGTGCGCGACTAGCTTACAGATCAGCTTATCAAAAAGTAAAAGACCGTGATTTTGAAAACGCAAAGATTTTACTTATTCAGTACACCAATGATTACCCCGAAAGCAAATATATTCCTAACGCAAACTATTGGTTGGGGGAGTTGTACTATAGGGATAATGACTATGAGCGCTCAAAAACCTATTTTCAGGTAATCGTAAATGCTTATCCGGATTATCGTAAAGCACCAGATGCAGAACTTTGGATAGGAAAAATATACCACCAAATGGGTGAAAAGAAGAAAGCCAAAACAACTTTAAATCAGGTTATCACTGCCCATCCGGAAAGCAAGGCTGCAATACAGGCCAAAGAATACCTGACCACTCAAAAACTAAATTAAATGACAGATTTGCTTGTTTCTGATTGTTCTTTGCGTATAACAGAAATTTTTTGTTCTATACAGGGAGAGTCGTCCTGGGCTGGTTGTCGTACGGTATTTGTAAGACTTACTGGTTGTCCGTTGAGATGCGTTTACTGTGATAGTGCTTATGCTTTTAATGGTGGCGAAAAAATTAATCAGCAAGATATTTTGCAGAAAGTCGCTTCGTATAACCCGGAATATGTATGTGTTACAGGTGGCGAACCACTGGCGCAAGAAGGTTGTTTGGTGTTTTTGGGCAGGTTGTGTGATGAGGGCTATAAGGTTTCGTTAGAAACAAGTGGTGCGTTATCAATAAAAAAAGTGGATGACAGGATAAAGCGAATTGTTGATTTTAAAACACCTTCATCACAAGAAGTAAATAAAAATGATTACTCAAATATTGAATATTTAAACCATTTGGATGAAGTGAAATTTGTTGTTGGAACTCGTGAAGATTATGAGTGGGCAAAAAATCTGTTCAGTAAATATGATTTGGCAAGTAAAGTAAGCCATGTATTATTTTCTCCTGTGGTTTCTATTGGAGAGAATAAATCTGGGATAAATCCTCAAGATTTAGCTGATTGGTTAGTAGAGGATAATCTCCAGGTAAGAATGCAGTTACAAATGCATAAATATATTTGGGGTGATGTGCCTGGACATTAACATTCAAGTATTGTTTTGTTGTTTATGAGCGAAGAAAAATCTAAAGCTGTTGTTCTTGTTTCTGGTGGGCTAGACTCTGCTACCGTTCTTGCTATGGCTAACGCGCAGGGTTTTGATTGTTATACTCTGAGTTTTGATTATGGCCAGAGGCATAAATCAGAATTGGCAGCAGCTATAAACGTGTCTAAGTTTCATAAGGCAATTAAACATGAAGTTATTCAGTTCAATCTTGGGCAAATAGGAGGCTCTGCACTGACTGATACGGAAATTGCTGTGCCAGAGTCACAACAACAGAAAAACACAGGAGATTCAGGTATCCCGGTCACTTATGTGCCTGCAAGAAATACCATATTTTTAAGTTTTGCTCTGGCTTATGCCGAAGTGCTTGATGCTAAAGCAATTTTTGTAGGAGTGAATGCTGTTGATTATTCCGGGTACCCGGATTGTAGACCGGAATATATTAAGGCCTATCAGAAAATGGCTGATAGAGCGACCAAAGCCGGTGTAGAAGGGCATGGACCACAAGTAGTAGCTCCTTTGTTGCACCTGAATAAAGCAGAGATTATAAAGAAGGGGGTAGCTCTAGGCGTAGACTATAGTTTGACAGTGTCATGTTATCAGGCAGATTCAGAAGGTAGAGCTTGCGGCAAATGCGATAGCTGCTATTTGAGAAAGCAAGGGTTTGCTGACGCAAATGTGCCAGATCCGACAAGATATGATGGATTTATTTAGAAATAAGATTAAATACCGGTCAAGGTTTGGGATTATTCAGCAACTTGTTAAAATACCTTGTTTTTTATTCGCGTCTCAGTAAGATACGCGCTCTTGATTTTTAGCGCCAAAACCAAGTTTACGGGTCGTTAGCTCAGTCGGTAGAGCAGTTGGCTTTTAACCAATTGGTCACTGGTTCGAATCCAGTACGACCCACCATAAAATAGCCTCGTCCATTGGGCGGGGTTTTTTTATGGCTGATTGTAAAATGTTATGCGAGCATTGTATTCGATAAAAAACACTAAGGAGTTTTTTTAAGATGCCGGATGGTGCTCTGTAGAGGCAAGAAAATTTTTAAGCGTTTTCATATCAATCCAGTTAGACTTTTTTCATTGATAAAAAGTAAATTAGTGGCTGTATATTGATCAGTAAAAATGTGAAGTCGTCTTGCAAAATGTTGCTACATAGTGGGATATTCCGATGTTTTGACTAAAATCAATAATTGATAAAGTAGTTTATTAGGCTCATTGGATTAATTTGAGTCAAATAAACAGGGTTAAGGAAAATTGCAAGCATCGAACTTCGTAAAGGGCGAAGTTTGATTTCCTATGCAGTTGTTTTGTTAGAAATGGAAAGTTCGCTATGAATCCAATCAGATACATTCGTAATTTAGAAATAAAGCAAAAGTTATTACTACTTGGCTTTATTCCTGCACTAATAGTTGTTCTTCTTGCACAGGCCCAGTTTTTTAAGGCATTAACTCAATACTCAGAGAGTAAACGTGTTAGCTCACTTGTTGAATTAGCAGTGTATTCGAGCGCGCTAGTACATGAATTGCAAAAAGAGCGTGGAATGTCTGCGGGTTATCTTGGTAGTGGCGGAGCTAAATTCGGGAATAAGCTACCTCGGCAACAAAAAATAACAGATGAAAAAATTCTGGATTTAAATACATATTTGCAAGATTTCGATGCAGATAAACACGGTGAGCGCTTTGTTGATAGTTTTAGGTTGGCAACAAACTCCCTGAATAAGATTACTGATATGCGTAACCAGATTATGAATCAGAGGGTGATGCTAAAAGATGCACTGGGCTTTTATACAAAGGCAAATGGTTACTACCTTACTATGATAGAAAGTATTGCGACTGTAAGCACTGTGGACAGTATCAGTAAATCGTCAGCAGCTTATGCAGCTTTTTTGCAAAGTAAGGAAAGAGCGGGTATAGAGCGAGCAGTACTAGCAAATACGTTTGCAAAAGATCAATTTGGTCCTGGTATGTTGGACAAGCTCAATTCACTGATTACAATACAAGAGACTTATCTAAAAGTTTTTCATGCTTTAGCGACACCTGAGCAAGATGAACTGTATGAAAAAAATGTAACCGGTAACGCGATAGAAGAAACAAACAAAATGCGCTTTACTGCATTAAAAAATGCGGAAGCGGGTGGATTTGGAATCGATCCCTCTTATTGGTTTCAGAAGCAAACTGAAAAGATCAATTTATTAAAAAAAGTTGAAGATGAATTATCGTTGGTTATAAAAAATCAGTCAGAAGTCATTGCTTCCAGTTCTTTTAATAGCCTCATTTTAAGTTTGCTGCCTGGTTTGCTGGTTGCGGGGGTGCTTTTACTCACATTTTATATTGCAAGTAGAATGTCTATTGCAGCAAAGAAAATGCGAGATGTTATGTCGAAGGTTAGTAAAACAGGAGACTTCTCGCATCGTGTTAAAGTGCATAGTGAAGATGAAATAGGTGATTCAGCGGAAAGCTTTAATAAAATGTTAGAGCGTATAGAGTCTACCATTGATGAAGTGAATATTGTGGTTAATGGTTTTTCAAAAGGTGATTTCAGTGTTCGAGTAACAGCTGATGTCGAAGGTGATTTGCAAAAGCTAAAAGATGGTGTTAATGGCTCGGCACAATCTGTCGAATCAATAGTAGGAGAAGTGGTAGCAGTTGTTGATGCGATTTCTAAAGGTGATTTTAATCAGCGAGTGGATACAGAATTGACTGGTGATCTTGGACATCTAAAGCGAGGTGTTAATGAATCTGCGGATGCTATTGCAAATTCGATGGCTGAATTGGGTCGACTTATGGATGGTATGGCAGAGGGGGATTTCAAGCAGCGTATCAATATCAAGTTACGAGGTGGTTATAACGAATGTGGTAAGCGGGCTGATAATGCTATGTCAAGTATTGATACGGCATTGGAAGATATCGATAAAGTAATGTGTGCTATTGCTACTGGTGATATTGATTCTCGGGTTGACTCCATTTTGCCAGGCCAATTGAATTATATAAAGCAGAACCTCAACCTTTCTTTAGATACACTCTCGTCGGTTTTTGATGAGCTGGGCGAATTTCTTTCGGCGATTGCTACTGGAAATCTGGATAGACATATCGAAAAAGATTTCAGAGGCTTCTTTGGAAAATTGAAGTCTGATGCCAATGAAACGGTTGATAAATTGCAAACCGTCGTACATGAGATACGAGACGCAGCAGAAAGTGTTCGTGCAGGCACAGAAGATATTGCGGAAGCAAATAGTAATTTGAGTAACCGTACCGAACAGCAAGCCGTAAGTCTGGAACAGACGGCGACCAGTATGGATGAGATAACTTCAACCGTTCAGGAAACGGCAGAAAATGCCAGTCGAGCTAACGATTTAGTTGTTTTGGCGCGTGATGAAGCGGAGCAGGGCGGAAAAGTAGTGCAAGAAGCCGTAGGTGCGATGCAAGAAATAAATGAATCGAGTAATCGTATTGCAGAAATTATTGGTGTGATAGATGAAATTGCATTTCAAACGAATTTGCTTGCGTTGAATGCTTCGGTTGAATCTGCGCGAGCTGGCGAACAGGGACGAGGTTTTGCTGTCGTTGCCAGTGAAGTACGCAATTTGGCGGGTCGTAGTGCTACTGCTGCTAAAGAAATAAAAGTGCTGATTGATGATAGTGTGGCTAAAGTTGAGGCGGGTTCGCTGCTGGTGAGTAAATCTGGAGAAACGCTAGAACAAATAGTAACTAATGTTCACGACGTGTCAAAAGTTGTCGGTGATATTGCTCAGGCAGCTGACGAGCAGGCAATAGGAATTGGAGAAGCTCACAATGCAATTGAGCGACTACAATTATTAACTCAACAGAATACCGCTATGGTAGAAGAAGCGGCAGCATCGAGTGAGGATCTTGATTCTCAAGCTTCTACACTGGATGAAATGGTTGGATTTTTTGATAGTGATTCTGAAGGCGTTTCAGGAAATGGTGTTGAGAGACGTGGAGCTGATCGCCCTTGGGGTGATGATAATGATGACACTCATGATGAATTTCAAGGTGCTGTAAACGAATAAAATTCAAACAGCTTGCTTTCGGAAAATCATCAATACTATCTTGTGTGTTTGAATAACACAGGTAATATTTTTTAACCTATATTTAATTTGATGCATGCTGATCAAAACTTTGGTCAGCCTTCTGTTTTTTTATAAAAACTTTTTCCACATCATAAGAGAGCAGCATTCAAACCAGAAATAAGCAACGTGACACAGTATTGCAATAATAGTGTGGCAAGGTTTCCAGTCCTTTATGCTTAATCTGAAGATTTTTACAATGCAAAAACCTGTCAAAAAAATTATCGTTATGGGCGGAGGCACTGCCGGTTTTTTATCAGCACTTTCGCTAAGACGCCATCTTTCATCAGAATATTCAGTCTCTGTACTACATTCTTCCAAGCTCGGAGTAATTGGCGTTGGTGAAGGTAGTCTTAGACAGTTACCCAACTTTTTGCATGGTTATCTGGGTATTGATCCCGTACGCTTTTTCAAAGAGGTTCGTCCTACCTGGAAGCTGGGTATTCGTTTTATCTGGGGGCCAAGAGGTGATTTTGATTACACTTTTGCACCTCAGCTCGATGTGAAGCATTCGCACCCGGATTTGCCACGATCGATGGGTTATTACTGTTTTGAAGAAATGAAAAATCATTGCGTTGCTTCAGTGTTAATGCGTAATAATTTTGTATGCCTGGCAAATAAGGCGGGTGAGCCAGAAATTGGCGAGAATGTTGGCTATCACCTCGACAATAGACGTTTAGCGGCATTTCTAGAAAAGTACGCGATGGAGCAAGGTATCAATTTAATTGATGAGATGGTTACCAGCGTTAACTGTTCAGAGCAGGGTATTGAATCCTTAGCGTTAGAGTCGGGTGGCAAAGTTGAAGCCGATTTATTCGTCGATTGTTCAGGTTTTGCGTCAATGCTACTTGGTAAGACTTTGAGTGAGCCATTTGTAAGCTATACGCAGAGTCTTTATTGTGACATGGCGTTAATTGGCGGTTGGGATCGTACTAACGAACCACTTAAGCCTTACACAACCAGTGAAACAATGGAAGCGGGCTGGAGTTGGCAGATAGAGCATGAAGAGCGTATTAATCGTGGTTATGTTTTTGCATCTTCATTTATTAATCAAGAGCAAGCAGAACAGGAGTTCAGGGCAAAGAATCCTCTGTTAGGTGATGTGAACCTGGTTAGATATCGTAGTGGTCGTTACAAAGATTGCTGGGTGAAAAATGTAGTCGCTATAGGAAATTCAGCCGGCTTTGTTGAGCCTCTAGAGGCAACTGCAATTGCTGCCATCTGTTCTACGGCAAGAGCACTTACAGAAACAATCAATGATACCAATGGTTTGATAACGCCCTCTGTCAGAAAATCGTTTAATCAGTTTAATGCACGTAACTGGGATACAATTGCTGATTTTCTTGCTATTCATTACAAATACAATACATTAATTGATAATGAGTTTTGGCGTAGTTGCCAGAATGATGTTGATATTCGCGGTGCTGCACCTATTGTTGAGTATTATAAAGAAAATGGGCCCAGTTCATTGTGGCGAGTAGCTTTAGAAGAAGGGCTATGTCGGTTTAAGCTTGATGGCTATTATACGATGTTGGTTGGCCAGAAAGTTCCGCATGCGTTGATGGGTACCATAACATCAAAAGAAGCTGCGGCCTGGAAAAAACTGCAACAGGCAACATCGGCTTATGCCTCTAAAGGTTTCACTGTTCAACAAGCGCTAGAGAGAATAAACAAACCCAACTGGCAATGGCGTCCTGAACATTTTGCTGCATAAAAAATTTTAGATTTAGACAGTGCTGCAATTTATACTTATCGTTTTTCGGCACTTAAAAAAATCCCCCAATTGATGGGGGATTTTTTTTAACTTAACAACAGCTTCGTTGAAAAAGCATTATGGCGTTGGGAAACGGCCATCTCTTTTCTCAGCGAAGAACAACTTGCGAATGAAGTTGAAATCGTACTGTTGTGAACAAGAGTTAACCCAAGCGCGAGTTTTCTTGTTGTAAGTGATCCACTCGTGGCGTGGGTGAGTACATTTTGGAGGCTGAACGTTTGTTAAGTCAAACTCCCATACTGCGTCACCAAAACCATCTGGAACGTTGTCAAGGTTAGTAGAAGCTGGATGCTGAACAGCAACAACAAACTTAGTAGGATCGATTGGATCGAAGATCATACCAGTTGCTTCTGATTGGTTAACCTGAAGACTCAAGAAATGGTCTAGAGATTCAGCAACACCATCGTTGTTAGTGTCACGAGCGAACCAGATGTCACCACCTGTAGCACCAACAGTAGTTGTGTTAGGCGCATCTTCAATGATGTAGATGTTACCTAGTGAATCAATAGCCAGGTTATCAGGAGAGTTCAATGCACCTGTTGTTTCCGGGAAACCAACGTTAGTTGGTGTTTCAGGAGATGCAAATTTACGAACAACAGGTCCGTAACGAGTCTCTTCAATAGAGATAACAGCAGTTTCAGAAGTTACAGCAACGTAAAGTACCTCGTTACCGTTTCTTAAAGTGCTTAATGTAGCATCTTCTGGACGACCAAATGGAGTAGCACCTACTTGGTCAGCAGCTAAACGAGCAGCATAACCAGGATCAACGATGTCGCCATTGTTGTCTAGGATGTTTTCTGTTGGATCCTGAACACCAGGAAGTGGGTTACCTTGAGAGTCAGTAATTGGAACCCAGGTCGCTTTACCGAAGCGAGTATCAACTAATGCGTCGTTGCCGCTAGCTGAGTCATCCCAGTTTACAGTTACATCACCTTGATAGCCATTAACTCTAAGTGCAAATGTTTGACCTGAGTTGTATTTACCTTTTCCAGCGAAGATGTGCTTGTAGATTGAACCTGAACGGTCTTCATCAACAAAGTACATAACTCTGTTGTAGTTGCCACGCTTCTCACTGAAAGCAATACCTTCTTGAGCTGAAAGAGGAAGGTTGTCCAGTACACGCCAGTCAGCGTTTGCATCAGTTCTACAATCACCTTGAGTTAATGCAGTAGAAGTTGGATCAGCTGGAGCTGCATCAAGTGGATTACAGATCTCAACCATACGACCAGTACCTGACCATTCTTCACCAGCAATCAATGTGCCGTTTGGAGTCCAGCGAACTGGGTCAAAAGCACCGAAGTCTGCATCGCTGTTAAAACCTGCATCGCCTAAAGCGCCACTTTCGTCACCTTTAAAAAGAACTTCAGTCACATCATTTTCAGTGTCGTAGCGAGATACACCAGCACCGAATGGAGTTTCATGAGGGATGAAGATGTAACGACCAGTTGGGTCATACGCTAACATATCAAACATAGAAGAAACGTTGCCAGCAGCAACACGGACAACAGATTGAGTAACATCTGCTTCTACTTCTTTCATGCTCATAAGGTTAGTTTGAGTGATACCGAAAGGTGCAGTCCAAGGTGAGTTTTGCTCATCAATTGAATTTGCAGGTTCAACGATTTCAGAGCTGGTCAATGGCACAAAGAAAGGTGCAGTTCCGGCATTAGCCAGAGATACACTTGCTGTAGCCACTGCAGCCACTAGAGTGCGTACAGTAAATTTCATTGGTTTTTCTCCAAGAGTTTTAAGTATAAAAAGAAATGCTCTAACGTAAAATTAAAGGCATATACATAATCGAGTTGGGAAGACTTTTTTAGATGTGACTCCGCCAGAAGCAATGATCGCGTAACAATGTTTCAAACAATCAATTTAAAAATGAAATAAAAATTAAAAAGTTATTACAAGTCTATGAATTTTGGTTGTTTTTTGTTTGTTTAATGCTTTTGGAGGTGAGTGGTTATTTACTTATTTATTTTTGCCCAGTCTAATCGAATGTCCCACTCAAAGAATAATTCGGTTGGTAGGGTTGGAGCAGTTTTATTATCAATATGTTCGTAAACATTGATTGGAGAAGTGACTGTAGCATCCCGGCCAAAAATAAAGTCCTGGTCATCAACAATCACTTTGTAAGCTTTGTTTAGTTCAATAGCGCGTTCGTTAGATGGAACAATGATATCGTAAAGGTTTTTGGCTGAACGTAGTGCTGAATAATTTACTGTATTATCTGAGTTAAACCAGCGATTGAACATTTCCGGGTTACTGCGAAATTCACCGCCGCCGCCAACTCTTTCCAGATATACTTCTATTTCACCACGTTCATTACCAATGGTTGGAGCGTCATGTTGTTTTTTAAGGTCAATATAACCCCAACCTGATGCGCCGTCTACTTTTCGTGCAAAGCTAAAGGTTTTGTCGATAGTTGAACCGATAGAAGTATGGCAACCCATACAAAATAAATTTTCTTCATACGAAAGCTCACGCAGTTCTCCATTGCCGCCCTCTATAAAGCCGCTGATAGACCAGCCAAAGCCATTGTCAAGCCCCCAATCACCAATTAAGTGATAATTAGGCAAGCGACCAAGTTCTTTATTCATATTTTCAAGGTCATACTCTCGCTCGTAAGTTTTACGAAAATAATCTTTCCATTTCTTCATGTATCGCACTTCCTTCATGCGTTTTGAATAAGTAATCTCGTTATTTTCATCAAAACCAAGGTAGCGTACGGTGTGTAAAAATTCTGTACCTTCGGGGTACATATAGGGTTCTTTAAATTTATCTTTTGCTGCGCCTACATAGTTGCTTAAATCAGTAATCAGATTTACTTTGCCAAGCTTTCCATCTTTATTGAGGTCTTTACCGATAAGTTTTTCATTAATGTTACTGACAGAGATTTTATTCAAGCCTTTGATATTAGCTTCGAGAATGGCGAGGTTGGTTTTGTAAACATCACGAGAATATTCGTTGCTTGTATTGTTTCTGAAAGCTTCTGGAAGGCGAATCATCACATCATCAGTTGAACCGTTAGTTGGCCAGAAAGTACTGGGAAACGGTTTGTAATTAAATGCAATCCATTGACTGTCATCTAATGCAAAGCCTTCTTGATCGAATGCTTCTGCTCCGAGTTCAAGGTTATCAAGATCGGGAATCCAGCCTTTAAATTCTTCATTCTTCAACTTTGGAGCCAAAGCACTGTAGTTATCCTGATCAACCCATGCCATTATTTCTTCATCAGTAATATTGTTGACTTTTTCAGTACGGTCTTCAAAAAGGTTTAACCAGTGATTGGTCATCCCCACATCACTAAATGCATAAGCAATTTGTAAACTACCATCGCTCATTGTATTTTCTCGACCAGAGACAGGGTTTTGATGGCAAACATAACAAGGGTTGAACTGCCCGGCGGTTTTTGTATAGCACTGTGGTGGTATAGGTGCTTCAGCATTAAAGGCCGAGCTTTGATTACCAAGATCAGCAATCTTTTTTGTTAAAGTAGTTTCAGATTTTTTTATCAGATTTATTTTGTCTTGAGCAGCTTTTATTCTCTCTTTATCGTAGTCAAGCTTTATATTTGCAGTTGCCGATTCATTATTTGTTGATTTGCAACTCTGAACTAACGTAATAAGTAAACAGAGAGATAAAAAGAGTGTGTGTTTTTTAATAGTTAGCATTTGTGAAGGTCGTCTAGAATCTGTATTCTTGAAAAAGTTAAGCGGTGCATTTAATAAGATACAGATTTAAAAATGATGAAAAATTTATTGCATTTTTATGACGACTACTTCTTTAAGTTTTTTTATAAGTGATACAAACTGAAAGCGAGAGATTTTTCCTAACAACAATAATAAGTGTTTCAGCCTGGGTGAGTTTTTATTGTACTGGCAACATTTTTAGCTAATTCTCTGGCAGTTGATACTTGATCTGCATGAGCAAGAGCAACACCCATTCTTCTTTTTTTATAGGATTCAGGTTTTCCAAAAAGACGTAAATCAGTGTTTGGGTTTGCCAGGGCTTTATCAATATCAGAAAAGCTGATTGTTTTTGTATCATAGCCTCCATAAATAACAGCACTTGCGCCTGCAGACATTAAATCAGTACATACTGGCAAGCCAAGCACTGCACGTGCGTGCAGCTCAAACTCATTAAATTTTTGTGTTGCCATTGTCACCATGCCTGTATCGTGAGGCCTTGGACTTACTTCACTAAACCAGACATCGTCGCCTTTAACAAAAAGTTCAACGCCGAATAAACCTCTACCACCAAGATTGTCTGTGATACTTTTTGCTACAGCTTGCGCGCGTTCTAGCGCTAATGCACTCATCGCTTGAGGCTGCCAGCTTTCTACATAATCACCGTTTTCTTGTTTATGACCAATGGGTTCGCAGAAATAAGTATGTATACTGCCATCATTTGCATTTTTTGCTCTTACAGTTAATAAAGTAATTTCAAAATCAAACTCTATTTTTTCCTCAACAATAATCTCAGTCTTATTGACCCGGCCACCAGTGAGTGCGTATTCCCAGGCAGTTTTTATATCCTCGGTTGCTTTTATTAATGACTGCCCTTTGCCAGAAGATGACATGACAGGCTTAATGAAGCATGGGAGATTGATCCCATTTGAAGGGTTTTCAATAATATCAATGAGTTGCTCTAACGAGTCGGCAAAAGCATACCGCGATGTGGG
The DNA here is from genome assembly GCA_041941365.1 of Cellvibrionales bacterium. GTDB lineage: Bacteria > Pseudomonadota > Gammaproteobacteria > Pseudomonadales > UBA7434 > UBA7434. Next base: position 5,366 of record JBGTQK010000011.1, on the reverse strand, counting down.
TAATTCCAGCTCTTCTGCAGCGAGAGAGCGAATTCCTTTTCGATTCATTGTAAGTTGCGTTGCTCGTGCTGTTGGTATGACCTCACACTTCCCTTTATTTTCAATTTCAGCAAGTGCTTCAGTGGCAATGGCTTCAATTTCCGGTATAACAAGATGGGGTTTTTCTGAAGAGATGAGTTCAATTAAAGCATTTTTATCAGTCATATCAATAACATAACTTCGGTGAGCTACTTGCTGACCTGGGGCATTTGGGTATCGATCCACAGCAATCACCTCAATACCCAGTCGCTGTAAAGCAATAATGACTTCTTTGCCTAGCTCTCCGGAGCCAAGAAGCATAACTTTCGTGCTGTTTTCAGAGAGAGGAGTTCCAATTTTCATAGAGTGTCTGACCTTTTTGGGCATATGTGAGCGACCGTCACATAGGGTTAGTTTTATTTATTACTTATCATTCAACCATCTAAATATTACAAAAAGTTAATTGTTGGTTGACAATTAAGCAGCAATTAACTATCGTTAACAAATCAGGGCGAAAATTGATCAAAAACGTGAGCAAAATAACAATTCGGTTATCGAAAGGTAGATTATTTGATCATTTTCTGCATTGAAAAAGGAAAGCATTTTTTACAGTAAAAAGATTAATTTCAATAACCAGTTTGCTAAAAATTAAACGCTTGTACCAAGTTAATCAGGATGTAGTTTATATTTTCAAAACCTAAATATAAATAAAAGTAAATTGCAACGCGCTTTTTTTCTGCATTCTAAATTTCAGCTTTTTAACGATTTTAATTTAGAAACTATTCCCTTGGCGGAGGACAATATGAAAATAAAATTCAATAAACTCTTGGGAGTGATTGCTGCTGTAACCAGTAGTATTGCTCTTTATGCAAATGCACAGGTGGTAGAGTCACCTGCTCCAGATTCGGCTTTTGATGCTGGTAATGCCCCTGATATCGTACTGAACTTCAGTGAAGGTGCTCCAGGTGTTGACTATTTTGTGCTGGTGAATGGTCGTGATGTATCGGCTTCAACTACAGCGGTTGGTACAGAATACGTGATTCCAGGCAGTAGTATTGAATCCGTTTTACGGAATGGTTTGAATACATTGGCACTTGTGGGTGAAGAAGTTGATATTAATGCCCCTATTTATTCAGAAGCTCGTACGTTCTTTTACAATCTGTCAGGTCCTCAGTTAAGAATTGATAATGTAACCGATGATGGTGTAACGGTATCTGTTAAGGGTACGGCGCTGGATCCTAATGGCGTTGCTTCGGTTTCGATTAACGGTGTTAATGCGACGGTAGAATCTGATGGCAGCTTTACGGTGGATGTGACGCCCGCGATGGATTACAGAGTAATCGCGCAGGATGTGGATGGTGATGTAACACAGGTTGATTACAGCAACTTTAACGATCCAATTCCATCTTCGGCTTCGCTTCGTCTGGATAACAGCAATCTTGATATTTTAAATGAGCTGATTGCCGATGTTATTGACGATTCTGATCTAGCTGACCGTTTGCTTGCAAACAACCCGCTTTACAATGGTCCATTAGCTGGTGGTTTGTTAAATGCAGTATTAAATGCTGAATCCATTACGATTAATCGCCCAACGGTAGATGCGTTAAGTACAGGTTCAGATTTGGTTGTTACAGCGGTCAGTCCTGATTTAAAAGTTCGTGTTGATGGCACTGCTTCAGCTTGTTTTCTTTGGTTCTGTCTACCTTTAGGCGTTCATGGTGATATTTTAGCGCCAGATGTAATTATTAATTCGAATGCGGATGTAGCGTTTGCTAATGATGCTGCTGAAGTTGAACTACTTAATTTTGATGTTGCAGTACCAGAGTTTTCGTTTTCTGTTAGAGATATAGATGATAGACCCTGGTTCTTGAGATCTAGTGTTATTGCCTGGGCATTTGAAAGTATTATTGAGCTGGTTAGTAGACCAATTCTTGATGATACATTTACTGAATCTCTGGAAGGTCCATTAGAAGAAGTGTTAGGCGAAGGTTTTTCAACGTTAGCAAAAATCGGTCTTGGTCTGGATGTCTTTGGGACAGAGTTTGAGATTAGTGTGAGACCGGAAGCTATTGCTCCTGTTACAGGTGGTGTAGGTCTAACAGCGAATGTTGATGTGCAGACTGTCAGTGGCGAAACAGGTAACGCTGGCCTTGGCTATCGTGCAGTGAACATGAGTGCTACTAGCCCGGAAAATATGGATCCTAGTTACGAGTTGGGTCTTGAAATATCAACGGATGTGGTTAACCAGATTCTTTGGAAAGTACAAAAGTCAGGCTTGGTTAACCTGGAAATTTGTGGTGCTACAGATGATCTAACAAGTCTTCCTAGTGATCTATTGGGTCTGGACTTAAGCCCTCTAACTACGGATGCGTTGTTGACGTTCTTCTTGTCGGGTTCAGATTTTCAGTTAACAACTGATTTACAGGATCCGCCATACCTTGCAATTAATGAAGTGGGCGATGCTGAGTTCACAATCAATATTCCTGCTGTGAAACTGGGTTTGGACTTCATTGAGATTCCATTGTTCGGACCGGGTTCGTTCGCTATAACAGAAATCACAGCAGCGTTATCAGTTGATGCCAATATCGATGTGAATGACGGTAAGATCAGTCTTGATATCGTCGGCTCGCCCATTGTTGCGCTTAACATTGATGAAGCGTACATAAATAATGGTAATGGCCAGGTTCCACTAAATCTGTCTGGTCTTGTCAGAAACATTGAGCTGATAGCGTTAGCTCAGATTCCGGTGATTCTTCCAGCGTTAGAAGAAGCGGTGAGTGATATTGAAATCCCTGCTTTTGCTGGTTTAACGATTACTCCGGAAGCTGTTGATGGTAAAGCGGATGGTTCAGGTATCTTTATTGGTGCTTCAACTGAAATTGGTCCTGAAGGTCTTGACTTGAGCATCCTGACTGAAGGATTGGGAACAATTTCAATCCCGTTACCAGCAGAGATAGGCGATCTATTCTGTGAGGCACCTGAAGCTGTTCAACCTGAATTAGCGGTATCTCAACCTCAAGTTGAAATGCCATCTTTTTCAGAAGAAGCATCTACTGCTTCTCCAGAGCCAGCAACAATGAGCAAGAGAGAAGCTAGAAAGGCAAAACGGGAAGCTAAAAAGGCAAAAAGAAAAGCCAGAAGGGCAAAAAGAAAATAAGCCTTATCTTTCAAGCAGTTAAATAGAATATTGTCGTTCTAATATTCTAACTGATCAAAGCACATACCTCCGCCATAGGTATGTGCTTTTTTTATGCAGCACAAAAAAGTTTTAGCCTGAAATCTGTAAAAAGAGAAAAGTAACGGTTAGTCTGCTCGAAGTCGACGTGTGATACTAGATTATAAGGGTAATTTACATCAATTAACTCAATAAACCGGGTTTTTAAAATGCTATTTTTGGGTTGTAAAAGGGAGTTATCTTCTGTTGTTTGCATACTTATCTTGTCTATTGGTTACGTTACAATGAGTTAACAGTTGGTTGACAAGTAATCAATAATTAAGTATTTTTGCGCTGTAGGGTTTACTAATGTTAAAAATATGTTCAAAATGATTAAGCAGTAACAGAGCTGGCTAATTGATCGTTTTGCGCATTGAATGTAAGAAAGTATTTTCATTGCAAAAAGATTAATTTGAATAACCTTTTTGATAACAATTAATACTAAGTTAGCCAGGATGTAATTTATATTTTCAAAACCTAAATATAAATAAAAGTAAATTGCAACGCGCTTTTTCTGCATTCTAAACCTAAGCTTTTTTACAATTTTAATTTTAAAACTTAAAGTAAAACATTATTAGCAGTATTAAATTATTTAAAAAACTATTCCTTGGCGGAGGATAATATGAAAATAAAATTCAATAAACTTTTGGGGGTGATTGCTGCTGTAACCAGTAGTATTGCTCTTTATGCAAATGCTCAGGTGTTAGAGTCACCAGCTCCAGGTTCGACTTTTAATGCAGGTAATGCCCCTGATATCGTAATGAATTTCAGTGAAGGTGTGCCAGGTACTGACTTCTTTGTACTGGTGAATGGTCGTGATGTATCGGCTTCAACTACAGCGGTTGGTACAGAATACGTGATTCCAGGCAATAGTATTGAATCCGTTTTACGGAATGGTTTGAATACATTAGCGCTTGTGGGTGAAGTGGTTGATATTAGCTCTCCAATCTATTCCGATGCGCGTACTTTTTTCTATAATCTGGCGGGCCCTCAGTTAAGAATTGATAACGTAACCGATGATGGTGTAACGGTATCTGTTGAAGGTACAGCGCTGGATCCTAATGGCGTTGCTTCGGTTTCGATTAACGGTGTTAATGCGACGGTAGCGCCTGATGGCAGCTTTACGGTGGATGTTACACCTGCTTTAGACTACACAGTAATTGCTCAGGATGTGGATGGTGATGTAACACAGGTTGATTACACAAATTTTGATGATGCAATCCCATCTTCGGCTTCGCTTCGTCTGGATAACAGCAATCTTGATATTTTAAATGAGCTGATTGCCGATGTTATTGACGATTCTGATTTAGCTGACCGTTTGCTTGCAAACAACCCGCTTTACAATGGTCCAACAGCATTAGGTAATGCAGTATTAAATGCTGAATCCATTACGATTAATCGCCCAACGGTAGATGCGTTAAGTACAGGTTCAGATTTGGTTGTTACAGCAGTTAGCCCGGATTTGGTTGTTCGACTTGATGGTGAAGTGCGTTCTTGTTTGCTTTGGTTCTGTATTCCTATCGGTATCAATGGTGATATTTTAGCACCTGAAGTTATTATTAATACTTCCAACGACGTTGTGTTTGCTAATGATGTTGCAGAAGTAGAGCTGATTAATTTTAATGTGACGGCTCCAGAGTTCGATTTTTCTGTTAGAAATGTGGATAACAGACCTTGGTATTTAAGGTTAAGCCTGATAGCTTCAATTTTCGAAGGTATTGTTGAGTTGGTAAGTGAGCCTCTTATTGATGATATCTTTACAGAGTCTCTGGAAGAGCCACTTGAAGGTGTATTGAGTGATGGTTTCTCTACGCTCGCCAAAATCGGTCTTGGTCTGGATGTCTTTGGGACAGAGTTTGAGATTAGTGTGAGACCAGAAGCTATTACTCCTGTTACAGGCGGTGTGGGTCTAACAGCGAATGTTGATGTGCAGACTGTCAGTGGCGAAACAGGTAACGCTGGCCTTGGCTATCGTGCAGTGAACATGAGTGCTACTAGCCCGGAAAATATGGACCCTAGTTACGAGTTGGGTCTTGAAATATCAACGGATGTGGTTAACCAGATTCTTTGGAAAGTACAAAAGTCAGGCTTGGTTAACCTGGAAATTTGTGGTGCTACAGATGATCTAACAAGT
>JBGTQK010000010.1:0-107216 GCA_041941365.1 Cellvibrionales bacterium | reverse complement strand
GTTTTATTTGTTTCTATGATGTCTGCCATTCAGTGCCACCCAAAGCTAAAACCGTTATATGAACGCATGGTGAATGAAGGTAAACCCAAGAAAGTTGCGCTTGTTGCCTGTATGAGAAAACAACTGACTATCCTAAATACCATGGTTAAAAACAACACGTATTGGGATGAAACTAGGGTCTAAAATCAGGGCTTGCAACCATAGTCACTTGTTATGTGTTTTCCTCGCATAGACTCGGCATAAAAGGAAGATCTGTTGAACCATACTCAATGCCAAGCTGAGATAGTAACGTTGTCAACTGCCCTCTGTGATGTGTCTGATGATTAAAGAGATGCTGAATAAGGAGCATTGTGGGAACCGAACGTTCTCTTTTATCTACGTTACTCGTATATGTAAAAATGCTATCCATCGACTCTTCAGTTAGAGTGTGAACCCAAACATCTATCTCATTATCTGTTTGAAAACGGTCTTTTTTCAACGCTTCCCAATCTTGGTGTAAGTTTTCATTAATATCCCTAGGGGTAAAAGATTTATCTCTAAGACGCTCAAGCCATGCTTTGTCTCCGTACAAGATATGGTCAAGCGTACTATGAATTGACCCGAAAAATGCTCCCATATCTTTCTTTCGTGTGTCGTCACTTAAACTGTCGCATACAGAGTATAACTTTTGATTCATCCAAATGTTGTACTTAGATAACGATTCAAAATAATTGAAAGCGTTCTTATTCATGGCACTGCCCTTAGTAACACATAACGCCTCAAGAACCGGCGGCGTCTAAGCCGTCCGTGTTACTTGACTGGTTATGAGCCTTTTTCGACTTCCTCTTGAAATAGTCGGAAATTTCTTTCTTTATTTTCGGTGCCATTGCCTCGAAGCGTTCAGCAAACACCCCATCTCTTTCTTGGTCAAAAATTGTTTTTTTAGCTAATAGCTTTTTGCCGGCAGATGTGGAATAAAAGTCTGCGATGGATTCTAGCTCATCAACTGAAAAGTGTTTTTCATAGAGCGCTGCAAATCCAACCAGAAGCTCTTTCCTTGTGAAATATTTTTCGTATAAAGATAAAATGAAATCTTGATGCTCTGCCATTTCAGGGGATCGTTGTATCTGATAAGCTACGACACTCTTCCGAATACCCTCTAGCTCAAACTCAGATGGTGCGAATATGTTAGCCACTCTGTCCGCAGCTGCCACATCCAATTGATTGGCGACACAGGTCATTGATAAAAAGCATAGGACTAAAACGCTAATTTTCATAATAAGGTTTCCCCAAGGCTCATAACAGCTAATTCTACGGCGAAAAAATTTGTTCCTCAAACCGTATATTTCATTCATTAAAGTTTTCATTTTCAAAAAATACCCAATAATAAACCACTTATCAACCTTTATTCCTGTAATGCTCTGAAAAAAGCGGCGTTACGCCGTATATTTCTATGCTAGCTATTCAATGTTAAGTTTTTGTTATACAACTGCTTATTAAAAATTTCGCCGTTGAAAAATGGCAAACGCATTCTCTCTAACCTTTTCTTTGCAAATAGCTTAAACCAAAATCGCACTTATCAATATCCAGCATCCTATAAAACCTTTTAACCATACGGGTGGCATAGCATTGGCCAGGTATTTTGCGACGGTGCCGCCTATAACTGCTGCTGGTGCTGCAAAGACCAGTACTTTGTACTCTATAGTATTTGTAATCCATAAGTGGTATTGAATGCCTACCCAAACGGATATTGCACTTACTGATACCGCTACAGTGATTGCCATTGCTATGGGAAAACGAAGGATGATCAGTAGCACTGCTACCAGTTCACCGACACCGATAGAAAGCCATGCGGTTATTAAGCCGCCAATAAAACCAATTGGCAGTGCTAATTGTTTTACCCACTTTCTTCTTGTGAGTATGGATTCTGTAGAGAGGTTGTGTTGATTGGCAGCAAGAAATGTCATGCATGTCGCTAGAATTGCCAAGCCAAATAAAAAAGAAAAACTTTTAAAAATAATGTTTATCTGTTCAATCGACTGAGGTTTGAAAAGATACTGGCCAATAACGATACCTATAATAGAAGGTATAGCAAACCTGATTGTCCAGTTTTTATAGTTCCCCCATGGTTTCCATTCTTTATACACAGCTTTTTTGTTAGAGTATCTATGCCATGCAGTCATACCTGCAGTCATGCCAAAACATTGAATGGCAAAGCTGGTGGCTATAATCGATTGCTGGTCGAGACCGGCTATAGTAAACGCAGGAACAAACACAATGCCGCCACCCGCTCCTGTGGCGTTGGCTACAATGGCGCCTAAAATAGAAACAAAGAAAAAAGGCCAGTAGGAAGGGTCAAACATTTATTAGCACAACATGTTTTTTGTTTATTGCCAGGACGATAAAATAACGAGTTTATTTTATCAGATGAGGTCTGTTATTCAATTTCTTTCCTTAGGGTAAGTTCATATGAGTCTAATTATTTTTCAAGGTTATCTTGCCAGATGTTATATGTTAGGCTTCTCTTTTTTCAACAATATTATTTAGAAAATTTCTATGGATGCACGGCTTTTTATATCAATTTGGGTTTTATTATTATCACCATTAGTTTCTGCGCATTTAGCGGAAGTTCTGGTTGAAGGCAAGATTTATACAAAACCAGGTGTCTCAATATCTGCTTCGGAAGGTATTATTAATCAGCAGGATATTGATTCAAGGCCTCGTCTAAGAACAGGAGATATATTAGAGCTGATACCGGGCATGGTGATTACACAACACAGCGGTACAGGTAAATCTAACCAGATGTTCTTGCGTGGATTTAATCTGGATCATGGTACTGATTTTGCGACATTCATTGATGGCATGCCAATTAATATGCGGACTCATGGTCATGGTCAGGGTTATACAGATTTAAACTTTATTATTCCTGAAGTCATTGACAAGATTAACTATAAAAAGGGCGCTTATTATGCCGATGTTTCTGATTTTAGTGGTGCTGGCAGCGCTCACATGCTGACAGCTAATCAACTGGATAATGGCTTTACAGAGTTTACGGCAGGGGAGGACGATTTTTATCGCTTTGTTGTCGCAAACTCCATGCGTTCTGATTCTGCTGACTGGATCTATGCGTTAGAGCTTAATCGTTATGATGGCCCGTGGGAAGATATCTCGGAAGATATGGAAAAGGTGAATGCGTTACTTAAGCGTATAATTGATTGGAGAGGAGGGCATCTTGCAATGACCTTTATGGCCTACGACAATCAATGGAATTCCGCTGATCAAATTCCTCAGCGCGCAGTTGATTCGGGCTTGATTAGTGAGCTGGGTTCGTTGGATACCAGCCTGGGGGGAGAATCCAGTCGTTACAGTTTGAATGTTAATTGGCACAATAATCATATCGATGCAAACCTTTATGCCATTAAATCCGAACTAACACTGTGGTCCAATTTTACCTACTTTCTGGATGATCCGGTAAATGGTGATCAGTTTGAGCAGCTTGATGAACGCTGGATTTATGGAGGCCACTCAACTTATACGCATGATCATAAAGATAAACCCAGTACAAATCCCTGGCATCCGATTAAAACCAGAGTGGGGCTGGAATGGCGTTATGATGATATATCGGATGTGGGTTTATTCAGTTCCAGTAACCGACGTAGAACGGGTGTGACGCGTTTAGACAGCGTAGAAGAGGCGAGTGCAGGTTTGTTTTTTGAGGCATCATGGCAATGGACAAAGCGTTTATCAGGCAGGTTGGGCAGTCGGTACGATTACTTTCATTTTGATGTGGAAGATAAGGCCGGTATTAATCGTTTTGGTAATGATCTAACGCCTAACAGTGGAACTAATGATGATGGTATTGTTTCTATAAAGGCCAATCTTGCTTACCAATTGACAGATTCGGTAGAAACTTATCTGGCAGCCGGTCAAGGCTTTCATTCCAATGATGCGCGTGGTACTACAATTACGATTGATCCTGTGGATGGCGCTTCTGTCAATCAGGTAGATCCGTTAGTTCGTTCATTTGGTTATGAATGGGGTATACGTAAAAACTGGAAAAATAAAGGAAATCTGGCTTTAGCTTTATGGCAATTGGAGCTTGATAGTGAGTTGCTCTTTGTTGGTGATGCTGGTAATACCGAAGCAAGCGATGGTTCTAAACGCAAAGGTCTGGAACTGAGTGTTTATTATCGTTTTCTCGAAAATTGGCTGGTTGATGTTGAGTATTCAGTGTCTGATGCAGAATTTACCGATGTTGCATCTGATAGCAAAGAAATACCTGGAGCCATTGATGAGGTTGTGCAAGCCGGAATAAGTGTTGATGATGTGAATGGTTGGTCAGGAAGTTTACGTTTGCGCTATTTTGGAGAGCGCCCTTTAATAGAAGATGGCTCTGTAGAGTCAGATTCCAGTACAGTTACGAACTTAAGAATAGGGTATGATATTGATAACTGGTCATTGAATGCTGATATATTAAATTTGTTAGATAGTGATGATCATGATATTGATTATTTTTATGAATCGCAGCTAGGTTCAGAGTTGACAGGCGCTGAAGATATTCATTTTCATATTATTGAACCACGTACTATTCGATTTTCTGCCCGTTACCAGTTTGATTAATATATCCAGACAATAAAGAAAAACGAAAACGGTTAACTTTATCAGATGATTATTACTCTATGATTATCGTTATTTGCTTTCTCTGGATCGCATAATATTGGATATTCGACTTTCTTACTTTCAATCAGTAAAATCAGATGCTCATTTAATCATTTTGATTTCCAGAATCTGAGAGATAGTAATGGATGGAAAAATTAATCGCCGAGTGCTTCTAAAGGGTACTTTGGCCACGGCTGTGGGTTACCTTGCAGGATGTTCTACAGTTCAGAATCTGGCGTTTTCGGCATCGCGAGTAGGTTTTACTCCTGTACCCAGAAAAGCTGCTGATGGAAAGAGTGTCGTAATCGCCGATGAATACGAATACCAGATATTCTTACCATGGGGTGAGCCTTTATCTTCGGCTGAGCCCGTCTGGAAGTGGCCGCCTACCGCTAAAGCACAGGAACAACAGGTAGGGATAGGGCATGATGGTATGACGTATTTCCCATTGTCTCAGGATGGACGTCATGGCCTGCTGGCGCTCAATCATGAGTATGGCAACAATTGGCATGTGTTAGGAAAAGCCCATCCCACAGAATATGAAGAAGTATTGGCTTCACAACATGCTCATGGAGTATCGGTAATTGAAATTCAGGAGATCGATGGTGAATGGCGCCAGGTGCCGAATTCCAAATACACCCGACGTATTCATGTCAATACCGAAATGCTTATGACTGGCCCTGTCGCTGGACATGCGTTAGTAACAAACAGAGCTAAAAATCCAGTCATGGGAACGTTAAATAACTGTGCTAATGGGCAGACACCATGGGGTACATTTCTTACTTGCGAAGAGAATTTCAATTTCTATTTTGGTGGTAGTTCTTCGTTTGTTTCCAGCGAATCGCAACAGCGGTACGACCTTAATGCTGATGGAAGTTACTATGACTGGCACAAGTTTGATCCGCGTTTTGATCTGTCTAACGAAGATTATGCCAATGAATCCAATCGCTTTGGCTGGGTTGTTGAAATTGATCCCAAAAATCCTACGTTCACTCCATTAAAACGCAGTGCTTTGGGTCGCTTTAAGCACGAAGGTGCTACCGTGGTTGAAGGTGCTGACGGGCGAATTGTGGTTTACATGGGTGATGACCAGCGCTTTGAATTCATTTACAAATTTGTATCACAGGGAAATTGGCGCGAGATGCGTGATGCTGGTATTAGCCCGTTAGATGAAGGCATTCTCTATGTGGCAAGGTTTGATGACGGCGGGATTGGTGAATGGTTACCGCTGACTATTAATAATCCTGTACTAGCCGAATCGTTTGATGATCAGGCAGATATTCTGGTTCATGCGCGAGTAGCGGCAACATTAGTGGGCGCAACGCCAATGGATCGTCCGGAATGGGTCACAGTGGCTCCAAATGGCGATGTATACTGCACACTTACCAATAATACAAAGCGAGAGCAACCAGATCCTGCAAATCCTGTTGCCCCTAATCCGTATGGTCAGATCATTCGTTGGCAGGAAGAGAATGACTATTTGGGTACCCGTTTTAAATGGGATCATTTTCTGGTCTGTGAAGATATCTATGAGACAGAAGAAAGCTTTGGAAGCCCGGATGGCTTGTGGGCAGATCCTGATGGCAGGTTATTTATTTGCACAGATGGTCCACAGTTTGAAGGCAAACCTGATCAATTGATCGTAGCGGATACGGCTACCGGTGAGCTATCGCGCTTGCTTGTTGGGGTGAAAGATTGTGAGATTACCGGACTAACGACTACACCGGATCGACGTACTCTATTTGTTAATGTTCAGCATCCTGGAAATGGCAATCCTGAAGTCACGAGCTTTCCAGCGCCAGATGATGGTAAAACTGTCCCAAGAGATTGTACGTTAGTTGTAAGACGAAAGGACGGCGGTATTATTGGCAGCTGATAGCTTTTAACTTTTAAGTCGATCAATTACGATTTGTTGTATTAAGCTTTAATCTAAATAATTAAACAAGTTGCTTAAATGCTTTTTCAGCTTTTTGAAGGGTGGCATCAATAACCTCGCTGGTGTGACTGCTCGATACAAATCCTGCTTCAAAACAAGCAGGTGCAAAGTAAACCCCCTCTTCCAGCATTAAGTGGAAGAACGCATTAAAGCGTTCGGTATTGCCACTCATGACTTGCTGGTAGCCGGTTACTTTTTCTTCTTCGGTAAAGAAAAAACCGAACATAGAGCCTGCATGGTTTGTTGTGAATGGAATTGAAATTCGATTTGCGAGCTCTTGTAATCCGTTAACCAGTTGTTCTGTCGCCGAGAATACAGGGTCATAAAAGCCATCTTTTTCTAACAGTTCCATTATGGCTAAGCCGGCAGCCATCGCGATCGGGTTGCCAGAAAGTGTACCAGCCTGATAAACAGGGCCAAGCGGCGCCAGTTGTTGCATAATTTCTTTTTTGCCACCAAATGCACCGACAGGCATGCCTCCACCAATGACTTTACCCAGTGTAGTAAGGTCGGGTTTCACATTATAGTGTTCCTGTGCGCCACCCTTGCTTACTCTAAAACCTGTCATGACTTCATCGAAGATAAGTACAGCGCTGTGCTGGTCACAGCAGCTTCGTAATATTTCTAAAAAACCCGGTACAGGGGGGATGCAGTTCATATTCCCAGCAACAGGCTCTACGATAATAGCAGCGATTTCGTTACCGATTTCATCAAATGTTGCCTTTACCTGTTCTATATTATTGTATTCAAGTGTAATGGTATGTTGCGCCAACGCTTCGGGGACACCGGGTGAGCTGGGTACACCAAAAGTCAGGGCGCCAGAGCCTGCTTTGACTAACAGTGAGTCCGAGTGGCCATGATAACAACCTTCAAACTTTATAATTTTATCCCTGCTGGTAAAGCCTCTTGCAAGACGAATTGCACTCATGGTTGCTTCAGTTCCTGAGCTGACCATTCGGATCATTTCGACTGAAGGTATGAGTTCGATAATTTTTTCAGCAAGAATGGTTTCCTGTTCCGTAGGCGCACCAAAACTCAAACCATTTTCAGCGGCTTTTATAACGGCTTCTTTTATAGCAGGATGAGAATGACCGCAAAGCATTGGACCCCATGAAAGAACATAATCAATATATTGTTTTCCATCAACATCAGTTATATAGGCACCACTTGCAGACTGTATAAAGCGCGGTGTTCCACCAACAGCTTTAAATGCACGAACAGGTGAGTTGACACCGCCAGGTATAGTAAGTTGAGCACGCTTGAAATAGTCTTCAGAATAAGTCATACCTAAATTGCCTTTGATAATATGTTTTTATACAGGTATAAATGGTTACCTGAATAAAATAATTAAATGATTTTTAATAGCTATTGCGAATTTAAAAAGTGATTAAAGGGAAAGTGTTGCGCTGAACTTTTTTCTTCATCCAGAATTAATTTTTTGCCACTCAGTATCAATAAAATACTTTCTAGCGTATTCCATGCCAATTGTTTTTCGCTTCGCTTACTCATTTGGTCTGCTTTTTCGGCTAATTGTAAACAGTGTTTTAAATTGGTTTCGTTAAGGCGGCTTAAGGCTTTTGTTATAACATGTTGCCTTTTCTGAATAATGCGCAAACTGCTATAGCCTTTGCCAAGATTGTTTTCTTGTTGAAATTTCTTTAATGTAATCAGATTGCGTAACTGGTAAGCGGTTGCACCGACAATAGCTAAAGGCTCTTCTCCTTCTTCTCGAATATGGCGAAGTGCTCTACATCCCGCAATCGCATTGCCAGCCATAACATGATCCAGCATTGAAAAAACAGAAAATCGTGCATTATCAGAAACACTGCTTTCTATTGATTCTGCATCGATAATTGTTCCTTCTTCGTGGAGCAGGGAGAGTTTTTCCAGTTCCTGAACAGCAGACATAAGATTACCTTCCACTTTTTCGGCAAGTGATCTTGCGGCATCAGGTGTCAAGGAAAAATTGAATCGTTTTGCCCGTTGTTGTAACCATTGTGGGAGTTGATCAGGTTCCAAAGGATAAACAGGAACATAAGTCCCTTGCTCAGATAGAGCTTTTACCCATTTGGGCTTACCTTCAATACGAGGTGAACTAATCAGTAGAATGGTATCATCTGATTGGTGCTCCAGAAATGCCTGTATGGCATTGCTTCCTTCGGTACCAATTTTGCTAGAGCTAAGTGTTAGTTGAATAACGCGGAGATTAGCAAATAGAGAAAGAGCAGAACTGTCACCAGACCAGGTATTCCAGTCGAAATTTTTTTCAACATGGTGGCGTTCAACCTCTTCATAACCCTGGGATTTGGCTGCTTTTTTTATTGAATCGCAAGCGTCTTGTTGTAGCAAAATATCGTCACTTGCTACAAGGTAAGCAGGAGAAAGTGAGTTGAGCTGTTTTTCTAATTGGTTAAAGTATATCTGCAAGGTAAATAAATTATTGGTCGGTTGAAGGTTCGGGATTAAATGTTTTCATTAGCTGTATAGCTTGTCTGGCCAATGCATTATTGATATTTTTAATAATTGTCTGGCGTTCCTTTTTCATTGCATTGGGTATGTCAGCGTTGATGGTTTGAATTCTTTCACTGCTTAGTTCAGTCTGTTCTACAAAGACTTGATTACTACTGTACCATTTAAATAAACCGGATTTGAATAACTGTGTTTCAGCTATCAGGCCATCCTGTGCCAGTGTAATACCTCGGGCATCATTACTATTACTGGTTAATTCAGCCGTACTACCGGCATTATTTGAAGAGCTTGTAGTGGTTATTCCCTGAGATTCAAGATTACTACGTAATGCAAAACTGAGCTCATTATTCCCTGGTACAAAAACAGGCAGGTACTGATCATCAATTACCAGTGGTTTTTGTAATTGATATCCACAGCTTTGTATGATTAACAAGCTTAATAGAACAAAAAGCGGGTTGATAAACTGAGTTTTAAAATTCATAGATAAACACAAATTGACAAGTTGTCCTGGTCAAGATTAATTGGCAACTATATTAACTAATTTTTCAGGGATGACGATAACTTTTCGTATTGTTTTTCCTTCAATGAATTTTTGTACATTTTCTTGCTCAATGGCTGTCTTTTCAATGTCATCTTTACTACAGTCTACCGCTACCTGAATTTTTGAACGAATTTTGCCATTAACTTGTATGGCAATTTCTATACTGGATTTGGTTAGAGCATCCTTATCAGTGATTGGCCAGTTTGCAGTAAGAATATCGTCACCAAAATTCAATTGTTGCCATAATGTATGGCATATATGAGGAGCAATAGGCGATAGCAAGCGCAAAAGTATATTTGTCCCTTCAGCTAAAACGTTAGGATTGGTTTCTTTACTCAGGAAGTTCAGCATGCTCATGCAGCCGGCAATAACTGTATTAAACTGGCTTTTTTCAAAATCATTCAGTGCCTTGGTTAGTGTTGTATGAATATTGTGGCGGGTTTCGGCAGACTGATTATCCAGATCTTTTTCAGTGATTAATCCGTTATTATCAAGAGAGGATTGCCCCTGTTGAATAGTTTCCGATTGCTCGCTGCAAAGTGACCACAAACGTTTTAGAAAACGCTGAGCGCCCGAAACGCCATCATCATTCCATTCAAGTGTTTGTTCCGGGGGGGCTGCAAACATAGTGAATACCCGGACTGTATCTGCACCGTATTGATCAATAGCCGTTTGCGGATCCACACCATTATTTTTTGATTTGGACATTTTTGTCATGCCACCAATCTCAACAGATTCTCCTGTTGATGTCAGACGGGCAGAAATAATTTTGCCTTTATCGTTACGTTCAAAAATAACGTCCGAAGGTGAATACCATGTTTTTCCGCCGTCTTCTCGTGTTTGATAGAAGGACTCGGCAAGTACCATACCCTGGCAAAGTAATCGTTTGAAGGGTTCGTTAGACGATACATACCCTTCATCACGTAAAAGTTTATGGAAAAAACGAGCATATAACAAATGTAGTATGGCGTGTTCAATACCACCAACATATTGATCGACAGGAAGCCAGTAGTTGGCTCTATCCGGGTCAAGAATACCTTTGCTAAAGTCTGGGCAGGTGAAGCGAGCGTAATACCAGCTGGATTCCATAAAGGTATCGAAAGTATCGGTTTCATACTCCACAGGCTTTCCTTGCCACTCTGTTTTTCGCCACTCAGGATCACTTTTTATTGGTGACTGAACACCATCCATTTCGACGTCTTCCGGAAGTAAAACAGGAAGTCTTTCCAAGGGGACTGGAATTTCGCCACCTTCTGGTAAGTTAAACATCGGAATAGGAGTGCCCCAGTAACGTTGTCGAGAAACGCCCCAGTCGCGTAACCTGAAGTTAACAGTTTTCTTACCTTTATCTAACGCTTCCAATTTTCCGGTTATTGCATCGCATGCCTGAATAAAATCCAGATCATTAAATTCGTTCGAGTTAATTGTTCTAGTGTCGGTTTTTCTTGCGTACCAGGCTTGCCAATCATTTAAATTGAATGATTCATCAGGCTGATTACTTTCAATCACTTGTTCAATCGGTAAATTGTAGGTCTTTGCAAAAGCGAAGTCTCGCTCATCGTGAGCGGGTACTGCCATGACAGCGCCAGAGCCATAATCCATAAGAACATAGTTAGCGATCCATAGAGGAAGCTCTTTACCGTTCAATGGGTGAATAACAGTAAGCCCTGTATTCATGCCTTTCTTTTCCATGGTTGCCATGTCGGCTTCTGCCACAGATTGCGCTTTGCAGTTATTGATGAATTCCTGGATGGTATTATTATCTGAAGCTAACGTGAGCGCTATTGGGTGTTCGGCAGCAATACTGACGTAAGTAGCTCCCATTAAGGTATCGGGGCGAGTAGTATAAACATTCAGGTCTTCAAAACTGTATTGACCGGAATTAATGCTAAACGTAATCTCGGCTCCATGACTTTTGCCAATCCAGTTTTTTTGCATGGCGCGAACTTGCTCGGGCCATTCATCGAGTTCATCGAGGTCCTTGAGTAGTTCTTCGGCATAATCTGTGATTTTTATAAACCATTGAGGAATTTCTTTTCGTTCAACAGTTGCGCCAGAACGCCAGCCTTTGCCATCGATAACTTGCTCATTGGCAAGTACAGTGCAATCGACAGGGTCCCAGTTGACGGTTGCCATTTTTTTATAGACAAGACCTTTTTCATACAAGCGCGTAAAGAACCATTGTTCCCATTTGTAATAATCGGGCTGGCAGGTTGCCAATTCTCGAGACCAGTCAAAACCAAAACCCAATGAAGCAAGCTGTTGTTTCATGTAGTCAATGTTTTTATAGGTCCACTTTGCTGGAGCGGTTTTATTCTGTATTGCGGCATTTTCCGCAGGAAGGCCAAATGCATCCCAGCCCATTGGGTGCAAAACGTTTTTACCCAGCATTTTCTGATAGCGGGCTATTACATCAGTAATCGTATAGTTTCTAACGTGCCCCATATGCAATTTACCACTTGGATAGGGAAACATGGCAAGGCAGTAAAACTTTTCTTGATCGTGATTTTCCAACGCTTTGAAACTTTGTTCGTTTTGCCAGAATGCTTGCGCGCTGGGTTCTATATTCTTTGGGTTGTAATCGTGTGTCATATCAGGTGAATCAATTGTGGCGATTAATTGGTATAGCGTAAATAGTGTTTATATGGCGTAATGCAAACTGAAAGAATACCTCGAACTGATTAAATTCTGCTAGTTTTGATCTAGTGATTATTAAGCCGAGAAACCACGGCTTATTCTTTCTTTGGAAAATGATGGAATTGAAAGCCTGATTATGCTCTACAGATACTTGCTAAAAATGTGGTTATTGCCCCCTTTACTTAATGCGGCTTTGATTGCCTTGGGGCTGCTGGTTATGCTGCGTTATAAAAAAACCGGCTTTTGTATCGCCTTTTTTGGGATTTTCTCGTTGGTGCTTCTGTCGACACCGGAAGTAGCCTACCAGTTAACGAGATTGGTTGAAAAATATGAGTATCTGGAGCCATCATCTATAGATACGTTCAAGGAAAGACAGGGGCTTGCAATTGTTGTTCTAGGTGCCGGGCATTATGAAAACGCTTTTGAATATGATGAGCCTGATTTAAATTCTAATGCTATAAGGCGAATGAATTACGCTATATGGATATCTCAACAGACAGGTATACCCATAATGACCACAGGTGGCGCATTGCTTAATTATAAGCGTAAGCATGCAGAGATTATGGCTCATTACGCCCAGCGCTTTGGGCAAGAAGTAAGGTGGAAGGAAAGTAAGAGCAGAACAACGTGGGAAAATGCTACTTTTGCTGCAGATATACTGATACAAGAAGGATATAAGGATATTTTACTTGTGACGCACTCTTATCATATGCAACGTTCAGTCAGGCTTTTTGAGAAAGCAGGTTTTTCAAATGTAATTCCGGCACCAACAGAAATGGCCTCATCAATGAAGATTGATGGGATGGGTAAATGGTTGCCACCATCAGCATCATCTTTAAACGCTTCGAGTGTAGCGATGCACGAGATATTAGGTATCTTATGGTATCGCTTTGTAGAGCCAAAAAAGTGATGAAGTGGTAGTGAATATCATTAAAGGCTCTAATTATTATTAGGTTTGAGCCTTACGAATAAGAATAGTCAATAGTCAGAAAATTGCCAATTTAATATAAAAATAATTAAATTTATAAAAATCAATGGCTTAGGCTGGTTTTTTGTTTCAGGAGTTCCATTATTCCGCCACAAAGACTGAAAGCTTCGTAATCGTTTTCTCTAAGCATTGAAACGGCTGTCTGACTTCTGTTGCCGCTTAGGCAGTAAACCAGAATTTTTTGTTTGGAATTATTCGTCTTACCCTTGGTGATTGAAGAAGGGTTTTGGAGAATATGCCCTAGCTCAATATTCTCACCGCCAATGTTGTATGCAGCATGCTCTGCTGCTGAACGCACATCAATGAGTTGAATGTTGTGATTATTGAGCATAGCATTAAACTCTTCTGTTTTGATACGCCATTCATTTGGGAAATGGTTTGTGGTATTGCACTCTAACGTTTTATTAGAGAGGTTGCCTTCCGGGAAGTCATCGTGATTGCAGCAGCATTCAGGGTTTTTTTGTAGTGATATATTTCTAATATTGAGTGGGAGTGTTTCGATTAAATGAAGTATTTGATCGGTCTCATTTGTTATTGCAGCCAGGTATTTGATTGCTTCGTTTGCCTGTATGCATCCTACTATACCGGGTAAAACACCAATTACGCCAGCTGTATTACAATCTTGAAGATCACTTGTTGTATCTGGAAAAATACAACGAAAGCAGGCGGTATTATTTTTTTCAATACGGTCATTGTTTTTGAACAGGGCACATTGACCAGAAAACTGGAAGATACTTGCGTAGATCCAGGGTATGGATTGTTGGTAGCAGTAGTCATTGATGGCGTAGCGTGTGGCCATGTTGTCACAACAATCTAACACCAAATCATGGTTTTTGATATGCTCACCGATATTATCTTTTTTTAGATAAACTTTTTTGGCAATGATTTCTATGCTGCTATTTAATTGTTCCAGGCGCTTTTTACAAATTTCTGCTTTTGATTGACCAAGATCATGTTCATTAAAAGCGATTTGTCGTTGCAGATTGGATAATTCTACGGTGTCTCCATCGATTAAAGTGATGCTTCCAACTCCGGCAGCCGCTAGATATAAACTGACAGGAGAACCCAATCCACCACAACCAACAATTGCTATGCGGGAATTTTTTAATTTTATCTGCCCTTCAGTCCCAAATTGAGGCAACTGAAAATGTCGTTGATAACGTATAAATTCTTTTTCTGAAAATAAAGTCATAACAAAAAAAGTCAGTCGCTTTTTTGCGAGACTTGTTTAATAAAATGTTGAGCTTGTGTTTCCGGGTCTTCTGCTCGAGTGATTGCGCTAATCATTGCGATTCCATCAACATTACAATTGATTACGTCAGAAATGTTATGGGCATTTATGCCGCCAATCGCTACTACAGGGAGCGATAAAATAGTATTCCAGTAGCTTAAAAATTCCAACCCTATCAGTTCCCAGGGCATGACTTTTGAGTCGGTTGCATAAATAGGGCCGCATGCAATGTAAGATGGTTTAAGTGTTAAAGCTCGTGCTACCTCATAGTAGCAGTGAGAACTTATTCCAAGACGCAGTCCTGATTTTTTTATTCGATCAAAATCACAATTATCCAGGTCTTCCTGGCCAAGATGAATCCCATAAGCGTTAAGCTCAATAGCCAGTTCCCAGTAGTCATTGATAAAAAGGCGGCAATCAGCCTCTGTGGCAAGCCGAATACACTCAGCTATTTCATTTTTAAGTGCTGTCCCTTGTTTATCTTTGATTCTTACTTGTAGAGTCGTTACACCAGTATCGATAAGTCGTTTTACCCATTGTGCACTATCGACAACCGGGTAAAGCCCTAACGATTTTTTGTTACCGCTGGGTAGAGTGCAGGGAGGTGAAACGATTGTTGCTTTTAAAGTGTTTATGTCTAATTCATTTTGATGCGGTTGTATTAATGAAGGCAAATGTTTTTCATTAATCGATTGTCTGGTTAAGTTAATACTGCCTTTTTCTTCAGTACTGGTTTTATTGATCAATGAGTAACTGTTTTCAAGCCCGCTATTCATTGCTGATTTAGCAAAGACTACAGCATCTTCAGTAAAATAACCTTTTTCTATAGCCGTGGCACAGAGAGATGCCAGGCAGCAGCCCGTTCCTCTGGTGTTCTTTGTGTTAATGGTAGGGCTGGATAACCAAAACGAAATGGAGCTTTTATTTTTGAAGCTGTTTTTTACAATAAAAAAATCCGAGCAGTCAGTGTTGATAGTACTGCTGTTATTTTGAATGCCACCAGTGATTAAAACAGCTTTTGCGCCCATAAGCAGTAGCTGATTAGCGGCATCAATAATGTCTTTATTATTATTTATTTTTTTACCACACAGTATTTCTGCTTCTTCAATATTAGGTGTTATTAAATCTGTGTATGAAACCAGTTGTTTGAGTGTGTCAATGTTAATACTTTGAAGAAAGTTTTGATTGCTTGTGCTTTTCAGTACAGGGTCCCAAATTAAAAATTGGCCAGGATTTTTGTTGTTTATGATAATTTGAACTTGTTCTTTTGTTGTCAATAACCCGACTTTGATAGTGTTTATTTTAAAGTCCTGGCAGGCGTGAAGTTGTTCTTTGAAAATGGTTTCAGATACAGGGTTTATACTAATAAACTGTTGATTATTCTGTGCAGTGACAGCGCTAATAACATTACAGCTATGTATATTCAATGCATTTAATACACGGTTATCTGCCTGAATACCAGCAAGCCCGGAGCTGTCACTGCCTCCAATGGTGAGGATTGTGGGAGTTTTCGCTGAACTACTATTTCGATTAATAAGCACGTTTAGGTTCTATCTACTGATGCCAAAAGGGCTTGCCAATGGTTGGTGTGCTTGGTTTGGCTAAATCTCTTTTTTGTATTAGGCCCGCTTTATAGGCTTTTCTTCCAGAGACAATGGCGTGTTTAAAAGCGTCTGCCATAGTAACAGGGTCTATAGCATTGGCAATGGCTGTGTTAAGAAGTACAGCATCATAGCCATATTCCATAGCTTGAACAGCATGCGACGGCGCACCAATGCCTGCATCCACAATCAATAGTATATCTGTTAGACGTTCTCTTAAAACACTAAGTGCATAGGGGTTGATCAAACCTTTGCCAGTTCCAATTGGTGCTCCCCAGGGCATGATGATTTTACAGCCTGCTTCTACCAGTTTTTCACAAAGTACCAGGTCATCGGTGCAATAAGGAAAAACCAGAAATCCCTGGCTAATAAGCTCTTTTGTTGCTTCAAGTAGAGCAAATGGATCGGGTTGTAAGTTGTATTCATCACCGATGACTTCAAGCTTTATCCAGCGTGTATCAAAAAGTTCTCTGGCCATTTGTGCAGTGACAATTGCCTCTTTTGCGCTATGGCAGCCGGCAGTGTTTGGTAATATATTGATGTCTAATGATTTTAGTAAGTCCCAGAATTCATTGCCGCCGCCTGATTCAGGAGATTGTCGTCTGATAGAGACAGTTGCAATATTACTACCCGAGGTGAGAATGGATTGCTGCATGATTGCTGGAGATGGGTAGAGCGCTGTACCAATTAATAAACGGCTCTCAAGTTCAGTATTTTCAATAAACCAGTTATCGTTTTCTTGAGTAGGGTTTTTGTTTGTTAGAGGTTTGTTCATAATGAATTTAACTGATCTTTTTTAACAGTTTGTATGCCTTAAGATTCACTTTTCTAGTTCACTCTCTTTTTAATTAACTAACCGCCCTGCATGGGTGTAAGTAATTCAATATTATCCCCGTTATGAATTCTAATTTGTGCATAATAGCTTTTAGGTACAAAGCTTTCATTAATAGCTAGTGCAAAATCTTTAGTTGTAGCGAATTGCTCTAAAAAGTCTGTTAGGGGTAGACCATTTTCAACGTGTTGGGTCTTTCCGTTAAAAATAATTTCAACTGTATTCGATGCTTGTGTCATATCGATTCAATGTTTCTGCTTTATCTGAATTTAAAAATTTTGGTTTTTGTTGGATGAGTTGAATGGCCTGGTGTGCAAGATAGGGTGCCAATAATATACCGTGACGGTACAAGCCATTAATTCGAATAATATTATCTTCTTGAGTTATTTCGGGTTGGTTGTCTGGTAAGGCTGGTCTGCAATTTTGTTGCATGGAAATTATGCTAGCTTCTGCAAAGCCTTTATGTACGCTGTAAACAGCAGAAAGTAGCTCAAGTGCAGAATGGACAGTGATTGGTTTTAAGTCTTCGCTTTCAATTTCGGTTGCGCCGATGATGTAATGGTGTTTTTTTCGTGGAACAATATAGAGTTTATAGCGCGGGTGCATCAATCTGACAATTTTGGTTAGTTTTACTTCAGGGGCATGAAGTAAAATGGTCTCTCCTCTAACACCACGTAAATTTGGCATGTTGTTTTTTGCTCCCAGGCCTCTGCAATCGAATATCCAGTCGAACTTTTCTGGTTCCGAAGACTGCTGAAGGTCTAGTGAAGTAAGGTTCTCTATTGCTGCTGTTTTCCACTGAACGCCATTTTCCAGTAGCCGCTGTTGTAATGCTTCCATGACAAGTGGAGGGCAAAGGCATGCTTCTTCTTTAAAGAATAAACCTGAAGTAAATTGATTAGTGATTTCACTGTCTATAGCGCTTAGCTTTTCCTTTTTGAGTAGTTCCAATTTTTGCTTCAGCTTGAATTCCAGTTTTTGCTTGAAGTGATGCAGCTCGGATATATCCTGTTCATGCGCAACAACCAGGCTACCTACAGGTCTAAAGTCAACATCAGTATCGAGCGATGCAATAATATCGTGCCATAGCTTAATACTTTCCATGCCTTGAAAAAGGATTTCGGAATTGCAGGTATCCAGCTCACAAAAAGGCGCTAGCATTCCCGCTGCTGTATAGGCGGAGGAGGAAGGCGTAGAAGTGGATTGTGTTGCATTTGACAGCAGAGTATCTTTGTCAAATATAGAGACGTTGTAATTGAGGCGTAGCAGTTGCCATGCGACAACACGCCCCATTATTCCTGCCCCGATAATGGCTACAGATGTTGACATATAAATCTCTTATTGATGGTCATTTATCTTATGCCTCTTCAGAAACATCGACGTAAAGCTCACTGCCACTTTGCTTGAATTCGTTTGACTTTTCCTGCATGCCTTTTTCTATCTCTTCCTCTGTAAGGTTTTGTTGTGAAGATTTGAGTTGTTCTTGCGAGTATTCTCTAACATCGCGGCTTATTTTCATTGAGCAAAACTTGGGACCGCACATTGAACAAAAGTGGGCAACTTTAGCAGAGTCTTTAGGCAGGGTTTCGTCGTGGTAGCTGCGAGCTGTATCCGGATCGAGCCCCAGATTAAACTGGTCTTCCCAGCGAAATTCAAAGCGTGCCTTTGATAAAAGGTCATCACGGTAGCGAGCACCGGGATGTCCCTTAGCAACATCAGCCGCATGAGCTGCAATTTTATAAGTGATAATGCCTTGTTTAACGTCGTCGCGATTAGGTAAGCCAAGATGTTCTTTAGGGGTAACATAACATAGCATTGCGCAGCCATACCATCCAATCATTGCCGCACCGATGCCACTGGTAAAGTGATCATAACCAGGAGCGATATCTGTTGTTAATGGCCCTAAAGTATAAAACGGTGCCTCATCGCAACAGTCCAGTTGTTTTTCCATATTCTCTTTGATCAGATGCATTGGAACATGACCAGGGCCTTCTATCATGGTTTGTACGTCGTGTTTCCAGGCAATTTTGGTTAACTCACCCAGCGTTTCCAGTTCGCCAAATTGAGCAGCATCGTTAGCATCTGCCAGAGAGCCAGGTCGCAAACCATCACCCAGTGAAAAGCTTACGTCATAAGCTTTCATGATTTCACAGATATCTTCAAAATGCGTATAAAGAAAATTTTCCTTGTGGTGTGCGATACACCACTTCGCCATAATAGAACCACCACGAGAAACAATACCAGTTACCCTGTTTGCTGTGAGTGGAACATAACGTAATAAAACGCCTGCATGTATTGTAAAATAATCGACACCTTGTTCTGCCTGTTCAATCAGCGTGTCCCTGAATATTTCCCAGTTTAAATCTTCGGCAATGCCACCGACTTTTTCTAACGCCTGATAAATGGGGACAGTACCAATAGGGACTGGAGAGTTTCGTATAATATAATCTCTGGTTGCGTGAATGTTTTTTCCTGTCGATAAATCCATTACTGTGTCACCACCCCATCGGATAGACCAGACCAGTTTTTCAACTTCTTCTTCTATGCTTGATGTTAGTGCCGAGTTGCCGATATTTGCATTGATTTTAACCAGAAAGTTTCGGCCAATAATCATAGGTTCTAGTTCAGTATGGTTGATATTGGATGGAATGATCGCACGGCCACGAGCAACTTCATCGCGAACAAATTCAGCTGTTATGGGTTTTACTGCATGTTGATAGGCACCAAAGTTGTCGCCTTTAAGTCTTGAATTGCGTTCGTTAGTAGAAAATTCATTGTTATAGGCTTCTCTTTGCTGATTCTCGCGAATGGCAATGAATTCCATTTCGGGAGTGATAATCCCTTTTTTCGCATAATGCATTTGTGAAACATTACAGCCACTCTTGGCACGTCTGGGCTGGCGTTGTAAATCCTGATTAAAAAATTGAAACGCCTTGTTTTTGTCTGTATGTCCATTATCTAACGGATTCAGTTCGCGACCTTGATAGATTTCGGTATCATCTCGTTCTATTATCCATTGGCTGCGAAGATCTTTTAAACCTTTGTGAACATCTATCTCTGCCATGGCATCGGTATAAGGGCCAGAACAATCGTATAAAGAGACTTTATTACCGTCGGTTAATGCCACTTCCCTCATGGGTACTTTAATATCAGGTATGTTTTTTGATTCAATATAAACTTTTCTGCTAGCCGGTAGAGGTTCTCTGGTGATTATCGCAGAGTCTGAAGCAATGGTCTGGTTTGGGAGTTTTGAGTTCATATCTATCTCTTAATATAGGTGTTAGAAAACGTCACAACAGTATCAATAAAAACAGCTTGAATAGTCAGGCTGTTAAGATAATCGGGTAAATAGCGCGGGAGGGAGCAGTGACCAGATATGCGTGATGAGCTTTTTGTTATTTGCTCGAGCATGTTTTTTTGAGCAATATAACAATAGAAAAAAGTATACTAAGGTTTGTAAACGTACTATTAATTGTAATACTTCTTTCTTGGTCTGGATCCTATTCCTACGCCGGCATTAACCGGATCAGGTTCAAGGGTTCGTGATACGCAACAATTAACCAATCAATCAATTCGCATTAAGAATCAGTAATGTGATCAATTCAAAATGCGATGCGACTACGTCTCAGGCAAAAGCCACCCCTAAGGAATGAATTATTCTACTCCTAAAATACGAAGCTGAAAAGTAATGTGCTCAATATATAGCCGTAAAAGAGTATTTTTTTAATTTTATTACTGTATAATCGCCGGTCATTTGTTAATGGTGAATTCTATGATGAAGTGGTTTGGCGAGAATCACTTCGATAAAAAGAAAATATAGAATGACTGGTTATGTAGATAGGATATTCAGGTAATGTTGTACCCCAAAGTAAATCGTTTTGTTTTAGGCCTTATTTTTGTATTTTGGTTGTTACCGTTTGATGTGAGTGCACAGGACTGTGCAGGTAGTCTGGACTTATGGGTGGTGAATGATGATTCGGAAGGTGAGGATGGCGATACAGCAATAGACGATGAGGATTTTAATGCTTCAGTCAGCTTTTTATATTCGGTGAGTGATGCGCTTGATCTATTAGCTTTGGATTTAAAAGCAGGTGTTGTAGCTTGGGCTGATGGATATGATGATCAATTATTGCCTATTACAGAAAATTTTACTGCTGATCAATCTGATCCTGAAAGCCTAAAAGCAAATTATAAAGTTACAGGTGATCCGGAGTCATCATCTATAGACGATGGGGATTTAAATGAAGCTACAGCTAATCTATTAGAGGCAATTTCACTAACTGATCGTGACCCAGGTGACTCAGATCTTTCGATTAATGGTAGAAGAGATAATAAATTGCAAGCTGCTTTAATTGTATTGGGTACAAAATTACCTGACCCTGCATCAAGCTCGTGGGAAGATAGTATTCAATCAATCAGTGAACTCTTTGGCGGTACCAAAGTTATTCTTGTTATGGTAAGAAGGGCAACAGATCAGTATTTATCACCTGAGAATGAAGATGATGAAGCTGTTAAGGATCAAATTGACTCTTTCATTGCTAACGATACTATCAGGTTGATAACTGCCCCTGATTATAGTGATCTTCAAAATCCAGCATTACCTTTTGTATCGAATAGTTATATTGATCAGGCTGTGGATGCAATCTGTGATACTAATCAGATATCCCCAACGATTTCTATAATGACTAACCTTGCAAACCCTCTTACTTCAGTATCACCTGATTTGGTAACAAGTACTTATTCCGCAGCTATATATGAAGATTCTCCTGCTCAGATGACAGTTGATATTGCGTTTTCTGAAGAGGTTAGTGATTTTGATATAGGTGATATTGTAGATAATTCGGTTGCACCAACTCTGGCTGTAACAAATGTGACAGGTTCATCACCTGGTGCAAATTATACTTACACTCTAGAGTTGCTGGACAATGATGATGATGCGGATGACTTTTTTGTAGATTTAACCATTCCTTTTAATTCTGTAACTTTATCTGATGGAAGAGTATTAAGAGAAACTAACCTTCAGATTCAATATGATAGTGATGGCGATGGAATTTCTGATGTTATAGAAGGTAGAGCGACTAACAGGAATTCAGATGGTGCAGATGATCCTGATTATCTGGATACGGATAGTGATAACGACCTTATACCCGATATCTTCGAAATAGATGACAATGTGTTAGACCATGATGGTGATGGTATAGACAGTTATTTAGATCTGGATGCTGATAATGACACGATTCTTGATATTCAGGAAAACTGTCAGGTAGTACCTCTTGGATCAGAATGTGGAATATTCGGGGATGAGTTTCGGTGTGTTGCCAGTTCACTAGTTGCCTTGGATTGCGACCCGGATGGTGATGGTAATTATAATTTTCTGGATGAAGATAGTGATAATGATTTAATTGCTGATATTATTGAAGCTAGAAACTCGTTAGACGATATACCACGGCTATTGAATGTTGATACTGATGGTAATGGTATTGACAATGCAGTAGATATTGCTATTCAAACAAGTGAGACAGATGTTAATAACAATGATATTGCCGATAGGTATGAAGTTGTCGATATTGATGGAGATAGTGTTCCTGATTTTCTTGACCTTGATAGTGATAATGACAGCTTATTTGATGTGATAGAGTATGTTGTCCAAGGAACAGACTTAGGCCCTGTTTCGGTGTCTGGTTTTTTTCCAATAAATAATGTTTTTGGTAATGATTCCATACTGGATAATGGAACAACTTTTAGTTTTGAGACAGATAGAGAGCCAGAAGATAGTGATAATGACTTAGGTAGTGATTTTTCTCTTTATGATTTTAGAGAAACTGAATCTGGTCTATTCAATACAAGTACATCAGACCCAAATGATAAGTGTGTTTTTGATATAGACTGTAGTTTTATTTATAACGAAGATGGAGATCTGGATCTCAATAACGATGGCATTATAGATAGCACGACAGATGTTGATGGGGACGGCTTGATTGATGGCGCTAACGATCTTGCTATTGGTCAGTTTGGCTCTTTTCTGGATTTTGACCTGGATGGTTTAGAGGATGATCTGGACCCTGATGATGATAATGATGGTATTCCTGACAGCGTTGAAGGTACTGACGATTTTGATAGTGATGGTTTTGAAAACCGTTTTGATCTGGATAGTGATGGTGATGGAATACTGGATTCAGTTGAAGGCTTTGCAGATATAGATGGTGATAGCTTTCCAAATTTTCTGGATCTGGATTCGGATGGTGATAGAATTCTGGATAGAGATGAGCCAGCTGACGCTAACTTTAATTTTGTACTGGATTTTCTGGAAGACACCAGTGCTGAATCAATCTCGACTTCATCGGGAAGTGGGGGAGGGGCAGTTAACCCATTTGGTTTATTATTATTGACATCGTTTTATATATTAAGAAGAGTAAATAAAAAAAGGTCGTTTGTTTTGTTCAAATCTATTGTTGTTACAGCTGTAATCTTAATCCCTTCTTTATTGCTTGGTAGTCTTAGTCAGGCACATAGTTCTGACTGTGGTTATAACCGAATTCAGGATCCGGAGTTTCAGGATTGCTGGTATGTTGGTTTGGGGGGTGGTATTTCGTTTCTTGAGCCTGAGGGTAGTTCTAACGGCTGGAATCTGGAGGACGATACATCGACCGTCAACTCAATTATTGTGGGTAAACATTTTTGGTCACACATGTTTTACGAATTTGGTTATGCTGATTTAGGTGAAGCAACATTTAAAAATAATAATACTGTTCAAGTACCAGAAGAGCCAGAGTTGGCTTATAAAGCAGCTTCCTTTTTTCTGGGATATTTTCTTTTTTCCGAAAATAACCCGTTTAATATTTACGGTAAAGTCGGTGCGGTATGGCAGGATGAAACATTAACAAATAATTCGCCTGTGCTACTTAATATTGATGAGGGAGATGAGTTGAACTTAAGTACAGGTGTTGGTATACAGTATCGTTTTAAGAACAGGCCATGGTTTATCAGAGCAAATTATGAAGCTTATAGTCAGAATTCATCGTTTACCAGTTTTGTGATAGGGCGTTATATCGGTGGGAGACATCATAAACAACAGTCTTTGATAGTACAGGCTGATTCTTCAAGTCAAGCGAGTACAAATCAGACGAGTGAAAATCGGAATGCTGACCCCGTTAATCAACAGGAAACTCAATCAGAAAAAATTATAACAATGGATGAGGAAGCGGAAGAAATGTCTGAAGAGAACAGCAGAACAGTATGTAAGACGGCTACAATACCTGAACGTATTTATTTTAGTGAAGCAAGTGCTGAAATTAGCGATGCCTCGCATCAGTTACTGGCAAGAATTGCTGGAACGTTACTGGCTTTTCCTGAGTACCCTTTAGGGATAGTGGGTTACAGTGATTCAAGTGAAAATACTTCTTCTTTAGCTCTGATGCGTGCTGATGCAGTGAGAAACCTTTTGAAAGCAAAAGGCGTATCTGACGAAAGACTTGAGACTATCGTGAGACCAATGTCTCAATCATTGAGTTCTGTGGTTGAAGATAAAACTTTGTTAAGGTTTGTAGCATTCGAGGTTTATTGCTCGGAGTCATAATAAAATAGAAAATAATTTTTGTCGGTAAGTTTTTCGGGCTTTTTAATAAGTCTTTGAATAATAATAATTTTTTCTTTTTATGAAAAATAATATTTGTGTAGGGAAACATTTTTTCATATTGTTAATCTAAATTTTCAAAAATGTGCATCGAATTGTCATATATCTGGTGTTCAATAGAAAACTGAGCTATGATTAAAAAGTAATCAATACTGCTTCTTACATAAATTTTGCAAGTACAAGGCATGAGGTGAGGAAAATGGCGGGTTTACGTAGCACAGAAACATTAAAAAATAATGCGGCTCCTGAGCAGGCTGCTCCTGAACTATTTGATGAGGTTGAGGGTGTTGTCGAGGAGTCGGAATCAGAATCGGATGATAAGTTGTTATTTGCCAAGTCGACGGATGTTAGGCGTAGAATAGAAGAGAAACTGGAAGTGCGCCTCTTGAGAGATGAGTTAGGCATTGATGATTTTGATGTTGAATGAAGTAGAGTAATACATTTTATTTTCAACATAAAAAAGATATAATAGCTTTCTTCTTATTTCGTTATCTTTTCAGTAGATTCTTGCTGGCTTTATTTTGTGTTTGGCTTTTAGAATTGGTCATACATTTAATAAAAGGTAAGAATACGTGTTCCATGTTTTAAAGAAAAAAGGCAGCATACCATTTTATTTCGTTTTAATTTTAAATGCTTTTGTTGATCTTGGGCATAAAATAACAATACAAAATATTATATTTAAAACCTATTCAGGCAGTGAACAAGTCGTTCTAACGGCTTTGGTTAATTCGCTTATTATTTTGCCTTACGTGATTGGTTTTTCATTAGCAGGAAAAATCAATAACCGTTTTCCGAAGCCATATGTGATACGTAGCGTTGCATGGGGTGCGTTGTTTTTTTCTATTGTATTATTGGTTTTATATTTTTATAAACAATTCTGGTTTGCATTTGGTTTAACATTTTTTCTTGCAGTTCAGTCTGCAATTTATTCTCCCGCAAAGCTTTCGTATTTAAAGACATTATTTGGCGAAAAAAATATTACTGCTGCAAATGGCCTGGCTCAATCAGCGGTAATACTTGCAATCCTTTTTAGCACCTTGTTTTTTTCTATTGGTTTTGAGTTGATTTATCAAGTTAATCTTCAAAATATAGCTATTGATGCTATCGAAAAGGAGTCTTTAATTCAGTGGATGGCGCCGCTGGCTTGTATCCTGATTCTATTTTCTGTTTTACAAATTATTTTTGCTTATCGTATTCCCGTTAAAAATGAGGGTGAAGATTTAAGTGAGAGAAAAGAAAAGACAAAAGAATTTACATATATTGAAACTGCATCAATAAGCGACATACTCAGAAAATTTGGTATGAAGGAGGCATTTATTGGTTTAGGTTTATTTTGGGCAGTTGGGCAGGGTTTATTGGCTGTATTCCCGGCGTATGCGAAAGATGTTGCTGACATAACGAACGTTGTCGTGATTCAGGGAATAATGGCTTGTACGGCTATAGGTATCATTATAGGCTCAAGTTTGGCGAGTAAATTCGATAACAAGATTATTCCTGTTAACGCGGTTTTTTATGGTCTCATTTTTATGGTAATAGGTCTGTTTGCCTTGTTATTTACACGATCTGAACTGATTTTTGTAATGATATATCTTTTGTTAGGTGTGGCTTCAGGTCTTTTGATTGTTCCTTTAAACGCCTATGTTCAAATGAAGTCACCCATAGAAAAAATCGGTAGTTATATCTCTACAAAAAACTTATTTGAAAACATTGCTATGCTCACAATGCTTGGTCTTACGATCAGTATATCGTTATTCGGTGTGGAAAGTTATTGGTTATTAGTATTTATGGCAGTGCTTGTTACTTTGTTTTCAATAGTGATTTGGCCCAGAATGGTTATAATTAAAGATGATATTCCCTAGTGTAGAAAGCTTTTCATCAAACTATAGTATGAATGATATTGTGATTCCAAATCTTTAACATTAGTAGATAAATAAAAGAATTTTTTGTTAGATGGGGATGTAAAATATTCAAACCGCTTAATTTTTGATTCTTATGGACACTTAAAAAAATTTAGATAGGAAATATTAAAAATACTGCATATAAAAAGGCGAATGCGATGTTTTTTTATGCAAAAAAAATTATAATGATTTTCTTTTAAACATTGTTGTATTTTTATTTATAGCGCGATTAAGAAATTATTATGACTGTTAGAACACGTATTGCTCCATCACCTACTGGTGACCCTCATGTAGGGACAGCTTATATTGCTTTATTTAACCTTTGTTTTGCAAGACAACATGGTGGGAAATTTGTTCTTCGTATAGAAGATACTGATCAAGCAAGAAGTACAGAACAATCAGAGCAAAAGGTTTACGATTCATTGCGCTGGTTAGGGCTGGATTGGGACGAGGGGCCAGATAAAGGGGGAGAGTTTGGGCCTTATCGACAGAGCGAGCGAAAAGGCATTTACAAAGAATATGCGCAACAATTATTGGATAAAGGTCATGCGTTTAAATGTTATCGTGCGGCTAGTGAGCTTGAGACGTTAAGAGCAAAAATAAAAGAAAGTGGAGAAAATAGAGCACTCAAAGCATCGGATCTTTTACTTGATGATGCTGAGATTCAAAAAAGAGAATCAGAAAACGCTTCTTATGTTATAAGAATGCATGTTCCTGAAGTTGGAAAGGTCATAATTAGGGATCGCTTAAGAGGGGAGATTGAACTTGACTGGTCAATGGTGGATGCGCAGATTTTATTGAAATCGGATGGCATGCCTACGTATCATCTTGCTAATGTAGTTGATGATCATTTAATGAAAATAACACATGTTCTAAGAGGCGAAGAGTGGATAAATTCGGCACCAAAACATAAGTTACTCTATGAATACTTTGAATGGCCAATGCCTGAGCTATGCCATTTACCTTTATTACGCAATCCGGACAAAAGCAAGTTAAGTAAACGTAAAAACCCTACCAGTATTTTGTATTATCAAAGAATGGGTTATCTGGCCGAGGCTCTAGTAAACTATTTAGCCAGAATGGGTTGGTCCATGCCTGATGAGAGGGAAAAATTCACGCTGGATGAAATGATGCAGGCTTTTGATGTTGATAGGGTTTCATTGGGTGGTCCTATTTTTGATTTGGAAAAATTAAGCTGGTTAAATGGCTTATGGATTCGTGAATCTTTTGATACAGAAGAACTGGCAGAAAAATTAGTTGAATGGTCACTTAACAAAGATAATCTGTTAGCCGTATTACCCCATGTGCAGTCTCGAATGGAAACGTTAAGTGATTTCGTACCAAAAACAGCCTTTTTGGCCTCAGGTATGTTGCCTGTTTCCTTAAAGGACTTCGAAGCGTTAGCTCTTGAAAAAATACTACAATTGAAGGTATTGCAGTTCTCGTTATGGAAACTGGATTTAGTTGGTGATTGGCAGCGTGATATTATTTTTGAAACACTAAAATCAGTGGCAGAAAAGCTTGAAATTAAACTAAAGGATTTTTTGGCACCATTATTTATTGCTATATCTGGCAGTACTTCCAGTTTCTCTGTGATGGATGCTATGGTATTACTTGGTTCAGATATGAGTAGGGCAAGATTACGCCATGCGATAAATGTATTAGGCGGTTTGTCCAAAAAGCAGTTAAAGGCCTTTGAAAAAGAGTTTAGAGATTATTCGTCGTAACCCCCCCTTGGCAATCCTTCACTTTCTGCTTGACTGGAGCCAACTCAAAGTTAAAATGTGCGGCTCCTTCCAACGACCTACTTGGTAGAGTTTATTATTTGGGGCTATAGCTCAGCTGGGAGAGCGCTACAATGGCATTGTAGAGGTCGGCGGTTCGATCCCGCCTAGCTCCACCAAATTCATTTTGACTATTAGTTAATTCTAAGAATTTTTCTATAAACATTATTTTTTTATAGTTGTTTTGATTTAATGCTATTTGTTATGCTTTGATTAATATCGAATAATTTAAGTAAAAAAGAGATAGAGTATATTTGCTATTAAATTTTTAAATATATAAATAACAAAACTTAGGAGTTTTGAATGAACATATATAAATCATTTTTTGTACTGTTACTATGTTCTTTGTTCTTAGTATCTTGTGCAAATATGGAGACAGTAAATAGCGCACCATCTAAATCGGGTGTAATGAAAACATATCAGCAAGATTATGAGCTGATAAAAGCGGCTGTACTTGCGAGCATGCAAAGTATGAATATTAATATAAAAGAAACTAAAGAAACAGATGAGGGGGACTTTGTTATTGCATTCACAAAATCATTATCTGCATTTAGTTGGGGAGAAGTAGGGCGTGTACTAGTAACAAGAAATGGCGAAAGTGGAGCTAAAGTTTATGTACATTCGGCAAGGAGGTTGTCTAATAATATTACTGCGGCAAGTGCTGGTGACTTTGCAAGAAGTATTTTTTCAGGTGTAGATCGTATATTGGTAGATAAAAAATAATGAAGATAAGATTAATATTACTTGGTTTTTGCATCACATCTTGTACTCCTGTTATCCATAAAGAATCCCCAACATTTGAAACTCTGTTTTATGGCCAAGTTCTTAGCCGAAAAGAAGTAGTGTTGGATGCAAATGAAAGCATGGCAAAAAGGGTAGCTATAGGGCTTTTATCCGGTGGAATTGTTGGTGCAATAGGAACAGCAAACACTGAAGAAGGATTTAGTGAGCCAAAAGCATTTGAATATATCTTATCTACAAGAGAAGCGGAGCAAGAGAAAATAGTTAGTCGTTCTATTGTAGATGTTTCGAGTTGTGTGGAAGTGATTTCACCAGATCAATCAGAAATTGACCTTCTGATAAAAGTAGATTCAAAAAAATGTGATCATAATGATGGATGATTTTTAATTCTATTTTTAGTGATAAAGAAATTATATGAATCAAGATAAGCATTATAGAAGCCTTGAAAGTATGTATCAGGCAGCTCCTATCAATAAGTTTTATAACCCTGTTATGGTGGTTTCGGAAGGTGAGGCATCAATTGAAATTGAGCTATCTGAAAAATACAACCATGCTGCTGGTGCTGCCCATGGTTCTGTCTATTTTAAACTGTTAGATGATGCTGCTTTTTTTGCAGCGAATTCACTAGAGCCAGAAGTGTTTGTTGTAACGACAGCATTTACTACCTATTTAACCAGACCGGTATCAGAAGGAAAAATGAAAGCAGTTGGTAAGGTTGTGAATCAAAATAAAACACAATTTATAGCTGAAGCTATAGTCTACGATGATGAAGGAAGAGAAGTTGGTAGAGGGAATGGAGTGTTTATGCGAAGTAAGTGGCTCTTAAAAGATGTGCCAGGTTATGAAAACTAATTAAAAAGTTTTTATTTGCTACTCACATATTTTATTGGATTATCTAATTCTACAGGTTGCCTAAGGTATTCGTCGAACCAGGGGCTTATTTCAGAAATGTCTATAGGCTCGGAAAATAAATAACCTTGTAACTCATCACCCCCTAACTGTTGTATTAGCTTTAGTTGTTTTTCTGTTTCTACGCCTTCTACAACGACTGATAAACCTAATCCTTTGGCTAAAGAAATAATACTTGAGTATATTTCTTTACCTCCCGATGAGAGGTCATTGACAAAAGAGCGATCTATTTTTAAAACATCTAGAGGGAAATTTCTTAAGTAGCTGATAGATGAGTAACCTGTCCCAAAATCATCAATTGAAATACGAATGCCCATTTGTCTGAGAACAATCAGTTTTTGGCGAATCGCTTCTACGTTTCCGGCAAATACGGTTTCTGTCATCTCCAACTCCAGCCGATTAGGCGCAAGAGTGGTTTCTTCCAGAATGTTTTCCAGGTCTGATATAAAACGAGATGAAGCAAGCTGATGTACCGAGACATTAACGGCTACCCTTATATTACTATTTGGAGCGAAACTCATTAAGGCCTTGCATGCTTTAAACAGAACCAGTTTTCCTAACTGATACACTAAGCCACTTTCCTCAGCGATACCTATAAATATATTTGGAGGGCAAATATTTTTGCCATTTTCATCCCTCCACCTGGCCAGGGCTTCAAAACCAACAACTTCACCGCTGGAAGAACAAACTAATGGTTGTAATGCTATATCAATATCATTATCTTCAATAGATTGATTAAGCTTTTGCGACAGTTGCAAACGTTGAGCAGCTTCTAAACCCCACTCATCAATATAGATGCTTACAGAAGATTTATCGCATTTGGCCCTGTATACGGCAATATCAGCATGTTCAAGAAGACGTTCAGCTGTTAGACCATGTTGTGGGCATATGGCAATACCTATACTTGCTCCAACACTGAGATTGGCCTGTTGCAGAGCAATAGGTTGTGAGATTTTGTAAGCAAGCTCCTGGGCAAACGAAGTTACAGACTCAACATCTGTAGACGTATGGTGTAATATGACAAATTCGTCACCGCCCCATCTGGCACAGACGATATCTTCGGTGCAAGATTCCTGAATACGTTTTGCTATTTCAATAAGCACTTTATCTCCGGCCATATGACCCATGCCATCATTGATTTCTTTAAAGCGGTCCAGATCAAGTAGATAAACAGAAAAGCCGTTTTTTTCATCGTTCATTTTTTCCAGGGATTTAGCAACAATATTGGAAAAGTAGTAACGATTTCCAAGTCCTGTCAGCATGTCGTGAGTAGCCTGGTATTTTAGTTCCTGAGTTCTTTCCTGAATTTGAGACTCAAGTGATGCGTTAACTTGAATCAGGTTTTCTCTTGCTTCGGTTAATTCTGTATTAAGAGAGGCCATTTTTTTTGCTCTAAATTCGTTGACCTTTTGTAAAAGAAATCCACGAATTGAGTCAACTGAAGATCTATGCATATTTTCCAAAACAACAATTACGCTGGTTATTATCATTGCGCCAAAGGAAACGACAGTCCAGCCGCCACCACTGTCAATATAGATATATGAAATGGGTATCAGGCAAATTACACAGTTCATATAGAGTATGGTTTTATCTGCTGCGAGTCCCATAGAACTGACAAAAGCAATCATAATAAAGGCACTGAAAACAGCGCCTAAGCCAAAGCTTGGCAGCATATCCTGGAACAGGAAGAGTAGAGATATCCAGACCAGGTGACTCGCTATTAAACCTATTCCAAAAAGGAGTCGCCATGTATTCATGGAAAATCGATCAGGGTTGTTTTGAAAGGAAAAAAACTCGGCAAATCTTAAGGACTGGATCGACAGGAGAGAAAGAAACCAACACCATGGCAATACTATATTTTCAGCATTAACAAGGTTATAACAAATGAAATAAGCAACCGATAATTGTAAAATAATGGATTGAGAGCTTTGAGAATGTAAGCGTTCTACCTGAAGGTGTTTTAACGATTGTACTGACATATTAGGCTCGGTAAGAAGAGAAGGAGACCCCTTTCTTCTTTGTAAAGACTCCATATCAAAATTGTAATATGAAGCGATAACACCTGCGGAAATGATCATAAATGATAAGCCGCTTAATCCTATGGGGAAGGCTTCGCTATCTTTTATAATCATAATTGCGATTGATAAAGGAAACATGTTAAGGCAGAACAGGAAGAATGCCTGTTTGGGGAATATGACAAATGGCAGGGTATGTAAAACGGCTACAGCTAAAAACATACTGACTGCAATCATTAATGTGCTTGTATCCAGCACAGGTAATAATAAGGCGCCTGTAATGCTCCATATTCCGGAAGTGGCTGCAATGAGACCATACAATAGGTTAAGTGTTAGCCCTGGTTTCTTTAAGTCTTCTGATTTTTTTAGATGGTGGAGACTTATTGACAGAGGGATCGAATAAACGATCAAAAGGTAGTAAACACCAGAACCTAAAGAGAGTTGTCCACGGCTATCGATAATTATTATGATAAGCAAACTAATCAATAAAGCCCCAGTATGACTACTGATAAGGTTGCTCGCCAGTTTGTCGACACGTTCATTAAAAAAACTACCGTCGTCTTCAAAGCTAGCAGGAAAGAAAGGCTGCTGACTCATATATTCAACCCATGAACATAATTAGTTTATTTATTAAGTTTTCCAGAAAAATCCATTTATTTCGATATAACTACAACCTGCAAATAGATCATTGTTTAACTATAGACAAAACTGCAGTTTTTCTTGTTAATCATTAGTTATTTTATAGAAAAAATTCAAAAAAATCAGAGCGCTAGGCATTATTATTCGCCACTGGCAAATTTGAAAAACTTATCGAGTTCCACCGGTTGATTAAGGTATTCATTGAACCAGGGACTGTCTTCAGAGAGATAAATGGGTTTAGAAAACAGGTAACCTTGCAATTCATCGCCTCCAAGTTGTTGTATTAACTTGAGTTGTTCTTCTGTTTCTATGCCCTCGACAATCACCGACAAGTTTAATCCTTTTGCCAGAGAGATAATACTTGAATAAAGTTCCTCGCCTCCATCAACGATATCTTTTACAAATGAACGATCAATTTTTAATGTGTCCAGCGGAAAATCACGTAAATAACTAATCGATGAATATCCGGTTCCAAAGTCATCAATGGAGATACTGATGCCCATTTTTCTGATTTCAACCAGTTTGTTACGAATGGTTTCTACATTTTGGGCAAACATGGTTTCTGTTATTTCAAGTTCAAGCCGCTCTGGAGCCAATCCTGTTTCACGCAGAATATTCTCCAGATCGTATATAAAACTGGATGATTCCAGTTGTTGTATAGAAACGTTTACAGCGACTCTAATCATACTATTTGGCGCGAATTTCATGACGCCAGCACAGGCTTTTGATAATACCTGAAGTCCTAACGGATATATTAAGCGGCTTTCTTCAGCTAATGCAATGAAAACATCAGGAGAGCAAATTACGCTATGTTCGTCATCGCGCCATCTGGCAAGTGCTTCGAAACCTTTTACCTGACCAGTAGCCAGAGATATCAAAGGTTGAAAAACAATATCAATCTCTTCCTTTTCAATGGTGTCTCGAAGCTTTTGGGTTAACTGTAAACGTTTGGCTGCTTCGAATCCCCAGTCATCGAGGTATATACTGACATGAGATTTATCATGTTTGGCTCGGTATACAGCGATATCCGCATGCTCCAGAAGGCTTTCGGCTGTTATGCCATGTTGTGGGCACAAAGCGATTCCTATACTTACTCCAATATTAACAGTTGCCTGCTTGTCCAGATGAATTGGTTGTGAAAGTTGAAAGGCAAGTTTCTGAGCAAAGTCTTTTACAGAATTCATCTCCGATACAGAACGATCTAAAATGACAAACTCGTCACCGCCCCACCTTGCAGATACAATGTCCTTGCCACATGCTTCCTGAATACGCATTGATATTTCAATAAGTACCTTGTCTCCAGCAAGATGACCTAAACCGTCATTTATTTCTTTAAATCGGTCAAGATCCAACAGGTATATTGCGAAGCCAAAATCCTCTTCATTGATTTTTTCTAGTGCCTCTGAGACAACATGAGAAAAATAATAACGATTGCCTAATCCCGTTAACATATCATGTGTGGCTTGATGATTGAGTTCTTGTGTTCTTTCTTCTACTTGTGATTCGAGAGACGAGTTTGCCTGGATAAGGTGTTCTCTGGCATCAGTTAATTCCTGATTCAAAAAAGACATTTCTTTTGCCCGATATGCATTGAGCTTTTGTAGGAGATATCCATTAATTGAATCGATAGAGTATCGATGCATATTCTCGAGTACCAGATACAGACTGACAAACCCCATTGAACCAAAAGCGACCACAGCCCAAATACCACCGCCAACAGCAAATACAAAGCAAGCAGATATCATGCAAATGATGCTATTCAGATATAGTATAATTCTGTCGGTACCTAATCCTAACGAGCTGACTACAGTCACAACGATAAATACGCTTGAAAGTACACCGAGGCTAAAGCCTGATAGCAGATTATAAAAAATGATGGGTAAAACCGCCCATACCAACTGACCCAGAACAACACCACAGCCGAACAAGATTCGCCATTGGCTTTTCCTGAGTCTTTCTGGTTCGCTTTCATAAGCGACAATTTCAGCCATTCTGATGGTTTGGGCGGAGAGGAATGCAAGAAACCAGCACCATAATAGGAGTTCTGTATTGGGCCCTCTCAGTGCGTAACAAAGAAAGAAAGCGATAGATATTTGCAGTTGAGCTGATAGTGCACTTTGTCGATGTAGCCTTCTAATTTGTAAATTGCGGAACGCCTGAATGGATGTATCGGGCTCAGTAACTACAGAAGATTCCTTTTTCTCGCTCTTGCGTATGTTATCCATGTCATAACGGTAAAGTGAAGTGATAACACCGAGTGAAAGAAATGAGAAAACAATACCGCTTATTCCAAGTGCAAATGTATTGATTTCCCCTACAAGCATTAAAGCAATAGATAGGGGAATATAATTGAGTAAGAGAATAACAAATCCACGAGTTGGAAACAGAATAAACGGAATAGCATGTTGTGTAGCGACGACAGTAAACAAACTAATAGCAATCATCATAGTGTCTGGTTGCAGGCCAGGTAGTATTAGAATGCCAATTAAATTCCAGCTGACTGAAGCAAAAGACACGATCAGGGTCAATTGTTCAAGTGTTCTATGATGATTTCTAAATTGTTCAGGTGTTTTCAGGTATCGCAAACATACTGAAAAAGGATGTAGGTAGAGTAGCAGAAAAGCATAAGCGCCAGGGCCTATACTAAGTTGCCCTTGATTTTGAATGACTAATAGGGCGACAAGGCTGCTGATAAAAGCCGCCACAACAGCACCGATTGAGCGTGTAACCAGTTTGTGTACACGCTGGTCAAGATATTGACCGTCATCTTGGACGCTAGCAGGAAAAAAAGACTGCTCACTCATAAATTTTATCTACTACAAGTTATTTCTTTGTGCTGCAGTTTGAAGTCGAATTCATTTCTTCTTCTTTATTACCTGCAACCTATTATTGGATTATAGCTATGACTTTGATTTTTCTTGTTCAAGAATACAATTTTCTTCCTTTTTGTCATCTCTATTTTTGTAAAGTACGAACTGGATCTGGAATTAACTTTCCCATATTGTATTATAAATGACCTTAAATGCCACTTTGCTTCCACAAATATTGTTGTAATATGTCGATCCTGATTTATCTAATGGGGTCACCTTAAATGTTTAATGTCGGTATATACATTTATCCAAATGCTGAGGTTTTGGATTTTTCCGGGCCCTTTGAAGTTTTTTCTACAGCAAGCAGGGTATCAGCTTTCCCCAGGCTCTTTAACACATTTTTGATTTCAGAAACATCAGTTCCTGTTGAAGCACGTGGAGGTTTTTCGGTAAACCCTCAACATAGCATTACAAATCACCCCACAATCGATGTTCTTGTCATTGCTGGAGGGGTACATCACGATCAGCTGGTTAATGTAGAGGTTTTAAACTGGATACAAAAGATAGCACCCCAGGCTCAAATAGTTTCTTCAGTTTGCACCGGTGTATTTTTGCTGGCAGAAGCGGGTTTGCTTAAAGGGTTAAAGGTAACAACGCACTGGGAAGATATGGATGAGTTAGAAAGAGACTTTCCGGATATGACTATCGTCAGAAATAAACGTTGGGTTGAGCAAGGGAAATATGTAACTTCTGGAGGAATTACTGCAGGTATTGATATGAGTTTGCATCTTGTTGAACGTATTATTGACCATGATCTTGCAAAGAAAACGGCAAAACAAATGGATTATGTATGGTCTAACGCTTCAAACTATTATATCGAGATGTCTTAATGTTTAATAAATTAATATTAGTCGCCCTTTTGTTTTTATTGGGTATGTTTGCTTTTGCGTTAAAAAATAATGAATATAACAATAGTGCAGAGTATAACGCTATTTTTATGGGGCATAGTTTTTTTGCGCCTATAGTCAAGAAGATTCCTAAGCATGCGAAACACATGGGATATGATAACTACAATCAAAAAGTTGTATTCAGAAGTGGCATGAATGGGTCGCCGGGAGAGCTTTGGAAAAGTTCAAAAAGAAAAGTAAAGCGAGCAAAAAAAATGATTCAAAAAGGAGAAGTCGATTTGGTTGCTTTAACGTTTTATCCTGAAATCGGTAGCTCTCTGGAAGATTACCAACGCTGGATCAGTTTTGCTCTGGAGGCTAATCCCGCTACGGAATTTATTATTCAGGCACCATGGGCTATTAAGCAGGGTAAACAACTTGCAGAATATAAAAAAGAAACAGAGTATTGGCAAGGTAGAGTTCATTCACTAATAGAGGATTTAAGAAAGCTTAATCCTGGTGTTAGAATTACTTGTGTGCCGCAAGGTAGGTGGATGGTAGAATTGTGGAGTTTATATAAAGCTGGAGGTTTACCTGAAGTGAATCGTATTGTTGCCAGTAATATGTTTTTTTATAGCGATGCACTTTTTGCTGATGAATTCGGGCATGGTGGATTGATTCCAGTAGAAGAGGGTGCATTGCTATGGTTGCCTCGTTTAACGGGTGTTGATCTCAATGATTATAATTATAAAACCAGAGTGAAATCAGATATAAAATCTATTGCTCAGCGTATTGTTGAGAGTGACCCTTACTATTATTAATTTAAGTATTTGAAACGCGAGAAAAAATACATTTCAAATAATTGGTTTCTGCAACGCTGGGTAAAATAGGATGGTCAGCACTTTGGTTAACTATACCTGTTATACATACATTTTTATTTTGTTTGACTGCGCAACTTTGGATTATGTTGATTAATGTCTCTTGTTTCAGATGCATTGAACAAGAGCCAGAAACCAGTAATCCATCGTTAGTCAACAGATTCATAGCTAATGAATTTAATTTTGAATATGCTCTCTCTCCTGGCTTTTGGTCTTTTTTTCTCGGAATAAAAGCGGGAGGGTCACAAATCACTATATCAAATAGTTGCTTTTCATCGACCAGTGTTTGGCAGGCTTCAAATACATCGCGTTGAATACAGGTTATTTTATTTTCTATATTATTTAATTTGGCATTTTTCTCGACATAACTTAATGCAAGTTCAGAGGTATCTACACAGGTTACGGTCTCTGCGCCAAAAACTGCTGCTTGAATTCCCCATCCGCCGATGTAGCTGAATAAATCAAGAACACGTTTACCTTTTGCGAAGTTTTTAAGTTGTGCTCTTCCCATTCTATGATCGTAAAACCAACCAGTTTTTTGACCGTGAAAAATAGGTGCAATAAAAGAAACGCCATTTTCAGTCAGTATTGTATCTTCTTCATTTCCCAAAACATAATTTTTATAGTTTTCCAGGGCTTCAGTCGCTCGCATCTTATGATCGTTTTTAAATAAGATTGTTGTTGGGCTAAACAAGGATTTCAGTGCCTCAACGATCTGATCTTTTAACTGCTCCATCCCTGCAATAGCAATTTGTATCACAAAAGTATCGCCAAAGCGATCAATGATCAAACCGGGTAATCTGTCGCTGTCACCATAAGCCAATCGGTAGAATGGACTATTAAATGCTGTATCTCTTAAATGTGCTGCTTGTTTCAAACGTTGACAGAGTAGATCAAAATCCATGAAGACTGAAGGGCTTCTACTGATTAGGCGACAGCAAATTAAATTATTGGGTGATATAAAAGCTGTTGCCAGGGGTTGTTCATTGGCATCAGCTATTATAATTTGCTCGCCAGCAGAAAATAATTTTAAAGCACTCTTTTTTGTATCTACTTCATTACTGTAGATCCAAACATGGCCTGACTTTATACGTTTGTGAGCACCTGGGTTAAGGTAAAGTGTTTTTGTTTCCACAGCTTTGATTTAGATAAAAATCCACTCGGTAAGATAGTAAAACATTAATGCGATAACATAGGCCAGAATGCCATAAGCTATAAACATTTGTATGGGAAACTTCCAGGAGCCAGACTCTCTTTTTAGTACGGCCAATGTTGACACACACATTAAGGCAATGGAGAAAAAAACTAAAAGAGCAATACCAGCACTCAATGGCAGGTTTTGAGCTTGTACTCTATCAGAAAGGGAAATGACATTTTCAGTAGCTGTATCATCGATACTTAACAGGGTGCCCAGCGTGCCTACAAAGACTTCTCTTGCTAAAAATGAAGTGATAATTGCCACACCATAACGCCAGTCCAAATCAAATGGCTCAAAAACTGGTTGAATGAATTGACCTATTTTTGCGAGGTAAGAGCTTCCCAGATCCTCCCCATTGTTTGGAAAATAACCCAGTACCCAGACGACAACGCTAACTATAAATATAATGGGTGCTGCTTCTAAAAGAAATGTTTTGGCCCGATCCCATGATGTGCGTAATAAAGGTTTAAGATTGGGCATGCGGTACGCCGGCACTTCTAAAATAAAGGGTATATCGCTTTGAGTATCGCTATAAAACCTTGAAGTGAGCCCTGTGACAAGTAACCCGAAGAAGATGCCAAAGAGATAAATCGAGAACATGGCCAGACCTTGCAAGCCGAATAATCCGCCAAATAAAGTTGATGCTGGAATAAATGCAGCGATAAGAAGTGAATATACAGGAAGTCTTGCTGAGCATGGCATTAATGGGATTGCCATCAGTGTCAATCGACGTCGCACGGGCGATTCTATAGTTCTGGCTGCATAAATTCCTGGAATAGCACAAGCCATACCGGAAAGCATTGGAATAAAACTTTTTCCTGTGAGGCCAAAAAAGCGAAAGGGGCGATGACAGATAATCGCTGCTCTTGCGAGATAACCTGAATCTTCTAACAGGCAGACGATAAA
Source organism: Cellvibrionales bacterium (assembly GCA_041941365.1). Classification (GTDB taxonomy): domain Bacteria; phylum Pseudomonadota; class Gammaproteobacteria; order Pseudomonadales; family UBA7434; genus UBA7434. The sequence continues at coordinate 68,045 of JBGTQK010000010.1, read as the reverse complement.
CGTTAGAATAAATATTTGAGGAACAAAAACCAGAAAAGCGCCAAAGCCACCGAACAGGGCATCCACTACAAAATCTTCAAAGATACCCTGAGGTATTAACTTAACAACTTCAGTAACGATGATTTCCAAAATCATCTCTACACCATCCATCAATGGTGAAGCCCAGGTAAATATTGACTGGAATAATAAATACATGATGACGAAGAAGGCCAGTCCCCCTGTCCATGTACTCAATAGAAATTGATCTATTCTATTCTGGCTTTTAATTAGCAGATCACCTTTTGGACCGAATTGCTCACTCAGTTCTTGTGCTTTTTGCTGATAAGGATCTGCGTCGCTAGCAATTATTTTTTGCGAGTCATCGTTGTCTTTAGTTGCTGAAAACAGAGATTTTTTTTCTTTAAAAGAGTTATTGATTGATCCAAATAATTCTGCAAAACCCTTTTTGGATTTTGCAGATATTGGAATTACTTCTGTTTGAAGCTCTTCAGCCAGGTTTTTGTGATTAAATGTGAGAGAATTTTTTTCTAGCACATCAATCATATTGGCTGCAAAAAGCAAAGGAATATTATGTTTGTTGCATAACGCCTGAATTTGCAAACCAAAAAATAGTGACTTTTCTAATCGGGATGCATCCAGAACGCAGATAACACCATCAACACTTTTTTCTTCCAGCGCTTTAGAAAAACTCTCTATGGCAATTAATTCTTCGCCCGAAATTCCCTGCATTGAGTATATGCCTGGGTAATCAAAAAACTTGAGGGTTTTATCTATCAATGCATTGCCGGTGCCTATAGATACAGTTGCGCCAGGAAAATTAGCCACTTTATGATTTAGACCAGTTAGCTGGTTGAATAAAAGGCTTTTACCAACATTTGGGCTTCCTACCAGGGCGATTTTTGTCAAGGGTTCTTGCATTGTGTTCATTATTGCTCAACAGTTATTTGAGAAGAAAGGTCTTTATCCAAAGAATAAACAGCTGAATTAATTCGGTAGACATGTGGTGAACCAAATCCCGGTGTTTGTAAGCAGATAACATGATTTCCTTTTGTAAAGCCAAGCTGGGATAAACGTTGCTTATGTTCAATTAAAATTGAATCGTTAATATCAATGATTATTGCGCTTTCACCAGCAGTGAGTTGATTCAGACTTTTTGTCATTGTTTTCCTATATGGGTTAGTTTATTAAGTTTGCTATTTATATCAAAGCGATAGGATTTTATAGAGGTTATATTGAACCTTAATGGGCAGGAATAAATAGAGTAAACCAAAGAACTGTTTATATTGGTAATGAGTATCCGGATTATTAAACAATATCATTTGTATTGTCTCTGAAGGGAAGATTGTAGCTGTAATCATTAAATTAGCAATGTAAAAAAAGAGGGAGAATAAATCTCCCTCAACTCGATTATGCATAGCCTCATTTTCTGGGAGAAAAAACGAAAATAGAGAACAATGCAATCTGAAAAAATAAGTAATCTCAAATAAAACGAATCAGTTATGTGCCTTCAATAAAATTATTCTTACTAAGTATTGGGTGATTGATTTGGTGTGTACTAAAGAGATTTCCAGTTAGCTTTCGCACATGTATCAAATGAAAAATGGCTTTCCACGACGCAGCAAATCATCCAGTAATAAAAATAATGATAATGATTATCATATAGATTTATTTTGCATGCAAGTAATGAATTTCTTTACAAGAATGTTAACATTATTAGACAAGCATGAGGTTTTTTATTCAGACTGCAGCCTGATTTATAAGCTTTTGTATTTAAAGAGATTGCTATTTTTAAAAATGCTTTGAAATAAAAATTAGTGTGTAAATTGATTGAGATGGTAATTTTTATTAATTGATTCCATGCATAATGGAGGTATGAAAATTAACCAGTTTCGCTATGTTGGGAGATTCTTTTTCACCAAGGTTGGTTAGGTGATTACTCTATTGTCAGTTGGCCAAAGTAATTTGGCCAACTGACATTGAGTTTACTCATAATCAAATGAAAAGTTTTCTTGCTTGAGTTGCATGGTTGTTTTAGCGGGCTTTAAAGCTTGTTGCAAGTGGGCTTTAGCACGAGGAAGGAGTCGGTCATAATAGAATTCAGCTGTGGCCAGTTTTGCCTTGTAGAATTCTTTTTCTGTTTGTCCTTCTTCCTGTAAACGTTTATCGGCTTCTTCAGCTTGTAATGCCCAAAAGTATGCGACTGAAACAAAACCTGAATACATGAGGTAATCGAAACAAGAGGTTGATACTATATCCCTATTGCGTGCAGCTCGCAACATAATACGTGTCGTTAGATAATTCCATTCGGTTGCAATTTTTGGTAATGTAACGACATAACGTAAAAGCCTTTTATTGCGGAAGTTGCGTTTTGCAAATTTAAGATAATCGGCAGTAAAATCACGTACACACTTCCCTTTCGTCATGAGTAATACTTTTCGTCCTAACAAGTCAAGAGCTTGTATGCCAGTTGTGCCTTCATATAAAGTTGCAATCCGCGCATCTCTGGCAATTTGCTCCATTCCATGTTCACGAATATAGCCATGACCACCAAAAACCTGAACACCATTGTTAGCAGCTTCCAATCCCATTTCTGTAAAAAAGCCTTTCATAATAGGCGTTAAGAAGCCGAGCAGATTATCCCATTTTTCAAATGCTTTTGTATCATTTTCTAAAGCGGCAACTGTCATTTTGTCGGCATACTGTAAAGAGAAGTAAAGCATAGCGCGGCCACCTTCAGCAATAGCCTTTTGTGTAAGTAGCATTCTACGTACATCACCATGATGTATAATTGCATCTGCGATTTCGTCAGGTTGTTTTTTTCCTGATACAGCACGCATGGATTTACGTTCCTTGGCATAAGTAAGAGCACCCTGAAAGGATAGTTCAGCATGGGTTATGCCTTGCATGGCTGTACCTATTCGCGCACTATTCATGAACGTAAACATACATTCCAATCCTTTGTTTTCAGGGCCAAGCATAAAGCCAGTGGCACCATCAAAGTTCATAACACAGGTTGCAGAAGCTTTTATGCCCATTTTCTTTTCTAAAGAGCCACAACTAACACCGTTAAACTCACCAGGGCTTTCAGGTAAATGTTTTGGTACTATAAATAATGAAATACCTTTTGTACCTTTGGGCGCTCCTTCACAGCGAGCTAAAACTATATGAATGATATTTTCTGTTAGATCATGATCGCCTGCTGAAATGAAAATTTTCGTTCCTGTGATTTTGTAAGTTCCATCCTCATTTTTTTCGGCCTTGGTTTTTATTTGAGCGAGGTCTGTTCCACACTGTGGTTCTGTTAGGCACATGGTCCCCGACCAGGTGCCTTCTACCATCCGCGGTATATAAGTTTCTTTCTGATCTGCATCGCCATGTAGAATAATTGTATTCATTGCTCCAAGTGATAGGCCGGGGTACATAGAAAAAGACCAATTAGCTGTACCTATTAATTCCTGTTTAATGACGCCAAGTGAAGCTGGTAGCCCCATTCCTCCGTATTCTGCTGGGTGGCTAAGACCCTGCCAGCCACCAGCAATATATTCCTGATAAGCTTCTTTGTATCCTTTTGGCGTAATAACATTGCCGTTTTCCATTCGGCAACCTTCTTCATCACCGGATTGATAGAGAGGTGCTAAAACGTTTTCACTCAGTTTTGAAATTTCTGTGAGAATGGCATCAACCATATCAGGTGTCGCTTCTTCACCGTTGGGTAATGTCTGGTAGTGGCTTTGAAAGTCGAAAACTTCGTTCAATAAAAATTTCATATCACGAATTGGCGCTTTATATGTCGGCATAACTTCTCTCTATCTTAAAATTTGATGATATATTGTTCCGAAAATGATTTTAATAAATTCACAGGGTCATATGAATTAAAAGCAGCAGGATAGTGCCAGAATGCTTTTGAAAACAGGTTGATACAGGTCAAGTAGCAAATATATTCACAAAAAAAGGTGTTTAATTTCATTATTATTTATTCTTAATTAAAATTTAATGTTTTTTTGAATATATATCAGGGGGAGATATTGAGTTTATTGTTTTATTAATTTTCTCATTATAATGATTACGAGTGAAGGCTTTGCTGGAGTCAAATAACAATGAATAAAAATAAGAGTTGATGAAGGTTTTTTTGACGGTTAGGAGTAATAGTGAAAACCGGAAAGAGTTGGCGGGATGTGAGAGAATCAGGATTCTTTTTTCGAGAGCGGGGCAGTAACAGTCATTATGTTGGAAATTTATCCAAAGAAAGTCGGTGGTCGATTTGATTGTTTATTGAATTAATAACGCTATATAAAAATCTAACGATTTTCTTTGTTATCTATAATAATTTCAGCTTTACTTCTTAGTTTATCTTTTTTTCGTAATTCAGAGAAAGGGTCAGATTTATTATCGATGCTATCGGGTGTGACCTTCGTAGACGTATTTTTATTATTTATTTTTGTGAGATTACTATTGCCAGAGCCAGGGTTGTTATTTGGTACTATTTTTGGCAGCTTATGGTAGGTATTGAATAAAGCATAAATACCAACACCAGTTAGAAAAGCGATCCATTTTAAAATAAACGAGAAGCCAATATTTTCGTTACCATCATTCAATTCGGCAAATTTTAGATAATCTGTATGTATGCGGCTGACTATCCAGAAGTAAGCAAATAAGAAAATTGTGGTGACAATGAGTTTACTGTAACGTTTCCAGATAAAACCGAGTAGCGTGATTTGTAGGACTTTGTTGAACATTATCCAAACCAGCCGATTCCCAATAGAGCAAGTGTTGCTAATAAGCCCCTTTGTTTTATCGCTTCATAGATTTTATCTTCTTCTTCCTTTACGATGATTTCAAGTTCTTCAGGATTGAAATCTTCAGGCTTTTTCCCGGCAATAACAATGCGCGTTTCAGCGCGGCTAATAGCTTTCTCTCGAATGCCTGCTTTAAACTTGTTAATAGGTGATTTAATAATAGACATCTAACGGAATATTATGCGGGCTGTAGGTGAAACAGAAAAGCATTGCCAGCTGTGGTAAGACGATACTTTGTTACTTTGCCTTCGGGATTATCTGTACAGCGTTCCAGTATGCCTTTTTCTACTAAAAAGCTTAGCATTTCAGTTGTCAGTTCATCTAAACGTGTTTTGGCGGCTATCTCTGCTTTTGTAGCGTTGCCTTTTAATGTATGCAATGCTTGAATAACACGAGCTTCCATTGCAGAGAATTCTGGAACAGGACCTGTATACGGAGGAAACTGTTTTTCTGGATATTTACCGCAAACACTTTTATAGGATTCCTGAATAGTAGCGATGTCTTTTTCTTTATTGTCAGTAAGAGTAAAGGTATGAAAGACGCCAGCTTCTTTAGTTCTAAAGTCTACTTTTGCTAAAAAAATTGGCAAGTTACAGGAATGAGCGAGATGATAAAAACCTGTCTTCCAGCGTTTAGCTAAACCTCGAGTGCCTTCAGGCGTAACTAAAAAAAAGATGCGTTTGTTTTTGTGTTTTTCTACGAATGCTTTGATCTTGTCTACCTGTCCGCCAGAGCCGCTGCTTCTATCTATTGGAATAGCGCCGAGTTTCAAAATCAATTTTCCAATAACTGGCTTGGTACACCAGCTTTCTTTGATTGAAAAATAGATTTTTACGTCAGAGAGCATGGCTGCACCAAATGCGTAAAATAAATCCCAATTAGAGGTGTGAGGTGCAGCAATTGTGACGCCGGCACGATTCGGCATGCCTTCGTATACTTTCCAGCCTTTTAATTTAAAAACCAAAGAAAAAAAACTTTTGATTAGCCTTTTGGTCAAAGGGCTATCAAATATGGTTTTGTCTCTTATGGCTAATTTTGGATCTGACATTTTGGTGGTTAACTCTTTGTAGTTGTTTGATGAATAATCGATAAGATTTTATCACTATATGGCGTCTTATTCGTGAAAAAACAAGAGGTAAAACCTTATTTATCGTTTTTTGATCTATTATTACAATATAAATCAATAACTTACTACTAGTGTAGTTGATAAATTGTGTTTTTAAGTAATTGATTCTGTCTATTAAACTTAAAAAATACCTGGATATTAATTTGTATTTTGTGACTAAAGCATCAGGAGAAGTTGTATTGTGAATTTAAAAACTGTAGGTGGAATGGTTTTGCTTTCGGCAGTTGTTTCAATATCGACTTATTTTCTCATGCTTTTATATTTTGACGTTGATGCGGTTGTGATCGTACCGGATTCAGATGAACAAAAAAATATTAAAATACTGGAAGAAAGGATTGTATCGTTAGAAAAAAAAATTAATTCATTGCATTTAATTGCTCTGAAAACCGAGAGTGAGAATTTTGAGGATAGTGACGCCTCAGTGCTTCAAAGTAATCAGCAGATAGATGAAAGCAGAAATATTAATATTGATCGCATGAGTGAAATTGCCGCTTTGATGGGGTTTGAGCTTGATAATAATGAAGAAAGTATTGCCCGTTTATCAAAAGCAGGATTTAGTGCTTACGAGGCAGAAATAATTTATGAGCTGGAAAATGAAACCAAACTAAAATTTCTGCAAGCGATGTCTAATCCTGTAGCCAAAGATTATAATGTTAATCAACAACTACTAGGCGAGTTTGGTGATGCAATGCTAGAAAAAGTCGGCGAATACGGTTATGAAAATTATCTAAAATCGCGTAGCCAATCAACTAATGTAAAATTGCTTAGAGTTAATAAAAATATGTCAGCTGGTAAATCTGGTTTAAAGGCAGGCGATGAAATTATAAGATATGACAATAAACGGGTATTTTCGATTTATGATCTAAACCGTTTGAGTACGCAGCGTTCATCTAACCAATCAATTATGGTGGAATATATGAGTGAAGGGGTATTAAAAACAGCATCTATACAGGGTGGTATATTAGGTGTTTACTCCCGCCCGCCGAATGTGCAGGCCTTATTCGGGAAGTAAGTGATTTGTCAAAGCTATAATAAAGCGATAAGTATTTGAGCAATAAAAAACGCCTCGTAATGAGGCGTTTTTTATTGAGAACGGTTATATGGAATACTTAAGGTAGCAAGTGCTGCACTGCGTCTCGTTCTTCTTTTAGTTCCTGTTCTGTTGCATCCATCTTGGCTTGACTGAATTCGCTAATTTCAAGTCCTTGAACGATGCTCCAGTCACCATCTTTACAAGTACAAGGGAATGAGTAGATAAGGCCTTCTTCGACACCATAACTGCCATCACTGTAAATACCCATGCTGACCCAATCGCCTTCATCACTACCCAGTGCCCAGGTGCGCATGTGGTCAATAGCTGCGTTAGCAGCAGAAGCTGCGCTGGAAGCACCGCGTGCTTTGATAATAGCTGCGCCTCGTTGTTGTACATCCGGAATAAAGGTGCCTTCATACCAATCATTATCGACTAGCTCCAAAGCATTCTGACCATTAACTTTAGCATTATAAAGATCAGGGTATTGAGTGGCAGAGTGATTACCCCAGATAGTCATATGAGTAACAGCGGTCACTGCATTGCCAGTTTTTTGAGCCAGCTGAGTCATTGCACGATTATGGTCAAGACGAGTCATTGCAGTAAAATTACGTGGGTCGATATCAGGTGCATTGCGTTGTGCGATAAGTGCATTTGTATTTGCAGGGTTGCCAACAACCAATACTTTAATATTGCGACTCGCAACATCATTTATTGCTTTGCCTTGTGCAGAAAAGATTGCTGCGTTAGCTTCAAGTAGATCTTTTCTTTCCATGCCAGGGCCACGAGGTCGGGCGCCAACCAGCAGTGCATAATCGCTGTCTTTAAATGCTACAGTTGCATCGTCGGTACAAACAATGTCTTGTAATAGTGGAAAAGCGCAATCATCCAGCTCCATTGCTACACCTTTAAGTGCATCAAGAGCAGGTGTGATTTCCAGTAATTGAAGAATGATTGGCTGATCTTCACCAAGCATTGCGCCTGAAGCGATTCGGAAAAGTAAGCCGTAGCTGATTTGACCAGCAGCGCCAGTAACTGTAACTCTAACAGCAGGTTTCATCGCGGTATGTTCCTTTAAGTTGTGGTTTAAAATGAAAGGCAGGTTGCAAGCGATATTACCAAAAAGATGTGTAAATAGCTTGGCATCCTAAAAAAAGCGGCGACTATTCTAAGCATCAAACCCGATAAAGGCCATTAAATAAAACCATTTTTACCGTTAAATTCCTCAACCAGTGGCTATATTTGATTAAAATAAGCGTTTTTTCAATCTTTTCAGGATTGTAATCGATTTGGCAGTATTTTGATGAGTGATGAAGCTGGAACAGTAAACCCGAAAAAGCAACGTACGGAGTTTAATAAGTTGCAAAAGCGCATGCGACGAAATGTCGGTAAGGCGATTGAAGATTATGCAATGATTGAGCAGGGCGACAAAGTGATGGTCTGCCTTTCGGGTGGTAAAGATTCTTATGGAATGCTCGATGTGCTTAGAAATCTCCAGCAAAGTGCGCCAGTTGATTTTGAGCTGATCGCTGTTAACTTGGACCAGAAACAACCTGGTTTTCCAGAGCATGTGTTACCGGAGTATCTGGAAGGTATTGGTATTCCTTTTCATATATTGGAAAAAGATACATACAGTGTAGTGAAGTCAGTTGTGCCTGAGGGGAAAACTACCTGTGGGTTATGCTCACGATTGCGCCGCGGCAGTTTATATGGTTTTGCAGAAGAGATAGGCGCCACTAAAATAGCGTTAGGTCATCATCGTGATGATATTATCGAGACTCTTTTTTTAAACATGTTTTATGGAGGTAAATTAAAAGCCATGCCTCCCAAGCTATTAAGTGATGATAAACGAAACATTGTGATTCGTCCGTTAGCTTATTGCAAAGAGGACGATTTAATTGAATATGCAGATTATAAAACCTTTCCAATTATTCCATGTAATCTATGTGGTTCTCAGGAGAATTTACAAAGGCAAGCAATAAAAGCCATGTTAAGAGACTGGGACAAACAGTTTCCTGGTCGTATTGAAAATATTTTTAGAGCAATAGCGAATGTTTCACTGTCACAGTTAGCCGATGTTGAATTATTTGATTTTAAAAACCTGGAAATAGATCGCTCACTTGGCCGACTCGATGCTTTTGAAAAAATAGCTGCTGTTAATCTGGATTAAAACGATTGACTAAACTGAAAGAACGTTTTTGGGAAACAAAAACGCTGGTTGAAATGACTCAGCAAGAGTGGGAATCACTTTGCGATCATTGTGGTTTGTGTTGTCTTGTCAGGGTTGAAGATGAAGACACCAAACAAGTCTACGATACCAATCTTACCTGCCGTCATTATGATTGTTCCTCATTGAGCTGTACTAACTACAATCAACGAACCCAGATAGAGCATGGATGTGTTCAGCTAACACCAAAACTTGTTCAGGAATATGAATGGTTACCCGAAAGTTGCGCTTATAGAATTTTATATCGAGGTGATTCGTTACCAGATACGCATCCACTTTTAGCTGGCGATACAAAGCAGGTAATAACTGTAGTCGATATATTCGAACCCATTGGCCTTGTTCAAGATGATGATAATGCAGAGCCGGAAAATCATTTAATAGCTAGAGAAGATTTGAATTATTAAGTTATTATATTATGTTTGTGCATCAAGGAATCTTTCATTGTCAGTAAGCGTTAGACAGGAAGGATATGTCTTTGACTTTATGTGCTCGTTTTTTTCTGTAGAAAAAAGCAAATAGATCAAAAAAGGCAAAAAAACTTTCTGATTAAATTGAAGTAAAGTTGATTAAGTACTAGGGACCTAGCGGTAACCCAAAGCCTATCCATAGGCCTAGTGCAGTTATCCATACCAATAATAAGCTGATAGAGTAGGGTAGCATCAATGTAATGACTTGTCCTACACCATAGTCTTTTTGGTACCGTTGAATATAGGCCAATACGACACCAAAGTAGGGCATGAGCGGTGTAATAACGTTTGTAGTGCTGTCGCCGATTCGGTATGCCATTTGTGTTTGTTCAGCCGGGATGCCAAGCAATATAAGCATGGGGATGATAACTGGTGCAAGTAATGCCCATTTGGCAGAAGCGCTACCAATAAAGAGGTTGATACTTCCAGCCATAAACACCATAAAAATCAATAGTATTACGGGCGGTAAATTCAGGCTGCCAAGCATGTTGGCGCCATTAATTGCAAGAATGGTTCCCAGTCCGCTCCATGCAAAATAACTGACAAACTGTGCGGCGAAGAACATAAGTACAATATAAAAAGCCATACTTTCCATGGCTTTTTCCATACTTTTTATAGCATCGGAAAACGATTGATAGATGCCATTGCTTTTACCGAATACGAAACCAGCCAGTGCAAAATAGATAGCGAGAACAGGGACAATATAGTTTAGTAGTAATGGAGTATTGCTGGTAGCATTTACGCTTTGGTGAAAAATGCCTTGGGGAATAAAAACGTTTATGGCTACAAATAAAATAAAAAGAACACTAAAAATGCCGGTTGTTTTCAGTGAATATTTTTTTTCTATGGAAGTTTTTTCTTTATCATTGTCAGCGATTTTTTGAGGGCTCTCATTAGGAGCAGCTACATTCAAATTCTGTTTGTTCAAGCGTGGCTCAATGAGATGATTACTAATCCAGCCACATACTGCAGTAATCAGTAGGGTTGAAAAGATAATAAAGTAATAATTGTCGCTGGCTTTTACTACTGTATCAGGGTCGGTAAGGTGTGCTGCTTCAGTAGAAATGCCAGACAACATTACATCTACGGGCCCAATAAATAAATTTGCACTGAAGCCTGCAGAAACACCGGCAAAAGCCACAGCTATACCGGCTAGAGCTGGTCGGCTGAGAGAATGGTAAATCATACCGGCAAGTGGAATCAGTACAACATAGCCGACATCTGCACCAAGGCTGGAAAGTACGCCAGTAAATGCGATAACGTAACCTAACCACTGTTGTGATGTGTGTTTAACAATACGCTGCAATACACAGCCGATTAGCCCTGAGTGTTCAGCTACACCAACGCCCAGCATGACAACCAGCACCACACCTACTGGTGCAAATTGGGTGAAGTTTTTTACTGCTTCGCCCAGCATGCGTTGAATTTGTTCGGCACTAAGCAGGTTGGTAACTGAATAGGTTTTTTGGGTTATCGGGTGAGACGCTTCTAATCCGAGAATGCTGAGTAAAAAAGAAAACACTATAACTATAAAACTAAGCCAGATAAATAAAACGCTAGGATGGGGGAGCTTATTTCCTAGCGTTTCTATTTTATTCAGTATGCTCTCAATCGTTGGCATATACTTTTATCGTTTATTTCACTCTGGATTTGATTTTTAACGTAGATTGTTTAGCTCTTCTTGTTGGGCTTTAAATTTTGCAATAGATTCTTTAAAGTCTTGCAGCTTGGCTTTTTCAGCTGCAACAACGTCTTCTGGTGCATTGGCTACAAATTTTTCATTATTGAGTTTACCACTGAGTCGACCAATTTCTTTTTCCAGTTTCGCAATTTCTTTATCGAGTCTTGCTATCTCGGCATCAACATCGATTAATCCAGCTAATGGCACTAGTATTTCAAGTTGGCCAACCAGTTGTGTTGCCGAGGGTGGAGCTGAATCTTGATGGTCTAACCATTCTATGCTATCGATTCTGGCCAGTGTTTCTACAAAGTTCCTGGTTTCATTCAATAACTGTTTATCTTTATCTGAGCCATTTTTCAAAATCAGGTTAAGTGATTTTCCTGGAGCTATGTTGAGTTCTCCACGTATATTACGCACAGCAACTATAAGTGATTTTACCCATTCAATTGCTGTTATGGCATCCTGGTCGATTTTATTTTCATCAGGGGCCGGGTAGCTTTGCAGCATAATGGTTTGCGCATGTTCTTCTACACCAGCTAGCGTTTTTATGTTTTGCCAGATTTCTTCTGTAATGAATGGCATGATAGGGTGAGCCAGTCGCAGTATGGTTTCTAACACTCTTACCAAAGTTCGACGAGTGCCTCTTAACAATTCTTCAGATGCCTGTTTGTTTGCCAGTGCTGGTTTCGCCAATTCAAGATACCAGTCGCAATACTCATTCCAGATAAACTCATAAAGTGATTGACACGCCAGATCAAAACGGTATTGGTCAAAGTGCTGATTAATCTCTTTTTCTGTTTCTTGCAAGCGGCTGATAATCCAGCGGTCGGCTAGTGTGAGTGCTACTGGTTCGTCATTTTGCCCACAGTCCTGGCCTTCAACATTCATTAATACATAGCGTGCAGCATTCCATATTTTATTGCAGAAATTTCGATACCCTTCGAGGCGATTCATGTCCCAGTTGATGTCTCTGCCGGTTGATGCAAGTGCGCCAAGTGTAAAACGAAGTGCATCTGTACCATGAGAGGCTATGCCATTGGGGAATTCTTTTTCAGTACGCTTGGCAATTTTTTCCTGTAATTGCGGTTGCATCATGTTACCTGTGCGTTTGGAGAGAAGGTCTTGCAAAGAAATGCCGTCAATCATGTCCAAAGGATCTAACACATTTCCTTTGGATTTAGACATTTTCTGGCCTTGTTCATCTCTAATTAGGCCAGTGACATAAACTGTTTCAAAGGGCGCTTGTGGTTTTCCATCGTCATCTTTCATAAAGTGAAGAGTGAACATCATCATTCTGGCAACCCAGAAGAAGATAATATCAAAACCAGTCACCAATACTGAGGTCGGGTGGAAAGTTTTTAAACGTTCGGTTTGCTCTGGCCAGCCAAGGGTGCCGAATGTCCACAGTGCAGAACTAAACCATGTGTCGAGTACGTCTTCATCCTGTTTTAATCTAACATCTTTACCGAGTTGATGTTTTTCTCGGGCCTCTTGTTCTGTTCTGGCGACATAGATGTTGCCTTCATTATCGTACCAGGCAGGTATGCGATGTCCCCACCATAATTGGCGTGATATACACCAGTCCTGAATGTCGCGCATCCAGGAGAAATACATGTTTTCATATTGTTTGGGAACAAACTTTACATCACCTTTTTCAACAGCCTCAATAGCTGGTTTAGCCAGCGTTTTTGCATCGACATACCATTGGTCTGTCAGCATTGGTTCTATTACTACGCCGCCTCTATCCCCATAAGGTACCGACAGCTGATGATCTTCAATTTTATCGAGCAAGCCTTGTGTCTCTAATGCAGAAACAATCGCTTTACGCGCTTTAAAGCGTTCAAGGCCCTGAAATTCTTCGGGGATATTATCACTATAATCTGAGGCTGATTTGCCTTGATAGTTAAATATTTCGGCACTGTTGCGAACATGGCCGGTAAAATCAAGAATGTTGATCATGGCAAGCTGGTTTCTTTGACCCACAGCATAATCGTTAAAGTCATGAGCGGGTGTTATTTTTACACAGCCTGTGCCTTTCTCCATGTCAGCATGTTCGTCGCCTACAATAGGAATTCGTCTTTCAACTAACGGTAGAACAATATGCTTGCCGATCAAGTGTTGAAATCTTGGGTCTTTTGGATTGACAGCTACTCCGGTGTCTCCGAGCATGGTTTCCGGGCGTGTAGTGGCTACAACTAAATAATCGAGGCCTTCTTGTGTGGTTTCACCGTCGGCTAACGGGTAGCGTAAGTGCCACATGCTCCCTTTGCTTTCTTTGTTTTCTACTTCAAGATCAGAAATGGCTGTTTGAAGTTTTGGGTCCCAATTAACCAGACGCTTTCCACGGTAGATTAATTGTTCTTCATAAAGCCTGATAAATACTTCCTGAACAGCTTTATAAAAGCCATCATCCATAGTGAATCGTTCAGTTTCCCAATCTACCGAATTACCCAAGCGGCGCATTTGACTAGTAATTGTGCCGCCAGATTCTTTTTTCCACTCCCAGATCTTATCAATGAATTTTTCTCGACCAAGGTCATGACGCGTCTTGTTTTCATGAGCGTCTAATCGTCTTTCAACTACCATCTGAGTGGCTATGCCGGCATGGTCTGTGCCAACTTGCCATAAGGTGTTTTTACCTCGCATTCGTTGCAAGCGTGTCAATGCATCCATTATTGTATGTTGGAAAGCATGGCCCATATGCAAGCTGCCTGTGACGTTAGGCGGCGGTATCATGATGCTGTAAGCGTTGGATGCATCGTCTGAATCCCTGGCAGGCTTGAAATAGCCTTGTTTTTCCCAGATTTGATACCAGCGTTGTTCTATTTGGTCAGGTTGAAAGTTTTTTTCCATTGATATAAGTGTACTTCTGTTTATTGGCCAGCTTGAGACTGTTACTCAAAATAGGGCCAGTTGTTGGCTTGATAATAAAAAGAACCAATTTTAACGCAGAATGGAGCTGTGGTTAAAATTTTAAGCTGAATGCTTTAGTGAATTTATGCGTTGTTCGAAGAGTTTTATTGAGTTGATGCTGGTTTACTGTTGATTTGAGAAAAGACTTTGTTCAAGTTCTTCTAATTGTTGAGGAGTAATTTGCTGAAGCTGGTTTTGGATAGCAGTTTTCAACCTTATGAGTATTTGCTCTGTAATAGGATCAGTCGGTTGTTTTTCTGGATCGGATATTTCTGTGTTCTGATTTGCAGTATCTGTTGATATGTTCAAAGCGCAGGTTTTCAGATCAATCGATAACAGGAAATTCAACAATGCAGAATTCAGGATTTCAGGTGTTTCTTTATCAGATTTTGATTTGTCGCTACGATCTACAGGCCCAAGGTTATTCAACTCTATGCTGTCTGCTAGCTCAAGGCTGAGACTGCACAGTTCGTCAAGTATTTTGTTGGTAGTTTGTTTGTTAAGAGGCATAGACTTAAGTGAATTATTTTCGAAATTATAGATTGTGCACTTGCAAGGGAAAGCCGCGTTTACGGTAGTATTTGTAACGTTCTCTCGATTTTGTCTTGGCTTTTTCATCGGCGGCGACAATTTCCGCTATGCGTTGAAAACCGCCAAAAAATGAAGGTGTTTCTTCACTGAGATTAATTAGTACATCGTGGTGGGTTCCTGGGTTGCCGCTATTAGCTATTAGGATATCGGGTATGTTATCCGGGGCTTTTTCGTCTGTACCTTCACGTCTGTGCGGAATAAAACTGTTGCTTCGAAAATTCCATAGCATTTCGTCCATGATATCTCGTGTTGCAGCGCTATCGGTGTGGATATATATATTGTGTTGTTTTAACCAGGCTTTTTCGGTGAGTCGACAGGCCAGCAGCAAAGCACTGTTAGGTTCGGTCATATTTGAACCGTTATTTGAGTTGCTGCCAGCAATATAAAAATCGACTTTGGTCATTCTGTTTGCAAAATTTATTGATTAGCCAGGTTCATCAAATATTGGCAAAGTAGTGATACGGGTCTACCACTTGCTGTTTTACCTTCACCCTGATTCCATGCAACACCGGCAATATCCAAATGAGCCCAAGGGTATTTTTCGGCAAAGCTTGAAAGAAAGCAAGCCGCTGTAATCGTTCCAGCTGAAGGGCCGCCAATATTTGCCAGGTCAGCAAAATTGGATTGCAATTGTTTATGGTATTCATCCCAAATGGGTAAGCGCCAGGTACGGTCGCCACTTTGTTGTCCGGCTTCCAGCAGCATTTCAGCGAGATCATCATCATTACTCATTAGTCCACTGGCATGATGGCCTAAAGCGACGATGCATGCGCCAGTCAATGTAGCCATGTCTACCACGCTTTGTGGCTTAAAGCGTTCAATGTAGGTAAGCGCGTCGCAGAGCACAAGTCGGCCTTCGGCGTCAGTATTGAGAACTTCAATCGTTTTGCCAGACATGCTGGTCACTACGTCACCGGGTTTTGTAGCTCTGCCTGAAGGCATGTTTTCAGCAGCAGCTACAACACCAATAACGTTTATGGGTAATTTCATTTCGGCAATGGCATTCATTGTACCAAACACTGAGGCAGCGCCACACATATCGAACTTCATTTCATCCATTTTAGCGCCTGGTTTCAGGCTTATACCGCCTGTATCAAACGTAATCCCCTTTCCTAATAAAACGTAGGGCTTTTCTGTTTTTTTGCCGCCAGAGTACGTCATAATGATAAGTTGCGATTCGTTATCGCTGCCATGTCCAACCGAGAGAAGAGATCCCATGCCTAATTCGGACATGGCTTTTTCTCCTAACACTTTAGTTGAGATGCTTTCATGCTTGCGACCCAGTTTGCGAGCTTCCAGGGAGAGGTATTTTGGAGTGCAGATATTACCTGGCAGGTTTCCTAGCTCTCTGGCGATATTAATACCTGCGCCAATTGACGCCCCATGCTTTAAGGCTTTTTTATTTTCTGTAGTGTTTTCGCCTTCCTGTATGGCAAGGGCTGTAATTTTTTGCAATACAGTTTTTGGCTTGTTAGAAGATTTTGTTTCAAAGTAGCGGTAACTGCTTCGAACGAGCTGTGTACTTAAAGTTTGCAGACACCATACTTTTTTCGTTTGTCTATTGGTTTTTATATCTGTAATTAATGCTATATGTGATACAGGTTTGCTATTGGCTATACGGCTGACGCTATGGGCTGCTTTTAAAAAATGTTGAGGCAATAGTTTGTCCTGCTCACCTAAACCCAATAGTATAAATCGTTTACTCTTATTATTAGCTGGAGAGGGGATGACTAACGTTTCACACAGTGTGCCTGTAAATTCCTGATTATTTATAATAGCGGTGATTTGTTTATTACAGGACTGGTCAAGTTTCCGAGCAGAGGCAGTCAATTTCTTATTATCATATATCGGGATAATAATCGTGTCGCAGGCAAAGTTATTGGGAGTATCTGTAATTTTAATCGTCGTTCGAATCATAAGATGAGCACTTTTTGGTTTGATGTACGGATGTATTGGTAGTGATATACGAAATAGTTTATACGTTTACAAGTGTACGATCTTACTTCTTTTCTTTCACTATTTTCCATCATAGCTTAGGGCATTTTGACCATCTGCAGATTAGTCATTCTTTATGGATTTAGATATACTCTTTCGCTTTTATGTTAGCGTATTAAAAGCGCATCAATCACTTAATTCAATTGTTTAAGTCTTATGCTTGAAGTTAACCAGCAACAAACCACTTTAAAAGCCCTTGGAGAGCGCGTTGAGCTGCTGAGGGGGTATCTTTGACTATGCAGAAAAGAAAGAACAGTTAACAGAAGTCGAACTCGAATTGGGTGAGTCATCAGTATGGGACAACCCGGAAAGAGCCCAGGCATTGGGCCGTGAGCGCTCTGCACTGGAATCTGTTGTACTTACCATAGAAACACTTGAAACAGGAATAGCCGACACGCTTGATTTGTTAGCCATTGTTGTAGATGAAGACGATGCGGATGGGCTTTTGGCCATAGACTCTGAAATTGAAGGCTTAAACGAAAAGCTTTCGATACTGGAATTTCGTCGAATGTTTTCTGGCAGCATGGATCCTAATAATGCTTTTTTGGATATCCAGGCTGGATCGGGAGGAACCGAAGCGCAAGATTGGGCTGAAATGCTGTTGCGGATGTATTTGCGCTGGGGTGAGGCCAAAGGATTCAAAACCGAGTTGATCGAAGCATCAGCAGGTGATGTGGCAGGTATTAAAAGCGCCACTATTCACTTTCAAGGTGATTATGCTTTTGGCTGGTTAAGAACGGAAACAGGTGTTCATCGACTGGTAAGAAAATCCCCATTTGATTCGGGTAATCGACGTCATACTTCTTTTTCTTCTGTGTTTGTTTCTCCCGAAGTAGACGATAATATAGAAATTGATATTAACCCAGCCGATGTGCGAACAGATACATATAGAGCTTCAGGTGCTGGTGGACAACACGTTAATAAAACTGATTCCGCTGTCCGATTGACTCATATCCCGACTAACACAGTGGCACAATGTCAAAGCGAGCGTTCGCAACATCAAAACCGTGATAAAGCCTGGAAAATGTTAAAGGCAAAGCTCTATGAGTTGGAGATGCAAAAACTCAATGAGGAAAAGCAAGCGGTAGAAGATAATAAATCGGATATTGGTTGGGGTAGTCAGATACGTTCTTATGTGCTTGATGATCAACGAATTAAAGATTTAAGGACTGATGTGCAAACCAGTAACTGTCAAAAAGTGTTAGATGGTGAAATAGACCTATTTATAGAAGCTTCTTTAAAAGCAGGTCTATAACGAATACATTCAATTTTTTTGATAAAAGATTATATACAAAGAGATACCAAGATGAGTGAAACCGTTAATTCAGTTGAAGCAGAAGAGAACAAGTTGGTCGCTGAGCGTCGTAAAAAATTACAAAGCTTGCGTGATCAAGGCAATGCTTTTCCTAATGATAAACGCCGTACGGATTATGCTGCTGATTTACAGGCTGAATTGGGTGAGCAAGAAAAAAATCAGTTGGAGACTCTGGATCGATTTGCTTCAATTGCTGGGCGCATCATGGCAAAGAGAGGTCCATTTTTAGTTTTACAGGATGTGAGTGGAAAGATTCAGCTTTATGTCGACAAAAAACAATTGTCAGATGAATTAAACGAGCATATCAGGTGTTGGGATATCGGTGATGTTGTTTATGCTGAAGGTCCGGTACATAAATCCGGAAAAGGTGATCTATATATTTATATAAAAGATGCGTGTTTGTTGACTAAATCATTGCGACCTTTGCCAGATAAATTTCATGGTCTAGCCGATACAGAAATTCGTTATCGTCAACGTTATGTCGATTTGATTATGAATCAAGATGTACGTAATGTTTTTATAATGCGTTCGAAAGTGATAGCTTCTATCAGGTCTTTCTTGATTGAACGGCAGTTTCTGGAAGTTGAAACACCAATGTTGCAGGCTATTCCTGGTGGGGCAACAGCGCGTCCTTTTGTTACTCATCATAATGCGTTAGATATTGATATGTTTTTGCGTATTGCGCCGGAGCTTTATTTGAAGCGTTTGGTGGTTGGTGGGTTTGAACGTGTATTTGAAATTAACCGCAACTTTCGTAACGAAGGGTTATCTACAAGACATAACCCTGAATTTACCATGCTGGAATTTTATCAGGCTTATGCGGACTACAATGATCTGATGGATCTTACTGAGGAAATGCTAAGAAAAGTTGTTAGTGATGTGCATGGTAAAACTGAAATTTCGTACGATGGCCAATCGATAGACTTCTCCAAACCGTTCAAGCGTTTGTCAGTTTTTGATTCGATTCTTGAATTCAACCCTGATTTAACAGCCGATAATATCAATACTCGAGAAAACGCTGCAGCAGTGGCGAGTAATATGGGTATTCCACTGAAAGATAGTTATGGTCTGGGAAAAATACAAATAGAAATTTTTGAAAAGACAGTGGAAGAGAAGCTCTTTGAGCCTACATTTATTACCGAGTATCCAACAGAGGTTTCCCCATTGGCGAGGCGTAATGATGATAACCCGGAAGTGACAGACCGCTTTGAATTTTTTGTTACTGGCAGGGAGATAGCTAATGGATTTTCTGAATTGAATGATGCAGAAGATCAGGCTGAACGCTTTAAGCAGCAGGTAGCAGAAAAGGATGCCGGGGATCTTGAAGCGATGCACTATGATGCTGATTACATTACAGCATTGGAGTATGGTTTACCACCAACAGCAGGTGAAGGTATTGGTATCGATAGACTGGTTATGTTACTAACAGATTCACCTTCAATTCGCGATGTGTTATTGTTTCCTGCAATGCGTCCTGTTGTTTAGTGTTTCTTGAAAAGTAAAAATACAAATGGTAAAGAAACGATAGCATAAAGAGATTGTCTATGAGTTAAGTAAAACAAATTACGCAATCTTTTTGTTTGAACATTTTCTGGTTTATCTTTAAGAAAACGTAATATGAGTTTTTTCAAATTAAAAGTAGCCAGACAGGTTCTTGCTTGTTATATTGTTAATTTAGATGCGCTATAAAACTAAAGTAATTCATTCTTAATCTTGGTATATTTTCTGTGCACAAATGCTTGAAAGAGGGATTCATTAAGCGATCCATTTCAATTCTGTTCAACTTTTTTTTCGTAGCTTCAGTAGCTTCAATTGTAGCGTGTGCTTCTTCGCCATCAACGTTACCACCACCGGTAATTATCTATGAGCCTGTTGAGTCCGAGCAAGCCAACCCTGAGGCTCAAGCGGTTAAATGTGAACCAGAAAAACTGGTTGTCGATATAAAAGCAAATGATGCGCTAAAACAGTTGGCAATGGGTAATCAATGGCACAAGGAGTACGATTTTACTGCAGCCTTTGAAGCTTACGAAAATGTACTTTCACAACGGGCCAGCTTTTTAACGGATGCTTATGCATTATGGGGCCTGGTTACATTGTATCTGGATCGAGCAAATCCAGATTACAGTCGTGATAAAGCTGAAGATGCTGTTTATGTACTGGAAAAAAGGATACAGTCAGCATTGAGTGGGGATGGAGCTGCCGAGGCCGAGGTATTATGGTTTAGTGCTCAGGCTATGATTAAGGCCGATCGAGGAAAAGATCGTGTCGTAGATGAAAATCAACGTCTTCGAAAAGAATTAGCTCAACGTGATGAGGCAATTCAACGCTTACGAGAAGTGACAGTCGGCCGCTAATAAAGTCTTTTTAACAATTATCGCGGATTAGCCTCTTGGCTTCACGCAACTCGTCCTCTCTTTGCTTGTCACTCAATACAGTTAAATTGCCTTGTGCGTCCCGCTTTCTGATAATTGCGTTGCTTTGTAACGATTCAAGATTCGCTTTAGCATTGTTGCAATTTTCTTTTCTCAAGGCAGGGTTTTTGTGTGATGCCTGTTTTTGTACAGTGTTATTGCTGCTTGCTGTATCTTGTTTTTCTATACCGGCTGGCGCTGGTTCAGTGGTGAAAGACTTTTCTGTATTATCTTTTGCCCGGCTACCACCACTATAAGTTATGACTTTCTGGGCATTACTGTTTGGAGGTGGATGCGAGCCATATTCCCATGAGCCGTTTGCATTTTTCCATTTATAGAAAGTTTCAGCTGACAGGCTAGATGAAAAACATAATAGTGATAGTGTGGCAGTCACATAAGCAATTGAATGAGAGGCAGAAGAAGGAATGCATTTTTTTATGATATTCATAGGGTATAGGTATATATATTGGTTGATTTGTGATGTCAAAGTATTCTAGTTTCGACTGATTGATAAAAGATAGTTGCTGATTCTCAATAATTCCTTATATTGGCGTATTTTTCTAAAAAATATCTCAATTTATTGCGCTTAAATCAAATTTTATTGTTCTATTTGGTTACTATGTATTCTTTGCTATTGACAGTTGGTCGAGTTATCTAAAGAATTGATAACTTTTTCAAACTTGGGGTATCTCTTTTTTATTGTTACAAATGAACTAAGTTTCTGTTTTTAAAAGATAACTTAAGTATTTTTAAAATAGTTGTAACTCACCCATTTTATTATCTATTGAGAAAGTATGGATTTTAGGAAATAGAGCGACATAGCAACATAGAGACGTAGAAAAGATATGTTAAAGAATACAGAAAATTCAAAGGCAGATGCAGCGACTGCCAATTTAACCGAAGTGGATTCCGCCGAAATGATTTCTGGTGGTGAAATGGTGGTCCGTGCACTTCAGGCTGAGGGAGTCGAATTTATTTTTGGCTATCCCGGTGGCGCCGTATTACATATTTATGATGCATTGCATAAATATAGCGACATTCCGCATATTCTGGTCCGACATGAACAAGCCGCCACTCATGCAGCAGATGGTTATACACGAGCAACGGGTAAAACCGGTGTTGTTTTGGTTACATCGGGCCCTGGCGCTACGAATGCGATCACTGGAATTGCTACAGCTTATATGGATTCGATTCCAATGGTGGTTATATCTGGCCAGGTTCAAAGCCATTTAATTGGAGAAGATGCATTCCAGGAAACTGATATGGTCGGCATTTCTCGCCCGATTGTAAAACACAGTTTTCTAGTCAAGAAGACAGAAGATATTCCAGAGGTTTTCAAAAAAGCGTTTCATGTTGCCAATACAGGCCGGCCAGGCCCTGTAGTGATTGATATTCCAAAAGATTTAACTGCGCCTCATGTCAAGAAGCCATTCAAATACCCTGACACAATCAACATGCGCTCTTATAACCCGGTGGAGAAAGGTCATACCGGGCAAATAAAAAAAGCGGTTGACCTGATTTTTCAGGCTAAGCGACCTGTTATTTACACGGGTGGTGGGGTTATTCAGGGAAATGCAAGTGAAGTGCTTGTAGAAATGGCTAAATTCCTGAACTTCCCAGTAACAAATACGTTAATGGGGCTTGGTGCTTATCCTGGAACTGATGATCAATTTTTGGGTATGTTGGGAATGCATGGTACTTATGAGGCTAATAATGCAATGCATGCCAGCGATTTGATTATAGCTGTAGGTGCTCGTTTTGATGATCGTGTTACTAACACATTGAGTAAGTTTTGTCCGGATGCTACGGTAATTCACGTGGATGTTGATCCGACCAGTATATCCAAAACGATTATGGCGCATGTGCCAATTGTTGGACCAGCTAAACCGGTTCTGGAAGAAATGTTCTCTCAAATCAAAACACGTGAGGCAAGTGAGGGCATTAATAATCAGATTGACAAAGAAGCATTAGACGCATGGTGGAAACAGATCAATGCCTGGCGTGCAAAGCATGGAATGTATACTGCAAATCGTTTTGATGATAAGTCAGATTTGATAAAGCCACAGGAAGTTATTCAATTAATTCATGAATTGACTAACGGTGATGCATTTGTTACTTCAGATGTTGGGCAGCACCAGATGTTTGCAGCTCAATATTATCGTTTTGATAAACCGCGTCGCTGGATCAACTCGGGTGGTCTCGGTACTATGGGTTTTGGTCTGCCTTCGGCGATGGGTGTAAAATTGGCATATCGAGATGCTGACGTAGTTTGTGTTACTGGAGAGGGAAGTATCCAGATGTGTATTCAGGAGTTGTCTACCTGCACGCAGTACGATATACCGTTCCTTATTCTGAATTTGAATAATGGCTATCTGGGGATGGTTAAACAATGGCAGGATATGCAATACGAAGGACGTTATTCTCAATCGGTTTATCAGGATTCATTACCGGATTTTGTTAAATTGGCTGAATCCTATGGCCAATATGGAATTAAAGTGACCGAGAAAAGCCAATTAAAAGCGCAATTACAGGAAGGTTTGCAAAAGAGTCGAGAGAAAGTCGTCTTTATGGATATCTATGTTGACCCTCATGAACATGTATACCCTATGCAAATTGCACCTGATGGTGCAATGAATGATATGTGGTTGGCAAAAGGGGAGCGAACTTAAGATGAGTGTTAGCCGTCGTATAATCTCATTACTAATGGAAAATCAGCCTGGCGCCTTATCCAGGGTCGTTGGATTATTTTCTCAGCGTGGTTATAACATTGAAACATTAAATGTGGCACCTACAGAAGATTCATCGCTTTCACGTTTAACCTTGACTACCATCGGTGATACAAAAACGATAGAGCAAATTACAAAACAGCTTAACAAGCTGGTCGATATAACCAAGTTAGTTGATTTAACTGAAGGTGCACATGTAGAAAGGGAGTTAATGTTAATTAAAGTTCGTGCATCTGGTGGGCCAATGCGAGAAGAAATAAAGCGAGCAGCAGATATTTTTCGCGGTCAAATCGTTGATGTTAGCAGCACTATTTATACGGTTCAACTTATAGGTACTACTGATAAGCTTGATGCATTTATAGAAGCGGTAAAAGAATCAACGATTCTGGAAGTAGTACGCAGTGGTGTTTCCGGTATTGCTAGAGGCGAAAAAATTCTCGCACTTTAATTTTTTATTCTAAAAGTGAATAAAAAAAGCCCACATAATGTGGGCTTTTTTTGTGTGATTAAACTTTAAGTTCAGAATCAAAAAAAGTCTTGCTGAATTCTGGGTTGCTGAGTTACATTAGTACTCCAAAAATAAATACAAATCAAAAGTTTCAAATGGTTAATTAAATTTAAGCTAAAACAAAATAGCATAGAGATAACTTTTATTGTGGAGGGGAGTATGGAACCTGTAGTATTAATTCATGGGTATAGTTCGGAAGGGTACGTCAATACAAAAAAAGAGACAGAAGCTGATCGGAAAAAAAATATTAAAGCGATTTATGGCGATCTACCCAAATTGTTAAAAGAAAAGTTTGGTAATGACAAAATAGAAGTATTGAATCTTAGTCGCTGGATTTCTTTAGATGATGGAGTCTCTCTGGATGATATCAGTTTTGCAATGCAGCGGGCGCTGATGTCTGAAGAGCATAATCATCTGATGATTAGCGGTTTTCATGTGGTTATACATTCCACTGGCGCTTTAGTGGTGCGAAACTGGATAAAAAATTATAGTCCTTTTCCTTCCCCTATAAAAAACCTTGTTCATCTGGCAGGTGCAAACTTTGGTAGTGGGCTTGCACATATTGGTCGTGGTCAGCTGGCTCGATGGGGGCGCTTTATTATGAAAAATGAACCAGGTACGCAGGTACTTGATGAGCTGGAATTTGGTAATAGCAAAACGATAGACTTACACCGTTATTTTTTAAAATCCGGGCAGAGAATGCGTGAAGAATATCAGGTGCAAGAGTTTATGCTTATTGGTTCACAAGTAGGATCCGGTGTGCTTAAACCAGTACTGGAAACAATACCCATTCGTTATGTAAAAGAAGATTCTTCTGATAATACGGTGCGTACTTCTTCTACTAATCTTAATTTTAATTACCTGAAGTTAAAGCCAGGAGAGAAAGCCTATCGTCTAACTGCAAAAGCAGTAACTTCACAAATGAAAAAAAGAGAATTAAACAAATATGTTAGTAAAACTTATTATGATTTGGTAAGTGAGGACTTTGCAGATTATCGAACAGCTATACCGTTTGCTGTGCTATACGAGACAGCGCATTTTGGTGGCGATATTGGTATAGTTGATGGTGATGATAATCGAAGTGCTGTATTGCCACCTTTAGTGTCTGCTCTCAAGACCCCATTTTCAGATAATTCTTATCAGAAAATTGATGAGCGTTTTGAGCAAGTGACAATAAAGACGTTAGAAAGAATAGCGAAGTCAAAACGACATTTATTCAGTTTTTGGAATAAGCAACAACAATATGAAGCACATTCACAAGTGATAATTCGTTTGCGGGACCAGTATGGCAAGCCTGTAGATTATCATGATATTACGTTTAACTCAGATAAACCGGGTAAGGATGGAGGGTATAAAATTGAATCTTTTATTGAGGACAAACATCAAAATAAGAAAGATAAAGGTATAGTAACCTATTATTTGCGAGTGGCTGATTTTAATAAACGATCAAAAAAATATATTAATAAGATGGACAAAGTATTATCGTTAGATCTGGAAATTACTGCCTACGAAAAAGGGACTGATAGAATAGCTTTCGTTCCAGTTAATTTTAGAATAGATTCTGAATATTTAAAGCGAATGGTTCAGCCATTTCGAACGACAATTGTTGATATTGAGATGGCAAGACTTCCAAAAACCGAGGTTTTTGATATGGTTAGCTATTAATCCTGTGTTTTTTAAGATGAGGTAGCTACATTTTTTGCAGCAATTAATTCGGGGTTGCTTTTTCCAAATATCAGGGTCAGTTGGTTGTATTGTACTTGTCGGTTGACTCTTGTAAGTCGTGCTAACCCTCCAGGAATAACACGGTGAATACCTAACCAGAAAAAATTAAATGGTGCGCATATCATCGGATACCATGGAAGAGTATGGCGAGGTAATCCCAATGCTTGCATACCCTTACGGCCAACGATTAATCGAACAATACTTAAATGAACGGCTTTATCCCAGTGTGCATGAAGTTTATGCCAGCCAAGCATAGTAAGCCAATGGGGAGTAACACATTCATAATGTCGCTGGAGGGGCTCGTCCATTAACGCTTGCCCAAGTTGAATGCTGCTTTGATCAGCAGTAGCCTGACATAACAGGTTTTGATAGAGAGCAATTAGCCCTGATTGTTCACTTTCACATAACAATGTTTCATCAACCCCCATTAACCAGCCAATATAGCGCCATAAATGCATGACATCTTCAGCTTCATCTTTTGTTACCCATATACCCATTAATCGTTGACCGAGTAAGAACAATACGCAAAAGGCGAGATAGGTGGCTTGCATATCCGTCTGATTGACGGGTAAGCCGAAGTAATCAGAATCCCAATCGTCGAGATTTGATACATGGTGGCGTACAAGTGCGTGAATGATTCTCACACGAAGTGTTGATACATACCCTTTGCCGTATTTTTCCATACCATTTGGCTCTGTGCAGTCCATCCACCATTTTGTTGTTTCGGCAATACGTCTGGATGCTCCCTTTTCTAAAGACCCCGTCTTGATTAATGTCTGATTGATTGCACTGGCTTGATATCCTGCCATCAAACCGAAATCCCGAAGCACACGCATACCAGTTAAACCAGATCTGGCAATAATATCAGCGCCTCGTTGAAGTCGAGACCGATCCAGCCAGTCGGGGTCCAGTTCTGCTAACGAAAGAAATGAGGCGATGGGTTCAAGAGTTGCTTCGTTGTTACCTTGTTGTGCCAAAGCTTTTTCAAAGATAGAATAACCTTTTCCTTCAGGTTGCTTGGTAATCCATGCTACAACTTTGTCGGCGGCAGGGTCTCCTTGGTTAAATGCAAGGCCTAGCTGATTCCATTGTTTTTCTGTAGGCTCAGCTAAATGTTTATTTTTAATAAAAAGGAGCAAGCCGTGTGAAATATTGCGTGCTTCCTGTTCATTGATACGGTGTCGTTTGGGGAAGGTTGTTGTCGGCATCTTATTGCTACCTATATCACGTGTAACTGATTTTGGTACTGTCAAGTACCATGGTAGGGTTTATTTTTGGTACTGTCAAGTACCATGAGCTGCCAGGCTTCTAGTAGAATAGGGCGAATGACTATAAATATTATTTCAAATTCTCATTATCAACGACTGTTGGAAGGGTTGGCTGAAAGTATCAGTACTAAAGCCTATCGCGAAGTAACGCTTGCCGATATCACTACCTCAGCAAAAGTCTCCCGCCGCACTTTTTACGAACACTTTTCAGATAAAGATAGTTGCCTGCGCGCGCTATGCACTCAAACCAGTGATGCAATGATGGTTGCTATCGCTGGGTCGCTAAACGATGATGATGATTGGAAGTCAATGGTAGAGCGTGTAACACATACTTATTTGTCTACCATTTCGGAGCAGCCTGTACTAATGCGTGCATTGTATATTGAACTGGCGGCTCAAGGTGACGAAGGGTTGGCGTTAAGAAAACAGGTTGCTGAGGAGTTTGCAATCCTATTATGCGAGCAGGTTCGTTTGCATCGTCAAAACGGAGAAGATATCCAGGAGATTGATCAAACTATAGGTATTGCAGTCATTGCCGGAATTAATGAGTTGATTTTACATGAGTTGATGCAGCAAGGTGGAGACGTTATGAGGCTTCAACAAACGGCAGCATTGCTTGTTTATCGCGTGACAAAAACACCTGATATCTAAATTTTGTAGTATGAAGTTCAACTAACATGCCATTCAGTGACAAAAAAAGCCCCTGAATTCAGGGGCTTTTTTAAAGCAGAATAATGAAAATAAAAATTAAACGATCTTTTTCATCGCTGTCATATAAGACCTAAGCTCACGTCCCACTATTTCTACCGGATGGTTTCTGATTTCATCATTTACTGTAACAAGGCGTTGGTTATCCACGCCTAAATCATCGAGATCCAGTCCTTTACCAATTATGTTAGTGTCAA
The DNA here is from genome assembly GCA_041941365.1 of Cellvibrionales bacterium. Lineage (GTDB taxonomy): Bacteria > Pseudomonadota > Gammaproteobacteria > Pseudomonadales > UBA7434 > UBA7434. The sequence continues at coordinate 40,361 of JBGTQK010000010.1, read as the reverse complement.
CCTTAGACATAAAGTCTTCAAGTAGAGGTTTGCAGGCATGGTCAAACAAATAACAACCATATTCAGCGGTGTCAGAGATAACACAGTTCATTTCGTAGAGTTTTTTGCGTGCAATAGTATTGGCTATAAGTGGTGTTTCATGTAATGACTCGTAGTAGGCAGACTCAGCGATAATGCCAGAAGAAACCATTGTTTCAAACGCAAGTTCAACACCGGCTTTTACCATTGCTACCATAAGAATACCATTATCATAAAATTCCTGTTCTGAAATTTCTACGCCTTCATTATCTGACTTTTCAAATGCTGTTTCTGCTGTTGCTGCACGCCAGGTTAGCAGATTTTTGTCATCGTTAGCCCAGTCTTCCATCATAGTTTTAGAAAAGTGGCCAGTGATGATGTCATCCTGATGTTTTTGATACAACGGAGCCATGATTTTCTTAAGTTCTTCTGATATTGCAAAGCAGGCAATTTTTGCTGGGTTAGAAAGTCGATCCATCATGTTAGTGATGCCACCCATTTTTAAGCCTTCGGTTATAACTTCCCAACCGTATTGAATCAGGCGTGAAGCGTATTTAGGGTCAATCCCTTTTTCCACCATTTTGTCATAGCATAGGATTGAACCTGTTTGAAGCATTCCACAAAGTATGGTTTGTTCACCCATCAAATCAGATTTTACTTCTGCAATAAATGAAGACTCTAAACAGCCAGCACGATCACCCCCCGTGGCAGAAGCATAGGCTTTGGCGATTTCCCAGCCTTTTCCTTCCAGGTCATTTTCTGTATGAACAGCAATAAGTGTAGGAACACCAAAACCACGCTTATATTCTTCGCGAACTTCTGTGCCAGGGCACTTGGGTGCTACCATAATGACAGTGATATCTTCACGAATCTGCATTCCTTCTTCAACAATGTTAAAGCCATGTGAGTAGGCAAGCGTTGCACCTTGCTTGATCAAAGGCATGATGGTACTGACGACATCACTATGTTGCTTGTCTGGGGTCAGGTTTAAAATCAGGTCTGCTTGAGGTATGAGCTCCTGGTACGTACCAACAGTAAAGCCATTGTCGGTTGCGTTTTTCCATGATGCACGTTTTTCAGATATTGCTGCATCTCGTAAAGCATAAGAAATATCCAGACCACTATCTCGCATATTGAGACCCTGGTTCAAACCTTGTGCACCGCACCCTACAATAACGACCTTTTTTCCTTTAAGTGCTTCACAACCATCGTTGAACTCATCACGGCTCATAAAACGACATTTACCGAGCTGTTCTAACTGTAGTCTTAATGGAAGTGTATTGAAGTAATTAGCCATGATTTTCACCTTGCATAAACATAATGTTGGTAACAGTATCTAGAATAGAGGCGTATTTTACGAGTTTGTATATGTTGCGTAAAATGATATAAATGCAATTATATATTGCAAAAATTGAAATATAAGGCTATAAAATCAGTATGGATATAAAACAGATACAGATTTTTGTTGATTTAGCGAAAAGCCTGCACTTTGGTAAAACTGCTATGCAGCACAATATGAGCCCATCTACACTTTCGCGGACGATTCAGCGTATTGAGGAAGAGTTGGAGGTGGCTCTATTGTTAAGAGATAATCGCCATGTTGAACTAACGGACAGTGGTATTCATTTTCTCGATTTTGCAGAGCAAACCCTGTTGAGCTGGCAGCAGTTGAAACGATCATTAGAGCCCAATGAAATGTTACATGGTTCTGTGAGCCTTTATTGTTCGGTAACAGCAAGTCACAGTTTGCTCGATGGCATATTAAATGCTGTTAGAGCCGAACATCCATCGATCGATATTAAGCTGCATACTGGAGATCAGGCACTTTCATTGCAGCATTTAAAAGAAGGGCTGGAAGACTTTGCAATTGCAGCTAAGCCTGAGCGTTTGGATTCGAATATAGCCTTTAAACTTTTATCTCGTACAGAGCTGGTTTTCATTGCTCCGAAAGTGAATCAGATGATGAGCGATGTATTAAGAAGAAGGTTAAATGATCTGGAGTTAACAGAAGTGCAGCAACTGCCCTGGATAGTGGCTGAGCAGGGTCTTACAAGACGGTATCTTAATCAGTGGTTCAAATATCATAAAATAAAGCCCAGTATTTATGCACAAGTGAGTGGTCATGAGGCAATCGTGAGTATGGTTGCTTTGGGGTGTGGTGTAGGGTTAGTCCCTGAACTGGTATTACAAAGCACGCCTGTAGCTGAGCAGGTGACTTGTTTTAAGCCGGATGCGTCAAAGGCAAAAGCCGGTTTTTCGTTACCGCCGTTTGAGGTAGGGTTAGCCGTATTAAAACGTCGTTTACCTGAGCCCTTAATTAATGCAGTCTGGAGTGGTATATAATGGATCTATACAAAATGAATATTGATAGAGATCACAAACTATGAGTGATGATAAAGAATCGGTAAAGCCAGAATCAAATGTGGTTGAACACCCCAAAGCCGAGGCGATAAAACAGCAGCAATTAGATGCTCGTTCACTTGAAGATTATATTCCGATTGATGAATATGAAGAAGAGGAAATCGCAGCTGACGGGCAGAAAGTAACTCGAAAGGGAATTTATTTATTACCAAATCTTGTTACAGCAGGTGCGCTATTCGCTGGTTTTTATGCGATTGTGCAAGCAATCAATGGCGATTTTGCAGCTGCAGGCCTGGCTATATTTTTTGGACAGTTACTTGATGGTTTTGATGGTCGGGTTGCAAGAATGACTAACACTCAAAGTAAGTTTGGGCAGGAGTTCGACTCTCTTTCTGATATGGTAGCTTTTGGTATCGCACCTGCTGTGATTGTATTTACATGGTGTCTCTCGTCGTTGGATAAAATTGGTTGGGCAGTTGCCTTTATTTATGTGGTAGGTGCAGCCGTCAGATTGGCTCGTTTCAATGCGCAGGCAGATGAATCGGATAATCGTTTTTTTACAGGCTTGGCTAGCCCGGCAGCAGCTACATTAATTGCAAGTAGTGTTTGGTTTACCAGCGATATAGGTTACACGCCAGAAAACCTGACGGGTATATTAGTCATTGGGTTTGCAATAATGACAACACTGGTTAGTTTCCTGATGGTTTCTAATGTTCGTTATAGCAGTTTTAAAGGTCTGGACTTCAGCGGGCCAGCACCAGTATTCCTGTTTTTGGGCTTAATATTAATAGCAGCATTAATTGCAATGGATCCACCGAGGGTATTGTGTATTTTGGCTGGGTTATATGCTCTATCTGGTCCCGTTCTTTCAGTCTTTCGATCCTGAAAAAGATAAAGGGTAAAAAAATGATTATTTTGGAATTTTTTTGAAAACTGGAATCTAAGGAATAGTCTTTAACAGTTTCTGGATAAATACATGCACATAAAAAAAGCGAACGAACTCTCTGAAGCCGAGGTTACATCAGAGTCTGTTTATTTAAATCGCCGCCAGTTTATTTCTAATTCTTTGCTGGCATCTGGTTCAGTTTTAGCTTCAAGTGGTTTAATTACTCATTCTGCTTTTGCTAAAAAAGAAAATGATTTAAATACAAAAGACCTGATTTTCACCGAAGCTAAAAATCATGAAGCAGGTTTTGCTACAAAAGAATCTTTAACGCCATCAAAGGTTGCAACAAAATATAATAATTTTTATGAATTTGGTCAGGATAAATCCGATCCAGCCAAGCATGCTCATCGTCTAACCACTGACCCCTGGTCGGTAACGATTGATGGTGAGGCAGAGGTAACAGGCACTTTTAATCTTGAAGATATATTAAAGGGAAAAGATCTGGAAGAAAGGATTTATCGATTAAGGTGTGTTGAAACATGGTCGATGGTCATTCCCTGGGTCGGTTTTCCGTTAGCTGATTTAATAAAAAAATTTAAACCTACCAGTAAAGCACGTTATGTTGAATTTAAAACACTTTATCGGCCAAAAGAAATGCGAGGGCAGCGCTCTCAGTTTAGTTCAATCGATTGGCCATACAGAGAAGGTTTGCGAATGGATGAAGCTATGCATCCTCTAACAATTTTAGCAGTGGGGATGTATGGTAAGGTAATGCCAAACCAGAATGGTGCGCCTTTACGTTTAGTTGTACCTTGGAAATATGGTTTTAAAAGTATTAAATCCATCGTGAGTATTAGTTTTAAAGAAAAGCAGCCACGCACAAGCTGGAATATGCAGTCTCCCAGAGAGTATGGTTTTTATTCGAATGTTAATCCAAATGTGTCCCATCCTAGATGGAAGCAGGATGAAGAGGTCAGGTTGCCATCAACGTTGTTTAATCCTAATCGAAGGAAGACCGAGTTATTTAACGGTTATGCGGATCAGGTAGCCAGTTTATATGCCGGTATGGATTTAAAAATATACTATTAGATATCATATTGCCACTGTGTTGATATTCGTAATAAATGAAGAGTTCTGTCACTAAAATAAAAAGCCTTTTATTTTTTGCGTTATTGATCCCTTTTTTATGGATGATATATGCAGTAGTGTTTAATGCTTTGGGTCCTGATCCGGCTAAAGAGTTGGCGCATTTTTCGGGGGAATGGGCAATACGTATTTTAATGTTATCGCTTTCGGTGACACCACTGCGTATTTTAACCGGAAAAACTTTCTGGATACGCTATAGAAGAATGTTAGGGTTGTTTGCTTTCTTCTATGCTGTTTTGCATTTGTTAATCTTTATAGCATTTTATCTCGGTTTTGATTTGCTTGAAGTTTTGGTCGAATTGAAAGAGCGACCGTATATTTTGATGGGGTTTTTTTCTATCTTATTATTGCTGCCTCTAGCGATTACCTCGACAAACCGATGGCGCCAGAAACTGGGTAAAAGGTGGTTGCTGTTACATAAATTGGTATTTCCTGCAATGGTTTTTGCATTAATACATGTGTTGTGGCAGGTAAGGTCCGACTATTCGTCAGCGCTTATTTATATAGCTGCATTTGTTTTTTTGATATTAGTGCGTTTGTTTAAAACAAAAAAAATATCAAGAGGCAGGGTTTAGGGTTACATCTTGGTAGACTGAATGTTTTTTAAGATATCTTTTTTAAGTAAGTGTTTAATTCATCTTGTGTGTCGATATCAATTTGTGCGTTTTGTATAAGGACAGAAATAACTTTGTTTTCTTGTTTTAAATTTCTAATCAGGGATTTTGCTCCACAGTCTCCATTTAATTTTTTTAGTACAGGAAAGTGCTCTCGATGTAATAGGGCTGGAGGGGATAAGACCTTGTTTGATAAATCACAATCCATAAACTCTGCACAAAAGCACTTGAACGAGCTTTGATTATTCCTGGCGATTAGCAGTTTTTCATAATCATCCGTGGTTAGCGCAATTTGGTCACCTAATACCAATAATAGGTATGAATACTCTCTATCAGAGGTAATTTGCCTGGTACTATAAGCAATACTGTTGCCTAAGCCTTTATAAGATTCTGGGCTAGAAATAACGGTGGTTTCATTTAAGAGATTTTGCATTTTCTCTTTCAGTTCGGGTAAGCATATAATGAAAATGTTAGATAAACCTGCGGATTTTATATTGGTGACAATGTGTTGAATTAATGTAGTTTCTTTTTGATTTTTTGGTTCTTTAAATACTGCAAAGGGTTTTGCTGAAACAAAGCGAGTAGATTGTCCAGCTGCTAAAACCAGTACCGCAATATCTGAAAGATTATTATTATTTTTCATAAACAGACTATAAAAAGAGCATCAGATGTTCTTATGTGATAATTCAAATAAATATTCATAGTATATTTATTGTTTTTTGTTTGAGTATTGAGTTGGTCTTTTACCTACGGTAACTGTTAGATTCTGTTCGCTACCATCGCGAACTATGCGTAATTTTACGGTTTCATTGGGTGTAAACTCTGCAACGGTGTGCATGCCTATGTTTCCACTATCTATTGCCTGGTCATTAAGATGGGTGATGATGTCTCCAGCCTGAAGCCCAGCTCTTGCTGCTGGCCCGGTTGGAACAATCTGGGTAACTGCCAATCCCGCTGTTTTCAAATTGAAGGTTTCTGCAAGTGCAGGAGTAATATCTTCTACAGAAATGCCTAACCATCCTCTTATCACTTTGCCCTGTTTAATTATACTGTTAAATACATAGTCTGCTGTATCGACAGGTATGGCGAACCCTATTCCGTTAGATCCACCTCGTTGAGTTGTAAGCAGAGCATTATTAATGCCGATGAGTTCCCCTTCAGTGTTGATTAACGCACCGCCGGAATTACCCTGATTTATAGCAGCGTCAGTCTGGATATAGTTTTCATAGGTGTTTAGTTGTAAGCCATATCGACCAGTTGCAGAAACAATACCTTGAGTTACTGTTTGTCCAATACCATAGGGGTTGCCTATGGCGAAAACGATATCTCCAACTCTGACTTTTTCTGGATCGGCGAATTTTATCGCAGATAATGATTCGCTTTCAATTTTGAGAACAGCAAGATCTGTTTCTGGATCAGTACCGGTAATAACTGCTTTTCTAATTCGGCCATCTGTTAGCATAACCTGAATATCATCGGCTTCTCTAACTACATGATTATTTGTTAGAATGAAGCCATTAATGCTGACTATAATGCCTGATCCTAATCCTCTGGAAACTTTATTTTGCGGCGGCAACTTGTCTCTAAAGAAGCGTTGAAATAAAGGATCGTTATACAAAGGGTGTAACTTTTGACTGACAATTTTTGTGGTATAGATTTTGACAATACTGGGTTGCGCCATTGCAATGGCGTCAGCATAGCTTGTTTGAGTTTGTGCGGCTAGTACGCGAGATTGGTTGATGTTACCGGATTGTTCGGATACTGTATTTGTTTGTTCTTTTAGTGCATTAATCGTTTGGAACTGTAAATAAAATATGCCAAACAGTAAACCAATACATACAGGTAAGAGATAATTTTTAGCTAATTTCATTACTGTGTTATTCGACATAGTAATACGGTTTATTTTGGGGGTTGTAAGGTTTTAGATAAGCAGTATACGCAAATTGTTCCGCTATTTGTTCAGTAAGGCTATCAATTTAGCAATATGTAGTAATATTGAAATCAATGAAATGAGAAAGTTATGTCAATAGATTTAAATACATTGGTTGATTTTTGTGACCAAAAATTACAAGTAAGGCGTATAGAAGATTATTGCCCAAATGGTTTGCAGGTGGAGGGGTGTTCGCAGGTTTCCAGAATTGTTACCGGAGTTACTGCGAGTCAAGCTTTAATTGATAAAGCTATTGGCGTTGGTGCTAATGCTATTATTGTGCACCATGGTTATTTTTGGAAAGGAGAGCCATCGCCAATTACCGGAATTAAAAAAAGACGTTTGGCAGAGTTAATAAAAAATGATATCAGTTTGCTAGCGTATCACTTACCTTTAGACATGCATGAAGAGTTAGGCAATAATGTGCAGCTTGCAAAATTGATGGGCTGGACCCCTGAGCCGGCAAAAGATCATCGTGGATTGCCGCCTATGGTGAGAACTGCGGTTCTTGAAGAATCGATTTCTGGTGATGACTTAAAAAATATGTTAGAAGAGAGGTTGCAAAGAGAGCCAATGTATATTGATGGTATGTGTGGAAGCCAAAAAGAAAACAGCAATCAAATAAAAGGCCAAATAAAAAAAGTAGCCTGGTGTACTGGGGCAGCGCAGTCCTATCTGCATAAAGCGATATCATTAGGTGCAGATGCTTATATAACGGGAGAAATTTCAGAGCAGACAGTGCATGAAGCTCGAGAGAATAATATTTATTTTTATGCTGCAGGTCACCATGCAACCGAGCGATATGGTGTCAAAGCGTTAGGTGCAGTGTTGGCAGCGCAGTTCGGTATTGATTGCGAATTTATAGATTGTGACAACCCGGTTTAACAGTTGTTTTTAAGCAGGCTCTTTTTCGGTTTTCTCGGCAGTGTTTTCAGTTATTTGCTCAGAAGCATTTTCGGCAAGAGCCTCTTCGTTTCCTACTTTTTCCAGGCCATAGCTTTCATCAAGTGTGCCTGTATTATTTGTCTCGTCTTTTGGTGCATAGTCTAAAGGCGGCTCAAGGGGGCTGTGTTCTTCGTTAATAACGCGTTCTTCTATTCTGAGTTGGGATGTAAGTCCGGTGAGTAAAGATTTTCCATTTTCATCAGTGCAAAGTGCATCCGCGCTGGCAGCCAGGTGGTCGTGAACATCTTTATATTTTTGCGTGAGGCCATTAATTAATGTAGCTGTTTCTGTAAAGTGCTTAGCTACATCTTCTTTATATTGCTGGTTTTCTTCTTTGGATTTTTCTAACGCAGTTTCTAATTCGCGAGTCTGTTTTTCATTTTTATTGAAGCCATTTTTGCTTAAAGTACCTATTGCGAATCCTGCTACAACACAACAGAAACCTACAAAAACAACAAAATCAAGATCGTACATGGTGGGGGTTCCTCTAAATGGATAGTAGCATTATACGAAAAATTTGTTGTTCAGAGCAGTAATTTCAAATGTATATAATGCTTTTTTTTGAAAAATTGATTCAAAATAAAAAAGCTAATTTTTATATAGAAAGTGTTTAAATTTTACAAGCTGGTAAATGCGTTTTATGCTTCAGGTTTTTGCATGAATTATGAATAGAGCAGTTGAAAAGACAATGTCGCCTTTGGAGCGGTATAAATCGGATTTGAAGTCGCCAGAGTTTAACTATGATCCTGCCCAGGAAATTGCTGTTAAAAAATTGGACGATTTATATCAACGTTTATTGGAATCACAACCTGAAGCTGGTTTGGGTACAAAACTAAGCCGCTTGTTTCAGGGATTAAAAAGCATAGAGCCTGTAAAAGGGCTTTATTTTTGGGGTGGTGTTGGGCGTGGTAAAACGCATTTAATGGATTTGTTTTATGAAGCACTGCCATTTGAGAAAAAAATGCGAATCCACTTTCATCGTTTTATGCGCGAGGTGCACCAGAGTCTAACCAGGCTTCAGGGTAAAAAAGATCCGTTGGATCTGGTAGCCAAAGAAATTTCTGATAAAGCATTCATTATTTGCTTTGATGAGTTTTTTGTTTCGGATATTACTGATGCCATGTTACTGGGTGGTTTAATGGAGGCCTTATTTTCACGAGGGGTCTCTTTAGTTGCTACCTCAAACATCGACCCTGATAATCTTTATAAAGATGGATTGCAAAGACAGCGTTTTTTACCTGCTATCGCACTGATTAAACAGCATACAGAAGTACTGAATATAGATGGTGGTATTGACTATCGTTTAAGAGCATTAGAGCAAGCACCGCTCTATTATTCACCTATTCAAGATGATACAGAAACTAGCTTATATAGTTGTTTTCAGCATTTGGCACCATTGGGTACCAGTGGTTTCTTTTGCGTTGAATCCAATGTGAATGTTGAGATAGAAGGCAGAAACCTTTTGGCAAAGCATGTGGCAGATGATGTCATCTGGTTTGATTTTAAAACTCTCTGTGATGGGCCTCGCTCTCAAATTGATTACATTGAAATAGCTAAAGAATTCCATGCAGTGCTGGTGAGTGATGTGCCTCAGATGGGGCGTCACAATGATGATATGGCACGACGTTTTATTTTAATGGTTGACGAATTTTACGATAGAAATATAAAGCTGGTGATTTCAGCAGACGTTGAGCTAGCTTTACTTTATCGAGAGGGCCGATTAAATTTTGAATTTGAACGAACCGTCAGCCGATTGCAGGAAATGCAGTCACACGAGTATCTTGCCAGAGCGCATAGGGCATGATTTATTGTTGTATAAGAATGGGCCTGATTTAATGGATATTAGGTCTACATCATGCCCAACTCTATGCAGTAGATAGCTGATTCCGGTTTATTTTCCCTCCAAACTCGAGTAAATATCGCAATTAAATCGCTTGCTAATTGTTTGAGTATTCTGTAGGATTCGCCCTCCATTTTTGCCGGTAATTGCGATTATCAAGTGATTCTGGCAGATAGTAATTTCTGAGGTCTGATGATGAAAACCTTTAGTGCAAAAGCGGCCGAAGTGCAGCGTGACTGGTATTTAATTGATGCAGAGGGTAAAACTCTGGGTCGTATGGCGGCTGAAATCGCTCACCGTTTACGCGGAAAACACAAGCCTGAGTACACGCCACACGTTGATACGGGTGATTATATTGTCGTTATTAATGCTGAAAAAATTGCAGTAACCGGCAATAAAGCGAAAGACAAAATCTATCACTCTCATACTGGATACCCAGGTGGTTTGAAATCGATTTCGTTTGAAAAATTGATTGACAAAGCGCCAGAAAGAACCATTCAAGGTGCAGTAAAAGGAATGTTGCCTAAAAACCCGTTGGGTAGAGAAATGTTCCGAAAATTAAAAGTGTATGCTGGTACTGAGCACCCTCACACTGCACAACAACCACAAGTTTTAGAGTTATAAGCGTTAAATAGTAAATCGCATACGCGTTAAAAGAGATAACCACTATGTCAGAAGCACAATATTATGGAACTGGTCGTCGTAAAACATCGGCTGCAAGAGTTTTCTTAACATCCGGTACAGGAACGATCACGGTTAACAAGCGTCCACTTGATGATTTTTTTGGTCGAGAAGTAGCAAGAATGATTGTGCGCCAGCCTTTGCAATTGGTTGAAGCTGAAGATAAGTTTGACGTTAATGTGACGGTCAAAGGCGGAGGTAGCTTTGGTCAAGCAGGTGCGATTCGCCATGGTATCACACGTGCACTGATAGAATTTGATGAAAATTTAAGAGGTGACTTGCGTAAAGCCGGTTTTGTTACTCGTGATGCAAGAGAAGTGGAACGTAAGAAAGTCGGTCTGAGAAAGGCGAGAAAACGACCACAATTTTCAAAGCGCTAATTTTACTCTGGTATCTTTTTTACTCTGGTATCTGAAGTTTCAACCGCCGTAAGGCGGTTTTTTTTACCCATAGAATAATAGTTAGCAGGAAAAAATACACAGTTTTCTGATTTTTTGCGGCGAATAAATTAATATTGCGAAATTACGTGTTTCTATTGTCATCGCAAAAAATAAAAGCTGCATTAGCTGTTTTTTTATAGGCAGTTTTGTCAAGAAGTAGAGAGGCGAGCCTCCCTTACCAAACATCTTTACCAAAGGTCTTTGGTTATTTGCCGATATAAATCCGGAACAGGATTTCCCACCAAAAATGAATGAATAATAGATTCAGAACAATGAATGATTTAAAAAAAGATGTTGAAATTGCGCAATTTATATAGCTATAAAGTTTTGGTAAAAATATAAAGCAGTATTGAGTTGTTGTAAGCATGTTAATTCGCTGTTGTTTGCAATGAGCTTCAAGAAGAGCAAATTGAGGAGGTAATGAATGACAGAGAATGTGAAAAACACTGGGCGTAGGCAGTTTCTTACAGCTGCTACATCAGTTGTTGGGGTGGCTGGAGTGGCAGGGTTAGCTGTCCCGTTTATTGGCTCCTGGAATCCTAGCGCAAAAGCAAAAGCGGCAGGTGCACCTGTAAAGTTTGATATCAGCAAAATGGAGCCAGGCCAGTTAGTTCGTGTAGAGTGGCGTGGTAAACCTGTTTTCGTTGTTCGTAGAACTACTGAACAGTTAGCAGGCCTATCCAAAAATGCTGGCAAATTAAAAGACGCTGAATCATTAAAGCCCCAACAACCAGAATACGTAAACAAAGAAAACAGGGCAATTAAAGAAGAGTATCTTGTCCTTGTAGGACTTTGCACACATTTGGGATGTTCACCCAAGTACATAACTAAACTTGATGCAGCAGCACCGGATCCGGATTGGGAAGGTGGTTTTTTCTGTGCGTGTCATGGTTCACGCTTTGATTTGGCAGGAAGAGTATTTACTGGTTCACCAGCTTCTGACAATTTGGTTGTGCCGCCTTATTCCTACCAGACTGACAGTGTTCTCGTTATTGGTATTGATCAAGAAGGGGCAGCGTAATGGGTAATTGGTTAATTGGTTTAAGAGATTGGGTTGATGCGCGCCTTCCTATTGTTCGCGCATGGGATACGCACATGGGGGCGTACTATGCGCCTAAAAATTTCAATTTCTGGTATTTCTTTGGTGTTCTTTCACTGATTGTTTTAGTTAACCAGTTAGTAACAGGTATCTGGCTAACAATGAGTTATGAGCCAAGCTCAGAAGGTGCTTTTGCCTCAGTTGAATACATCATGCGAGACGTTGATTACGGATGGATTTTGCGTTACATGCACTCAACAGGTGCTTCAGCTTTCTTTGTTGTTGTTTACCTCCATATGTTCAGGGCTTTAATTTACGGCTCATATAAAAAACCCAGAGAGTTGATCTGGGTTTTTGGGATGTTGATATTTGTGGTGCTAATGGCCGAAGCGTTTATGGGGTATGTATTACCCTGGGGGCAAATGTCATTCTGGGGTGCTCAGGTCATTATTTCCTTACTCGGCGCTATTCCCTATGTTGGTGAAGCACTGGTTGAATGGTTTAGAGGTGATTACCTGATATCCGGCATTACACTGAATCGCTTTTTTGCATTACATGTTGTCGCTTTACCTATCGTGTTGTTAGCGCTTGTTGTGTTGCATATTCTTGCATTGCATGAAGTCGGCTCAAACAATCCGGATGGTGTGGATATTAAGAAAAATAAAGATGAAAACGGTGTGCCACTAGATGGTATTGCTTTTCACCCTTACTACACTGTTCATGATTTGCAGGCTATAGCAGTCTTTGCTTTTGTTTTTGCATTTATTGTTTTCTTTATGCCTGAGTTTGATTTATTGGGACCTTCTCTATTTTTGGAAAAGCCTAATTTCGAAATTGCGAATCCACTTAAAACACCCGAGCATATAGCGCCTGTCTGGTACTTTACGCCATACTATTCTATTTTGCGTGCCATACCAGACAAGTTCTGGGGGTTTGTATTCTTTGCAGCTTCTGTGGCCATTCCCTTCTTATTGCCATGGTTGGATAGAAGCCCTGTTAGATCGATTCGCTACCGAGGAAATTACACCAAGGTGATGCTGGTTTTGTTTATTTCTTCCTTCATAATTCTTGGTGTTCTGGGTGTTTGGTCTCCAACAGAAGGTCGTACTTTACTTGCAAGAATTTGTTCAGTTATTTACTTTGCATTCTTTTTGTTAATGCCAATCTGGACAACGATAGAAAAAACCAAACCGTTACCCGATCGGGTCACTACCAATGGTGGTATGGGGACATTTAAGGCATTAGGTGTTTTCCTGCTGATAATGTTGTTGGCTATTATTCCTTTAAAAGTGGTTGCAGCTGGCAGTGCCTATGAGTGTGGTCAAATTCCTTGTGAGTCTATCGATGTTGATTTGAAAGACACGGACTCTCTTCAACGAGGGTCTGCGTTATTTACCAACTACTGTATGGGATGTCACGCCGCCAAATACATGCGTTGGGGGCGAATAGGAGATGACCTGAATATTCCGGAAGAGCTTGTTAAAGAGCATCTTGTGTTAGGTAAAGAGACCAAAGTCGGTGCTCTAATGGATATTTCGATGCCGGAGTCTTACTCGAAAAAGGTTTTTGGTGCGGTGCCACCTGACCTGACACTTGCAGCCAGGGTGAGATCACCGGAGTGGCTTTATACTTACCTGACCAGTTTCTATCGTGATGACAGCCGTCCTTACGGGGTTAATAACCTGGTTTTTAAAGATGTAGGTATGCCACATGTGTTGTTGCCATTACAAGGCTTGCCAGATTGCGCGCCACCTATCGCGATTGCTGCAAATGGTGGTATAAAGCGTCACCCGGATGGAACACCTGTTGAAGATCCAAGCCATGGTGACTGTGGACGTATCGTTGAAGGTTCAACAGGAAGTTTATCTACTGAAGAATATAATAATGCCGTGTATGATCTTGTTAATTTCATGACGTATATGGGTGAACCCGCAGCTGTAAAACGAAAACGCTTAGGTGGCTATGTGTTGTTATTCATCGCAGTGTTTTTTGTATTTACCTTTTTGTTAAACCGAGAATATTGGAAGGATGTAGACCATTAATACTCAAACTAATGACCCAGATGCACTAGATGCAATGTCCAGAAGGTCTTCAATGACCTTGTTGTCTGATCCACTGAGTCATTACAGTCACCGCGTAAGAATTGTGTTAGCAGAAAAAGGCGTGACTTGTAATGTTAATGATACGGATCCAAATAATGCTCCTGACGATTTACTTGAGGTAAATCCATATGGATCACTACCAACACTGCTTGATCGTGATTTGGTATTGTTTGAATCCAAAGTTATTATGGAATACCTTGATGAGCGTTTTCCTCATCCTCCCTTGCTGCCAGTTTATCCTGTAGCTCGAGGTGAAAGCCGTTTATATATTTATCGAATCGAGCGAGATTGGTGTACCCTGGTTGATGCACTTGATCGTGGTACTTCACCCAACCCAGAGCAAACAGCGAAAGAACTGGCCGACGGCCTTACTGGTATTGCCCCTATCTTCACCGAAAAACCTTTTTTTATGAGTGAAGAGTTTACTCTTGTTGATTGCTGTATGGGTCCAATATTGTGGCGTTTAAAGCATTTAGGAGTGAGTTTACCTAATACACGCCAGACCCAGCCTTTAATGGATTACATGCAGCGCCTATTTGAAATGCCTTCTTTCCAGGAAAGCCTTACCGATCAAGAGCGAGACATAGGCTAGTCGCGTTGCCAAGGGCAGTATTAGAGATCAGTTTAATAGGGGCGGTAAAAGGCGAGATATTGCCTAAATGCCCTTATCAATTGCTTAAATTAAGGCTGCAACGTAGAATCCATAACCATTCTCTTATTACAGGTACAATAACAGGCCATTTAATGCAGAATACGTTATTACGTAGGTCAATATCATTGTGAGCAAGCGTAAACCACCGTCAATGACTTCCAGTAAACCCTATTTACTTAATGCGATTTACCAGTGGATTGTCGATAATGACTGCACGCCCTATGTATTAGTTAATGCTTATGCGCCGGATGTTGAAGTGCCAATGGATTTTGCCAAGGATGGGCAAATTGTACTGAATGTTGCTCCACAAGCAGTAGTTTCATTATTAATAGACGATACAGGCATGAGTTTTAACGCGCGCTTTGGTGGCATACCCAAAGATATTTTTGTGCCTGTAGCTGCGATTCTAGGTATCTATGCGAAAGAAAACGGTCAAGGAATGATGTTTGATGAAGAGCCTGAGCCAGACCCGGAACCAGGCCATAAAAAACCGACGCTGGTTTCTGACCGCAATAAAAACCCTGAGAAACCCAGTCTCAGGGTGGTGAAGTAGTTTTTTCATAAGCCCCTCAAATAATTTTATTCATAGCGCAATTATCTAAAACTGGCAAAACCTTATTGACTCAAATAATAATTAGTATAAAATATCGCCAATTTTTTAGGGTGAGAGGCTGTGAAGTTAATTATTGGCTGTCATACTCTGCGAGATAAAAATAACTTCAACGGTTAACAAATATAAAACATTTAATATATAGAATTTAAAAGAACCAGAGAATGGTTTTATAAGAGCGGAGATAAAAGTAAGTAGTAAGGCATTAAAAGGTGAGTTAAGAGGTTCATGAGTAAATTAATAGCTTAATGGGTTGATGCGTTTAAGTGGTAATAAAAAGACAATACGAGAATTTAAAGGGGGTTCGTTATGTCAGATACAGGTAAAACAGGTTTTACTTTGAGAAAAAATTTAATAAAAGCACTACAGTCTTATTTTTTATGCAGTATTGCGTTATGTAGCTCTTCAGCTTTTTCTGCGATTGTCACCATTGATGTGGTTGGTAAGGGCATAGTGCCGGTATTTGATGGTACAACCCAAATTAACGAAGCGGTTGAATTTACCGGTTATTTTCAGGTTGATACTACAGCGCCAGATTCCAACCCTGACTCATCTCAAGGTGTCTACCAAAATGCCGTCGTTAGCAGCCAGCTGAACTTTACCGCTTTATCGGATGGTTATACCTTTAGTGCAACGGGGAATGCAAACAATGCGTCTGAACTTATATTGAATCCTGGTGTTTATAATGTAATTTTGACTCAACTCACTGAAGCAAATTTTATTTTACAAACAGACCTTTTAGTTAATTATAAGAATAATCTAACAAGTTTATTTTTTGGCTGGGATTACTTTATGTTAGCACCAGCAGGGGTGTCTGGAGTAAATCAAGGTTCGCTAGCTAATATTCCTCCTGAACTACAAAGTGATATTGAGACAGACGCTTTAGATGAGTTAATTGATCCAAACTTTTTTAATAGTATGAATTTTTCTTATACAGAAAGTTTGAACCCATCTGATCCCACGAATCCTTTTACTAATGTTTTAAGAATTTATAATAGTTATTTAGGAAGTGGAAATATTGGCTGGAGTACATTATGTACAAGCTCTGATGGTGGTGAGACATGTCTAACGCAGCTTGAAGTTGTAGGTGGTACCCAATTTGTAGTAGGTAGTGGCGGTATCAGCTATGCAACGAACAGTGTTTCACCAGTGCCAGTGCCACCTTCCTTTGCGTTTATGCTTACGGCATTAGGGTTGGTGTTTTATAAAAAAAGAATATCGATAACAGGTCAGGAGTAAAGTGATGATGAAAATACAAGTAAATCGTTTTTTATTGGTTTCTTCTGTTTTTTGTAGTGTGCTGTTTAGTGCATCCGCTTTTGCTGCGATTGTAACAATAGATGTTACTGGAAAAGCTGCGATACCATTTATCGGTTCTAGTGGTAGCGGAGATATAGTTGATTTTACGGGTTCTTTTCAGGTTGATACTACTGTACCGGATTCCAATGCAAGCTCATCACAAGGAGTGTATCAAAACGCGGTAGTTGCCAGCCAGCTGACTTTAACTGATTCGGATGGTTATACTTTTAGTGCTGCAAGCAGTGCAACGGATGCATCTGAGGTGATTTTAAACCCTGATGCTTTTGGTGGGTTTCTGTTTGAGGCTGACCCTCTAGCAGAAAATACAGAGCCGGACTTTATTTTACAGACAGAGCTGACAGCTAATTATAAAAACACTTCAGTATACATAAATTTTATTTGGGGATACTCTATTCTGCCTCCTAGTTTACAACCAGGATTTCTTGAGTTCACTCCTGACCAGATCAGTGATATTGCAACAGACTCCTTAGAAGAGTTAACTAATCCTACGCTCTTTAATAGTTTGAATGAGTCTTATAAAGCAGTTCTGAATCCAAACAACGTTAATCCTTTTATTAATATTATAACGCAATATACTCAGCCCGAGTCTGGTTACATTGCTTATAGCAAATTGTCTATAACTTCAGGTTTAGAGTCTAATGATGAAGCTACTTTTCCAATATGTACAAATATAGGCTCAGATTTTTCTTGCAGTAATGGTGGTATCAGCTATGCAACGAACAGTGTTTCACCAGTGCCAGTGCCACCTTCTTTTGCTTTTATGTTAACAGCGCTGGGACTATTGTTTTATAAAAAACAAAGGCCTGAGTAATCACGATTAGTCTTGGCCGACAAGGAATGAGCTTAACGTAATACTCAAGCGACACAATGTCGCCTGGTCAGTTACGTATAGATAAATACTTTAACTGTGTTAGATATAAGGTAAGTTCGGCGGAGGGAGCTTGTAGGGGGGAGTTTTTCGTGCAGCACTTATTTTTTCTAACTGGGTAGAAAAAATAAGAGTAATTAAGTAGTAAAAAAGCTGTTTACTTGTAGCTTTGTATATAGAGAGTTATTTTTCTATATATTCAAAAACCCTGACAATCTTCTGTAGACCATAAGTGTCTTTAACATGGCTTACAACAAAGTCAGCTTCGTTGCGAGTCATTAATCCCATCAGGTATATCACGCCGTTATTGGCAACCACTTTAACGCGTGAACTTTCAATGTTTTTATTAAACAGCAGTTTGCTTTTCACTTTTTTCGATAGCCAGTCGTCGCTGACACGGGCCGAAAATTCTCTTGGCGGGTTAACATTTAATTCGTTATGAACTCGCCTGACTTTTCTGATTCTTTGTACAATGTTGGTCACTTCTTCTCTCATGCCAGCTTCTGGCACATTCCCGGTAAGTAATACCACACCATTGTAGCTGGTTACTTTTATTTGAGCAGGGCGGAAGCGTTCACCCGCTTTTTTGATATTAACCTCGGCTTTGGTTTCAATAAATTCGTCATCGACAGTGGCGCCTGCCGTCCGTTTTCCATAGTTCTCTTCAATTGGGTTCTGACGAGTTGCTGAAATTAATGTACTACAGCTTGATGTTAAAATGCTGATGAACAAAATGAATAAGCAGGTTTTAAATTGAGTAGCTGAAAATAAATGAAGCATAATCAAGACCTTTTATGTTTGAACAGATTGGCGCTGAACTAATGGAATAATATCGCTAAGACTACTTAAAATAAATATTTACTTCACATGGTTTATGGCAATACTGCAAATTTATTCAATAATACGGCTAATCTTAACCGTTTAGAGAAACTGAATCGTAAAATACTTTTTATTCTTAAATAAATTAAGTAAGAAATGCATTTTTGATCCATTGGATATTAACCCGTTTAAAAGTTAATGAATCTTGTCGTTCAGGTTTCACATCTTGAAACAAGTCGTTTTGCTTGTAGGTATTATTTGATGCGGTAACTGAGATAATATCAAAACGAAAATCATGGCGTGAAGATATTTTGGTGGTGTAATATTTTGCTGTGGCGATGATTTTTTGTTGTTTTTTAGTTGTTACGCTGTTTGCTCCACTGCCGTAAGATGAATTTTTTCTGTATCTGACTTCTACAAAGATCACTTTATTGTTGTGTTTAGCGATTAAGTCAATTTCGCCAAATTTACAGTGAAAGTTTTGCTCCAGAATAGTTAAGCCCTGTTCTTCAAGAAACGCTTTTGCAATGGCTTCTATTTCGGCTCCGGTTTCATGGGCAGGTTTTTGCTCACGCTGTTGTAATTTTTTTTGATTTTTTTTTGTGTTTCTTTTTTCTGTATTGAAAAACATATATTTATCACTTCCATGTGATCAGAAAGGGTTTTGTAAAGGCTTAGTCTATTGCTAATTCTTTTGCATTACCTTTACTGATAGAAATAAACCCTAGCTCGCGTTCTACGCGATTGTTGCGAATAAACAGTTTACCTGTGTATGACTCCAGACCCAGATAAGGATTAGTCTGAAGTACAGAAAGCCGGTTATGGAGTTTATAAGCATCCATTCCCATTGCAAATAAGCGATTCAGACTTTTCTTTTTGGCATAGGTTTCATTAACCAGATTATTGTCATTCATCAATTCGGATTTAAATATCCAGGGCATTTCACTCATGATCATGCCATTGAGATCCGAGTTTTTGCCATTACCTAGTTTGCCGTCAAAAGCTTGTGAGCTGGCTATAACTGGCAAACTGCCTGCATAATGATAGGCCAGCAGAGGTTTAATACTTTTTGCTTGCTGGTTGTTGGCAAACATAACTATCAGGTCAATGTCTTCGCGAATCCGTGGCCTGGATTCAATATTGTCTCCTAGCATGTTTTCCAGTTTTCTTAGTCGCGAGTTACTGTCTTTAACATTCAGGATTTGAGCTATTTCGGCAGAGTAGTTTTTTGTATCACTCAATGAAAGCATTGTTAGACTTTCAACGGAAGAGTAGGGGTTAAGATATTCCCAGTGTTTTCTGAAAACACTGGCAGCTTTTGTTGCCCAGTTATTATGTGTATTTAATACCAGAATATTTTTTGCTTCTTTTCTCGATGCATATTCTGCAAGCTGCCTGGCCTCATCTTCAACAGAGAGGCCAAATAAAATAACATTCTGAGGGGGTGGGAAGTCATCCTGAATAAAGTTAAGTGTTAGAATTGGTATATCGGTTGGCATCGTAAAGAAGCTTGCTACGAGTTCTTTTTGTAGCGGCCCAATAATCAATTCGGCACCTTGGCTTTTTGCCTGATTATAAAGGTCAGAAATACTGTAGTTGTTTGTGTCATAAAAAAGCAATTTAGGCTTTTGTTGCTCTGAATAGTCATTCAGATAGGCAGCAGTAATGCCATCGGCTATAGCGCTACCTGCTTGTTTTAATTTTCCAGATAAAGGAAGAAAAACGGCAACAGTTTCTTTGTTATCTAATGCTATACGTTGAATGGCAGAAACTGAATCAGGAAGTGATGAAGCTGCAATTGATCCAGCCCATTTTTTTTGCCAGTCATATAACTCATTAGACTGTTTTTTTAAGTTCTTATCACTCTTGTGGATGGCTGAAAGTTCTAGCCATGCTTTTAGGTCAGCATTGTTAGTGCTTGAAAGAATTTTATAGAGTGAATCTAGGGGTAAGTAAGAGACAGACTGCCATATTGCTTGTCTGTTAGCCTGTCTATGGTCGTTATTGGAAAAAAGACTGTCAATATAAATTCGTTCTTTTGCAGCTTGTTCAAAATCTTTAAGTGCAAATAAAGTATCAGATTTTAAGATGCCCAGACGTATTTGATGATCTACTGGCATCATGGGTAAATGATTATTCATTAAGCCCGAATTAAACCAGTTTAATGCGCGTTTATATTTTTTTTGCTGAAGAAGAGTATCAATGCCGACAATACTATAGTTACCATATTCATCGGTTGTCATTGTTTCTGGCGACGCTTTGTTAAAAACAGATTCACTTATTGGCCAGTTTTTTTCTTTTTTTGCTGCAATTAAACTCTGTATAGCTAAAGTGTTAGGTATGCTTTCCTGATAGTTGGCACTTTCAGAAAGCAAGTCTTCCAGTTTTTTGTTTTCATATTGATTGTTATTTTCACCAATGTCCTGTATTTCTACATCGCTATCTGGATATTGTGTTTCCGGTATAGGCAGTGAGCTACAACTACTTAGTAAAGTCGATAGGATGATTAGTATAATGGCTGTAAAAATACTGTATTGAGGCATAAATAAAAATGAAAATAGACTCACTGAAAAATGTATAGTCCTTTTTTTATTGACGTGTGATTATCGAATTTAGAGTGTATAGTTAATGCCTGTCAGTCGTTAATAATATTGCATCAAGAGAAAGCCATCGTGGACTTTACCCAAAAAATTAAATTTTCTGAACCGGCTTTATATATTGTATCCACTCCTATTGGAAATCTGGATGATATCAGTTTGCGGGCATTACAAGTGTTAAATTCTGTAGATCTTATAGCGGCAGAAGACACAAGACACAGTAAGAAACTGCTTAATCACTTTAATATCAGAGTGCCTGTACAGGCTTACCATGAGCATAGTAAGGAAGCAGATGCCGAGAATCTATTAAACCGTTTACAATCAGGTCAGTCTGTAGCATTAATTACAGATGCTGGAACACCATTGATCGCAGACCCTGGCTATAAATTGGTCGTTAAAATTCGATCAGCCGGTTTCAAGGTTTCTCCTGTACCAGGGGCAAGTGCGATGATTGCAGCTATTTCTGTAGCCGGTTTGCCAACAGATCGATTTTGCTTTGAGGGCTTTTTGCCTGCTAAATCCCAGGCGCGTAAAAATATGTTGCAGGCGCTGAGCCAGGAGCCACGTACAATGGTTTTTTATGAGGCGCCTCATCGTATCATTGCAACGCTTGAAGATATGCTGGAAGCCTTGGGAGGAGACAGGCGAGTAGTCATTGCGCGAGAGTTAACAAAGCATTATGAAACTATTCTCGACGGCTCGCTGTCAACAATATTAAAACATGCTCAAGATGATGAAACCGTGAGTAAGGGAGAAATCGTATTATTGGTATCCGGCTTTGCTGGAATAAAAGAAACCGTTGAACTGGATGTTAATCGAGTGCTTGAGTTATTAGTGAGAGAATTGACAGTCAAACAGGCTGCATCATTGACGGCAGAATTAACTGGTAAGAAAAAGAATGCACTTTATCAAAAGGCTTTAATTATTGAAGAGCAGAGAAATGAAGATTAGAAAATTGATGATTCAGAAGAGAATACCTAGAAGGTTATTTATACTTTTAATGCCTTTATTTCTCGTTGCCTGTGCAACGCAAAATTCTATATCAGCTTCGATTGATCGTTATAATGACGTCGCGGATAAAATAAAACTGGGGCAAACGAAAGAGGAAGTGTTAGAAATATTAGCTCCAGTACAGGTAGGCTTATCTTCACAGCACTTGAAACCGGACGAAATATTTTATCAGGATAATAAATTAAAAGAGATTGTGTTTATACGTTCGCGTTTATTTAATGATGGAATCACAACAGATGATGAGTTTGTTCCCTATGTCTTTGAAGATGGTAAGCTTGTTGCAATCGGGTGGACAGCGATAGGGGGGCCAAAGACACAGGCTCAGGTTAAGCCGGATGACCCTTCCATAACCGTTACGCCAAGAGTATGGGTATACTAAATTAGCGTTTTACCGCAGGTTTATTTAAATAGACAAAGGCACTTTTAAGTAAAAGCGCACGCGCAGAAGGTTGCGCAGTTTCCGGTTTCGCGTTTGTTGGACGCGAGTAGAATAATCTGTTTTTATTTTGCTGAGCCATTTTTATTCCTTTTTTTTCTAGTTAATTCATATTTGATTGAGCAAAAAATACGCCGCGAATAAAAAGTTATTTAAAATCAAAAGATTATATTTTTAAGATAGTAATAATTTGAATGCTTAAGTTGTGTTATGTCTATTTTTTCGACACTTTTTGTAGCTGTTTTTGGTGATAGCGACTTCTTCAGTTATCACAGATTAGATGATTGAGATAATTCAAATTCTCATTTATTCTGGTACGTGAGTTGGTCGGGCAATCGCGGTTACTTTCAATATTTTGCAATATTTTGCTATTGAGAGTAATCGAGGAAAGTCCGGGCTCCAGAGGGCAGAGTGCCAGGTAACACCTGGGCGGCGTGAGCCGACGGCCAGTGCAGCAGAAAAGATACCGCCTAAGTTACTTGTTGATAGACTGGTGACCGGTAAGGGTGAAATGGCGTGGTAAGAGCACACCGCATCGCTGGTAACAGTCGATGGCAATGTAAACCCCACTCGGAGCAAGATCAAATAGGAACCCATTAGTGCTGCCCGCACTGGGTTCGGGTAGATCGCTTGAGGCATGCGGTGACGTAGTGCCCAGATGAATGATTGTCCACGACAGAACCCGGCTTACAGGTCAACTCGTTTTTTTATTGAGCTTTACATGGAAAAGGCAGGCTAACGTTTGTTTTTTTATTAGAAAAATAGCCAGTAAATTAATAATAAATAGATGCTGTACTGTAAGGTGTAATATAACGGTACATTAAAGGCTTTTATTTTTTTCCCCACTTCTCTTATCTTGTATATTCCACCAAACGCTTTGTTCAAAAAGCCGACCTTATCACCTTCCATGTTTTTTGTCGCACTGCCTGACATAATTAGATTTGAAAATAAAGTGTTAAACCAATCGATAATTTTTAATCTGACAGGTCGTTTAATATCAAGAAATAATACAATACGTTCTTTGTCTGTTTTATTTTCGGCATAATGAATAAATGTCTCATCAAACATAACGGCTTCACCGTCACGCCAGCTGTATTTTTCGCCATCAACATCAATAAAACAATCATTATCGTTAGGGGTGAGTAATCCTAAATGGTAGCGAAGTGAGCCGGCGTAAGGGTCACGGTGTTTTACAAGTCTTGCTCCAGGTGGAAGACTGGCAAACATTGCACCTTTAACAGAATCGATTGAGGATAGTAGTTCAAAAGTTTTTGGGCAGAGCCTCATTGCAGACTTTAAGTCTGAACCATACCATTTCAAATAAAAACGTTTCCAGCCAGTTTTAAAAAAAGAGTTAAAGCCAATATCATCGAGTTTATCAGAAGCTTTGATTTCGTTTTCATTATTTAGTTGGATGGCTTCATCTCGAATTGTCTCCCACTGTTCTTGTAGAATCTGCAGTTCGGGAAACTGTTTTACATCGATATAAGGTGATTTCTCTACTGCTGAAAATCCGTAAAATAGACAATTGATAGGACCAAAAAGATTACTATGATCGGTAAGTCGGCGAGTTAGTTTTTCGTGCGCAACCTGTCCACGCATTTGAACGTAAAAGCCACAGAATATAAATATTGAGAGAACTATAATACCCATAAAATCTATTCTATGGCTTTTAGCAGAGTGATCAAGTCATTTCTTGGTATTGAAAAGCGATAACTTTTAATACAGGTAATATTAAGAGTAATGACAATTTAATCATTTAAAACAAATGTGATTTTCATCATCACTCGATATTCTGTAATTTTTCCTTTTTCTATGATGACATTCTGGTCCTGCACCCATGCACTTGTGATGTTGTCTAATGTTTCATTAGCTCTTGCTATACCTTTCTCTATAGCATCTTGAAAGCCATCAGTAGAACTGGCACTGATTTCAGTAACTCTTGCAATACTCATAATTGTCTCCTTTAAGTTTAGAGTTAATTAGATTATCCATGGTAAGTAGATCCTTGAATAATCGGCTTAGATTAATCCAAGCCGAGCAAGCTTGGCAAGTTGTAAAGAAATTTGACATTTTTTTACACGGTTATCAAAAAAAAGAACAGTAAAAGGTGTGTTTTTTTTGTTCGATTTTGTTGTTCGTGAAAGTTCTATATTGGAGGAGCGTATGTAGGTAGTAGTTAAAACTATTGTTAGGATGAAGTGCTTTTAAAACTTATTAACTATGTTAGAATTTGTAAAAGAAAAAGGCCTGATATTACAGGCCTTTTAAAATAGAGACTAAATTTAAATGCGTTCTACTACAGTTGTGATGCCTTGTCCTAAACCAATACACATTGTAGAAACACCCAGAGTTGCATCTTTCTCTTGCATAATGGTTAGTAAGGCTCCTGTGATACGAGTACCAGAACAACCGAATGGGTGACCAAGTGCAATTGCTCCACCATTTAAGTTGACTTTTTCGTCCATTGAATCCATCAAGTTAAGATCTTTAAGCACAGGCAGTGATTGAGCAGCAAATGCTTCATTTAGTTCTGCCACCTCAATATCATCAATAGTAAGATTCAGTTTTTTCAATGCTTTTTGGGTAGAAGGTACAGGGCCATAACCCATGATTGAAGGGTCTACCCCCGCCAGGCCAACACCTTTAATTTTTGCAATCGGTGTTAAACCTAACGACTGAGCTCTTTCGGCTGACATAACCAGCATGGCTGAAGCGCCATCAGATAACTGCGATGAAGTGCCAGCTGTAACCGTACCTCCTTTTGGATTGAACACAGGTCTTAATGCCTGAAGTCCTTCAAGAGTAGTATCATCACGAATCGTTTCGTCATGCTCAACCATTGTAAGAGCACCATTTTCATCATGGCCCTCTATTGGGATAATTTCATCTTTAAATTTACCAGCATCTCTTGCTTGAGCTGCCAGTTGTTGCGAACGAAGGCCAAACTCATCCTGCAATTCGCGACCAATACCATGGATCATTGCAAGGTATTCAGCTGTCATACCCATACTTCCAGCTGCTTTGGCAACATTAAGGCCCAGTTTTGGGTTTGGATTTAATTGCTCCATCATGGGCAAGTGACCCAAATGCTCCACACCACCAACCAGATAAATATCGCCAAAGCCAGCGGCGATATTGGCTGTAGCAGTATGTAATGCTGACATTGATGAGCCGCATAAGCGGTTAACTGTTTGAGCTGGAATGGAGTGGTCCATTTTGGCCGAAAGAACAATATTTCTTGCAATATTGAATGCCTGTTCCTGACGCTGCAAAACACAGCCCCAGATAACATCATCAATTTCTAACGGATTAACTTTTGGGTTTCTGGCCATCAAGCCTTTAACTACGCCTGCAGAAATGTCATCTGCACGTACATGACGAAAACAACCATTTTTTGATTTGCCCATTGCACTTCGTGCGTAGTCGACAATGACTGTATCTCTTGGATTTAAACTCACAATTATGTCCTCTGAATTCGTTTAATCTAAACAATATATGGTTGTATTTAATAATACGTTTTGCCATCTGCTAACATTTGCTTCATGGTTTCAGTCATTTCATAGGCTGGACCTAGAGAAGCATATTTCTCACAGACTTTGGCAATGTATTCAAGCCCTACGCTGTCAACCCAACGCATAATACCACCGCGGAAAGGAGGGAACCCCAGACCGTAAAGTAAAGCGATGTCAGCTTCTGCTACGGTTTCTACAATGCCTTCTTCGATACAGCGAGCCATTTCGATGGCCATAGGAACCATACAACGATCAACAATATCCTGATCTTCAAAAGCTTTTATGTCGCCAAATTCTGCCTTCATTAATTCATAGGCTTCAGGCGCTGGTTCTTTTTTGGGTTTGCCGCGTTTATCTATAGAATGATTATAAAAACCGGTTCCTGTTTTCTGACCTAAACGGCCATTATTAACAAGGACTTCAATAAAATTGGTCTTGGACATGGTCATGCGGTCAGGAAATGCCTCTGTCATTACTGCGCCACCGTGTACAGAGGTATCCATACCAACAACATCATTCAAGAAGGCGGGACCCATTGGCCAGCCAAATTTCTCCATGACTCTATCGGCCTGAACAAAGTCAAGGCCTTCAGTAATCATGTGGTTAAAACCAAAGAAATAAGGGAAGAGTACCCGGTTAACTAAAAACCCAGGACAGTCATTAACAACCACAGGCTTTTTCTTCATCTTATTAGCATAAGCTACAGCGAGAGCAATTGCTTCGTCAGATGTTTTTTCTGCACGAATAATTTCTACTAATGGCATACGATGAACAGGGTTGAAAAAGTGCATGCCGCAGAAGTTTTCCGGGCGCTCCAGTGCTTCAGCCAGATAAGTGATTGAAATAGTAGATGTGTTAGAGCAAAGTACAGAGTTTTCACTAATTACTTTTTCTGTCTCTGCTAATACTGCATGCTTAACTTTAGGATTTTCAACGACAGCTTCAATGACAATATCAACTGAGCCAAAGTTACCATAAGTTAGTGTAGGATCAATATTATTCAGGACTTCACCCATTTTTTCGGGTGTCATCTTTCCTCGCTTTACTCGCTTTGAAAGTAATTTGCTAGCTTCACTTAAACCAAGGTTTAAGCCTTCCTGATTAATATCTTTCATTATAATCGGGGTACCTGTATAACTGGATTGATAAGCAATACCGCCACCCATAATTCCAGCACCTAGTACGGCTGCCTGATTAACTTCTTTACTGGCTTGCTTGGCCCATTTTTTTGCTTTTTTGGCAAGGAACTGATCAGAAAGGAAGTTTCCAATCATAGCTTTAGCTTGATCTGTTTGTGCCAGTTTCAGGAATGCATCGCCTTCAATTTTTAATGCTTCTTCAGTACCTTTCGTGTGTGCTTTTTCAATAACTTCTACAGCGGCAATCGGGGCAGGGTAGTGACGACCTGCCTGGCCAGCAACTAACGCTTTTGCTGTTGTGAAAGCCATCATGGATTCTGTTGGGTTGATTGGAAGTGGAGATGATTTTGCTTCTCTGCGCTGTTTGTAGTCTAACTTTCCATCTATTGCCTGACTCAATGTGGCTATTGCTATTTGTTTTAGTGTTTCAGGTGAAGCGGTTGCATCGACAGCGCCAACCCGAAGAGCTTCATCAGGCCTGTTTTCGTTCCCTGTTGCAATCCACATAATGGCTTCGTCTATACCAATAACTCTCGGGAGTCTTAAAGTGCCACCCCAGCCAGGAATAATGCCTAACTTAACTTCTGGTAAGCCAATTTTTGCTACAGTGCTCATTACCCTAAAATCACAAGAAAGCGCAAATTCAAAACCCCCGCCCAATGCAAAGCCATTAATGGCTACACAAGTTGGGAAAGGTAGTTTTTCAATGCGATTAAAGTTTGCATTGTTATTACCTAAAACTGAATCCGGGCTGCCATCGAGATTTGCACTAATCTGAATAATATCGGCGCCAACAATAAAAACAGGTTTTGCGCTAGTTACTAATAAACCTTTAATGGAGCTATCAGCTTCTAAAGCATCAATTGCAGCAGATAGATCATCGATAGTAGCTTGATCAAACTTATTAACTGATTCATTGGCATTGTTAAATGTGAGTTCGGCGATACCGCCTTCGATTTTTTGAACGCTAAGCGTGTTGCTTTGAAACATCTTCTATTGTTCCTTTGTAATGGATACTTAAAGAGTATTACTAATAGTCAGTGACAATTATCGGATTACCATTTAACAGGGTACCTATATCGTTACATTCGGATTTATTGACTATTAGTCATTTATAGTGAGGTTTGTACATTCACTCACTTTGTGGGATGCGCATTTTAAGCGGGTTTAGCGCTATCTGGAAGTGCGAAAGTTGTCATCACACAAATCTTTTAGCAATTATGATCGTTTTGGTTGGGTATAGACGTTATTACCCAGTGAAATTTCGAGTACGTTGGTGTCATTTTCGGTCTTGGGGAGTCCAATCATTTCGTCGTAGGCACTAGTATGGCGCAAAACGGTGTTTTTTATAGGCATTTCCGAGAAGCTTTCACGCATTTGGGTAAGGTTTTTGCGCAGTAGGGTTTTTTTGCCATTTTCCCATACTGCATATTCTTCATTATTAATAATAACACTAGCTCGGTAAAGTGCTTGGTCAAGAGAATGGATAATAAGCTTATCTATAACGTCGTATTGTTTTAAATTATCAAGGAGGATTTTCATTTTTAATCCTGTAAAATTAATATTTCCTTGTACGCTCCTATAGTTAAAAAGGATTAAAATTCATTCGTTTGTTTTAGCCAATTCCTTAACCATTGTTTTTGGTTGGGGAAACGCCATTCATAGTTGTCGAATTCGTTATTGTTTAGCCATACTATTTTTTTTACTTCAATAATATCGCGAGTGCCAGTTTTCATATTATTTTTAATATCACAATGATAAATGTGAAAATCGTTAGACCAAACTTTTGCCAATTTTATTGGTGAGACAGATAATCCGGTTTCTTCATAAGTTTCGCGTTGTGCTGTGCATTTGGCAGTTTCTCCTGATTCAAAGTGGCCTCCAGGTATGCTGACTTTACCGTTGGGTGCCATAATAACGAGCAGTGAATTATTTTGGGAAACTAAACAACCCGCATTTTTTTGAAGAGGGTTATCTTCGCTTGTTAAATTATCAGAGCATGGTGGCGTTGTATTTTGTTGGCAAGCAACAGTAAGCAAACAAATAATCAGTGATGCAACAGTTGATATTAAAATCCTTGGTAGTAAGCCTGTAAATCTTGGCTCGCATGATGTTTTATAGCGGTTTATCATTTGAAAATTCTAAATTTTAATGTATTGAGTTATGGCGACTGACACCACTTTAGAGCAAAAAAAGCTCGGCAAGCAACGTGTTTTAACGGGCATTACAACAACGGGTACACCACATCTTGGAAACTACGTTGGTGCTATTAAACCAGCAATTAAGGCCAGCCAAAATGAGAAAAATGATAGTTTTTTATTTTTGGCAGATTATCATGCTTTGATAAAAAGTCAGGATCCCGAAGCTATACATCAATCCAGTATAGAAATAGCAGCAACCTGGTTAGCTTTGGGACTGGATACTGAAAAAGTAACCTTTTATAGGCAGTCTGATGTTCCTGAAATAACAGAACTTTGCTGGATTCTAAATTGTTGGACGGCAAAAGGATTGATGAACAGAGCACATGCATATAAAGCTGCAGTGCAAAGTAATCAGGAGACAGGAGAAGATGATGATTATGGAATTACTATGGGGTTGTTTAGCTATCCAGTATTAATGGCTGCCGATATATTAATGTTTAAAGGCGAGAAGATTCCTGTAGGTAAAGATCAGATTCAGCATGTTGAAATGGCAAGAGATATTGCTCAACGTTTTAATCATCATTACGGTGAACATTTTGTGCTGCCAGAAGCAGTAGTTGAAGAGAATGTTGCAGTATTGCAAGGATTGGATGGGCGGAAGATGAGTAAGAGTTATAACAATACAATTCCGTTATTCGAAACAGAAAAAAAATTAAAGAAATCGATAAATAAAATCAAAACCAATCTTCTGGAACCAGGAGAACCAAAAGATACTGAAACTTCTACTGTATTTCAAGTATGGTCCGCTTTTGCAACGGAAGAGCAAACTCAGGAGATGTCAAACGCTTTTTCTGAGGGGATAGCCTGGGGTGAGGCAAAAAAACAATTATTTGATTTGGTTAATGTTGAATTAGAAGAGCCTCGAAAAAGATATAATGAGCTTATTGAAGATAAGCAGATGTTAGAGAAAATTCTATTACAGGGTGCAGTAAAGGCTCGAGATGTAAGTGCACCATTGATGGGCGAAATAAAAAAAGCCATTGGCCTAAGACCAATGGCAAGGGTTTAAATTTATTGTGACTCTTTTAGTCTGTACTAATTATGTATTTAGCGACTCGCTGATAAACTCTGGATAGTCTATCCAACGGAGCATAGTCAGCTAAAACCATGCCAGCGCTTACAGCACGTTCGCAAACTGATGAATACGGGATATGAAAAATACGGGTTTTTTCCATATTTTGTTGTTCAAATAATTTAGAAATTTTATTGCTGTCTTTTCCGAATAGATGATTGATATCTACGCCAGGTTGTTGTCGAATAAGGATGGAGGATATCTTGATTGGTGTGCCTAGTATTGCTTCGGTATGTTTAAATAAAGAGAGCAATATTGCGCTTGCTTCAGTCGCGTAGCTGCTAGTGTCTAACGGAAGTATTATGTCGTGAGCGGCGGTTACGGCATTAAGTGATAGCAAGCCATGGCCGGCAGGAGCATCTATAAAAATGTGGTCGTATCTAAAAGCCAGTTTTTCTAAACATTTTTTTAATAATGTAGCCGAGCCTTTACCGTTAAATACCAATTCGCGTTCTGCTAATAATAAGTCAGTATGTGCAGGTATAACATCTATACCTGTTGGCGTGGAAAATATTAAATCATTAATGTTTGCATTACCATTTAATGCATCAGCTGACGATTTTATTTGTTCTTGAGGAATTAATCCCAAACCGGTTGTTGCACTGGCTTGTGGGTCAAGGTCAATAACCAAAACCTTTTTACCGAGCTTGCTTAACCAGCCAGCAATGTTTACGCAACAGGTGGTTTTCCCTGTTCCACCTTTGTTGCATACAAAGGCAGTAGTTGGTATATAAGCTTCGGCAATAAAATCATCGTCGAGTGTGCCATAAGGCATAGATGATCTGAGTGACGTGTTTTTTTTCTCAAGCTCATTATTTTTTAATGAGTTAGCCAATGAAGGAATAAATTGTTCCAGAGGTTTTGTTTTCTTATCAGTTTCATTTTTTTCGGTTGAGAGCTCATCGTATTTTAAATGTTTGGATTGTTGCCATTCTTTTAAGGATACATATTTTTTAGATTTAGAGCGCTGTTCTTTTTTGTGGTTTGAGATAAGCACTGCCTTTTGTGATCCTACTTTCTCTAAATTATCTTTGGCGTTTAAAGTGCTACTTTTGGAGGTAAGATTGTTAGAGCCTTGTAGGTGTTTGGCATCTTGCGGGTGAATTTTTTTTGAAGGATGCAGCGCGCTAGACGTGTCTGGCAGTTCTTTTTTGATTGAATTTTCTGCTTTTAGCATTGCTTGGCAATATGCTTCTAGTACATCCATTGCTACTTTCCCCAAATTTTCTCTATTTATGTAGAAACTACATATAACATCTAATATTGATTTTTGTTTAATCGGCAGTAAATTTTAAAACTGGAGTGAAGAAATTTAAGTTTGAATGGATATACTTTAAATTTGTATGTTATTTGACAAATTAACTCTAAAAGTTGCCATTTTTAATGGGGTTATTTCTTATTTATGTGGAAACGAATTAGTCTCGTCTTAACCTATCGTTTGTTGCAATTGGTGTGGGGAAGTTAAAAATGACGATATAAGTAGATAGAACAAAGGTCAGAATTGCAACAGCCTGGATTAGCATGGAGGCTTGTAAACTGATTAATGAAGTACTTGTGGCGACATACGCGATAAGTAACGAAAATTCGCTATTCTGCCCTAATCTAAAACCGACACTCCAGCTTAATGTATTTTCTTCCTTGGTTAACTTTAGAAGCAGGTGGAAGACTAAAGGTTTAAGTAATGTCATCGTAATAGCGATGAGAATTGCTGCGACTGCAATATTACTGACCATATTAAGGTTAAACTGGGCACCTAGTGCAAAAAAGAACAGGATCAGGAAAAAGTCTCTAAGAGGTTTTAGATTAAGAGCAATGTAAGCAGAGATTGGGCTTGTTGCTAATACAATTCCTGCGATGAAGGCGCCTATTTCTGCTGAAAGTCCAAGTGCTGTAGCTAGCTCGGACATGCCAAGACACCAACCTAATGCCAATAAAAAAATATATTCATGAAATCGATCGAAGCGCTCGAGTAGGGGAAGTATAAAGTATTTGACAACAAGAAAAGCTATTCCACCCAGTAGAGGTAGACAGAATAGCGCTTTAACAAATTGCATATAGTCAAAATTTCCAGATGACCCACTGAATAAAAAGATCAAAACAAATATGGCAATTAGATCCTGAATTAATAAAAGTCCAATGATTAGTTCGCCTGTATGTTTATGATGGAGAATGGTTGTTGGTAGCAATTTAATGCTGATAATAGTACTGGAAAACATCATAGCAATACCTATTACTAACGACTCAACTAAATTGTAGTTAAAGAAGCTGGCAATCAGAAAACCTAAACTTAAGAATATCGCAGAACTGCCTAGTGCCACTAAAGATGCTTGTTTTGCTACGGCATGAAGTGATTTAGGTTGCATGTCTAAACCTAATAAAAATAGCAAGAAAATAATGCCAATATGCCCGCTATCTTCCAGTATCGATACATCGTCAATCAGGCTAAACCCATAAGGACCAATAATTGCACCGAGAGCAATATAAGCGATAATTAAAGGTTGGCGTGTGTAAAGAGCAAATGTAGCAAGTAATGCTGCGCCAGAAAAAATGAGAAAAAAAGTGAAGGTGAGTGTGTCGGTATGCATGCTCTTATTTCACCACTACTTTATCTCATCCGCAATACTCGGTCTAAACATGATGATGAATAGACTTAGCCGAACTTTAAATAAGAATGTTTAATTTTCAGTAATTATTGAGTGCGTTGCTGAGTTGAGTGTTTTTTTCCTATCGATAATACAAGGGGCGAATTTCAGTTTTTGTTTTGCACAGCCATATGTTCTTAAAAAGTGGGGGTATATAAAAAGGTACAGCTCAAGTCGATTGAAGCAGTACGAAAAAATACCCGCTAAAGGTAACTTTGATTGATTAAGTATTGGTTAATGTGTGTCTGATTTTTTATTGAAGGTGCAAAAAGTAATCTCTCAGTGAGGGGTTTTTTTGTGTTTAATAGTTACACTTCTTGAGATTTTACATTTCGTTTAATAATTTTGTAACTGTCAAAAAATCGGTTTTCAAGAAAGTGAAAAACAAAAGTTTCTTAGTAGTGGACAGTCCTTTTTAACCATAATTGAGAAATTTTAGTCGATTTTGTGATGAAAAAGGGGGTGTTCTCATAAATGAGACGCCTTATTTTTGGCGTTATCACTTTGGTTTTAAGCTTATGATTTGTATAGAATAATTTGTGGCCTAAAAAGATAATTAATGGCTCAAATGGCAAATTTCGAAAGCTTGACTCCATCAATTTCTGGTGAGATAGTCAAAATCTGATCAAATAATAAATCCTTTTCGGCTTTTTAAACAATACAGGACAAAAACTTTTTCAGAGCAAGCTGCTCGAAGTGGCATAGCGTATTAAAGGTATCTTATTGCAGGTTTAACTGGTCAGTATTTTGAGTTTATGTATCTTTAGGTTAGGAGATAGAAAATGTTAATTATTGGTCGCCGCATTGGTGAGTCTTTTTTTATTGGTGATGATGTTAAGATGACCATTCTAGAGGTGCGTGGAAATTCTGTGCAGATAGGAATTAAAGCACCAATCTCTATCTCCGTATTAAGAGAAGAATTGAAAAACCCGCATATTCAGAGAGACCCGGCAAGCTATAGTAATGAGAGGCAAGGTCGTGAAGGCAATAACCATATGCGTCGATATGGTCATACCCCAAATAAGCCTTACAAGCAGTCATTTACGCCAAATACACATAGAGGGCAGCAGGATAGAGACTCTAATTACGATGGCAATAGCAATGAAAACTATGAGCGCAATGAGCGCAATTACAATACGAGTCAAAATGATGGTACAGATACGCGTAATCGTGATGCCTGGCCACAAAGAAAGCCCAGACATGCTGTCTTAAGAAGGGTTAATCGTTACTAATTTTTTCTTTTACGACCTTATTATTTTAATTCTTATCACTGCTGTCAGTTAACCTCTACATTAGATCACTGGCAGCAGATTCCCGTTAAAGCTGTCTTCTTTTAAATACTGATTCTGTGTTATCACTTGTTGATTGATAATTTAAAGAAAAGTCGTTCAGGCTGTTAACTGCCTGATCCGGTTGTTTATCTTCTCTAATAAGATAACTATCAAAACCACACCGTTTATAAAAGTGCAATTGGTCTCTAAGAACATCGCCTATTGCTCTAAGTTCTCCTTCGTAGCCCAGCTTTGCTCTTAGTTGTCTTGCATAAGAATAACCTCTTCCATCACTAAACTGTGGGAAGTTGATAGCAATTAATTTTAATTTTTCAAGAGTATCTTTAAGAACTTCAGGGGTTTCATCACTGTCCAGCCATACACCTACTTTTAGTTGAGGGCGAATGTCCTCCTGATGTGCTAACCACAGCTTTAATGGGAGTAGTACGGGTTCATTGGCATTAATGCTTGTTTTCGGAAAATCCGAATCTTTTTCGATGATTCGCCAAGGGTTATCAATAATGGTGTTGTCTTTGATTAATTGACTCATTTTTTTTCGTCGTAGAAGAATCGTTAGGAATATCTATAGGTGAAGTTAAGAAGCGTAAATACGCTCTTTAAAGGGGGTTAGCCCTACTCTGTTAAATGTTGAAATAAAAGGTTCATTATCCTGGCGCAAGCTTAGAAAGGTTTCCAATATTTTTTCAATAATGTCCGGGATGTCTTCTTGAGAAAAGGATGGGCCCAGGATTTTTCCTATTGCAGCATTGCGCCCCATTTCTCCGCCTAATGAAACCTGATAGAATTCTTTCCCTTTTTTATCCACTCCCAAGATACCAATATGGCCAACGTGATGATGACCGCAAGCATTCATACAGCCTGAAATATTTAAGTCAATTGGTCCAAGGTCAAACAGATAATCAAGGTCTTCAAAGCGTCGTTGAATGGCTTCTGCTATAGGAATGGATTTAGCGTTTGCAAGTGCGCAGTAATCGCCACCGGGGCAGCATATAGGATCGCTTAAATGACCAAGATTAGGTGTTGCCAGGCCTAGAGGTTTTATTTGCTGCCATAGTTGAAACAACTCGGTTTTCTTGACATCAGCAAGAACAATATTTTGCTCGTGAGTATTGCGCAATATGCCTCCAGAAAACTGGTCAGCAAGATCGGCAATCTTTTCCATTTGAATGTCTGTAATATCTCCTGGTGCAATCCCGGTAAGTTTTAGAGAGAGGTTAGCAATGGCGTAACCATTTTGTTTATGCTGTCTGACGTTTTTGTCAAGCCATACACCAAACTCCGGGGATTCAAGCCGTTGAGATGCAAGTTCTCTATTTGCAGCAGAATCGTCCAGATTTTCATACTCTGTTGTATTAAAAAATTGTTTAACGTGATTTACGGTAGATTCGGTGAGTACATTGTTATCCTTTTTTGTGTACTCCCACTCTTCATCAACGTGCTGGGCAAACGTTTCGACTCCCATTGCTTTGACCAGGATTTTGATTCGAGCCTTGTATTTATTATCACGCCGCCCATGAATATTATAAACTCTCAGCGTTGCATCGAGATAGGTAAGTAAATGTTGCCAGGGCAGGTTTGGTTTGATTAGTTTTGCAATCACAGGGGTTCGACCAAGACCTCCACCCACATAGATATCAAAACATGGTTTTTGATTTTCATCATGTTTTAGCTCAATACCTATATCATGAAACTGAAAAGCAGCTCTATCTTCCGGTGTGGCGCAGACTGCAATTTTAAACTTGCGAGGTAGTAGTGCAAATTCAGGGTGGAAGGTAGACCATTGCCGGATTAATTCACACCATGGGCGAGGGTCTTCAATTTCATCTGGTGCTACACCCGCATATTGGTCGGTTGTTGTATTTCGTATGCAATTACCACTCGTTTGAATAGCGTGCATATCGACTTCAGCCAGTTTACTTAAAATTTCTGGTACGTCTTCAAGTTTAGGCCAGTTAATTTGAAAGTTCTGGCGTGTTGATACATGAGCATAACCTTTATCGTAATGGCGAGTTATGCATGCGAGTTGTCGTAGCTGTTTCGAATTGTATGTTCCATAGGGAACTGCAATACGCAGCATTGGAGCCAGGCGTTGGACATATAAACCATTTTGTAATCTTAATGGTAGATATTCAGTTTCACTGAGTTCACCAGTTAGGAAACGTTGAGTCTGGTTCTCAAATTGCGCTACGCGTTCTTTTAGAATTTGTTTGTCAAAATTGTCGTAAATATACATATAGGTAAAAATGATAATAAAAAAGTGCTGTTATTTTAACAGACAGTCTTTTTAGTATTTGAAATGCAATAAATGATTTCTCAATGGATCAATTACAGCTTCTTTGAAAACGGCTGGCTACTTTATCAAAAAACAAGATTATTTGCTCGCTGAAAATCACTGCCTTTGATATAGATTAAGTCGTTAATAGAAGAAGTGTGTCATATTGCCCTAGAGAATTGCTATTATTTAAATTCGAATACATATAATTGCGATAAAAATACTATGCAATCGTAAATTATTGGTTTTACAGAGAAATACATTTTTTTATCAAGATAATTACAGGAGCAAATAAGAATGGTTGATCATCATGTAAATGAATCAGACGATTCTTCGAATGAAATTGATTCAGATAGCCGCGTTGATATGTGGTGTGCTGTTTTTTTGGTGTTATTGGTTTGGATAATTTCTATATATTGGTTAACGGGATTGTAGTTTTTTAGATATTTATAGGGGGCTAAATTAGGATGGATAAGGAATGTCGATTTTTTTTACTAGCACTATTTGTTTAATTTTTGTCCTGACTGTTGACGTCAGGTGGGTTAAATAAAGCAGGTTACTTGATCTTTTTTTGCTCGATATTGTATACTGTTCAAATAATCAACATAATATGTGTTGTTTTCTTATGAAGAGGGCATAGCTTTTTCATCTCTTTGAAATAAGGTTTCTCTATCATTTAATTTTTAGTTAACCTGAATATTTCAAGGTGTCTGGAAACTTTACAACAATGCATTTTAAGTCTTATTAAACTTTGGCTTTGGAATTTTAACTTATTGTTTAATAATGATTTTTTTGTTTTGGATTATTTTTTGCATTCGCAAAGGCATGTTTTTATAATTCTCTGTTTGAGAGAAAACGAAAGTTTTAAATTTTAGGAGTAGGAATAATGTTAAAACAGTTTTTAATGGCCTTGGCTATGTCTCTTAGTGTGGTTGCTTCAGGTGTAAGTGCCGGCATGATAGAAGACGTAGTTGACCAGAAAGTTTACTTAAATAGTAAAGGCAAAAAGAATGGTTTTAAAACATACACTTATACACATATCCTTGGAGAGTCTGGTGAAGACCCGTTCGTTATCGGTTCTCAAGAGGTAGTAGGTGGTAAGCTTAAAGTAAAAGTTAAAGACGACAAAAAAGACAAGTGGTGGAGCTGGAAAGATTTCGAAATTGGTGTGCTTGAGATCAATGACTCGCAAGGTAATGAGCTTGACTCAGATTGGAGTATAGCGACATCAAACTTCAAAACTGGTTTGAATCTTTCGGTATTAGCTGCTTTGAATACTGATGGAAAGCTTGATATTACGATCAGAGCATTAAATGGTGACTTCTGGGTTGGTGATTCTATTCTTAAGGTGGATGTTATAGATGTTAACACTCCAGATACAGCTGCTGTACCAGAGCCAAGCTTGCTTGCAATGTTAGGATTGGGTCTTTTTGGTCTGGGTGTAGCTCGTAAAACAACTAAATCACAAGCGACTAGATAGTAAAATACGTTTCTGGTAAAAAAGATTAAAAAGCCGCACATATTGTGCGGCTTTTTTTTGTCTGAAGGAATTGCCTTTGAGATAAAGTGTGTGTAGTTTGTTTTGATCAAAAGAAATATAAGTGGTAAATGATGAATCGTCAAAATCTGTTGAATCGTTTAAGCGATGGTCAATGGCACTCTGGTCAGCATTTAGCTTCGGTGTTAGGTTTAAGTCGAGCTGGCATCTGGAAGCAGATAGAGTCCTTGAGAGGTCTCGGGGTTTCTGTTGAGGCGAATAAAGTAAAAGGTTATCGTTTATCAAAACCGTTTTTGCTATTGGATAAAACCGAGATAAAGGAAGCTTTGTCTTCTGAATATGCAAGAATAATAAAAACGATTGATTGTCATCTGGAGTGTGAATCAACCAATGATATTGGTTTAGGTTTATTAAAAGAGGGTGTTGATCAATTCGTTGAGCGTTTATCAATTGTAATCGCTGAGCGTCAGACAAAAGGTAGAGGTAGGCGAGGGCGTCACTGGTTAGGTGTCTATGGGCAAAGCATAGCTCTATCCTATGTAACAGCTTTTCAGAAAGGGGCATCAACATTGTCGGGTTTAAGCCTCGTTGTGGCCATTGCTGTAGTCGAGGCTTTAAATAAGTTAGGTTGGTCTGACATTGGTGTTAAATGGCCAAATGATATAGTTGTTGGTGATTCAAAATTAGGTGGTATTCTTATTGAGTTGGTGGGTGATTTGGCTGGCCCTTGCGGCGTTGTTATCGGTATCGGTATTAACGTTGGTGTTAGTCCGGATTCAGGTCAGGTAGAAGATAAAAAATGTATAGATCTTGGCTCATTGCCAAACGGCGATTCTGTCATCAGTCTTGATAGAGTTAATAGAAATATAATTATTTCAACAATAACTATAACATTATGGGAGGCTTTGAATGAGTTTAACCGGCATGGTTTTAGTGCTTTTCAGAATAGATGGTTTAATTTGGATGTAATGTATAATCAAGATGTTGTTTTATCTAATGAGTCCCAACATATTTGTGGTCTATCAAAAGGAGTCGATGAGAAAGGTATGCTGGTGCTTGATATGGCGGGCGTTATTAACACATTTGATATAGGAGAGTTATCTTTAAGGAAAAAGCTGCATGATTAATTATTGGAGATTATGAGTGATACTTGAAATTGATATTGGTAATTCTCGAATGAAGTGGCGAATATTAAATGAAGCGCTTAAGCTTGAAGCTTCGGGTATAGGGATGAATGCATTACTCGATATAAATCTTTCGCTTATCTCTCCATCAAAAATAAAAAAAATTAGAGTAGCGAGTGTTTTGAATGTTTTGGCAGAAAAAGAAATTAAAGATACATTAGGTGGTCATTTTGGTGTTCAACCCTGTTTTGCCAAGACTGAAGCTGAAACTACCGGTTTAACTAACAGCTATAGTAAGCCGGAAAAAATGGGGGTAGATAGGTGGAGTGCAGCATTGGCCGCTTTTCATCTTGTAAATGATGATGATCCAGGCTCAGGACTTTGTGTGATAGATGCTGGAAGTGCCTTAACAATTGATTGTATTCGTGGTGCTTCACATTATGGTGGTTATATCTTGCCAGGGTATCAAATGCAGGTAAATGCCTTATTAGACGGAACCGGTAAAGTGTACGCCGATACGGGGAATAATACTCCTCGACTAACGCCTGCTACAGATACAGAAGGTGCGGTTCATGCTGGAGTATTAATCGGTATGGTGGGAGCAATAGAAAGAGCGGTAAATTGTTTTACAGACTTGCATGGAATCAATAAGCTAGAGTTATTTATTTGTGGTGGCGATGCTCCCTGGTTAATTGAGTGTTCGTCGCTTTCTATTCAGTGGGAACCCGATTTAGTGTTGGATGGGCTAAAATATTTATGTGAGTAGCGTTGTAATGATATTATTTTTGAAAATTGCCGTTGCCTAACAGCGTTAACTCGAATAAACTTGCGCACCTCAAAAGTTGGGGTGAAAAATGCGCTCCACATTGTATCCGGTTTTAAATGGGCTGGCGTAGCTCAGTTGGTAGAGCAGCTGACTTGTAATCAGCAGGTCGTAGGTTCGACTCCTATCGCCAGCTCCATTTTCTCTTTTAAGTATATTTCTCTAATACTTTCTGAAAATTATAAATTTTTGATTTGGCGTGAATACCCCCAAAGGGTCTCAAAAAATCGCCCGGGGATATCTCTCATGCTGAGTAACCCAAAGAGTCGAACGCACGATAACGCGATTAGTCCTTTCCAGACACTGTATCCTTAATAGCACCCCATAAGATGAGTTTTTTGTTTGATGCTTACCTTTTGGAAACGCTTTAAAACACCTAAAATAGCAGTTGACATCAAGAGTTTACGCGAACAAAATGGCGCGCTCTTTTTGGTGGGGTTCCCGAGTGGCCAAAGGGATCAGACTGTA
>JBGTQK010000009.1:0-111925 GCA_041941365.1 Cellvibrionales bacterium | reverse complement strand
CGCTCTACCAACTGAGCTACTCCCGCACACGCTTTTGTTCAGGGCTTTTAATCTCTGCCACAAGATTAAAACTTTCTGCCTCTGCCGTTGAGCGAGGCGCGTATTTTAAGCTTAATTTGCTCGCTGTCAAGCGCGAGAAATTGCCTAAGTTATTCTTGCTACATCGCTTTTGATTGTAGCACTTCTAGCATTATTCTGAGTTTGAGAGGTCTTTCCAGGCTGCTTTCAGGTATATCAGCATAGACCATAGTGTGAGCATCGCGGCTATATATAGCGCAATAAAGCCCAGCATTTCTAACTGGCTCACTGGATTCTTGATTTGACTCAGCAAAATGATGATAGCAATCATTTGCAGGGTAGTTTTGAGTTTACCGATATAGGAGACGGCGACCGATGTACGTTTACCAATTTCGGCCATCCACTCTCTCAATGCAGAAATCACTATTTCGCGACCAATAATAATAATTACAGGGATGGTGAACCAAATAGAGGGGTAATTCTCGAGCAGTAGTATTAATGCAACTGCGACCATTAATTTGTCGGCAACTGGGTCTAAAAAAGCGCCAAAAGCAGTGGATTGGTTAAGTTTCCTTGCCAGATAGCCGTCTATCCAGTCAGTTACTGCTGCCACAGTGAATAATACAGCACATGCATAGCCACTCCATGCCACAGGTAAATAGAACACGACCACGACTATTGGAATCAGTAGAATCCGCAATAGCGTCAGTGTGTTGGGGATATTTATTGGCATGGATTAATAGGTGTCTCATTTATGCCCAAAAAAAATCGTTTTATTGAAATGGGCGTAAGAATTGGTGAATCACTAAAATGAAGCGCTTCAGTTTCATTGTAGAGGTTTAAGAGTTTTCATGCAGTGCAGAAAAAATATCTTCGGCAATTTTCTGGCTAATTCCTTGCACTTTAGTCAATTCTTCCAGAGAGGCATTTTGTACTTCTTGCCAGCCACCAAAGTGTTTCAGCAGTTGCTGGCGTCTTTTGGGGCCAACGCCGGCAATGCCCTCTAATGGAGAGGTGCGTCTGGCTTTTTCTCGACGTGCTCGATGGCCTGTTATAGCAAAGCGATGTGCCTCATCACGAATTTGCTGAATTAGGTGTAAAGCAGGCGAGTCTGATGGCAGGTTGAGTACATTGTCTTGAGAACCGACGAAAAGTGTTTCGAGACCGGGTTTGCGACCTTCACCTTTGGCAACTCCGATTAGAAGTATGTCGACAATACCCAGTTCATCAAACACTTCTTGTGCCTGGGTCATTTGTCCTTTGCCGCCATCTACCAGCAGTATATCGGGTAATTTGTTTTCAG
The DNA here is from genome assembly GCA_041941365.1 of Cellvibrionales bacterium. Classification (GTDB taxonomy): domain Bacteria; phylum Pseudomonadota; class Gammaproteobacteria; order Pseudomonadales; family UBA7434; genus UBA7434. The sequence goes on along the minus strand of JBGTQK010000009.1, from coordinate 110,604 downwards.
AGGATCGGCTTTTTGAAAAACGCCTTTTCAGTGCCTGGCGCATAGCAGCATAATCATCACCTTCTGTGATGCCATCAATATTGAACTTGCGGTAATCGCTTTTTTTTGCACCTTGTTCGTCGAATACAACGCAGGATGCTACAGTTTTTTCACCACTACTGTGGCTTATATCAAAGCATTCTATGCGAGCAGGTTTGTTTTCCAGTTCCAGCTCGTCTTGCAATGCCAGAAAACGTTGATTGATCTGTTCCCGATTATGTAACTTGGAAATCAGGTTCTGTTGAGCGGTCTCGGCTGCCATGGCTAACCACTTTGCTCTGCCGGCTTTTACGCTATGGCTTATCCGTATTTTTTTGTTAGCCTGTTGGGAAAGCGCTTGCGCAAGCTCTTGGGTATTTTCTAACGATTCACTCACAATAATTTCATTGGGCATGTTACCAAGACTGCCAGAGCCACTAATGTAGTGGTGTGAAATAAATGCTTCGAGAAGTTCGCTGTTGGTTTCAGCAAGCCCTGTTTTGGGGAAATGGCTTTGACTGCCAAGTACACGCCCTTGTCTGACATAGAGTACTTGTATACAGGCCTGTCCTGCTTGTATGACTGATGCAAGTATATCGGTATCGCCACGGTTCCCTTCAACAAATTGTTTTTCTTGTATATGTTGTAAGAAATGAATTTGATCGCGTTTTTCTGCTGCGGTTTCGTAGTCGAGAGACTCGGCCGCTTGTGTCATGGCTTTTTGCAATTCCTTGGTTAAGTCATCGTTTTTTCCTTCGAGAAACATCATCGATTGTCTAACGGTTTCCTGATATTGCTCGGGTGTGATTTCACCTGTACAGGGTGCAGTGCAGCGACCAATCTGGTATTGCAGGCAGGGGCGAGAGCGGTTGTTATAAAAGCTGTCTTCGCATTGTCTGACTTTAAATATTTTTTGCAACAAAGAAAGACTTTCTCTAACAGCATAACTATTGGGGAAAGGGCCAAAATATTTTCCTTTCAGGTTTTTGCTACCGCGGTAGAAGGAAAGTCTTGGGTATTTGTGATCTGATAGAAAAATATAGGGATAGGATTTACCATCTTTAAAAGTGACATTATAGGGGGGGCGAATTTTGCGAATTAGATTCCGTTCCAGAATCAGTGCTTCCGTTTCGGAATTGGTTATGGTTACCGCAACATGTGCAATCTTGGAAACCATCGCAGCTGTTTTTGCAGACACATTGTATTGAGAGCTGCCGTCTTTTTGAAAATAACTGGCTAAACGCTTCTTTAGGTTTTTAGCTTTGCCTATATAGAGATGCTGGTTGTTTGCATCATACATCTGATACACGCCAGCACGCGTGCTACAGCTGGCCAGGAAGGAGCTTGCATCGAATTCAGGGTTGTCACCACTGAATGTCTGATCGGTTTTTGAATGAGTATTTTCTGGTTTGGTGTTTTTTTCTGGCACGATGAGTGTATTAATATTAGGAAAGTACAGAAATTACTGCTGTTTTAGTGAGCATACCATTCCTTCTCGGCAAATGAGAGAACCTTTAAGTGAACAGATATCGAGATATAAAAGATAAGACTATGATAATTGACAGAGTTCATCTTGCCAAATGAGACAGCTTTTATGACGTGCTTCGTAAATTTGTTGTGAGAAAACACCAAGCTTAAACGCTACCGGCTGCTTTCGTATAAAATGGCCGGCTTTCTTTGAATATGAATTGAGATTTTAGAATTAAGTCGAGAGTTAAGCACATTCATGGGTGTTTCGATAAAAACTGCTGAAGAAATTGAAAAGATGCGAGTCGCAGGGCGTCTTGCTGCCGAAGTGCTTGAGATGATTGAGCCTCATGTTGTGCCAGGTGTGAGTACTGGTGAGCTTGATAGGATCTGCCACGAGTACATTATCAATGATCAGCAGGCGGTACCGGCGCCACTTAATTATCATGGCTTTCCAAAATCTATCTGTACCTCTGTCAATCAGGTGGTTTGTCATGGTATCCCTTCAGACAAGCGTATATTAAAGAATGGCGATATTATTAATATCGACATAACCGTCATTAAAGAAGGTTACCATGGCGATACCAGCAAAATGTTTTTTGTAGGAAGCGTGGCACCTCATGCCAAACGTTTGGTAGAGATCACTCAGGAATGCCTTTATAAAGGTATTGAAGCTGTAAAACCTGGAGCAACCTTAGGGGATATTGGCTATGTGATCTATCAGCATGCGACAAAAAACCATTACTCGGTTGTTAGGGAATATTGCGGTCATGGTATTGGCGCAACTTTTCACGAAGAACCCCAGGTTTTACATTATGGTAAATTAGGTGCCGGTATGGTTTTGGAAGAGGGAATGACATTTACTATTGAGCCGATGCTTAATGCGGGTAAACGGCATGTCAAGCTTAACCGTCATGATGGCTGGACTGTTGAAACAAAAGACGGGCGTTTGTCTGCACAATGGGAACATACGATGGCAGTGACTGCATCAGGAGTTGAAGTATTTACTATGCGGTCAGACGAGTCTTTTTAGTATGAATGCACCACATCGCCACCCTTATCTTCATGAAGATCTCTTTTTTCAATACCTCGATACCCAAAGCAATGTTTTCTATGAAGAACTAAAAGCCTGTATTTGCTCTCTATCTGAAAGCAAGGCTTTTTTGCAGTCTCAGCAGGACATTCTGGATGAAAAGTTCAAACAGGGAAAGCCTGTCCTCGATTTGATTAAAGCGCGAGCCTATCTGGTCGATGTTTTTCTACGCGAACTCTGGTTTTCAAAAAACTGGGATGGATCGCAAACGATTAGTGTTGTTGCGGTTGGTGGTTACGGGCGTGGAGAGCTGCATCCGCAGTCTGATATTGATTTATTGTTTTTGACAGGGACTTCACCCAATCAATCTAACAAAAAATTACTTGAGGAGTATGTAACCTCACTTTGGGATTATGGTTTTGATATAGGGCATAGTGTAAGAACCGTAAAGGATTGTGTCGATCTTGCCAAACAGGATCTCACGGTCATGACAAATCTGATTGAATCAAGACCGTTATGGGGTGATGCTAGCCTGCATTCTCGTGTAATAGAAAAAATTTCTACCGATCACATGTGGCCCAGCGAGAAGTTTTTTTCGGCTAAATGGCAGGAGCAAAGAAATCGGCATCGGGCAGTGTCTGAGGCAGATTACAATCTGGAGCCGAATATTAAAACTTCTCCTGGTGGGCTTAGAGATATTCAAACGATTATCTGGATTTCCACGCGTCACACAGGCACTGGTGATATTTCAGCGCTTGCAAGACGAAATATTCTAACCGATATTGAAGCCGAGAGTTTTGAAGAAGGATTGCAATACCTTTCGCGAGTGCGTTATGCCCTGCATATGATATCTGGCCGGCATGAAGACCGATTGCTGTTTGAGTATCAGGTTAAAGTGGCTGGTTTGTTTGGCTATGCCGATGACAATGCAAACCTTGCTGTTGAAAAGTTAATGCATGAATACTTTCGTCGTGTGTTATTACTAGCCGAGCTGAATGATGTATTGATGCAGTTTTTTGATGAAACCATTGTCAAACGGGGGGAGGTGAGTGAAGCCTTGACACTGAATGAACGTTTTATTGTTTGTGATGGTTATATCGATGTTGTTAATGAAAATGTATTTATAAAAGATTTATCTGCATTGCTCGAAATATTTGTTTTGATGGCTGAGCATCCACAGATATTAGGTGTTAGAGCATCAACTATTCGTTTGATAAGAACTTATAGAGAAAATATTGATGAGGATTTCAGGCAGTCGCCAAAATCAATAGCATTGTTTATGCGTTTATTGAAATCTGGTAAAGATGTTCCCCAGCAATTAAAGCGTATGCGGCAGTACGGAGTCCTCAGTAAATATTTGCCAGCGTTCAGTCATATTATTGGGCAGATGCAGTACGATTTATTCCATATTTATACTGTAGATATTCATACGCTTGAGGTGGTGCATAATATACATCGTTTTGCGTTTCAAGGTTCTGAATACGATTACATTCTTTCAGCAAAAATTGTCAACGGTCATTTAAAAATAGAATGGCTGTATTTGGCAGCACTGTTCCATGATATTGCCAAAGGACGTGGAGGGGATCATTCGGAATTAGGTGCTGACGATGCCAGAGAATTTTGTCGTCGGCATAATATTCGGGAGGTTGATACTAACCTGATTGTCTGGTTGGTTGAAAATCATTTATTGATGTCCAGTTATTCTCAAAAACAGGATCTTACTGAACCGGATGTTATTAGCGCCTTTGCAAAAATGGTAGGTGATCGTACTCGTCTGGATTATTTATTTGTTTTAACAGTTGCTGATATCAAAGGAACAAATCCTGAGTTGTGGAATGCCTGGCGTGCATCTTTATTGCGTCAGTTACACTCTGAAACAACACGTGTGCTTCGCCGTGGTTTGGAAAACCCTTTCGACAGAGGGCAAATTATTGAAGCTCGCCAGAACTCGGTAATAGAACTCTTAGGTGAAGAAGGCATTCCGGAACAGGCTATCAGGGAACAATGGCAGTTGCGTATTGACGAGTATTTTCTTCGAGAATCAGTAAAGGACCTTTGTCTTCATGCTAAAAGTATTTATGAGCATGGCGATAGTGAAAAACCGTTAATTATTATCAGGCCTTCAGCAGAATTTGGCGAGGGCATCACGCAAATAACTATTTATAGTAAGCTCATTGAAAACCGGTTTGCTTTCATCACTCTCGCGCTTGAGCAGCTTGATCTTACAATACATGATGCCAGGCTTTTAATTGCCGGTGGTGGTTATGTGCTGGATACTTTTTATGTGCTGGATGCAAATAATGAATTAATCGAAAATGATTCGGCGCGGATGGATGCGATAGATCAAAAACTAATGCAGGTGATGGAATCACCAGATGATCGTTGGCTTTCGGCTGAACGTAAAGTGACGCGTCGTCAAAAAAGTTTTAAATGGCCGAGTCAAGCGGTTTTTTCTAATGACTATGCACCAGGTTTCAGTGTGTTAGAGGTTATCAGCCCCGACCGGCCAGGTTTGTTGACAATTGTTGGAAAAGTTTTTTTTCAACACAAGTTACGTTTGCATAGTGCAAAAATTTCTACGCTTGGTGAAAGAGTGGAAGATGTCTTTTTTCTTACCGACAGGCAGGATCAGATTATTTCCAATCCGGAGACGATAGAAAAATTACAGGCCGATCTCCGCGAGGCGTTAGACCAGAATACTCTTCAGGCTTCATGATAGATATTTCTTTTTAGATTATGAATAAAAATCTCGATTTATTGCAGCCTTACCCCTTTACCAAATTAAGAGCATTGCTGGAAGGTTGTAGTACAAGCCCTGATTATGAGTCAATATCATTAGCTATTGGTGAGCCTCAGCATGAACCACCCGCTTTTGTGTTAGACACAATCAAACAAGGGTTGAGTTCTATCAATAAATATCCGACCACCCAGGGTATAGACGATTTGAGAAAATCGATATCGGGCTGGATAGAAAAGCGATATCAAATGCCAAAGGGCTTTATCGATCATAACAGTATGGTTCTGCCGGTTATTGGTAGTAGAGAAGCCTTATTTGCAACGGCTCAATTTATTATCGACAAAAGCCAGGCTGAAAATAATGGATCTTCCCCTGTTGTTATTATCCCGTCTCCGTTCTACCAGATTTACGAAGGTGCGGCAATTATGGCTGGTGCTGAAGCAGTTTACTTGCCATGTGTGAGCGATAATGCATTTGTTGCTGATCTTGACTGTGTTGAAGAAAAAGTCTGGGAGCGCTGTCAATTAATTTATGTTTGTAATCCATCGAATCCAACAGGTGCACAGCTTTCTTTAGATTATTATAAAAAGCTATTAAATTTGGCTGATCGTTATGATTTCGTTATCGCCAGCGATGAGTGCTATTCAGAAATCTACCAGAACGAAAACAACCCCAATCCGGGTTTATTGGACGTTTGCCAGAAAACAGGACGCAAGGACTTTAAGCGTTGCTTGGTATTTAACAGCTTATCCAAACGTTCGAATCTTGCAGGAATGCGATCTGGCTTTGTAGCAGGCGATCCGGATTTGATTCGGGCTTTTTTATTGTATCGTACCTATCATGGTTGTTCGATGTCACTACATCACCAGGTGGCTAGTATTGCAGCCTGGAATGATGAGACACATGTTCAAGAAAACCGTAAAGCTTATCGAAAAAAGCTTGTCGATGCGGTGAAAGGACTGAAAGCAGTTCTGGAAGTAGAAGTGCCGACTGGCGGCTTTTGCTTATGGGCCAAAATACCTGTTGAAAAGTTTAATGGCTGTGATGAAACGTTTGCTAAAGCACTTTATTCGGAGCGCGGTGTAACAGTATTACCAGGAAGGTATCTGGCGCGCACAATCAATGGCTTTAATCCAGGAAATGGTTATTTGAGAATGGCGATGGTTCATAATGCTGAGATTTGTAACGAAGCAGTGGAAAGAATTGTAGATTTGCTTCAAAAATAATTGTTTATAGGGGCTGCATCCTTTTAATTTGTGTTTGGATAGGTTAAATTCCGCGCCCCGAATCATTAGCTGAAAACAAACTGAGTTTTTATTGTGGCATTAATTGTACAAAAATACGGCGGCACTTCTGTTGGCACAATCGAGCGGATAAAAGCTGTTGCTGACCGTGTGGCACGCTTTGTAGCGCGTGGTGACAGGGTTGTGGTTGTGGTTTCAGCAATGAGTGGTGAAACAAATCGTCTACTGGGGTTGGCTAATGAGTTGCAAGAGGCGCCTTCAGCACGTGAACAAGATGTTTTATTGTCGACAGGTGAGCAGGTGACAATCGCACTGTTATCTATGGCGATTCAAGCGAAATCTATACTGGCAAAGTCCTATACGGGTGGTCAGGTACGTATTTTGACAGACAGTTCTCATGGTAAAGCACGTATTAAAGAAATTGATGAAGCGTCAATAATGACAGACCTTGAAAACAATCAGGTTGTTGTGGTTGCTGGTTTTCAGGGTGTTGATAAAGACGGTAATATAACAACATTAGGTCGCGGGGGATCTGATACGACAGCTGTGGCAGTTGCAGCTGCACTTAAAGCAGATGAATGTCAAATTTATACTGATGTAGACGGTGTTTATACGACAGATCCACGGGTGGTCGATGCCGCAAAGCGTCTTGACAAAATCACATTTGAAGAAATGTTAGAAATGGCGAGTCTGGGTTCTAAAGTGCTCCAGATCAGAGCAGTGGAGTTTGCTGGCAAGTACCAGGTTCCGTTGCGTGTATTATCAAGTTTTGAAGAGGGAGAAGGTACCTTGATTACTGTTGATGATGAAAAAAATATGGAAGCCCCACTCGTTTCTGGTATTGCATTTAACCGGGATGAAGCACGTGTTGTCGTGCGAGGTGTACCTGATACTCCGGGTGTTGCTCATAAAATTATTAGCCCGGTCAGCGATGCAAATATAGAAGTTGATGTTATCGTCCAGAATATGGCTGCTGATGGCACAACTGACTTGACGTTTACGGTCCATCGTAATGAACTGCAAAAAGCGCACGAAGTTACTTTGAATATTGCAAAAAAGCTTAATGCAAAAGAAGTCGTGATTGATAATGATATTTGTAAAGTATCAGTGGTTGGTGTGGGTATGCGTTCTCATGCGGGCATAGCCAGTAAAATGTTTTCAGCCTTAGCTGAGGCTGGCATCAATATTCAGTTAATCACGACATCAGAAATTAAAATTTCAGTTGTGATCGAAGAAAAGTATATGGAGCTGGCTGTGCGTTGTTTGCATTCAGCATTTAATCTTGATGAGAATGCTTAAATTTTCTGTATTGTTATTTTTGAGCAAAAGAAAATCAGTTAAATAACTTTGTTCTCATTTTTGAAAAATGATTTTTGTCTAAAAACAGCAGAAAAAATAATTAACTTGATCAATTAAACACGAATTTACGTTGATTTGCATACGTAATTACAGTAATGTCTCCGGTTATAGGCTATTACATGGAGTTGGTAACCATTTAAAATGGATTTGTACACGTATAAGTCAGCGCTTGTAGTTGTTGTATCAGATCTGATTTGAATAAATGTAATAAAAAAGTAATTGCCTAACTTGTGCAAATATTTTCTTTTTTTGTTTGCTAATTAATCTGTAGACAATATTGAAAAAACATGTCCTTTCCCAGGTTACCGCTTTAGTTATGGAAGTTGACTGGAGGCTCTATGCGCGAAAATGCGATTAAGCTGTCAGAGACATCAGGAGATGCTAAATGCTGATTTTAACACGCCGAATAGGCGAAACACTCATGGTTGGAGATGACGTCACAGTAACAGTGTTAGGCGTTAAAGGTAACCAGGTACGTTTGGGAGTGAATGCACCTAAAGAAGTTGCAGTACACCGTGAAGAAATTTATTACAGAATACAACAAGAAAAAGCACGCAGCGGCGCGTTAGAGCCCGATCTCGATTATTAACTCTTGCTCAATTCAAATGGAAAACACATGGAAAAAACCGTGAGTATTAATCACTCACAGTTTTTTTGGTGTATAAGGTTTGTCCTTTATAATGTGAATTTATAGGCTTTATACGGTTGGATTCATTTCTGAATTTAGGTATGCTTTCCGCCGCTTCAAGAGTCAAAAATTATTCGTAAAAGTACTTGTTTTAGTCGTTAAGCTGGCTAGAATTATGCCTTTGAATTCTCTATGGTTAGTATGATTACATACTCATTAATTGGCTCTTAAGCTTTAAATACCTATCATAGCTTTTATTCTTATTTATTATAGCCACAGGTTATTTTAAAAGTGCGCGCATGAAAGGTCGCGCCTAACAAGTTTATTGAATCGTTTTGGTCGTAGATTAAAACGGTATGAGTTTAAGGAGAGTTGGCCGAGTGGCTGAGGCGCGCCCCTGCTAAGGGCGTATAGGGGAAACTCTATCGAGGGTTCGAATCCCTCACTCTCCGCCATATAAGAAAAGCCTCACTGTTAGGGTGAGGCTTTTCTTTCATAGTGATAATGTGGTTAGTTCTGACTCCGGGTTTGACCAGTTGCAAAGCAACTCGCAACGAGTCGCGTAGCGACGAAGCCCGTAGGGTTCAAAAACACTAAAGTGTTTTTGAATGAATCCCTCACTCTCCGCCATTTTTTGTAACATAAAAACCGGCCGTGAGCCGGTTTTTTTATAAATAAACCTCTACATTGTTAAAAACAGAGTCAAAAGGTAAATCATGGCAGTTTCTGATTCAGATAAAAAAAATGAAAAGCATAAAAAAGCCATGCAAAAACAAAAGCAGCAGGTTGATGCCAGTATCACTGCGGCTGAAACAGAGCGTGGTGTTTTCATTTTACTAACTGGAGATGGTAAGGGTAAAACCAGTTCAGCATTTGGGATGATCATGCGCGCATTGGGTTATGGGCATAAAGTTGGCGTAGTGCAGTTTATAAAAGGAGAACAACTTTCCGGAGAGGAGCTGTACTTGAAAAACGAATGCCCTCAGGTGGACTTTTATCAGATGGGTACAGGTTTTACCTGGGATACACAGGACAGAACTGCAGATATAGAAGCTGCAGAAAAAACCTGGGCCTACGTAGAACCAATGTTAAAAGATGCAAGCTACGATTTGATTGTTCTTGATGAGCTTACCTATATGATAGCGTTTAATTATCTTGATGAATCAATGATTTTAAAAACACTATCTGAACGACCACAAAGTCAAAGTGTTATTGTTACTGGCCGTGGCGGTGGATCAAAGCTTCAAGCGTTAGCAGATACAGTCTCTGAAGTAAAAGAAATAAAGCACGCGTTTAAAGCAGGCATTAAAGCGCGTAAGGGTGTTGATTACTAAACGTTGATTGTTAAAAGAGACGCCGACTGCCTAATGAGTAAATCAGCTAATCAAAAAAAAACAATTCTCTTTGGTGCGTTTTTAATTTTACCACTGTTACTACTGTTTGCAATTTCAAAAGGGGTAGTGGACATACCATTTAATTGGGTCGTTGGCCGCTTTAGCGGTATGGATGTGCAACCGAATTCAAATTTTGATGCTATTGTTTTTTCGATTCGAATACCAAGGGCTTTATTAGCCGCATTAATAGGTGCGTTGCTGGGTATATCGGGGGCAGTAATGCAAGGGATGTTTCGTAACCCTTTAGCTGACCCTTCTTTGATTGGAGTTACTGCCGGGGCCTCATTAGGGGCGAGTCTTGTTATTGTATTGTCGGCTAATTCAGATTTATTCGATTTAAACACCTCTTTTTTATTGGCGTTCTCTTATGTGACTTTTGGTGCTTTTATTGGGAGTTTGTTAGCAGTGCTTCTGGTTTATCGTTTGTCTACTCAGGGCAACGAAACTTCAGTGACGACTATGTTGTTGGTGGGGATTGCAATTACTTCATTGGTAGGTGGCATAGGAGGGTTGTTAGAGTTGGTATCGGATAATAGTACATTACGTCAAATGAGTTTGTGGAGAATGGGTGGATTACAAGGTGCCAGTTATACAAATCTCTTGGTTGTTACCATTGTTGCATTTTGCGTTTTAATTGCTTTAATGATCAAAGCCGATGCATTAAACATGCTGTTATTAGGTGAATCTGAAGCAAGGTATCTTGGAGTTGAAGTTAACAGTTTAAAGCAATATTTGATTTTCTGGGTGGCAATTGCTGTAGGTGTTTCAGTAGCTGTTGCTGGTCCTATAGCATTTGTTGGACTGGTTGTTCCGCATATAATAAGATTGTTATTAGGCCCTGATCATCGCTTTTTATTACAGGGCTCTTTTATTGGCGGTGCTATTATACTTGTTTTAGCTGATACTCTGGCGCGTATTTTACTTGCCCCAATTGAATTGCCACTGGGTCTTCTAACGATATTTTTAGGCGTTCCATTTTTTATTTTTCTGTTACTAAAGCAAAAAAGCTATTCTTTTTAGTTTTTGATTTTTTCTTCCTGGATTAAAGTACAGATCACTATGCCAGATAAAACAAAAGCAATCTTAACCGTAGAGCAATTAACTGTTAATAATAGTTATGTGGTTGTAGATACAGTTGATCTATCGATCAATGAAGGGGAAATTGTAGCAGTAATTGGCCCTAACGGCTCAGGAAAAACCAGTTTGCTTAAATCAATAAGTAATGAGATGAAAAGCGATAGTGGAAATATTCAATTAGCAGGGGAAAAAATGAGTGATTGGCCTCTGCCTGAATTGGCTAAGCATCTGGCTTTTTTACCTCAGCAAAGTCAATTGAAATTTGCGTTTACTGTTAAAGAAGTCATTGAATTTGGCAGGTTTCCACATGGTGCTGGTAAAGTTATTGATAGTAAAGTGGTAATAGAGATCGCTGAAATATTGGGTTTGCTTGAGTTCATGGATAGAAGTTATATAAATCTTTCAGGAGGCGAGCAACAAAGGGTGCAGCTCGCAAGGGTATTGGCACAGGTTTGGCGAGAAGAGGATGCGACTCCGCGTCTATTGTTACTGGATGAACCTATGAATAATCTTGATATCGCTTATCAAAACAATTTGATGCAGGCTATAAAACATATGGTATATCAGGGGGTTGCTGTACTTATGGTATTACATGATATTAATCTTGCAATAAGCCATGCAGACCAATTGCTTGCTTTAAAGAGGGGTAAAATGTTAGCTAAGGGTAGTCCGTCATCTATTGTAACGTCAGAGTTCATCTACTCGCTTTTTGATGTAAAAGCTAAAATCATTCAACATCCTGATACTCAAAAGCCTCTTGTCGTGTTCACTTGATAGAATTATTTGAATGAAATTCTATATTTTTTTTCTTATCCAATTTGTTTTTCTTGGCGGCTGTACAGAAAGTCAAAATGATAATAGTAATGTTGAGATTAAAGTCATTGATTATTTTGACAGAGAAGTTTTGTTAGAAAAGCCAGCGAAGAGGGTTGTTGCTTTAGCGCCTCATATTGTAGAAAACCTGTTTACGATTGGAGCTGGAAAAAATATTGTGGCATCAGTCGATTTTAGTGATTATCCTGAAGAAGCTAAAAAAATTCCAAGCCTGGGACCTTCTAACGTAGTAAGCCTGGAGGGGATTTTGTCTTATCAGCCCGACCTGGTTATAGCCTGGGGTACAGGGTATAAAAGTATTGATGTATTGATAGAGCAATTATCGAAATTTGATATACCTGTCTATGTCGATGAGCCAAAAAAACTTGATGATATAGAGCGTTCTTTAAAAGATTTAGGAGAAATGTTAGGTCGGCAAAAAATTTCCAAAAAAGCTATTGCCAGTTACAGAAGCCGTTTAAATTATTTATATGAAAAATATTTAATCAATGAATCGCTTACAGTATTTTATCAAATATGGCACCAGCCATTGCAAACCCTGAACGGAGAACATATGGTAAGTGATGTATTAGGTATTTGTGGTGGTGAAAATGTGTTTGCCGATAAACCAATCATTGCTCCTACTGTTAGTCTGGAAGCCGTAATTGACGTAAATCCGCAGGTTATCATTACCAGCAACTCATATTCTGAGAATGACGACTGGAAAAAATTCTGGCTGAAATGGTCAAATTTGCAGGCAGTTGAGCAGAAAAACCTGTTTAGTGTACCGCCGGATTTACTCCATCGACATACCGTTCGTTTGCTGGAAGGTGTTGAAATTGTTTGTAATCAACTTGAAAGTGCAAGAAAACGCCTAATTTGACAGTAGTCAGGCGTCTCATTACAAAGATATTTAAGGTAAAATAGGACTTTTGTAACTTAATTATATAGAGGAAGAATTGTGTCGCGTTTTAGTAGTACTAATGAATATATTGCCACTGACAATTTGAGTATAGCTGTTAATGCAGCGATTCAATTGCAAAAGCCGCTACTTATCAAGGGAGAGCCAGGCACTGGAAAGACATTACTTGCTGAACAGGTAGCGAAATCTCAGGATACAGAGTTGATTCAGTGGCATATAAAGTCCACCACTAAAGCACATCAAGGGCTTTATGAATATGATGCAGTAAGTCGACTACGTGATTCTCAACTGGGTGTTGATGGTGTAGAAAACGTAGAGAATTACATAAAAAAAGGTAAGTTGTGGGAATCTTTTGACGCTGAAAAACGCGTTGTTTTATTAATTGATGAAATTGATAAAGCTGATATTGAGTTTCCGAATGACCTATTACAAGAATTGGACAAAATGGAGTTTCATGTTTATGAAACTGGCAAGAATGTTACAGCCAAACATCGTCCCATTATTATTATCACCAGTAATAATGAAAAAGAGTTACCTGATGCTTTTTTACGCCGCTGCTTTTTTCATTACATCAGCTTCCCTGATAGAGAGACAATGCGCTCGATTATTAACGTCCACTATCCAGATATCGATTCCAAATTAGCTACCGAAGCATTAGAAATATTTTTTGATATTCGAGAAATTCCGGGTTTAAAAAAATTACCTTCAACATCCGAACTGATCGATTGGTTGAAATTGCTGATGTCTGATGAAATACCGGATGACATTTTGTCAAACCGTGATCAAACCAAGGCAATACCTCCTCTTTATGGAGCGTTGCTTAAGAATGAACAGGATGTCCAATTGCTGGAAAGACTGGCGTTTATGCATAAACGAAGCAATCGTTAGAGTCAGGCCTGAATAGATTATGTTAGTTACTTTTTTTCAGTGTTTGAGAGAGCATAAGGTGCCAGTGACTCTCACAGAGCTGCTTGATCTTATTAATGGACTGGAACAAAAAGTGGTTTTTGCCAATAGAGAGGATTTTTATTTCTTTTCAAGGTGTTGTCTTGTAAAAGATGAAAAGCACTTTGATAAATATGATCTGGCTTTTTCTGCTTTTTTTGATGGACTTGAATCGTTGAATAACCTTCTCGAAGTGTTAATTCCAGAAGAGTGGTTGCGCAAGGAGTTGGAGCGTTCGTTAACCGACGCAGAAAAAATGGCAATAAAGTCGCCTAAAGATCTTGAGGAATTGATAGAGCAATTTAAAAAAAGATTAGAAGAACAACAGGAAAAGCATCAGGGTGGTAGTAAATGGATAGGTACCGCAGGCACTTCACCTTTTGGACATTCTGGTTTTAATCCGACAGGGTTGCGTATAGGTGGTGAAGGAAGCCATAAAAAATCAGCCAAAGTCTGGGAAAAACGCGAATTTCGTAATCTGGATAACGATGAGCAAATTAGTCCACGCAATATGCATGTTGCTTTAAGGCGTTTAAGAAAATTTGCTCGTACAGGTGCGGCAGATCAGCTGGATATAGACGACACAATAAATTCTACGGCAAAGAACGCAGGGCTATTAGATATTAAAATGGTTCCTGAACGACACAATGCCGTTAAATTGTTGATGTTTTTTGATGTTGGCGGTTCAATGGATATGTACGTTCGTTCGGTACAAACATTATTTAATGCGGTAGGAACAGAGTTTAAACATTTAAAGTATTATTATTTTCATAATTGTATTTATGAATCGGTATGGGAAGATAACTATCGTCGCTTTCAGGAACGTATATCCTTGTACGATGTTATCAATAAATATGGAAGTGATTATAAGTTAATATTTGTGGGTGATGCAGCTATGGCACCCTATGAAATCATTTCAATTGGAGGAAGTGTAGAACATTATAATGAAGAGGCTGGAGCAACATGGTTGCAAAGGTTAGTTGATAAGTACCCTAAAGCAGCATGGATAAATCCAGAACCGGAAGAGGGCTGGGAGTATACAGAATCTAACGCAATGATTCAGAGAATAATGACGGGGCGGATGTACCCAATGACCAATGCAGGACTTGAAGATTGCATGACTACATTGGCTAAATAAAACTATTTGAGATAATAGTTTATCAATTCAGTCGGTTTAGCGAAGTATTAAAAGAGGCTTTTCACTTTCAACAATCATTCGGTTGGTATTGCTTCCTACAAAAAACTGTCTTACCTTTGAGTGAGAATAAGCTCCCATAACAATAAGATCAACATCCTGATTTTTTTGATAGTTTAGCAGTGTGCTATAAATATTTCCTTCTATCAGACTTTCTTTTACATTGAACCCACTGTCTTCCAGTTTTGCTTTTGCCTCAGAAAGTTGTTTAACTCGTGTTGAATCTTCCGGATTGCCAACCATAACTATATGGCACTTTAGCCCTTTTAATAACGGGCTGGCAATAATCTTTCCAATAGCGTTTCGGGTGGCTTCACGGCCGTCATAAGCTAACATAAAGCTGGAGGGGGGAGTAAACTCGTTAACCGAAATAAGAATGGGTGACTGTAATGCTCTCACAGCATGTTCAATATTAGAACCAATTGTTTTATTCGTAAGCTCGTTATCTTTTCCACTGCGTCCGAGTAGTATCATTGATGTTTCATTTTTTAGTGCAATGAGATTTTCAATCAGTTCACCATGTAATTGAAGCGTTTCAACATCTTTAGCACCCTGATTAAAAGCATGTTCTCTCGCGCTCTGTAGTAGCAATTCGCTATGCTGAATCGCAATTTTAGCGCGTTGCTCATCAAGTTCTGTTAAATCATTAAGCAGTTTTTCACGACTTCTAAAACCAATTGAGCCTGATAAGTCCTCATTGAGAATTTCTTTAGGTCTCTCTAACGAGTGGAGAAGTAATAATGTTTTATTCAATTTCTGTTCTACCCACACAGCAGTATCTATAACAGATAGAGATAGGGGAGAGCCATCAATTCCAGCAATAATTTTTGTCATGAATTACTCCACAATGACCTTAATTTATTCTGTTGAAGAGTGCCTAATGTCCACTCAACATTTTTTCAATTTCTTCCGGTTTGTCATGAATGCCAAATTTATCTACCACAGTAGTAGTAGCTTCATTCATACCGATAATATTGACAGTAGCGCCATCACGACGAAATTTTATTACCACTTTATCCAATGCAGAAACAGAAGTAATATCCCAAAAGTGTGCCTCTGATAAATCTATGGTTATATCACTTGCAACCTGTTTAAAATCAAAACTTTCAATAAACTTCTCTGAAGATGCAAAAAATACCTGACCAATGACCTTATAGGATACTGAACTTATCGAGGAAGTATCATTATTTTCTTTCCTGATATTTTCCTGTTTTACTATCATAAAGCGACCGATTTTGTTGGCAAAAAACAATGAAGCAAGCAATACACCAACAAAAACACCCAGTGCCAGATTGTGCGTATAAACGACAACAGCTACAGTGGTTAACATAACAATATTAGATGAAGCTGGGTATTCTTTTAGGTTTATAACGGATTGCCATGAAAAAGTACCAATAGAAACCATAATCATCACTGCAACCAGAGCGGCCATGGGGATTTGGCTAATCCAGTTATCCAGAAATACCACCATAATGATCAATAAAGTGCCGGCAATAAATGTAGAAAGCCTGCCGCGACCTCCCGATTTAACGTTAATAACAGATTGGCCTATCATTGCACAACCAGCCATACCTCCCATTAAACTTGAGCTAATATTAGCAATACCTTGACCTTTACATTCCTGATTACGGTCACTATTTGTATCCGTTAGATCATCGACAATCGTTGCTGTCATCATAGATTCCAGTAGTCCCACTACAGCGAGAGCAAGTGAGTAAGGAAGAATAATCATTAATGTTTCCAGAGTAAGTGGAACATCAGGCCATAAGAAAATGGGCAATGTATCGGGCAGGTCACCCATATCACCAACCGTTCGAATATCCATACCAGTATAGATAGAAAAGACGGTGAGCAATACAATACAGAGTAGTGGACTAGGTACAGATTTTCCAATAACAGGCACTAATGGAAATAAATAAATAATTCCAAGCCCCACTGCTGTCATAGCATATACATGCCAGGTTACATTGGTAAGTTCTGGCAATTGAGCCATAAAAATTAATATGGCCAGTGCATTAACAAAACCAGTCACCACAGAGCGAGAGACAAACCGCATTAAGCTGCCAAGTTGTAATATACCTGCAACAATTTGCAAGATACCGCAGAGTAAACTGGCGGCAAGCAAATATTCCAGCCCATGATTTTTAACTAACGTTACCATTAAAAGAGCCATAGCTCCTGTTGCAGCTGAAATCATTCCAGGTCTGCCGCCAGTAAATGCGATAATTACTGCAATACAAAAAGATGCATAGAGCCCAACTTTCGGGTCGACTCCGGCAATAATTGAAAAAGCAATAGCTTCCGGAATAAGGGCAAGAGCAACAACAGTTCCTGCAAGCGAGTCACCTTTTATATTGCCAAACCATTCTTGTTTAAAGTTTTTTACCATGAATAACCTAAGAAATTTAAGAAAGAAAACTGTGATCGTACCTAGATCCAAAGGATAACCAGGCAAGGCACAAAAAAGCCGGGGATCATATCCTAATGGTGGGTATTTGGGTAGAAAAGTTTTGGTTAAAAAACAGATAAATGGGCAATATCTTTATTGTAGTGTTGTATTTGTAAATTTAAGCTTTATTGGTTTTAACCGGCTTTTTTCTATTGGGGTAGCAGGTGGTACATATTTCGCATACTGTACCGTCGCACCCCCTTGCTGTACAGTGCTCTCTGCCAAAAAAAATGATTTGTAAATGAAGTTTATTCCAGAGTTCCGGAGCGAACAGTTTTTTCAGGTCCTGTTCTGTTTGACTAACGTTTTTTCCTTTGCTTAACCCCCAACGCTGTGCAAGTCGGTGAATGTGTGTGTCTACAGGAAAGGCCGGGTGACCAAAACCTTGAGACATAACGACGCTTGCGGTTTTATGTCCAACGCCAGGTAGTTCCTCTAACAGCTCCATATCTTCAGGCACTTCACCATCATATTTTTCTACAAGAATTTTGGATAATTCCAGAATGGCCTTTGATTTTCTGGGGGCCAGGCCACAAGGTCTTATAATAGTGTAAATATCGTCCTGATCTTGCTGAGCCATAGAAAAAGCGTTATCGGCGAGTTCAAATAATTGAGGGGTTATTTGGTTAACACGCTCATCGGTACATTGTGCAGAGAGTAGTACTGCTACCAGTAGTGTGTAGTTATCTTTGTGGTCGAGTGGTATAGGCGTTTCAGGGTAAAGTGATTCTAGTTTTTTTTGAATGTAATGAGCGCGTTCAGCTTTCAACATAATAAAACTAACAGGGTGCAGACAGGGTTAAAAAAATGCTAGTAAGCCAGTATATTCTAACAAGATAACGTTAAAACAACCGGCCCCGATTTGGGGAATTGTACTAGCCCAAAGGTATAGAGTGTATACAGAGTAATAGGTACCCTATTTTTTATACCTGGATGCCTGGAAGGGTAATCGTAAACGAAAGTCTATTAATTACTACTTATCTGTTTTTCATGGTGAGCATTGCCAGAAGATTCAGTTATTGGTGAAATACCTTTTTCTTCTTGTTGTGCCTGGCCCAGATAAACACCAAAGAAAACACCAGACATTATGCAGCCAAGAATTGTGACCAGAAAAAAATTAAATCGATTATTTTGCATAAAAAAATCCTATTCATTGTTTTTAAATTTATTGGTTAACATAGGGTGAATATACAGTTTATTTTTATTAACCAAGCGAGATTATGCGAAAAATAAAGCAAAAAATAAAGTGTTAGCAAAACGATAAAAATAACCTTTTCAGCCAGGTTTTAAGTAAAAATCTATATAATATAAATAAATAAAGCTTTTTAAAATCAGTGTCTTATATTCTTTTTTGTCAGAATGAGACCTGGTGAAGTGGAAGTTTTGCTTGAGGATACCATACTTAAATATAAGCGAAAATTTAATCAGATAAGTCCTATAAAAAAGTAGGCATTGTAATGTTAACAGGAGGGGTCTGATGTTATTAAGTAGTAAACATTGGATTGTCTATTTATTTTCAGTTTTTATATTTCTGTTTATTTCTTCCTGTAGTGAAGAGGCTACAGATGCTATTGATATTACCGAAGTGTTGGATGACGGGGTTATATTTACTTACCCAATTGATGGGCAAACAGATATTCCTCTCACCACTCATTTTTATACGACATTTACCTCTAATGTTAACAGCATAGAAGTCAGTGAAGTATGTTCTGTTGACCCATCGGGCAACCTGGATTCAGGAAAATTTTGCCTTATAGACGAAGATGATAACGTTATTACGATAACAACAACAATCACAAATAATATTATCAAGTTTCGTAGTGATGAGCTTGTACAAGGAACTCAATACAGCCTTTATGTAAACCCCTCTGTATGGGGCGCCCCAAGTGCGGGGTTGTCAGAAACACCTCTTTATAGTTTTACAACCCGCCAGTATGATCCGATCGTAGGCGTGTCACCTGAAGTTAAAGCGATTAATGGTGAAAATCCTGATGCCTTTTTGCCAGGGAGTCTTATCTCATCGCGATTGCCGTTTATGGATTTTTTTACTGTACGTGTTGAGTTGAGTGAACCTGTTGATGAAAACTCAGTGCAGTTGGGTAGTTCGTTTATTTTTGAAGAGGTTGGCGGCACTGATGTGGAAGGTGCAATCATTGTAAAGGGGCAACATATTGTCTTTGATCCTGATGAAGATTTAAGTCCTGGCACACTCTATCGTTTAACCCTCACAACAGGGATTACTGATTTAAATGGCGAAGCTATTACAAATATAATATTTGAAGTTACTCCTACAGCAGCCGATAGCTGCCCTGATACACCGAACTGTGTGATAAAACAAACTTTCGCAACGACTACCGCTTTTGGTGAGTCTGGTTTTCCCAAGACTTCATTGCTAACAAATGAGCTTATTAATGTCATAGGAGCAACGTCTGATCTTGTTGGTAACTATGATATGAATTTACGACCTAACGCTTTAGATGTTGAGTTAGCTGACCCTTCTGTATTCCCAACGTTTCTTCCTTTTGTGATCAGAAAAGGCAATATCCTGGATATAACGGGCATAGATATTAGTTTGGGAGGGGAGGTTCCAATTGATCTACAAACAGGAGAGATACTGGCTACATTCATTTCGGATGCAACAGGGTTTATGTATCGCAATCCCTATCGTGATGCCAGCGTCTTGATTGATAATGATAAATCACCTTTATTCGTGTATTTGAATTTTGATCTGGCTTTATCGAGTACCGATATTAATGGTAACTCAGTGTTGAATCAAACTATCCCCAATGTTCAGGCAACAGGTATTGCGATTATTAAAGATGGCACCATTACCATTGAAACAGTTCGTTCCGTTGAGTTGAATTTAATGGATTTAGAGTTTGCTTCTGCAAATCTGATTCTGGAGATTCAGGCGGATGTTGAACAACTTAATGTACCTGATGTTGATAATGATGCACCACAACTGCTTAATAGTTACCCGGAAGACCTGGTGGCGAATGGGGTTGATTTCCCGGTTACTGATAATATTGTATTGAGTTTTTCTGAGCCTATCGATAATTCGGGTGTAGTGGCGCAAGACCAGATTTCATTGGTTGATATTACCAATTCATCTGCCCCTGTTCCTTTTGAACTAGGATGGAACGGCAGCAGCATTTTAATAAAGCCGCTTTCTGTTTTAGAGTTTGGTCATGAATACGAAATCAATCTTTATAATGGTGATTCGCTTAAAGATATTTCAGGTAATGATTTAACACCTGCTTCAGTCAGTGACCCAACGGGTGGTGATGGCCTGATTCGTTTTACTACAGAAGATCCTGCATCAAC
Source organism: Cellvibrionales bacterium (assembly GCA_041941365.1). Taxonomy (GTDB): domain Bacteria; phylum Pseudomonadota; class Gammaproteobacteria; order Pseudomonadales; family UBA7434; genus UBA7434. The sequence goes on along the minus strand of JBGTQK010000009.1, from coordinate 89,999 downwards.
GACCAGGCCTCCAAAAATTATTTCAATATTTCCTGGTCCGCCCTGTGCTACAACCGGCAGCACTTATGCAAGCCCCGAATCTTGTATCGGAGGTGAAGGGTCAGATGATGATTATCTGTCTGTCCAACTAGAGGAAGATAAGGACTTGGAAGTTATATTTAGTCATGCGATGAACCTTAACAGTTTATCGTTAGGTACAAGTTGTGGAAGCGGCGCTATTCGTATAGAACGCCTCGATGGCTTTGAGGCCTGTGCTGAAGTTGTGAGTGGCTCGCTAATAAAAAATACAAGAAGTTTTAGGTTTATTCCTTCTGAGCCGTGGCAAGTTGGTGAGCGCTATAGTATTACGTTAGTCGGTGGAGCAAATACAAGTTGTGATGCTGATGAGATTTGTTCTGTTGATAATGTGCCATTAAATACGGATCCGTTAAATGGTGATGGTGCGGGTGGTGCCGGTGGGCCCAATATCGTGAATAAATTTGAAGCAGTGGCTTCAGATGAATCAACTTTTTTATCGCTCAGTATGGAAAATATGACAGATATTAATGGTAATGGCTTTTTTGATGCTGGAGAGGTTGCAAGAGATTCCAATAGGGCTGGAGTGGATGAGGATAATATTTCGGTAAGTGGTATTCTAACGAATGCCACTATTGATGGAGAGTCAAATTTATATCTAAGCGGTACTTTACCTGTAGTATTAGGGGAGGCAGAAAATTTAAGTATCGATGAGACAATTTGGGGTATAAATACTGTGCCAGGAGGGCAGCAAATACCAGTAGAAATAAACCCTGGTGTTTTTTATGGGACCTCTATACGAATAGATACCAGTGCTACAGTATTGGGTGTCGGTTTCATACCGATACCAATAGTAATCAATGATATTGATACAGGCGTCAATATATTCAGGTTAAGACAAGAGAGTGCTCAACCAGTTAGAGGCTATATTGTAGAAGATGGTGATAACCCCGGTAAATCCTTGTTTGTGTCTCAGTTTCATTTGTATATGGATTCGCCAGATATGGTGATCACCTATCCACTTGCGACAATTACTCATGATTTGCAAAGCAAACCGTTTATTTTGAACTTTTTGGGAGAACTCACTTTTTTGGAAGATGGTCGGATTGAGATTGATGCTCAAAATGTTAATGTGGTTTCTATCAATGTCAACATTGCAGCAAGTATATTTATTTCTGGCACTCAAAATGGATCGATGACTATGAATATTCCGGCAGGTGATATGAAAATGCGGTTATTAAGTAATCCTATCAAGGGGCGTGATTAATTATGTTATTGAACTTTAAAATAATTATTATTTGTTTGTTATCTATACTAAGCTTTACCGTTAGCTCAAAGGATCGTGATCCATTTTATTTTAGAGCTGGTTTTACTTCACTGCAGCCTGATGCATCAAGCTCCGAAGTTAATCTTGATAATGTTGGCGATATAGCACAACTAGCGATTTCTAATGGACCAATTGAAGACTCATCAGTTAATGTAGAAGGGGTAGATTTTGCCAGCATTATTGTTGGCTATCGCTTGCCATGGTTTGGAGAGAGATTTTCATTGGAAACCATACTTGCTTTGCCTTTGACGATTAAATTTACTGCAGAAGGTGATTTAGCTAACGAATCGATATCGCCATTTGCATTAGGTAATATACCAACCGGAATACCTCCTTTAGGTAAAGAATTTGGAGAAACAAAAGCATTGCCACCAGTCGTAACCCTTGTATATAAGGTATTAAAAAATTATAAAATTAAACCCTATATAGGTGGTGGTATAGCATTTATGTATACCTATGACTCTAAAGTAACAAACGCTATACTGACTGAAGTTAGAGAGCCAGAGCTTGAAATAGAAAATGCAATGGGTTATGTAGGGCAGGCAGGTTTTGAAATAAATTTAACCAAGCGATGGAAGTTAAACCTGGACGCAAAATATATTGGCGGCCTGGAGTCTGATGCCACAGTAAAAGGTATTGTGGTTAAAACACCGGGAACGCCACTATTTGAAACGGCAGATGTGGGAAATGCGTCTGTAACTGTAAAGGTTGATCCAACGATTTTATCGTTAGGTTTAGGTTTTGATTTTTAAATAAACAAAAAAATATTAACACCTGTAATATTTATTGAATCAAATATTTCTTGATTTTTTTGCAAGAGGAACATATGCTTTAAGCAAGTCGTTAGAATTAAAAAAATATTCACTTAAATTCAATAATCCAGGTTTATTCTCATTAACCATAACAAATTGTAACTCAATGAAATAAAAAGCAATATTTTAGTAAAACCAGGTAACACAGTAGCAGTAGTAGATAAAAATTAGACAACATTAAATAATTATTAACTGATTTTTAGTTTTTTTATTAAATAAACTGTGAGGTGGGATATGCATGTACTTCGATTAAGTAGTGGTTTTGGTCTGGCAATTGTAATAACACTTTCGTTATTTGTATTAATGAGTGCTTTAATAAAAACAGACGATGCACCTTATTACGAACCTGATACTATAGACATTAAAAATTTTGTAATGCCTGAGAGAAAAATTGAAGTAATTATTGAGGAGGGGCTTCCGGATAAGTTAGTTAAAGTTCAAACACCTCCTGATTTTGTAAAGGAAGAATTTAATAATGAAAGACTCGATACTGCTATTAATGTTAATGGTAGTATTGGGGAATTTGATATTGATATAAAAAGTGATGTTATAGGCCCAGTAAATACAGAGCTGATTCCTGTTTATGTTGCTTCACCCGATTACCCTCGTAAAGCCAAAGGATCAAGTGGTTATGCTGTGGTTTCTGTTACTGTTACCGAAACAGGCGCTGTAAGCAATGTTGCACTGTTAGAGGAATCACCAGCCAATAAAGGGTTTGGTAAGAGTGCGCTTAAAGCGGCAAAAAAATTAAAATATACACCACGTCTGGTTGAGGGGGTTGCTGTTCCCGTTCATGGTGTGAAGTATAAGTTTAGTTATGAATGGGACCAGTAGTTATTATAGAAATTTTCGATAACGAGTTAGCTAAAGTTTACTGATCAAAATTGATATATTACTTTTAGTTTGAGCCTATTAACACTGTATCAAGTGTTAATAGGCAGCAGTTGGTCAGAGTCAAAACTTGATGAGCAATTAAAGCGTCATCATGTATTGAACCAGATTATCTACATCATTTTCTGATTGTGTGCAATAAGGATGTGGAGATGCTGGCAAACCTATAGGGCCAGATGTGCCCATTTCATCCGGACCGTATTCAGCACGCAATTTTTGATAATCCCAGTAATAGTAGTCATCATCCCAGGGCACTTCTACAAAGTATTTATGGCGTTCGATGAAACGGTTTCTCTGAATATCTGCAGGTGTTGGAGGAACCCAGGTCCAGAATATCCAATTACGTTCCCAGTGGCCAGTACTAGCTTTCTTAACACGGAATACATCACCTTTGCGATTGAATGCAGGGAAAGGTTCAGGATGATCCAGGCTTCCTAAAGCAGGGCTAACAGGTGGATGTAATGTATAGTACTGATTGTACAGGTCAGTACCTTCTGCACAACGGTCAGGGTGAACCAGATCTTCTGCATTTCGAATATGTCCATCAGTTAACAGGCCGCGTGTTTGAGTAAAATAAACATCACGAAGAAATGTTACTCGAGTAGCCTGCATTTCTTTCTGGTAAATCGTAGGTGCAAAGAATCTGCCTACTTCATTTATTGGTAGCATTTGCTCATTAGTGTAATAACCTAATTGATCACTATGGCAAGAAGCACAGTCCCGATTAAAAATAGCTTCTCCAGCGGCAACATTTTGAGCTACAGTCGGGTAAGCCTGAAAGCCATTATTCAATACAGCTTGAACGAATGTACCTTCACTAACGCCTTGACCCACTTGGGTATCGAGTTTGCCTCGACCTTTTAACCATCGGTATAAGCCAACTGCTCTAAGCTCATCGTCATATTGATCAAGTGTGGTCATGTAAGCAGTTAATGCTTGTAAATTGGCTGTATCCATAGATCCCAGTGCACCATCGGGTTCTTCAGCGTGAACATAAGAACCTTCAAAACCAACATATGACTCTGTATGTGATAGTGAGCGGCGAATTGCCATATAGTGAGTCACATTAGGAATTGTGATAGGTGAAAACTGGTAATCATTATCTGTCAAACTTCCCTCACCATTCAGGCGAATAAGATTGTGTTCACCAGCTCCTGCAGGTACCACATTAATGAGAGGTGCTTTGTCTATTTTTTTATTACCAGGGTTCCAGGCTGGGCCTTCTTCTCTATCGGTAATGCCATCAAAGTCTGTCGCTGCTGTATCAAACAAAGTGGTTCTCAGAAAAGACCACTTCATACTCCAGCGAGGGTTTGGTAAGCCGCCAAAGACACGGTTTACAATATTGCCTGGAGCATTTTCATAAGTGATTTGCTGTCCATGACACGATGCACAGTTAAAACCGATCCATTCGCCTGGCCCTTGTAGCGGGTGCATGGATTCTGCATAACGATAACCCACATAACCTGAGTCACGTGTCATTCCTTCTGTCAGTTGGGGAGTGTAAATAGAACCGAGAAATCCTGGCGTTGGGTTTAGCTGAGGGTAAGGAGCAAAATAGACATCTTCGGTGGCAGCCAGTGGAACCTGATGTTCACTGGTTTTATAGGCACCAAAATAAAGCAATGGATCTGCCAGGTTTCCGGTAAGTGGATCTTTACCTTTGCCTTTCATGATTTCATCCCACTCCAGGTTTCTGAATTCATGCGATAGGCCGATATTGTAGTCATATGACCAGTAAATTTTCTGGCCTAAATCCTTAAGGGCATAAAATTGAGGGTTATCTATTGTTACCGCTATGGGTGAAGTTGCCTTGCTTTCACTAGTGAGTGTTGAGACAACATCGCAATTATGTTGAAAGTCAGGGTCAATAATGCGCCCGGTTTGAGTATCAATAACATTATGAGAAGTGTTTGGATGGATTAATGATTCCAGATAACCGGTACGTTTTTGAACCTGAACAATTAAGGGCCCTTTGCTAACGTGAATCGGTACGGTGAATTCAATTTCAGTATCATTCCAGGATATTACATCCTTTTGCCATACAGATTTAACATCAGGTGTTTCATAGTTTACTTCATTCAGTATTGCCAGTTCTTGCTCAAAACTGATGACGTCTGTTTCGAGAATACGGCTATTGCCAATCATTATTTTTGAAAAATCAATATCAACACCACTACCAAACCCTGTACCTGTTAGAGTCACAATATCGCCTGGGCGCAGTGTTGGTGAATTATTTAAATTGACAGCTATACCGTTAACGCTCATGGCAGTAATTTGTGGTGTCGGAAAATTTTGTGCTGATTGAATACGCAGGTTTTCTCTGGTTTGATCAAAACTACATATTTCTTCTTGATCAGGAAAATCACCTGGCAAAGTTAAGGGGAAAAGATCTAATAAAACAGCCGAGGCTGAGCTAGTTAGAAACAAAGCTGATAAAGCAAAAAGTGTTTTTGCAAATGGATTGATACTCTTCATAGTAAAGTACTCACATTAACTTATGGTTTATTATGTTTCTGTATTAAATAGCCTATATAAGCATCGATAGTTATTATTTTGTACTCAACCTATCGTGTAAATAAATACGCGAAAAAGTTAAGCGGATAACAGTATTGAATAAAAATAATAACAATGCATGATTTGTGACATTTTTTATTAATGTACCTATGTCACGCCGGCGGATACTACTACCCCCTTTTTTTGTTTACAAGCACCTGGGTGTCATAAAACCTTCAGAAAAAAATAGTTTAATTGCCATCTGTCATTTTTTTTCCAAAATTTTTCTTTGAATAAACAATTAGGAGCATCCACTTATGCCAGTCTCAAGACGCATGTTCGTGAAAGGTACAGCAAGCTCAATGCTTGCATTGCCAGTATTGAAATCCTATGCGAGTACGCATCAACCATTTCAGCACGGAGTGGCGAGTGGTGACCCTCTGGCAGATAGAGTGATTTTGTGGACACGAATCACTCCATCCAATGACCCTTATTTTTCTGGTGCAATACTTCCATACACTTGGGAAGTTGCACTGGATCCGGCAATGAGCGCCGTGGTCACCAGTGGCAGTGGTGTAACAGGCCCTGATGTAGACTATACAGTTAAGGTAGATGCTGCAGCCCTTCAACCAGGTACCACTTATTATTATCGTTTTTATTCGAATGGTTATGATTCACCGATTGGTCGAACCAAAACATTGCCAGTAGGCCATCTTAAACGTTTACGTCTGGCTTTTTGTTCTTGTTCAAATTATCCAACAGGGTTTTTTAATGTCTACAAAGAAATTGCTAAAAGAGCCGATCTCGATGCAGTTTTACATCTGGGTGATTATATTTATGAATATGGTCCTGGCGGTTTTGGTACAGGTACCGGGTTAGGCAGAGAACCAATACCTGCAAAAGAAATGGTTTCGCAACAGGATTATCGTTTAAGGTATGCGCAGTATCGAAGCGACCCTGATTTACAGGAAGTGCATCGCCAACATCCTTTTATTTGTGTTTGGGATGATCATGAAAGTACAAACGATGCCTGGTTTGGTGGTGCAGAAAACCACACGCCAGGTGCAGAAGGGGATTGGTTTGTACGTCGCTCTATAGCAATCAAAACGTACTTTGAGTGGATGCCTATTCGTGAAACTGGCATTGTTGATAAATTTGGTGACAATGCAATCTATCGACGCTTCCGTTTTGGTAATCTGGTTGATTTGGTGATGCTGGACACGCGTTTAAATTGTCGTGATGAGCAAGCTGGCTTTTTTGACCAAAGGACTGCAAACGATGTAAACAGAAGTTTGCTTGGTGCTGAACAAGAGCGATGGTTATTTAACTCATTAACCCAATCTCAGGCTGATGGTGTACGCTGGCGCGTATTGGGGCAGCAGGTGATGATGGCGCAATTAAGTATTGCTAACGATTTTGCAATAAATATGGACCAATGGGATGGGTATGCAGCATCGCGTGAACGTTTGTTCGATCATATTGAAAAGAACAATATCGAAAACTTTATGGTGCTAACAGGTGATATCCATAGTTCATGGGCATTTGATCTGGCGCAAAACCCGTTTAGTTTCTGGCATTACAGTAAGTATACTGGACGTGGTGCGTTAGGTGGTGAGTTCGTTACTCCAAGTGTTACATCAGAAATTACTGAAAAATCGGTTCTAACAGTATTGGCGGAGGCTGCATTGGATGGTCTTGCACCACATTTGAAATGGGTTGATATTACACAACGCGGATATGTATATCTCGATATTAGCCATTCTCGAACAAAAGCGCATTGGTATCATGTCGATACGGTTAAAAGCCAGAACTATACGCCATATCTTGCGAGAATGTATAAGCAAAAAGCGGGGGCAAATAAAATTACTCGAGCGTATAGAGAGAGTTCACCAAATCTTAATGCGCCAGTGCTTGCACCTGTTCATGGTAGTTATGCCTCTAACATAATGCAAAGCCTTCAAAAGCGTTTTATTGGTTAGTTAAATATAAGTAAAGTTAGCAGGCTGCTTTTCCAGGATATTTTATTCTTTATGGAATAGCAGCAGCTGACTGACATTTACAGTAATAGGAAATGGATAATCACTGAACTGAAGCCTCAATCTATGCGGGTTCGGTCTTTTTAACTTCATAAATTTCTAACCACTCGGCTACTTCTTCTGTTGTCATTAATGCAATATTTTCCAGATGATTAGCTAATAAAATTGAAGATTGGTGGAGTTCTTCGTCTTTAAGTGATTCGCGTTCTGTAGCCAGGCAAGATTTTATAGTTAGAGAGCGTTGTGCGGATATCTCGAATTCTGCATGATTACGAATCATAAAACCGGTGGTAGCAAGAATGGGAAAAATGGCAGCCAAGACAGCAAATAGACCAGAGATATCTGTTAGAAGACCATATTTTATATTAAAGTAATAAAGTACTAGTTTGGCTAGTTTAACCAATACTACAGCGACTGTCATATAAAACAGGTTGATCCCCCAGTTGCCTAATCTTTCACTCATACCCTTCATAATATTTGCATTATTGTTATGGTAGTTGATTTGCCCATCAATCCATGTCGCTTTTGCAAACTCCCCAATATTTTTACTATGTTCAGGGGTTATTTTGCAATTATTGAATCCGGCATATCTGGTCAATATTTCAAGATATATATAAAGCCAGCCACGCCCAATACGATGATGCCCCAAAATTTCTCTTCGTTGATATATCTTTGTATCATGTGAGTTAAGAAATGAATAGGTTGCTCCTAATTCAATTAAATAATATGTGGGTCGTAATGATTCACTTAAAAAACGATATTCCAGCCAGCGGCCATGATAATCATTTTTGTGGTCACGCCAATATAAGCAAAAAATGGATACAAGCAGTAAGAGTTTTATGCTTACAGTGAGTGTAAGCAGATGATGATTATTTATAGTAAATGACATTATTGCCAGTACAAGTGCTATTGTCCCCAGTAAATAAATGGATAAATAGGTGCTACGGTGAAGATTACTGTAAAAATTAGCTAGTCTGTCTGCTCTTAGATAAGCAGCATAGAATAAATGTGAGCTTGGATTGTTTTTCTGTTCAGTAGTATGGTTTTTAGTTTGTAATGAATCGATTTTTGGGGCAATCAGCGTTTTGAATTTTGGAAACAGATTTGCGAGATGACCTGTTTTTTTTGGATTCAATTCGATAGGTCCGGAATTATCAAAGTCTATAACTTTTGTACTATGTGTGAGTATTGACCCTCCACTGTACCGTTCAAAACGATCCAGTATGCGTTTTTTGCGTTTTAGCTGTTGTTCTTGATTATCTTTATTCTGTCCGGAAAAAATATCATCAAATAATAATAATTGGCTTAGCTCTGTACGTAAATTATTTTCGGATAATGAGAGCATATTAGCTTTATGGCCAAAATTACCCGAAGACAGTAAGGAGGTTGACTTTTCTTTCGTTGAAATATGGATAATCGGTATGCCTTTCTTTTTGGCAGAGTTTATTGTTGCGGTAGTTCCCTTGTTACCATTATCTTCTCCATTATAGAGAACTATCAAAATATCACTATGTTCGACTAACACTTTACTGCAGTGTAAGTATGCCGACTCTCTGTCTTCCGGGTTTCCGTCAAGTTCCATAACTCTACAATTGGCTTCATTATAATTGGCTCTTTGAAGAATATTTTCGAATTCACTTATTGTACCTTTAGGGTTTGTGAAGCTTTTCCCTTCGCAGAAATCCTTTGAAAATTCATCTTTGGAGAATGGAAGAATGCAGGCAATTTCATGGTTTTGCAATTCGATTAAATCAGGTTCCAGGCATAGTCTGTCAGCTCCTTCAGCGAGTGAGCTTGTTAATCGAAATATTGGCGTGCTGTTTTTTTTATAAATGGTCTTTGCTACTTCTGTTTCAGCAAGTGACATGACTATAGAGTTTATATTTTTATAAATAAATTTTATTTGCTCTCTTATCCACTGCTTCTGTTCAGTATTCTCTGGTAGTTTTATATGGCCAGCTACCCCAATTCGTAATGTCATGGGCATATGTGGCTGCTCAATAAATTCGTTATAGATATCTTCTATTGCTTTTAATTGCTTGTCATCACTCATATTTTGACTCTGTTTGATCCAGGATATTTTCCTTAAAAGCTGTTTCCACGCTAGCAAAGAGTAATGTCTTTACTTACGAGACAGTTTTTTGTTTTAAATAGATTGTTTTACATATTAAGCAGTTAGAAATAATCACTAGCAGTAAAGAGATTGATATTCATAATAATCTGCTTTTGTGTCGGTAATTTTAACAGCTGAAAATAATGGTAAGGGTAATTCCCTCTAGGCTTGAATCTTTTCATATTTGTTTGAGTGTAACCCTATGTTTTATAGGCATTGTCATAATAAGTCAAAATTATGGCCTAAAAATTGCGTAAGTATGGAAAATTATTAATTTTAATTATTAAAAATCGTTCAGAATTTAATTAAAACGGAAAGATAATAACTTGGGAAGAAAAGTTATATGTATTGTTTTCATTTATTAGTTAAGACTACCCGATACTTTAAATCATTTATTTTGGTTCTTGCTCTTACCTATTCATCTTTATCGCTATCTCAATTTAACTACAGTGTTTACGATGGCAATTTCGATGTATTACCAAATTTTTCTTCTCTAAGCCCAATCTCTTCTGGCGTTAGCAATACTATTTCTTTAAATGTGACTAATCAGACAGAAACCTTTGGGCTGGTTTTTACGAATCAACTAACAGTTACTACAGCAGCGACTTATGAGTTCCAAACAAATTCTGACGACGGTTCCAAGTTGTATATTAATAATAATGTAGTTGTAGATAATGATGGTATACACCCACCAGTTCTGGTTACTGGAGAAATCTTTTTAAACGCTGGTACCTATGATTTGCGTGTAGAGTTTTTTGAGAGAAACGGTGGTGAAGTTTTAGATGTACAGTATCGGGTTGCAGGAGGTAATTTCTCTGCTATTCCTGCGAATGGACAGCTTAATGGTACAGTTCCTGGACTAAGTAGTCTGGGTAGTTGGGGGCCGGTAATCCAGTGGCCTCATATAGCAATTACAGCCGCTAATTTACCCGATGGAAGAGTGCTTACCTGGTCATCAACCGAGGTTAATGAATTTCCAGCTAATCGCGAGTTTACTCACTCAGCAGTATTCGATCCTAACGACAATTCTTTTGTTACTACGGATAATAATTTCCACGATATGTTTTGTGCAGGTGTTTCAACACTGGAAAACGGAAACATTGTCGCATCCGGTGGTAATCCTGATGATCGAAGAACCAGCACGTTTAATCCGAATACATTGTCCTGGTCACCTCTGGACGAAATGTTTGATCTTCGTTGGTATGCTACTAACATTACGCTGCCCAATAACGAAATAATGTCATCTTTTGGGAAATCGGCAGGTAATCGTGCAGAGAAATATAATTACGACACGAATCAATGGACAAGAACGCCGAATGTGGATTTCCAAACCGTACTGAATGAGCACAACAGTATAGGTAATATGGAGTGGTTCCAGCTTCTTGCGGTGCAGCCGAATGGCCGGGTTTTTCATGGTGGACCAACACTTACATTTCACAGCTTCGACCCGATGAATGGGTCTTCGAATGAAGTTTTAGGTCAGGCTACAGGAGACAGAGCAAGGAAGTGGGGTAATATCGCCACTTATGATGTGGGTAAAGTTATTCTTCTGGGTGGAGCAGACCTGAGAGAACCTTTAAATGAAAGAACACTAACAAGTAATGTTTATCTTGTTGATTTAAATGGCCCAACACCAGTTATCTCACAAGGACCATCGATGAACTACCCGCGTGCTCTGAGTAATACGGTTACTTTGCCTAACGGTGAAGTTATGGTTATAGGTGGAAATACTGATGGGATCAACTTTTCGGATCAGTATGCAGTTTATCCCACAGAAATTTATAATCCGGTAACCAATAGCTGGCGTGTGGTTGATTCTATTGATATTCCCAGAACTTACCATTCTACTGCTTTATTGTTAAAAGATGGTCGAGTGCTATCAGCTGGTGGTGGTGCCTGTGGTGGATGTGCTGTTAACCATCTGGATGGTCAAATATATTCGCCAGGTTATTTGTTTAATAGTGATGGGACAGCAGCTACTCGTCCATCCTTATCAAACGTTCCTTCAGCAACAGGCGCGGCAAATAGCTTTACGGTTTCTGCAAGCGCGGACACCGAGCGTTTTAGCATGGTGAGGCTGTCTGCAACCACACACCATGTAAATACTGATCAACGATTTGTCCCTGTGTCATCGGTGAATAATGGAGATGGCACTTTCACTATCACTATGAATGCTAACCCGAATGTACTGGTTGCGGGGAACTACTGGTTATTTGCTGTGAATGCTAATGGTACTCCGTCAATTGGTGAAACACTTCAGGTTATACGCAATTTCTCGGACATTGATGGTGATGGCGTGCCCGATAATCAGGATGCTTTCCCCAATGACCCTACAGAATGGACAGATACTGATGGCGATGGTGTGGGCGATAATTCTGATGCTTTCCCTAATGATCCTGCTGAGGCAGCAGATACTGACGGTGATGGTGTGGGTGATAATGCCGACGCCTTCCCTGATAACCCTAATGAAACAACTGATACTGACGGTGATGGCGTAGGAGATAATAGCGATCCAAGGCCGTTGGGAGATCAGGTCTTTTATGATGATTTTGAGACAGAAACGGGTTGGTCGCGTAATCCGAATGGAACTGATAATGCAAGTACAGGTTTATGGGAGAGGGATGGCCCTCAACAGACGACCAATTTTGGTACGGTAATGCAACTTGGAAATTGTGTTAGTGGATCAAGCTGTCTGATAACTGAAGCTGATTCCGGCTTTTCTCTAGGTAGTAACGATATAGATTCAGGGACAACATCAATTCGTTCTCCTAATATCGATTTGCCTACGGATATGCCGATTGAATTATCATTTGATTATTATCTGGCTCATTTGAATAACAGTTCAAATGCAGATTTTCTGCGAGTTAAAGTTGTAGGAAACAGTACACAAACTGTTTTTGAAAAATTAGGGGCTTCCAGTAATGTTGCGGGACAATGGCAGCAAACCACTGTCAATCTGGATAATTTTGCTGGTCAGGCAGTTTATCTTCTTATTGAAGCGGCAGATGCCAGTAATGCAAGTCTGGTTGAAGCTGGTATTGATGACGTTTTAATTACTTCACCTGATGACCCTGCAAATTACACCGATAGTGATGGTGATGGTGTGCCGGATAGCCAGGATGTATTTCCGAATGACCCGACTGAATGGGCAGATACAGATGGTGATGGAGTCGGTAATAATGCTGACGTATTCCCGAATGACCCAGATGAAACCATCGACTCGGACGGTGATGGTGTAGGGGATAATGGTGATGCCTTTCCTAACGACTCAACTGAAACGCAGGATTCTGATGGTGATGGATTTGGTGACAATATTGACTCAACGCCTAATGGTGGCTCTAACATAGTTTCACTGCCAGAATTACCACGTAACTCAACAACCTTGATTATAGAAAAAAGTTCGGGCGCCGAAAGAATTTGGAATGTGAACCCGGATAATAATAGTGTTTCGGTATCAAGTGATACAGGTACTTTGATTCAGGAAATTTCTGTTGGTCAAAAGCCATGGTCAATCGCAAAAGCGCCAGGTGCAAATTTGATCTTTGTAACAAATAAAGCAGATGCAACAATCAGTGTTATCAATACGTTGACATTAGCTGTAGTGCAGACGATTACCTTGCCTTATGCTTCACAGCCACATGGTATCGTATTTAATAATACAGGTGATCATTATTATTTAGTGCTGGAAGCTTTGGCATTAGTTCAAAAACGCAGTGTGTCATTACATTCAGTTTTAGGTAGCTTGCAGCTAACAGGTAAGCCACGGCATATATCGATCACTTTTGACGATAGTCGTTTACTGGTAAGTAATTTTATTACGCCGCCAATTCCTGGTGAAGGTACTGCTGTTGTTAACGTTGATGGTGGCAATGGACAAGTATTTTCCATTAACCCGGTTTCAATGACTCTCTCCAGCACTGTAGGGTTGACGCATGATGATCGACAATTTTCGGAAAGTCGCGGACCTGGAATGCCCAATTATTTAAATGCAGCGGTTATTTCATTTGATAACCAAAGTGCCTATGTGCCTTCAAAGAAAGACAATATTAATTCTGGCTTATTACGCGGTAATTTTGGCATGACGTTTGATCAAACGGTGCGTAGTAATACTTCAAGAATTAATTTGAATACAGAAACTGAAGATTCATTGCGAATTGATTTTGATAATTCCAGTCTGGCGACGGGTGCTGCGTTAACAGGTGACAATCGTTACTTATTAGTAGCGTTAGAAACCAGTCGAGAATTGGCAGTATACGATACAGTGAATGGCTTTGAATTGATGCGTTTGCCGACAGGTCTGGCACCGCAAGGTGTTGCGTTATCAATGGATGGACGTATCGCTTATGTGCATAACTTTATGGACAGAAGTATTTCACGTTTTGATTTGGTTGAGATGATAGAGACGGAATTACCGGCATCTAATCTACTTCCTATTATTAATGTAGTAACAAGTGAAACGCTAACAGCCGAAGTATTGTTAGGTAAGCAGCTCTTTTATGATGCGGCAGATGACCGCCTGGCATTGGATAACTATATGAGTTGTGCTTCTTGCCATAACGACGGAGGTGGCGATGGTCGTGTTTGGGATCTGACAAGCATGGGTGAAGGTTTGCGTAATACAACTGTACTTAATGGTCGGGCTTCAACAGAACATGGATTTTTGCACTGGACAGCCAATTTTGACGAATTGCAGGATTTTGAAGGACAGATACGTACACTAGCCGGCGGTACTGGTTTGATGAGTGATGCAGATTTTAATACAGGTACCCGAAGCGAACCATTAGGTGATAGTAAAGCAGGGCTTAGTGCAGAACTTGATGCTATGGCAGCTTATCTTCATTCGTTAGATCAATTTACTAAAAGTCCTTATCGCGCTCAGGACGGCTCGCTCACCGGGCAGGCTGAGTTGGGTAAACTTATTTTTGAAATGAATGGTTGTGCAAATTGCCACAGTGGTACACGTTTTACTAACAGTCTGGATGCATCGACCTTGATAGACGTTGGAACGATTAAGTCGAGTAGCGGTAAACGATTGAACGGACCTTTAACGGGAATTGACGCGCCTACTTTACGGGATGTATGGGCGACAGCACCTTATCTACATGATGGTAGCGCTCAAACGCTAGCGGATGCAATACAAGCTCATCAGGGTAATTCGGTTGCAGGTACAGACCTCGATAATCTTGTTGCTTACGTTCAGCAGATTGGAAGCGAAGAGCCTATAGCTCGTTTGGATTCTGATGGTGATGGTGTGATTGATGAAGAGGATGTTTTCCCGAATGATCCAGCTGAAACCCAGGATTCGGATCTTGATGGTGTCGGTGATAATGCAGATGCTTTCCCTAATGACTCTTCTGAAACACAAGATTCAGATAATGATGGTATGGGTGATAATGCCGATGCTTTCCCGTTTGACCCGACGGAAACAACTGATACCGATGGCGACGGTATTGGTGATAATTCTGATCCAAATCCACTAGTACCAGAATCTGAAGAAAATGTACCTATGCTGCCTCTATGGGCGTACACGATTCTTGCGTTAGGACTGGTTTTAACATCCAGATTAAACAAAGTCAGTAGAGTCACATTAAATAACTAATTACATGGCAAATGAAATGAAATTTAAATCAAGCTTTATTGACTTTTCCGAAGTGCTGAATAAATTTGTTTTACTTCTTGTAACCTGCGTTGTAATGACTTCAGTTCCCGCTGCGGCTCAAGGAAATGCAATAACATCGATTGTTGGCGGTTCACCTTTTTCGGGTGACTGGGTATTGGGGTATCGCTTCACAGTGAACTCATCGGTGATTGTTGATGAGCTGGGTATTCTAGAGCAAAGCGGTAATCTAACACTGGATAATAGTCAACCGGCTTCGGTAGGTTTGTGGACAGCATCCGGTACGTTACTCAGCGAAGCGTCAGTACCGGAAACGACGCCACTGAGTGGAAACGGTTATTACGTGCCTGTGGCGCCGGTGGTGCTGACACCGGGCAGCTATGTGATTGCGATTAATGTATTTGCTACGGGAGAGCCGGTACTAAGTAACGCATCGGTGGTAATGGCACCGGAACTGGCTTTTGAGCAAGCGGTGTATGAATTCACGACGACCCTGGTATTCCCGACGGCATCGGATGGTATTGTCTGGGATGAAGGTTTCTTTGGTGGTAGCTTTAACTTTATTTTACCTGCGGCTGACAGTGATGTGGACGGCGATGGTGTCCTGGATACGGACGATGCGTTCCCGAACGATCCAACCGAGACGATGGATACTGACGGTGATGGCGTGGGTGATAATAGTGATGCCTTCCCGGAGGATGCAACGGAAACGCAAGATACTGACAGTGATGGTGTGGGTGATAATACCGATGCCTTCCCGTTTGATCCGACGGAAACAACTGATACCGATGGCGATGGAATAGGTGATAATACTGACCCCGATCCGCTAGTGCCTGAGGTTGAGGAGAATGTTCCGATGTTACCCTTCTGGGCCTATCTGATACTTGTGCTAGGTTTTTTATACAGCTTTCGCTATCGGTAATTTTCATTACAGAAAAGCTCTGTTGCTTAAATTTTATATTACTTTTTTTGGCAAAGGCTGCTTTGTGAAAATTAGCTTTAAGTTATCGCATTTATTTCTACGTGCTAAACTTTGGTTTAATTGCAGAATAGGTGCTAATAATGCGGCTTGGATATCTCTTTTCTTTTTTTAAAATAAAAACATTCATAGTTTTTTTTCTAGTGTTGCTGTGTACTGCTTGTGAAAAACAATCAGTTACCAAACAACAAGATCTTAATTCAACAGAAAATGCTTTTAGTCAGACTATTGTTAGTAAAGGGAATAGTTTTACAATCAATTTGATCACTGAGAAGGGTATAGCATTACCTGTTAATCAACTGCATAACTGGATTATCTCTGTTAATGATTTTGAAGGAAAATCAGTGTTCCCTGCTGTTTTTTCAATTGCTGGAGGAATGCCAGCACATGGTCATGGTTTACCAACCCAACCTGTTGTTACGGAGCATTTAGGAGAAGGTCGTTATTTGCTTGAAGGTGTGAAATTTAATATGGATGGGCAATGGATAATGAAATTTCAAATTATTGCTAATAATAAACAGGATATTGCTGAAATAACATTCGATGTTAGTTATTAAAACTATTTTTATTTTTTGTTTAATTTTTTTTTCGGGTTGTAAGCAACATCCTTCCTATTGGTCTGAAAATGAGCTAAAAATACTTTCGTCGTTTCAGTTATCTCAGCTGGCTTTAAATGATAGTGAGCCGTCAAACCGTTTTTCAAATAATAAAGATGCGGCCTTATTCGGGAAACAATTATTTTTTGATAAGCGTTTGAGCCTGGATGGGTCTATCTCCTGCGCCAGTTGCCACCAACCAGAAAAAGCATTTACAGATGGGCTGGATAAAGCGCAGGGTATTCATAAAACAGGTCGAAA
Source organism: Cellvibrionales bacterium (assembly GCA_041941365.1). Lineage (GTDB taxonomy): Bacteria > Pseudomonadota > Gammaproteobacteria > Pseudomonadales > UBA7434 > UBA7434. The sequence goes on along the minus strand of JBGTQK010000009.1, from coordinate 72,856 downwards.
TACACAAAGTATTTTAGGCGTAGCTCATTATCATTGGTTTTATTGGGATGGCAGAAAAGATTCATTATGGTCACAGGCACTTGTCCCATTTGAAGCAGCGGATGAAATGGCCAGTAGTCGTGTTCAGGTATTGCGAATTGTAGGTAGTGACCCGAATTATCGAAAGCAATATGAAAAACTGTTTGGAACGTTTCCACAAATTATTTTTAGTTCAGAAATAAATGAACAAGCTGGACCATGGGGAAATATAACTACAAGAGATAACTGGTTTCGTATACCGGTGCCTACACAAAAAGTGATTAATCAAGCCTATGCCAATATTGGAAAGTCTATAGCGGCATATGAAAGAAAGATTCCTTTGCCAGAAACAAGATTTGACAATTTTCTAACGATTTTATTTAGAGAAGGTGAAAGAGAAGCTAATAGTATTCTCAATCAAAATGAGTTGCAGGGAATAAAATTATTTATAAGCCAGGAAAAAACACATTGTTTACGTTGCCATAATGGACCTTTACTAACTAATTCAGAATTTCATAATATTGGTACAGGAAATTTTGACGGTCCAACATTGGATTTTGGGCGTTACCTGGGTATTCAGGCTGCTATTCAGGATGAGTTTAATTGTTTAGGTGAATACAGTGATGCAAAACCCGAAACATGTACAGCGCTTCGTTTTTTACCAAAACAGGTACATGGTGATATGCAAGGCGCTTTTAAAACACCAAGTCTTCGTTATTTGGGTAAAACAGCGCCTTATTTTCATGATGGCCGGTTTGATAATCTGGAAGAAGTGCTTGAGCATTACGTATCAGTTGAAAAAAATCAAACAGAATTACCCGAGCTCGTCTTGTCACAACAAGAGTTACAGCAGTTAATTGCTTTTCTTGAATTATTAAACGATTGATAGAGATACTGTTTAATTTGGGTTCATTAAAGGACGTATCTCGGCTATAACATCACGAGCTAATATTCCTCTTTCACCGTCCTTTGCTGCAATGTCACCAGCTTTAGCATGCAGGCATGCACCGAGTTGGGCAGCATCGGTCAGGCTAAGATTCTGAGCAAGCAAACCGGTTAGAATCCCAGTTAATGTATCGCCCATTCCCCCACTTGCCATACCAGGGTTTCCATGTGCAACGATACCAATTTCCTCCTCATTTGCTACCAAAGAACCTGCGCCTTTTAGGATGACGGCTCCTCCATATTGTTGTTGCAATTCTTTAATTGCTCCAAACCTGTCAGATTGAATATCTTTTGTTGTACAGTTCAATAGTCGAGCTGCCTCGCCTGGGTGTGGTGTTAGTATCCAGCTATCGCATTTTACAGGTTCGTTGGCAAGCAAATTTAACGCATCGGCATCTAGAACTTTTTTTCCTTCCCATTCCAAAATTCGAGAAAATAAATTCTTTCCCCATGTGCCTGTACCTAAGCCTGGGCCAATGCCAATAACAGTAACCTGAGTTAACAAGTGGTTTATTTCATTGGTATCACTAACAGCATGACTCATTACCTCAGGGCAAGCCTGATTTAATGAAAGCATAGTCATTTGAGTAGTTGCAACGCTGGTTAAGCCGGCACCAGTACGCGCTGTTGCTTCAGCAGCCATTATGATGGCGCCACCATAACCGGGAGCGCCGCCGATCAAAAGGGCATGGCCATATAGACCTTTATGTGAATTCAGTTTGCGTGGAGAAAGTAAATGACAAAAATTTGTGTAGTGCAATAATTTTACGTTAGAGGGAACCTGTTCATATATTTCATCTGGAACGGAGAGGTTATCGAATACAATTTTACCTGAATAATCCAGTCCATCGCCTGTTAAAAGACCGCGTTTTAAACCTATAAAGTTAATCGTTAGATCAGCTTTGACAGCTATCTTATACGCTGAGCCAGTGTCAGCATTTAAACCTGATGGAATGTCGAGAGAAAATATTGGTCGATCTGAATCATGGATTAACTCAATGGCTTCGTACCAGTCACCATAAACATCCCGATTCAACCCGGTACCAAAAATGGCATCAACGATTAAATCGCTGGATGTGATCGCTGTAGCCAGCTTACCCATGCTATAAGCCGTTATATTTGGTCGTAATCGCATTAAATCATACATGCATTCCTTAGCCTCGCTGGTTTGGCGCTCAAGGCCACCTAGCTGTATAACTTGTACTTTTTTTCCTGCTTCTATTGCTACACGAGCAAGAACATAACCATCTCCTGCATTATTTCCCTGGCCGCAAACAACAAGAATATTTTTTACCTGAGGCCATTGTTTTGTTAGTTCATTAAATGCAGCTTTTCCTGCGCGTTGCATTAATTCGAGGCCACTAATACCATGATCCGTAATCGTTAGTTGATCAAGCTCTTTTACCTGTTTTGCAGTATAACAAGCCTTAGGCAGAGCATTTTTCCAATTGTTATACCAGGAAAACATGACGCCTTATAAGCCCAATAAATATTTATAAGTTAACTTGATAACCATTCTTCCGCTTCTAATCGCTCATCTCTATCAAATGCTTTTATTTCCAAGCCCGGAACTAAGGCGCCTTCCAGTTCACTTATTTTTTGTATCCATTCCTTATCGGATAGAACAGCAGCCTTGTCGAATTTTTTTATAACACCCAGCATTAAAGGAAGGCGACGGAGTTCAACAGCAATTGCACTTAATGTTGGTAATTGGTAATCAATTACATCGCATAACATTGTTCCATCATCGATTCCTTCGGATTTTTCTATCAGTTCATCCAGTACTTTTATCATACCTTCTGAGTCTAGTTTTCCACTCATATCAATATCTAATCGATTATCGTGCACGCGTTTAATATTAAACATACTTTGCTCCTATTCGCAGATTGTATTCAGATTGTAATGACAAAGCAAACACTTGTTGGTGATTTTCCAAGTGTATAAGCTTTCTCAGCAGAAGTGCTTGATTTAAATCAAGCCATAAAAGCTATGTCTGGTTTTTTTTCGGATTTTGATTTTAAACGGGAATACAAATGGATTGTATTATTCGATAATAATAAAGCTATTATAAATTGTTAGATTGATAGGTTTAATCAATGAAGATTATGATCAGGGGTAAATATCATATGTTGTTTCTTCATATTCCATTAATTGATAATGTGGTTGTAAAAAAGCAACAAGATCGATCAACTGTTCTACACTAAGTACAGCATTATAATTCTTCATGTTTGATTTACCATCACTCTGATAAGCTTCCGACTTATAGCTTTTTGATATTTTGTGTGAAGGATTAATAATGGAGGTGACAAGCTCTGCATAGGTTTTTGTTAGACTGACTTCGCCACCTAGATGAAGCGGGGTCGTTAGCTCTTTTTCTATAGAGTCATCAGTGACCGAATCTATAGAGTGGCAGGAAAGGCATTGTTTTTCTTTAAAAACAACTTTCCCTTGTTCTGGATTGCCGTTGGGTAAACTAAAGCCTCTTGGAGAATCAACACTATTACTGTTACATGCAGTAATTAATATTAAGCTAAATACAGCTATAAGAAATTTTAGTAAGTATGAAATCTTCAGTGAATAATCTTCTTCTTTTCTGGCAGTTTTTTGATAAGTTTTTATTTTGTATATATAGAAAGATAGCATTGCTAGTTCCCCTCAATTTTCTCATTCAATATAACTAACAACTCGTGATTTGTGGAATAGATAAAAAGTATACTTAACTGCTACCCATTATCAGATAGAGTAATTATTTTTTTTTGATATTAATCAAGAGAATTTAAAAAATTAATGCGATACAGTGATATCGCCAGTAAATACAATATAGAGCTGTAAAACAAGCATCAGGGTGCAGGTGATTGCACCTGTACAGGAGATGATCAATGGCAATAAAGGTTTATGATAGTTTTCTTTTTCACGGATGATGATAGTTACCAGTGAGCTATTAACAAGTAAGAAAATAACGATAACAATAAAGCTGGTTATTTTTGCAAGGGTAACCAATGGAAGGATAGAAGCAAAAAACCAGATGATTAATGCGATAAATATTGTAGCAATAACAGGTGTTTTGGTAACGCTATTAACATTTGAAAACATTGCAGGTGCGATGCCCTGATTACTCATACCATAGAGAATGCGTGATCCCATAATCATTTGAACCAGAACACCATTGATTATTGCAATAATGCTGATTAAAGAAATAATTGATGCTAGCTTATCGCTTTTTAATGCAAGCAGAGCGGCCATTGGAGCGTCAGTCTTGTTAAGCTCTTCTACAGGCATACTCGAAACTGCAATTAAGGCAACCAGAAAATAAAGTGCTGATGATATTCCAACAGCTGCGAATATGGCGAGGGGCATATTTTTTTCAGGTGCTTTGGTTTCTTCTACAACGTTGACCATGTCTTCAAAGCCAATAAAAGCATAGAACGCTAAAAATGCGCCTATAAAAATCGATAGCCATATATCAAAATCGGGAGGAGGAATAAAATCCTGGTAATTGGTGTTTACTGGCGCTAACGAATCCCTAAGCACCCAAATAACAAGTAATACACCAAACAGCTCTATTAACGTGACGATCGAAGCAATGGTGACAGACTCTGCGATTCCCCAGCAGGCAAGCAGTGTTAAACATAATAAAACGAATATAATAGCAAGGTATTCAGGTAATGATACAAAAATATCAAAATAACCGATAAACCCTCTGGTTAAAGTAGCCGAGGAGACAACACCGGTTGATACAACTAACCATCCAACTAAGGCAGCTAATTTACTACTATTGAATGCGTTTCGTACGTAAAGTGCTTCACCTGCACTTTTAGGAAAGCGGGTGCATAATTTAGCATAGGAGTAACCCGTAAAAGCAGCCAAAAAAGCGGAAACAAAAAAAGCAACGGGCGCATAGATTCCGGCAATACCAGCTACTTTACCAACAAGGACATAAATACCGGCGCCCAAAATTGTGCCGAGCCCGTATAGGGTCAGTAAAGGCAAATTTAACGAACGTTTTAGTTGGTTTTGTGTGGGAGTATTCAAAATTGCTCTGGATCCAAAAGCATTTAGTTTATTAAAACAATAATATACGTAATTTCGTTGTTAAAATAACTTGGTATATTAGGCGATAGTATACACTGATAAGTATTGATCCATGTCAAAAAGCAATAGAGAAAAGTTAGCGAAAATCCAGGAAAGAAAATTATAGGTTAATTAAAAACTTCTATGAATAAGCAAACGACATTGCGGCTTTGTTCGTATAATATTCATAAAGGATTCAGTGCCGGTAATACAGAATATCTTATAAGAAATATTCGTAGTGCTGTACGTAAAATTGATGCAGATTTGCTTTTTTTGCAAGAAGTTGTTGGTGAGAGTAAACATGATAAACACGGTAGCTGGATGCATCAAAGTCAATTTGAATTTCTTGCTGACTCGGTCTGGCATCATTATGCGTATGGGAAAAATGCTGAGTACGATGATGGTCATCATGGTAATGCAATACTGAGTCGTTACCCATTAAACGATACAGTAAATATTGATGTCAGTTTAATTCCATATTCACGACGGGGTATTTTGTGTACACAAATACACCCTGAGATATACTTGTTTTGTATTCACTTTGGCCTTATTGCATTTGAGCGACAACAACAATTAAAAAAACTTATTGATATTGTTAATGCTACAGCAGGTCAGGACAAATCCGTTATCATTGCCGGTGATTTTAATGACTGGAGAAACAGTGTTGGCAAGCGGCTAAGAAAAGCGATTAATGTGAAGGATGCGCTTTTGGAAAAATATGGAAAGTTACAACGTACTTTTCCTTCACAACGTCCAATTTTTCCAATGGATACCATTTACTATCGAGGTTTGGAGTTGACTGAAGCCAAAGTGCTCAATGGTGATCCATGGAATAGACTGTCAGATCATTGTGCTGTTTTTGCAGAGTTTAATCAAATAAAATGATTGAAGATTTAATTGGTTTTGTAGCTGAATATCATCGATTGCTTTCAACAGTAGCGATAATTTCGTTTTTTATCTGTGTCGTTGGGATTCTTTCTATTCCATATGTATTGTCTGCTATTCCAGAAAATTATTTTGATAAAAAAGAAGAAAATAGCCATGAACAATGGACAGTCTGGTTTGTTATTCGAAAAATGTTTAAAAATATTCTGGCAATTCTATTGGTTTTGGCTGGCATAGCAATGTTGTTCCTGCCTGGTCAAGGGTTATTGACATTATTGGTAGGTTTGATGTTACTCGATTACCCAAATAAAAAAGCGTTAGAGCGTAAAATTATTTCTCACCCTAAAGTTTTAAGGATAATTAATCAGGCGCGAAGAAATCGGGGCAGTAAAGAGTTTAATTTTTCTGACGATTAAAAAGTCTGGGATTTTTTAGCACAAATACATGTACAAGGCGGTCGACAATGAGTGAGTCTCCGTTTTTAACATAAAAGTAACCTAATATAGCGGCAACAAGACTACCTAGTGAATTAACAATTAGATCTGTCATTGTGTCGATCAGTCCGGACTTTTGCATATTTAATTTAAAAAAGTAATCCATTAAAAATTCAAAAATTTCCCAGAGAGTGCCAGTTGTTACAGCCAGACAAAAAGTTATCAATGCAACATAGACAGGATCAATTTGAACGCGTTTAGTCATGTAAAATACATAGAGCATAAGAAAGCCAATTATTCCGATCGTTAGAGCAGAAATACTATGTAGCATCAGGTCCCACCACCAGAATTTAGCGTAAAAATCACTGACCTCTCCTAGCGCAAAAGATGCATAAAGAAAAGCAGTTGTGAGCAAAGTAAACTCAATAGGGAGGTACACACTTAATTGGCGTTCGAGAATTGCTGGAGTAAATGTAAGGATCAGTGCAACTGTCCCTGCGAAAGCGCCAAACCAGTTACCTGTAAATAAAAGTTCAAGTACAAGAATTAAAATAGCGATTTGTAATAATGTCGAAACTGCGACCTGAATGATATAGGGCCAGCTTTTCATAGGATGTATACCGAGTAAATTGCTTGAATATAAAACGGCTATAAAGTTGATCACTCTATTTTATTGAATCTGTTGTCACTATACATGAGAACAAAGCGATAACTTTGTTATACCCCAAATATTTTCATAAAAATATCGACATTTTCCTGAGTCATTTTTTTAAGATAACCAACTGTGGGTTTATCTTCTATCTTTAGCACAGTTTTCATATGTGTTACGCCTGTAAATAAACTGAAAAAGATTTCACAAGCGCGTTCAATATTTTTAAAATGACAAATATTATTTTTTTCGAGGTAATCCAGGTAGGCACTTAATTTATTAAAAGCCTGTTCAGGGCCACTCTGGTAGAAAAGTTTTGCGATGGTGTTGTCATGTCGGCTTTCAGCCATAATCGTGCGATGTATGGCCAGAGCTTCTTCGCTGTAAATGATTTCAACAAAACCAAAGCCGAGTGAGTAGAGCCCCTCAACAGGTGATTGTGTAAAAGCTTTTTGTAACAGTTCATCACTCATGTGTGTGGCACATTTGTTACGGATTACTGTTTCGAATAAGTCTTCTTTTGAGCCAAAATGGTTGTAGACAGTGTATTTGGATACCCCGGCGTTTTTGGCGATATCCTGCATAGTAGTGTGGTTTAAACCATTTTGCGTAAATGCTTCTCCAGCTGCCTGCAGTATAGCGTCTGCTTTTTCTGCATCTTTTGGCCTGCCGCGCTGTTTTGAATCCATATTTAACTCTTTAACGTAAATTGATTTATTGAACTCTTGCGTCTAATATATTTATGGTATATATTAGACGCAAGAGTACAAAAATTCAAATTTTGTTGCTTTCAAGCAAGAAGGTGGTTCAAATTGACTGCATTTATAGAAAAAAAGCCTTATTCAGTCTTGCGTATGTTTTCTGTCATTCTGGGTTTTCTGGGTTTACTCGTCTTTATTTTAGTAATAGGAAGCCATTCCCCATTAGGTTTCTCTGCCAACTCAAGCCAGGTTAATACATCTCAATCAGTAAGAGTTAAGCAAGTACAGTATCAGAACAGTTACCTTTACCAACGCGATTTTATCGGCCAGGTTGAAGCAAAACAAATATCAGAAGCAGCTTTTGAAATCAGTGGCATGTTAAAGACAATATTTTTCGATGAAGGAAATGTTGTTAAGCAAGGAGATATTCTTGCGCAACTGGATACAGAGCGTCTTACTGCCCGTAAAAATGAAGCTGAAGCGGCACTTACCAGGGCAAAAGCTGATGCAAAGCTTGCAGAACGGACGTATCAACGGTTTTCAGAGCTCTGGCAAACCAAAGCAGTTTCTAGCCAAGAGAGAGATGAAGCGCTTGAAGGGCGTGACATAACAGCGGCAGCTGTTAAGGTAGCTGAAGCACAACTAAAAAGTATTCTGGTTGATATAGAAAAGTCAAAACTGGTTGCACCTTTTGATGGTGTTGTGATTAAACGTCAGAAACACCAAGGCTCAGTGGTGAATACTGGACAGACTGTAATGGAAATTCAGCAGAACTCCACATATGAAATACGTATGGGCGTTACTACTAAAGCCTCGGAAAATTTGTTAGTAGATGAAATAGAACAAGTTAAAATTGCTAACAAAATTTATGAAGCCAGAATCATTTCTATTCTTCCCTTACGCGGGCAGGCGAGAACAGTGGATGTTATTTTAGAACTTAAACAGCATGATGAAAGTGTTCGGCCTGGAGATGTTGTACGCCTCGCTCTAGATTATGAAGTTGATCAACGAGGGTTTTGGGTGCCATTGAATGCTCTTGTTGAGGGTAATCGTGGACTTTGGTCTCTTTACGCTATTTATCAGGAGAGCAATGATTTGATAAATGCTGAACGGCGATCAGTTGAACTTCACTACTACGATGGAGAGCAAGCTTTTGTTTCTGGTACTGTAAAAAATGGTGAATCAATCATTATCGAAGGTGCTTCCAAGATTATACCTGGGCAAGCGGTCAACGTGTTACAAGTTGAAGCAATAGGGATAAGTGATGCCAGCCAATAACCTGTCAGATATTAATAAAAAAGATCTAGCGACTCTGTATTTTCGAAATCGATATTTATTGATACTAACAATAATTATTATTTTGATTGGTGGTTTATCGTCAATATTAAATTTGCCACGCCTTGAAGATCCACGTATTACAACAAGGAATGCAATTGTTCTTACGTTTTTTCCAGGAGCGTCTGCAAAACTGGTGGAAGCGTTAATTAATGAAAAGATAGAAGATACATTAGAAGAAATTGATGAAATAAAAAAAATTGAAAGTAGAGCAAAAGCAGGTATTTCCAGTATAGCCATAGAGCTGGTAGACAACACTACTGATGATACTAACGAAGAAATTTTTTCTAAGATACGCTCACGCCTTCAGAATATTCAAAATGAACTACCAATTAATGCCAGCATTCCTTTTTTGGATGATAATCGCGGTGTCACGGCGTACACGCTAATTTTTGGTGTTAGTTGGGATGGCGAAGGAGAGCCTCCACTTAATATGCTAAACCGGATAGCACTGGACTTAAAAGACAGAATGCTGAATATAGGTAATACTGAGCTTGTGCGAATTTTTGGTGGGGTTGATGAGGAAATAGTAGTAACACCTGATAAAGCCGAGTTGGCGTCTCTCAATATAAGTGCTGAAAATTTATCTCAAATTATTGCAAAGGCAGATAGTAGAAGAGTCGCTGGAGAAATACGTTCTAAAAATAATGATTTACAAATTGAAGTAAGTGGAGCACTAAGTAGCGTACAGCGTGTTTCTAGTATTCCTGTCGTTTCCTATAGTAATGGAACTGTGCTTAGAGTTGGTGATATAGCGAATGTTAAGAGGCATTATAAAACACCCGTTGAACAAATGGGCCTTAAAAATGGAAAGAGGTTGATCTATGTCGCTGTGCGTGCTGATGAGAATATTCGTGTAGACCAATGGACGCAAAAAGCACTGAATGCTTACGAGAACTTCAAGTCTGAGCACTCTAACCAGGTTTCTATGCCGATCATTTTTGAACAAAATCAATATTCATCGGAAAGGTTGTCAGATTTGGTTACAAATCTCATATTAGGTGCAGTAGTTGTTGTTTTTATTGTCTTATTAATTATGGGCTGGAAAGCAGCGTTAGTTGTAGGTTCAGTACTACCTTTAGCTGCAGCAGGCGCTATCTTTTTCTTTAATTTTTTTGGCCAAAATATTCATCAGATGTCTATATTCGGAATGATAGTCGCCATAGGTTTACTGATTGATAGCGCGATTGTTATGACTGACGAAGTGCGTAAATCGATTCAAAATAAATCCATGACACCGATTGAGGCAATGCGTCGCTCAGTGCATCATCTTTTTGTACCTCTGCTTGCTTCAACATTTACCACCATACTAGGGTTTATGCCTATTTTTCTTTTACCGGGTAATGCAGGAGATTTTGTTGGCCCTATAGCCGTAAGTGTTGTACTTGCGCTTATATTTTCATTTTTTTTAGCAATGACAGTGATACCGGCCTTGGCCGCTAATACGACATCGACGAAATCTGAAAATGTTAAATCTACCTGGTGGCGGGAAGGACTTCGTAAACCAAAGGTGTTCGAGGATTTTAAACATTTTACTGTACATGCTACAGAGCGGCCTAAGCGTTATTTATTACTAACTATATTGCCTTGTGTCATTGGTTTTTTACTGATGGGAACAATGAAAGTTGAGTTTTTTCCAGCAGCTGACCGCGATATGTTTGAAGTTCAAATGTTTTTACCCAGCGGGAGTTCAATTGACTATACAAAAAGACAAGTCAATCTGGCTGATCAGGTTATGAAACAAGAAGAAGGTATATCAGACGTTCATTGGCTGATTGGTGCATCAACACCGCCTGTTTACTACAATCAAATCCCGTTGCAGGATAACAACAGTGCTTTTGCGCAAGCAGTTGTCACAGCAACAGATAATAAAACAGCCGATAAATTAGTTTCAATTTTGCAGCAAAAACTGAATAAAGCTTTGCCTGATACGAAACCTGTAGTGAAGAAATTTTCTCAAGGGCCACCAGCCGATGCGCCCATTGGATTTAGAATATTAGGGCCAGATATCCATAAATTACGTGAATTAGGTGAGGAAGTTCGCTTGTTGATGCATGAAAACTCTTCCATTGTTCACACTCGTGCAAGTATCGAAGGTGGTCAGAGTAAACTTTGGTTTGAAGCAAACCAGGAAGAGGCCGATCTTGCTGGTATTGATCTTGTAGATATTGCGCAACAGTTTCAAGGAAGTCTGGAGGGGTATACCGGTGGTAGAGTGTTAGAGGATATAGAAGATCTTCCAGTGAGAGTGCGCCTGAATGATGAAGAACGTACTGATATAGTGAGCGCAGGAAATATTCAGCTTGTTATACCGGGTGGTGAGCGTTGGATACCAGCAGAAGCGTTAGGTGAAATGGATTTAAGGCCAGAAGTAGCAGAAATTACTCGTTATAATGGTCAACGTGTTAATAATATTCTGGCTTATATTACACCAGAAGCGAAGTCTGTCTCTGTATCAACCGAAGTATTAGAGAAAATACAAAACCAGATTACTTTGCCGGTCGGTTATAGCATTAGTGTCGCTGGTGAAAGTGAGCAGCAGGCAGATGCTGTTGCAGGCCTGGCGATTTATGCACCGGTTTTATTTACGTTAATGGCGGCTGCAATTATTTTAACATTTCGTAGTCTTGCTCTCTCATTAATTGTTTTTACGGTAGCATTTTTATCAGTTGGTCTGGGTATGCTTTCGTTGAAAATTTCAGGGTATCCATTGGGCTTCAATCCGCTCATTGGTACGATTGGTTTGGCCGGCGTTATAATCAATGACACCATAGTGATTTTGGTAGCGATACGTGGCAACAAAGCAGCAAGAAGGGGAGACGCTTACGCGATTATTGAGGAAACTTATGGATGTGGTCGACACGTTCTTTCTACTACGTTCACTACTATCGGGGGTTTTATTCCATTATTGCTATTTTCGGGTGGTACGTTCTGGCCACCTTTAACTGTTGTTATCGCAGGTGGGATAGGCTTTGGTCTTATGCTTGCCATGTTTTTCACCCCGTTGGCTTATAAGGTTTATGCAGATATTCATTATGGAAAGGGCAGAAAAGACCTGGTAGTGACTGAGCAAAGGTTAGCTGCATGATGAATGTGTGTTTTTAGATCAGTATCGCTAGATTAAACCCATTAAAATAGAAAAAAAGAAACCAAATAGCATTAACGTGCGTATATGTATTTGACAGTAGTTATTGGTTATCCCGTTTAAGGCTGACATATCTCAAAGAAGTTAAAGAGGTTTGTCAGCTTTTTTTTATTCTATATTTCAGTTTGCAATATTTCCTGGCTTTCTTCCTCCACGTATTTTAAAAACGCTGATGCTATGTGTGTTTGGCGTTTTGTTGTTGACCAGACAAAAAACCAATGAGAATCAATGGGTAATTCTTTAACTGGCAGCTTCACTAAACCTGCTTGCCCTCCATAGCTAAGTGTGTGTGCTGATAGTATAGAAATACCCAGCTTTGACATTACTGAGTGTTTAATAGCCTCATTGCTTTCGATTGTCATTTTAATATTTAGCTGTATGTCATGTTGTCGTAAGAATTCTTCAAGTGCATGCCTTGTACCAGAGCCGTGCTCCCGAATTAAGAATGGTTCATCAAGTAAATGTTTAAGTGATATCCTTTTTTTCTTTGCTAACGGATGATCTTCGTAGGCAATTGCAACTAGAGGATTATCCAGAAATTCTATGCATTCGGTTTCGGCGTCTTGTGGTGGGTGACTAAATACATAGAAGTCATCAATACCTTGTTTAAGTCGTTCAATGGTTTGTTGTCGATTGCCCACCTTGAGTTGTATATCAATTTCCGGGTAGCGCTCAAAAAATGGTCCTAGTAAGTGAGGTATAAAGTATTGCGATGTATTTACAACAGCCAGTCGTAAGGTACCGGATTTTAATTCGCGCATACTACCTAAAGACGTATCTAGTCGAGCAAAACTATCCAGTACTTCAACTGCCGTTCTTACAAGTTCAAGACCTTCATCTGTGAAAACAAGCTTTCGTTGTGAAATGTCATAAATGGGTGAGTTTATTGCCTCAGATAGCTTCTTCATTTGCATTGAGACGGAAGGTTGTGTGAGGTACAGAGCCTCAGCTGCACCGCTAATACTGCCATGGTCGTGAACAGCTAGAAGAATTTCCAATTGTCTCAGTGTGCCCACATGGGCATGTAGTCGGGATTTCATTTGTCTATTCATTTGTCTCATTTATCTGCTCACTTTTCATCTATTCATCCAACTGTTTATATACTTATTTACATACCTATGAGTCTATATATTTTAAATATAATAATTTCTCTATATATCCTATAAATAATATCTATTTTAATCTATGTGTCAATGGGTTCATAATAGTTTTGTTATTCAATAAGTTTTTGATCAATCATGTCTATTCTTTGGGGGTTCTATCCATGACAAATAAACAGTTCTATTTTAGTTTGATTGTAGGTGTTTTAATGATTGCACTTGGTATTGTCCTGACAAGTCAGGCATCATCAGGAATCAGTGTGATGGGTATTGGGTTGGGTATTTCTGTACTAACGCTAGTATCATGGTATAAAAATGATGAAAAACAAAAGTTTGCATGGTTAGTTATTCCAGCGAACAGGAAACAACATAGCACATTAAATGCAATCAATGAAAAGGGATAAGTTATGCAGCTAGATATCAGCATAGCATTTTTTATATTAGGTGTTTTTGCCACATTAGTCAGATCAAATATTCAATTCCCAAAAGCGCTTTATCAATCACTCATTCTTTTTTTAATGGTTGCCATTGGCCTAAAAGGAGGGGTTGCCCTTTCTGAACATGCTTCCTGGGCATTAGTAAGCCAGTCAATGGGTGTTATTTTATTAGGATTGTTGTTACCTTTCATAGCATTTCCGATTCTTTACTTTATTGGTGGGCTCAAGCGTTATGATGCCGCTTCTATTGCTGCACATTACGGGTCTGTTAGTGTGGGTACCTATGCGGTAGCTGTAGCTTTTCTCGAAGCGCAAAATATTCCTTATGAAGCTTATCTTCCTTTATTTGTTGTTTTACTTGAGATGCCTGCAATTGCTGTTGGTATAGCATTTGCCCGCCATAATAGTGTTTCCAGAACTGATTGTGAGTTACAAGGAGATACTACTGAAAGTGCTGCTATTCAGCGACGAAAGCTGTTCCATGAAATGTTTTTTAATCAGGGAATGGTATTAATGGTGGGAGGATTATTCGTTGGTTTCATGGCAGGTGATCGTATAGATCGCGTTTCTCCTTTATTTTTTGATCTCTTTAATGGAGTGTTGGCCTTGTTTTTGTTAAAGATGGGTATGATTGCCGCAAGCCGTTTGGATGAGATTAAACGTTTAGGCAGCTTTATGTTGGCCTTTGGTGTAGCCATGCCAATGATTGGTGGCTTACTGGGTTGTCTCCTTGGTATCGCTATTGGTCTATCAACAGGTGGGGCAATTCTGATGGCTGTTTTGGGGGCTAGTGCATCTTATATTGCAGTACCTGCAGCAATGCAAGTAGCTCTGCCTCAAGCCAACCATAGCTTGTCGATTAGCTCATCGTTGGGCATTACTTTTCCTTTTAACGTATTGGTAGGGATTCCAACCTATACATTGATCACTCAATGGATTACAGGTTAATTCAGAATTTGATCGATTAGCACCATAATGAGAGAGGTGGATTTAACGTTGTACAGCGTAGAATATCGGTACGGGAAACAATACCAATAACCTCTCCATTTTCTTTTACAACAGGTAAGGCATCAAGATTTTTATCCACCAATACTTGAGCGATTCTTCTAACATCAGTAACCGGGTCAACTGCATAGGTTTGCAAATCCGGTGTTAAAAAACATATTGCAATAGTCTTGTCCATAGAAAATTTGGATTCGTCATTTGCCAAAATAAATTCATAATATTGTTGGCGAGAGATATAACCTAGCAATTCCTGATATTCATTAACTACTGGAAAAACCTGATAGGAAGTCGATTGAATACGCTCACGAGCTTTTTGCATAGACCAGTCAGATTGCAGGGTAACAACAGGTTTACTCATTATTTGATAAGCATGATAGACCGGTTCAGGCTGGCCTTTGTCAGTTAGCATCGATTTGTATTGATCAATTGCTATCGTTGAGATCGATGATTCTGCATGAGAACTGCCGTGTTTTTCATGCTGGGTGTCGGCAAATTCCTGGTCAATTGAAGGATCAGCAACTCGCCTGGAAGCCGTCAGATGAGAAGCTTTTTCTACGCGACGTAGCTGTTCTAACGTTCCTAAAAAGCTACGGCCTTGTGGGGAATAAACCGCGAACAAGTTATCTTACTCCGGTTGTCTGCTGCCTGAAAAAGATGTCAGGCGAGAACTAGGCTTAAAATTAATTTTAAAAACATAACGGTCAAGAATCAAGTATACAGATTTTTTCTGAACCTTCCCATTAACTGTTCCGTAGATGAATTAAAATCAATTGGCTTGTAATAACTCTGTATATGTGGGGTTGGCGCTTGTAGCTTTCTTCGCCAATAAATGTCGACGTTTTAATTTGCGATCAATTGATTGGCTGGCACGGGATAGACAGCCATCAATTGCTCTTTGCAGTACTTCTTTTTGCTCGGTAATAACAACAGCTTTAATACCTCTTACTTTGATTTTTACTCTGCATTGCTTATCAATACCATTACGTTGGCCATTGATATCAGAAAGGATTATATTGATGTATTCAATTTTATCTCGTGTCTTTGCAAAAGCAAAAGAGAGGCGTCTGTCAATATAATCAATCATTTCTCCAGTGCCTTGCAAGTTCTTAAACTGAATGTTCAAGTTCATAAAAAAATACTTCCTCCTTAACATTTAATAAATAAATTTTTTAACAAAAATCACTACGTTCTAACCATAGACCAATGGAGCGGATAAAAGTTTCACGTTTTTCCCCTTCATAGCCAAAATTATTAGCGATGAAGTTAATGTGAGAGTTTTTTTCAGCTTTGTCAATTTTGCACGACATATTAAAGCCTATGCTACTATTACGTTGATTAATTGTATTGCGTTCTAAATAGTTTGAAGCACGAGTTTGTAGCGCTCTTTGCTCAAAGGGTGAAAAGTCGTTTATCAGTATATTACTTGCCGGTTTCGCAACATTATCTATGAGATTGCTTTTATTTTTTGTCGTTATGGCATCGAAATAACCGAATAAATATTTAGTGCATAGCACACTGAGAGAGGCATTTTTGTCAGTACTGCCAGTGGTTATCGGTTCACACGCCTTTGCTACGGCTTCATTTAGATCTGTTTCTGTCTGATTATCTAACGTCGATGCGATTGATGTTGTTGCAACTAGTAATGGAATCATAACTATCGATGTTTTAACTATGTTTTTATCAGGCTGTTTCATAATGTAACTCCTCAGTTGTTTGGGTCTTTTTTAATGACCGATGAATAATGTAAGAGCCAAGAATAGCTGATAGGAATGATCCAGCAAGTACACCAATCTTGACGCTGTTCAGGTAAGCACTGTCATACTGTTCAAAAGCGAGTGAGCCAATAAATAAACTCATTGTAAAGCCGATGCCACACAAGGTAGCGACACCATACAGCTGCTGCCAGGTTGCTCCACTAGGTAATTTGGCTAATCCTAGTTTGATGGTTAACCAGGATATTCCAAAGATACCGAACTGGTTTCCAAGGAATAGACCTAACATAATTCCTATGGTTATTGGGTTGAAAACTTCTTCCATTGAAATTCCTGTCAAGTTAACGCCGGCATTGCTAAATGCAAAGAGAGGCAAAATGAAGAATGCGACCCATGGCTGTAAGCCATGTTCCATGGACTTCAGCATGGAATCGCCTTGTTCATTATTGGTTTTTAAAGGAATTAATAACGCCGTGGTGAAGCCAGCAAGGGTTGCATGAACACCAGATTTCAGTACGGCTGCCCATATCACAATACTGATCAAAACATAAATACTTGTATAACGTACTCCCATTCTATTCATGATAAACAAGAGCGTTAGGCCGGCACTGGCAATAACAAGCGACAATACAGAAAGTTTAGAGGAATAGAATAGAGCGATAATTACTATCGCTGCGATATCATCAAAGATAGCAACCGAAAGTAAAAATAATTTTAAACTAATTGGTATTCTACGACCGAACAGACTTAATACACCCAAAGCGAAAGCAATATCAGTGGCTGCAGGTATTGCCCAACCACGTGCAGCATCAGGATCACCACCACTGATAAGTGCATAAATGATTGCTGGTGTAGCAACCCCAGCTGTGGCGGCTATGGCAGGAAGCATAATTTGACTACGTGAAGATAAATGACCGTCTATCAATTCACGTTTTACTTCAAGACCTACAAGAAAGAAAAATAACGCCATTAACCCGTCATTGATCCACAGTAATAATGGTTTATCGATTGAAAAACTACTGGCTTGTACACTGACGGGGATAGATAGAAAGCTTTCGTAAAAACCTGCTAATGGCGAGTTGGCCAGTAAAATAGCAATAAAGGCGGCAAAAACAAGTAGTATGCCGCCTGTTGCATCGTGTTGAATCATTTCCCTGAAGACTTTAGGCATGGTGCTTCCTTATGTGAATTGGAGTCGTTAATAGAAAAAAATAAATAATTTATTACATAAGGTTATTTATAGCCTGCTTTTTTTAACAATAAAAGTCGATTAAAGTTGTAATTATCATCGAAAAAAACGTATTATGGTTAAAGATAAAGGTATTTAAATATATTCGCTCTGGGAAATAAATGATGCCAAGACAGTTAAATTACAAGCACTTACGTTATTTTTATACGATTGCCAAGCAAGGTAGTGTGGCTAAAGCAGCCAAGATCCACAATGTGTCACCACAGACAATCAGTGGACAGTTGACCTCATTTGAAGATTATCTGGGAGTAAATTTATTTGACCGTGTAGGAAAGCGTTTGGTTTTATCTGAGCCAGGCAAATTGGCAATGAGCTATGCTGAAGATATTTTTTCATTAGGGGATGAATTACAACAGTATTTAAGTATTCAGGATTTGAGTCAGCCTTTTATATTTAATGTGGGTATGACGGATGTTCTCCCAAAAATTATGGCATCGACAATATTGGAAGCCAGCTTGAAAATCGAAGAGCCAATGAAGTTAGTTTGTCGTGAAGTCGGGTTTGATGCTTTACTAGCTGAATTAGCAGTTAATCGTCTTGATATGATTATTGCAGATAGGCCGATGACTCCAGCAACGCCTATAAAAGCCTATAACCACCTGTTAGGTGAAAGTGGTATCAGTTTTTATGTGAAAAAAAATAAAGCAGCAAAATATATAAAAAAATTTCCTGAGTCGTTACATGGAGAGCCATTCCTGATGTCAGGGGATAACTCGCATCAAAAAATGAATCTTCAATCCTGGTTTGATCAAAAGGGCATTGCACCTAAAATCATTGCAGAATTTGATGACAGTGCATTAATGAAATACTTTGCCCAATCTGGTCATGGCATATTCTGTACGCCATCATTAATTGAACAACATGTTATTAGCCAATATGATTTGGCAGTAATAGGTAGAACAGATGACATTAAAGAACGTTTTTATGCTATTTCACCAGAACGTAAAGTAAAGCATCCAGGCGTAAAATTATTGGTCGATGCTGCACAGGAATTATTTGCAATTAACGGTTAATAGTCATTTTAATTAATGTTCGATCCTTTTTCACAAAGTGATGGTAAAGTGCAGCAGCAATGTGTCCTAATATAAGTATCCAGACCAGCCATGCACCTAATACGTTCTTATGAATAAAATCTATAGGTTTCTCAAAGTCTTCGAAAGATATACCTAAACCATTATGAATCCATTGTTCAAAGACCAAGGTGTCTGCGAATTTTGGAATGTCAAACAAAAAGAAAAACTCAGTAGCTACACCAGTACCAATATAACCGGTAATAGGCATTACAATCATAATAAAATACAATGTAAGGTGACCAAACTTGGCTGCTTTGTGTTCCAAGGGCGTTCCTGGCTCTTCGTTTGGGGGTGTTTCTATGATTCGCCATATAATTCTAAGTAATACTACAACAGCAATTGAGACGCCAAAAGATAAATGTAATTGCAAGGCAGTCCAGTTTTCGGGTGTTTTTTCTTCTGTAAACCAGTGCCTATAATAAACACTCACATAAGCCGCGAGGATCAGTAAAGCCGTTAGCCAGTGAAGTATTTTCGCAATGAGGCCATAATTGAGTTTGGTATTTCGATATTGCATAATCAATGATGTAATAGGATTAAAGTTAATTTAAACGTAAGTTACTAAAAATGTAAATAACTATAAAAATCTGGTGCATAAAAATACAGGAATAAAAGAGTTCAGCTGAAAACCCATTAGTCACGTATAAATCAATAGTCCAGTTTTTAAAATGTATTTTTAAAGCCTATTTGAGCTCTAGATTGTATCTTGCCACTTTCCAGTTTTAAAAACCAATCGAGAGTTTTGAATAACCTGCCTTCAGCCTCTGAAACGATAGATTTTCCAAAATTAACGAAATCCTCGGTCAGTTCAGCACGCTGACCAAAATTTTTATCAACATAGCTAAAAAAAGAAAATAACTCAATTGGGTAATTACCAAGAGATAGATTGGTTTTATGACTTAACACACTTTTGTAACTGTCTTCTCCCAGTGTGTTGATTAACTCAGCTGCTATTTGATGGCCTGAGTTAAAAAAATAACGAAGCTCACCGCGTATGTAGTTTTCTTTTAAAATACGTTCAGTAGCAATTTCAAAACTGTTAGAGCCGAATTTTACTGACGAAAATTCAAATTCAAAATAATTGAACTCACTTATTGATTGAAAAGCGTTTGGAGAGTCGATATTGTTTACTTCACCAAGCACAGCTTCATACTGACCAACGTTTGTATTAGTTACCCATCTTGTACCACTTATCCAGCCGTCTTTTGCTAAACCTGTAGATGAAACTTTGCCTTTATAGGGAGGAATGACGCCGATTTCTAACTTGCCTTTGTCATTTTTATGCTTTAAATATAAGCGGCGTACTCGAAGACAATCATTATTTTCAGGATATATCTCGTTGTAGCCAGAGTCAAAACTACAACCTGATGATACAAAGCTATTCAGGCTCCATGGTTTCGAAAAATTAATCTTTGTGTAACCTCGTAATTGGTATTGCCAGCGTGGAGAGATATTTTCACGTATGTCATAACGAAGAGCAATATTTCCACGATTTTCGAGTTCAGCCATAATAGTTGTACTGAATAGTAGGCCTGTTATAAAAAGGTTAAAACGATATGATAGAAGGATATTCAATAAGTTCATCAGTTTTAGTTTAATCTCACTGGTCTGATACTAACAATAAATTGGCACTATTCTGGTAATGGAGTGTGTTCGTAATCGTCACCAGGAATTAATGGAAAACGTTGTTCTTTCCAGTCTTCTTTTGCTTTTTGTATTCTTTCTTTATCAAACGATACAAAATTCCAAAACATGTGAGGTACTTCTGGCCATTGCTCACCTCCAATCAAGAGACATCGGGCATTCGTTAGCGATTTTATGCTTTGTTCATTTTCCAGGAGAACAAAACTACCTTTTGATAAACGATTATTTTCTATTTCGATTTCACCCGCTAACACGTAGATTGCACATTCATGAGAAGGATTTGGGCGTTCGAATGACTTACCGGCTTTTGCTAATACGTCCAGATAAAACATTGGTGAATAGGTCTTAATAGGTGAAGTCATATTAAAAGCTTCACCTGCAATTAACCGAATAGTGACGCCTTCATAGATTTTGTGTGGTAACAGGCATTTTTTAATTTGAAGAAAGTCCGGGTTTATTTCAGCAAAATCTTTTGGTAAGGCAACCCAGCTTTGGATTCCATTAAGCACATGAGGTTGAGCATTTACTTCAATCGTTTCTCTTTCCGAATGAACGATGCCCTTACCAGCAGTCATCCAGTTTACATCACCGGGAAATATTTCAATATTGTTACCAAGGCTATCTCTATGCAGTAGTGAACCTTCGAGCATGTAAGTAATTGTTGCGAGACCTATGTGAGGGTGGGGGCGAACATCAATACCGTTACCTGCGGTAAAGTTGGCAGGTCCCATATGATCAAAAAATACAAAGGGACCAACCATTCTTTTTTGTTGATGAGGCAAAATTCTTGTAACACTGAATCCGTCCAGGTCTTTTTGTAAACCGTTAAGCGAGATCATTCTACATGCTCCTAATATGCACATTAACTAATCGTATTCATTGTTTTCCTATGTTTATTTTTTCTGAATAAAGATATTAAAAAAACAGCGCTACAATCAATAAAACTTAAAAAGAAAACGCTAGAGATCATATGCAAATTTAAGGATTGAATAAACTCTAAAAAATCGAATAAGTTATTCGTTTTTTTATTTAAACGTTCCTCGAATCGGATAGTTGTTATCAGGATTTCTGATCCAATGAATGCCAGATGCCAACTCGCTCAGTTGAGGTCTAACAAAAGGGTTATTGGAAATATCGACAACCTGGAGGTTTCCATCTTGATTTATTATAAAAAGACCAGGTTCAGAAAAATTATGATCAGTTTCTTTTTCGGATCGAGGAACAGAAATATAAAGACCTAGTTCTTGCATCTGTTTTTCAGTGAGTCCATAAGCCAAAGGGAAGCTTACCGTTAATTTTTTCAGATGTTGTTCAAGCTGTTCCTTGCTATCGCCAGATACAGCGACTGTGTCTACACCATATTCTTTTAACTCAGAGACATAATATTCTAATTCGTTTAAGTATTTCGTACAAAGGGGGCAGTGCTTACCTCGATACACAACAATCAATTTCCAGTCGGTACCATTTGAAGGTTGTGTTAGGTCAACCAATTCGCCAGACAATAACCTTGCATGAATTTCTGGAAATCGGCTGCCAGCATGTAGTTTATTGGTATACATGTTTTCTCCTATCCTTTTCTATAAGTATTCATTAAGGTGCGCTTCAAAACGTTTAAAGTCGTTTTCGGTATCAGCGTTTTTCATTACATCGTAACAGGCGAATGTTTTTATGGGTTGCATATCAAAGAAACGAAAATTCATATGCATAGGGAAAAACAAATCGTCTACTGTTTTCCCCTGAAAAAGGTATTCATCACTATCATTAAATGCTTCTTCAGGTGCGTTAAATGTTAGAGACAACATATATTTTTTACCGCTCAGTGTTCCGCCTGCACCATAATTTTTCTTTGGGTTCTTACTTCGTCGACCATCACCTTTACACAATGTGCCATCCATACCGGCTGAATAAACATCATCCATATATTTTTTAAAGATCCATGGTACACCCATCCAGTTCACCGGTGATTGTAGGAGAATGATATCGGCCCATTGATGGTTTTCTAACTGCTCATTGACCTGCCAGTCTTCATCAATGTTTACTGTACGAGTAATATGACTTTTTGTTTTCAAAACTTTTTCAGCGAGTTCGACTAAAGATTTATTGAGCCGTCCCTCTGAAAAAGGGTATTGATGATGCGCGTTGATAATTAAAACATTGCTCACATTCTGCTCCTTAAAGAGTAACTGTGTTTAATAAGCTGTTTCAGTTATACTAATTTATTGTGGTAAATAAAATCAACCAGTTTACTTTTAGTAACCTAAGATAAATAAAGAGTAGGTGTAATGAAAACCCAAATAGAAACAGATAAATCCGGGCGTAAACAGGTACTGAATACTTGTTTGGAGCCCTGCTCAATCGAAAAAGGGATGCGACTGATAGGAGGTAAATGGACAGGTTCAATTATTTATCATTTAAAAGATGGACCAGTCCGATTTAATGATTTAACTCGTATGTTAGGAGGGGCGAGTAAAAAGATCATTGATCAAAGATTAAAGCAACTGGAATCTCAAGGCATGGTAAAACGAAAAGTAATTAATAATCGTCCCATAGCAGTTACCTACCAATTAACGAAGTTTGGTCAAAGCGCATTAGAAATTCTTGAGGATCTTCGTGTCTGGTCGGAATCAAACAATATTGATGTATAATAGGTTAAGAAGCCGGATAGTTAATATATTTATATGCAAGAAAAAGTAAACGTTAGACAGGCTCTGAGAGTTTTCAATACTATATATGAGCAAGGTAATAAAATCGATGACGTTTTCGTTATGGATGGTATTCGTGCCAGTACAGGGTTTGACGGTTATACGGTGACACTATTTAATGATTTCGTACAACTGGATATTTTCTTTCATAATAAATTTTCGCTGACTTATTCCAATAAAAAAGAAAGGGATCAGTTCATGGAGAAACTGGAAAAAATCGATCAGCTCCAGAAAAGAAGAATATTAGAGAAGCAGTAATTTTTTGACTAAGGTTTTACGTTGCTAATCTAAGCTTAGCTAAATAATCATAAATAGATAGAATATAAAACAAATTCAATTAATAAGGTAGTGACAACAATAAAGCTTATAGCAAGCCTCATTCTAATATACCATTGTGGAGTTACTAACAGGGATGCTATTTTTTTATCAATACCCAGTAAATACAAAAAGCAGCTTATCAAAAATAATAGTTTGAAATTGTAATTTATTGAAGAAATAAGAGTTCCATAAGCAATCAAGGTAACGATATTACTATGGATTAGTAAATTATCAGGAATATATTTGATGCTGTTTTGAAAGCTATTTAATAAATAAAAAGCCCAATGGGTACCAGCTATAAATGCTATAATTATGGCTGAGTAAATTAATAAAATCTGATTATAGTGGATGCCAAACGTATAAGGTGAAATATATTTTATAGCTACAATAAAAATAAAGGGTAGTGCACCAGCAAATGTGAGTATCTTGGCTGTTTTTTGTTGATTGTTTTGTTTTTGCAAGCTCATGATATTTTTTTCCTGTTTATTTTTTTGTGTTCATTACGACACCTCTTAGAGCAATATGTTACTTCTTGCCAGTTGCGTTCCCATTTTTTTCTCCAAGTGAATTTACGTAAACAAACACTGCATATTTTTGAAGGTAAATGTGTTTTCTTCATGGTAAAGTTTATTTAAACGATTTCCTTATTATCTATGGAGGTTAAAAACTTTTGGCTATCATGTGTGATCTTTTTTATTTTTTCTGGAGCCATATTATCGAGTGTTTTATAGATCATGCCTAACCGAGGATTATTTCTTAATTTACTTTTATTTTTGATTAAGAAATGCCAATACAGATAGTTAAAAGGGCAGGCATCGTCCCCATTTTTTTTGTTTACTTTATAATAGCAATGCTTACAATAATTCGACATTTTATTGATATAAGCACCACTGGCAGCATAAGGTTTGGATGCCATTAATCCACCATCGGCGAATAAAACCATGCCAGTTACGTTAGGTAGTTCTACCCATTGAAATGCATCAGCATAAACAATCATGTACCATTCGTTCACTTCGTCAGGGTCAATTCCTGATAATAATAGAAAGTTGCCTAGTATCATTAATCGTTGAATATGATGAGCATAAGCATTTTGTTTGGTTTCTTTCACGCTTTGTGTAATACAATTCATTTTGGTAGGTTCGCCCCAGAAAAAGCTCGGTAATTCGCGATTAGCATTGAGATAATTAGATCTTTCATAATTCGGCATATTTAGCCAGTAGATACCTCTTACATATTCTCGCCACCCCATAATTTGACGAATAAAGCCCTCTGCTGCATTTAAAGGCACTTTTCCATCGTAGTAAGCTTTTTCAACGAGTCGAACACAATCTAACGGCAGTAGTAAACCACAATTAAGATAAAAACTGATATGACTATGGTATAACCATGGCTCGTCTTGTAGCATTGCATCCTGATAGTCACCAAATAATGCCAGCCGCTTTTCTATAAATTCTGTGAGAGCGTTTTTTGCTTGTTTATCGGTAACTGCAAAATGAAAAGGTTTGCTTTCGCCGAAATGTTCACTGTAAAGTGAATCGACCAAGGCTATGATATCTCTTGTTATCTCATCAGGTTTTGAGCGATAAGTATCGGGAATCTGCAATATTTTGCTAATTGGTTTTCTATTTTCGGTATCATAGTTCCATTTGCCACCCTCGGGCTGATTACCATTCATCAATATATTATATTTTTTACGCATTTCACGATAAAAATACTCCATACGTAATTGTTTTTTATCTCTAGCCCATTTTTTAAATGTTTCATGTTGGCAAAGGAAACGATTATCTTCTCTTATTTCTACTGGTATTTTAAAATGTTTGTGCCAGTTACTAACTTTGTTCAAAACCCTGTATTCAGATGGTTCGGTTAAAATAATTTTTTTTGGTTGATATAAGTTTACTACTCGTTGTACTTCGTTTCCAAAGGAGCCTGTATTATTTTTGTCATCTATTTTTGAATAATGGACCCTGTACTTTTTGTTTTTCAGCTTTTTTGCAAAGTGTCGCATTGCAGAAAAAATTAAAATAATTTTTTTCTTGTGGTGCTTTATATAATTGGTTTCTTCTTTTACCTCAAAAAAAGCGATGATGTCATTTTCATGATCAATATCATTAAGGCTTGTGATGGATTCGTTTAGCTGGTCACCAAAAATGATTCTAAGATTTTTCATCGTAAAGAATAGAATATTATTGTTTAATGATATACGGGCCAATCAGCGGCATCACGTGAGTCTAACGACTTAACTTTTTTGTCGCCTTGCCATTTCTTAATATATTCGCCATTTGGGTCAATTTTTCGGGCTTGCTTATCTAAATCAAAATGTCTTTTCCCTCGTGGATCAACACCGACTCCAGCCAGATATTGCCAATTACCCCAGTTTGAAGCAACATCATAATCCAGCAAGTGTTGTTCAAAAAAAGCTGCACCATAGCGCCAATCCATATCGAGTTCATTTACTAAACAGCTAGCAACAATTTGGCGGCCTCTATTACTCAGAAAACCAGTTTCCACCAATTCCTTCATACACGCATTAACAATTGGCCAGGGGGTTTCGCCATTACACCAGGCCTGGAAGCGTTCGGCATAAAAACTGGTAAGTGGTGCAGTTTTTTTTCTACCACGTTTGGTAAATAAAGCACTTCCTTGTATTTTAGCTACCCAAAAGAAAAACTCTCGCCATAATAATTCAAAATATATCCAGTAAGTGGAATCATTTTTTTCGATTATTTCTTCATAGTATTTTAAATAATTATAAACACGAATGATTGAAAGACTCCCTTGAGCCAGCCATGGTGAAAGTTTAGTGCTGGAGTTAAAGCCTAGTAAGTTGTTTCTGGTTTGCTTATATGTCGATGCCAGCTGGCCAGAAAAATATTTTTTTAAATGGTTTAATGCTTCAGTCTCGCCTCCAATAAAAATTGTATGCTTTTGTGATAATTCAGAAATCAGTGATTGTGATTTACCGTGAACAATAGGGTCTGCAGATAAAGTAGTTTTGCAATATGGTCTTGGTTGAATAATTTCCGTTTCGATGGTTTTTCTAAATTTTGTAAAGTGATCAGGCAATGCATTTAATTTGAAAGGTAGCGTATCTTCTGAAAAAAGCGTGAAGGTTGAATAATCAATAAACTCAATGAATGGATATATTCTTTTTAGTGTTTGCCATTGTTTATTTTCATTGTATCCGCTTTGCCTGGACTTATAGATTACCTGGATATTATGTTCAAGAATCAAATAGGAGAGGTGTTCGTTTGCAGAACCATCAATGGTTAAAAGGCTATGGCCTTGCTTTTTTAGCCTAACAGATAAATCCAGTAATGCCTGATATAAGAATTTCTTTCTGTTAAATGAAGGTTTGCCAATTCCGGGCATTGATGATGGATGAAGTAAATCTTTTATAAAAACAACATGTAAAATAGATCCAGAATTTGAATGGGCATAAGACAATACAGGGTTATCGTGTAGTCGTAGATCCTGAGTGAACCATACTAATGCTCTTTTGTTAATCTTACTCATGTTATTAGCGTTTTTTTTGCTTACGTTGTTTATGTTGACTGGCACAGCGAAACCTGGAAACTGTACTAAGTCTTAGTGATTGGTGTTTGGTTTTTCTACCGGTAACACGCTGGCGCCATACTTTAAAGCTTACAGGGTTTAATTGTTTTCGCATGAGTCGAGTGACCTGGCTTTCATTGAGTTGGTAAAGCTTCTCGATTGCTTCGAAAGGAGTTCGATCTTCCCAAGCCATTTCGATAATACGGTTAATATCAGCTGAATGTGAGTGGATTGCTTTCTCATTAAATATAATATTTGCCATCATAATAAATACGTTAATTCACCAATTCAGGATTCATTGAATTTTTGTGTTATAGGATGAGCCGGAACGGATTTTCTTCCGTAATATCAATACGTTTTTTTAAATTAAGTTGATACGAATGGGGAAATACCGTGCAAACACTAGTCGAAGAAATGTTCGAAGATAAAGCAAAAGCAGTAAAAAATGCTGATTTACAACAGGTATCAATAGATCGCTTTAAGCAACCGCAAGTAATCAACCAAGAGGCAGTAAAAGTACGCAACGAGTTATTACGAAGAGGGCTGGAAACCCCGCTGCTTGAATCACATTCATTAAGTCGTGAGGAAAAATATGAGCGTATCAAGTACTTAATGAGTGATGTGATGTCTACATTAGGGTTGGATTTATCGGATGATAGTTTAAATGAAACACCCCATCGCATTGCGAAAATGTATGTGAACGAAATTTTTACTGGCCTTAATTATAGTGATTTTCCTAAAATCTCTATGGTCAGTAATAAAATGCAAGTGGACGAGATGGTCAAGGTTAGCGATATCAAGTTGACCAGTACTTGTGAGCACCATTTTGTGATTATCGATGGGCTGGCAAAAGTAGCGTATATTCCTCAAAAAAATGTTATTGGCTTATCTAAACTAAACCGAATTGTTAGATTTTTTGCATCGCGTCCACAGGTTCAGGAGCGATTAACACAGCAAATACTGGTTGCCTTACAAACTTTGTTAGAAACAGAAGATGTTGCAGTTTCTATTAAAGCTAGTCATTATTGTGTGATTGCCAGAGGAGTGAGAGACACGCAATCCTATACAGAAACCAATGCACTAGGTGGAATATTTAAATCCAGTTCGACGACACGCGCCGAGTTTTTGAATTAAACTAACTTTTAATAAGGTATTCTTTGGCCATTCCATGCCAGAACTTCACCACTGTTATCTGGTGTTATTTTGTTAATGACATTTAACAACTGTTGTGCAGAATATTCTGTGGTGAAAAGTTTATTTGCAGCGACATTTGATTGGAACGGTTCGGAGAGTTTTGTATCTACTGTGCCCGGGTGTAATCCAACAATACAAGTGTGCTTGTAGCGTCTTTCTGTTTCAATAGCGATGTTTTTGATGAACATATTAAGTGCTGCTTTAGATGCACGGTAAGCGTACCATCCACCCAGTTTATTATCCTCTATACTTCCTACTCGAGCCGAGAGCACTGAAAAAACACTTCTTCTAAAGCGTGGTATGAATGGTAAAAAATGTTTTGCCACTAGTGCCGGTCCAAAGGCATTCACTGCAAATACTGTGTTGAATTGTTCCATATTCAATGCTTTTATGTTTTTTTCAGGAGAAACCGTCTCTGTATGCAAAATGCCGCTCGCTACAATAATAATATCCAGTTGCTGTTCTTTTAATTCTGAAGCAGCTTCTTTAACACTCATTTCGTCTGTTATATCAATTGAACAGGATTTTATTTTTGGATTTTGTTTTGTAGTAGGTGATCGCGAGAAGCAATAAACGCTTTTAACCTTATTTTCTAATACCAATAAATCGGTAAGCGCTTTCCCAATGCCACCTGAGGAACCAATAATGGCTACGTTCAATTCATTCTGAAAATTGGGTAATAAAGAATTAATTTTCATCTCCTTACAAGTAAAAATATTAACTTACTTGTTACGATGGATAAGGGTATTTAGATCTAAAAGAATTTTTTTGAGATAATTAAAATGCTAAGAGAAGTAAATATTAATTGGTATGATAAAAATGGATGGGGTAATCACCTGGCCATAATGTCATATTCAATGATTACTAATGAAAGGTTATTTTTCGGTATGGTCTTTTATTTTTCTACTAAAGGTTGACCTGGGTATGTTAAGGAATTTTGCAGCCTCGGTTTGATTACCCTCTGAATAATGCAGTGCTATATTAAATAGAGTCTCTTCAAATTCACTTTGAATAACTCTAATATCGATACCGGATTTGTAGTTATTTTTCAAAAACAAGAATTTGGAAAGCTTATTGAGCTTTTGCTTGTATTTATATTCTTCTGTCCAGGGGAAATATGAATTTATTAAAAATAAATTGTATTTGGATTCAGTGTAAATCAGCATTGCTAGCATCGCTGTGATAGCAAGAGACAATGCACACGCCGCATTTATTTCGAACTTGAGTGCCATTAATATGATTGCTGAAATAACTACTGAAGCTAGCGGTATGACAGCAACTAACATGGTAGAGCAGCGTTTTGCTTTAATTCCAGAGAGTTTTTTTGCGCCAGTTGCTAATAGCCCCAGTGCAAATATAAGACCTAAAGCTACGAATAAAGTCATGACTTTATACATTTCTCCAGGAACAGATCTTACTGAGTAACCAATCGATTTTGCGTCCAAAACAACTAAAGGCGTTAGTGTGAGTAAAGACAAAGAAATGGCTATGGGAATGAGTGCAGTTGTTAAATATGGGAACTTTTTATCGGCCAAGTCAGCACTTAAAAGTACTAGTGCAGAAATAGCAATTATTGAAGATATGTAGTAAATTCTTAGCCACCAAATAGCGCTATCTGCATGTTGTGTATACGAGAATACAACTAATTCGCATACATTTAGTATAAGCAGGCTTATAAAAAATATGGTAACGGCTTTGCTTTTAAGGAATTCCTTATAGTCCAGCTTAAGCGCTATCAGCAGTTTTAAAATAATCGCTGTAATTGAGGGTAGAGTGTATAGGGTCAATGCTGTTGTCATAGTTACAAATCATTCCTGTGCTTCCCGTAATTAAACCGCTCCCTCCGGACTGAATCAGAATTTTATCGTTCCTTTTATGTGGGGTCAATGCTAAAGCAACCGGAATTGTAGCTGAAGTAATATTGCCAAGCAAAGGATAAGTACATGCTGCTTGATGTAGAGGTACTTTTGCTATTTTACACATAATATTATGTGGTGTTGCACCAACCTGGTGGCAAATGAGATGATCAATATTATGAGGGGCCCACCCAGTGGATTTGTAAACTGCTTTTATATGCTTTTTATGCATTTGAGTGAATTTCTTTGAAATAGGTGCCATATGCATGTGTCCTTCAATGCCATATTCATTTCGGGTATAACAACAGAGGTCAGCATATTCTCCAGCGGAATAAAACTGCATATACTCTATACCTGTACCATCATCACTTTTTTTAGTTATAAATGCCCCACCTGCATCACCT
This sequence comes from Cellvibrionales bacterium, assembly GCA_041941365.1. Lineage (GTDB taxonomy): Bacteria > Pseudomonadota > Gammaproteobacteria > Pseudomonadales > UBA7434 > UBA7434. The sequence goes on along the minus strand of JBGTQK010000009.1, from coordinate 42,424 downwards.
ACTGTGAGAGTACCTACCCACTTTTCAAAATCTGACCTTGTAGTGCCAGGTTTGCTGAGTTTGTTCATAACATCGTAGAGAAGGTCAGATGATCTTTCCCCTGTACAAATCAGAGCAGTTTCTATTTTTCCATTTTGAATTTTCTCATTGGCATAATCCAGTCCATTCATCATGCCATGACAGGCATTGGTAATATCAAAACAGAATGCGTTTTTTGCGCCTAGCACATACTGTACACGATGGGCTGTTGAGGGTTCGGCCCAGTCCCTGTCAATTCCACAGAAAATAATGACGTCAATATCCATTGGGTCAACTCCGCATTTGGAAAGTGCATTGATAGATGCCTCAATAGCCAAATCTGATGGCTTGGTTAATTTATCAGCGATGCGTCGTTCAATAATCCCGATCTTATTAGATATATAGTTATGTGGTACACCAAAGCGGTGTTCACTATCTACTGTTTTTAATAGGTCATCAGATTTAACAGATTTGGTTGGTATTGCAGCACCTGCGGCAATAATGTTTGTTTTAAATTGTAGGTTCATGGTTAATACTCCTCATGATCAATTGCAGCCCCCTTGCCCGAAATCGAGCAGGCATATATTTAATGGTAGAAAACTTTCAAGTAAAAGCTCTATTGCTTGCTTGAAAATGAGCAGTGAGTAAAAATAAAAGATTAAAAAACAATCTATTGACAAGGTTTTTTTTGCATGGAATAGTTTTGCTTAAGTTTTTTGGAGAATAAAGATCAATTAATGAACTTACTTTTATTAATGAAATAACAATTAGTTTTTTGAAATTTCATAAATGTTTTTTATTGATTTTCAGAGCAGTTTTTTGTTCGTTGACTTAAGTAACACAGTTTAAACAGAATTATTTATTTTAGAGTTAAGGTGGGATTTAGCTTCAAGCTAACGGAGTAAAAAACAGTCAGTGCTATGTGTTTTTTGTGATTCCATTTATGGGTGATACAGCTTCTTAGGGGCGATTCATTAATAGTGTGATTTAAACGGTATGGAAATTGTTTTTAATCATGCTTATTCCCTTAGTTTTGAAACATTCTTCTTGTTCTCTGTAGCACTATGTTTGTGCGCATCTGCCCTCTTGTCAAGTGGTTATATGGGCCAAAGCGCTGCTGGAATTCAACGTTAATTGAATTCAGGAAAATTTAAAGGTTCATGCTTAATGATGATAGGTCTAAAAGTATTTATCTTTTTTTTAATAGCTGCGACAGTTATGTCGATTATTTGGGTTTTTATTTTTAGTGATAAAAGCGCAAAGAGTATGAAGCTGTTAAAAGCAATAGAAAGGAACAACGACAAAAAAACGGATAAGTTGATATAGATAAGTAATATAGGAGTCCATAAAAATATGGTTATTATGTTTCGAGGAATAGGTGAGCGATTCATGGTAGGAGACGATGTCATTGTTACTATAATGGGTATCAGAGGTAATAATATAAAAATGGGTGTAGATAGCCCACCGGAAATCCCTGTGACAAAATCGGAGCATTATTACGATAATAGAGAAAGAGTTGATAATGACGCTAGCGAAGATAAAGCCGATACAGAAATTTTATTCGGGCATATCGAAACAATTTTGATAATAAAGGTTTTGGCTTTATACGCAGTTCAGAAGCTCAGGAACCCATATTTTTTCATGCAAGCGAGTTAATGAATAAAACATTCAAAGACGTTTTTGAGGGTGATAAGGTACGGTTTATTGTGGGCAAAAGAGAGAAGGGTGCTTTTGCCAAAAAAATTATGATAGAAGAATATTAAATAGAATAACAATAACGGATAAATTACTAGAGTGATATCTAATTGCTAACGCGGTAATACAGCTAAAACTTCTGTTTCGCAGAGCAGGTTAGAGCGGCAAACCTGTGCCTTTACCAGTACGTTAGGAAACTCTTCAAAGCCCGCTTGTTTGAACTTCTCTTTGAGCCGATCTGCATCTTCAATATTTTTAAGATAGCTAATAGCGGAAACGATATGTTCAAACGAAGCACCTTGCTTTTCCAGCAATGCAGCGATATTAAGTAGCATACGGTCGGCTTGCGCTTCAAAGTCGTCAATATGTGCAGTACGGCCTTCTTCATCAATGCTGGCGGTACCCGACACAAGTAGTGCAATTTTATTTGAGTCCACGACTTTCATACCTCGAACAAAGTCAGCACCGTATTGAGGTGCTTCGTTGAGGGTGGGTGAAGTCATCACTGTTCGCTCAGGCGCAGGCTCGGCTTTTATGGCATAAATGCCCAGGCAAAGATCATGTGCATTGTTTACCATACCGCCTTCTATGCCAGTGCTGGCAGGTACAGGTTCTATACTGTGCTCTGCAAAAAATTCGCGCCTTGCCTGGTTCAGAAGTTGGTAATCGCGTTCCATTTCCCGTAAATAAATCCAGGTTCTAACAACATCACTAAAGTTCATTCCTGCATGCTGTAACAGCTTTTCAGCAAGTTCGAACATGTTTTTAGTTTGTTTGGTAGCATTATCGCCTGAACCGTAAATACCGCCAACCAGTAATCGGGTTTCGTTACCGATTTGAAGTTTTAGGCCTTGTAGTTCCGAATATTCTTTACAGTGAGGATTCGTTAGTACAGTAAGCTGTTCAATTTTAAATGCCTGAGTTTTTGGAATAATGGCATGCACGGCTATTTCCAGGCATGCAAGCTCATTTAACGGTGCCTGTTCAATTTCGGTAAGTGCAGGTTCAACAGCATTTTGTTGGCTTTCTTGCTGAACAAGCCGTTGAACGCGTTGTCGAGCATCTCTAACAGCGGTAATATTGTTTGCTATATCACGAACAAAAAAAGTTTCGGAAAGAACATAAGCATTGCTGCTGCCTTGTTGTGTTTCAAGAGTAGCATTGATGGCCTCATACATTGCTTCAGTTTGCTTTTCAGCATCGTTTGGCAGAGATTCAGCTGGTGCACAGGATAAATAAATTTCACTTGCCTCAGGGCCTTCTATACGGCACAGGGTGATCAGGCAGTTGTTGACGTTAATCGTTTCTTTTGAGGAGGCGTTAGACATTCAAACAGCGAATAGATGGCAAGGTGAGAAGGAAGCTCTCCGGTAGAGAGTAGACTTTTAACAGTTAAGCTTATTGAAAAAAAGTTCCCCGGGCGCTCAAGCCCGGGGGCGAAGGTGTATACCGTTAGCAACCGTCAGTTGGTAGTTGACCATCAGGTTGAGATGATACAGATGTTAGCTGGTCACCATACCACGGTACGTTATTTTCGAAGCAGTTACCTGAGGAGTTCTCACCAAATGGCGCAAAGTCAGGTAGCGAGAAGTAAGTAAGGTCTGCTGCCAGAATATCAAGTTGTGGTATTCCAGGCGGGTTTTCACCATTGTCAATTAACAGGTTCATAGAAACCAGGTTGTTGTTCGACGATGGGTCCGTAATGGGTAGTTTCCCGGGAACCTCACAACCATTTGGTGTTCCGAATGTTGCAGTACACCAGCCAAGTACGCCAATACCCACAAGGTCATGGCCTTCAACATAGTTGTATCGTACAACGTGATCGCTTACACCAAGTAACAACACACCGTTACCAGGAGGTAATGCTGCCTGGAAGGATTGAGGTGGTGCATCGTTAGGGCGGTTGTTATTGTAGATAGTGTTGCCTTCAATAATCCAGTCTTCCATCACAGCAAGTGGTGGGTTACCCGCACCGTTAGGGTGGAACAGACCTACACCAACTGTATTGTCATAGATTTTATTGAGTCGAACTTCAACGTTGTTAGAAACAGTAATCTCGAAACCGATGACACTGCCGAACAGCTCGTTGCCGATAACTCTTACATTCTCGGAACCAGCAACCCACATCGCTGTGTCAAGAGACCCATAAGAAGTATTGTTACGAACTAAACCGTTAGCCGAGAGCGTCGGGTAAATACCGTTGTTGAGGTTGTTAATCGATTCGTTGCGAACAAATTTGAAGCCATCAACAAAGCGTGTCTGAATACCGTTCTTACCAAAGCCTTCTACAGTAAAACCACGGATGTAGAAATTTTTAAGATCAGGCGCTGCACAAGCAGAGTCATTAAACTCACACCCTGGTGGTGCAGCATAAACGCCAGTACCACCATCAGTTTGACCCTGGTCAGCAGGTACTATGCGTACCTTGCCATTTTCGCCCCACCAGGGTCTTGCCTTACCAATGAGTCGAATGTTGTCTTTACTAATGCGAAGGCCGTAAATACCCCCGGCATTTTCCATATAGGTTCCGGGTTCTACCAGAATGGTGTCTCCGGATGATGCCGCATCAAGAGCAGCCTGAATTGAATCACCAGGGCGTACTTTATGAATTGCGGATTGTGCTGTACTTGTAACTAAAACCAGAAAAATCGAGAAAAAAGAATAGATACTGAACCTGCTTAATTTCATTGTTATCCTCCAAGCATAAAACAAGATGTCATTAGTTATTTTTATCTTAGAACAGCTTTACAAACACTAAGATAGCTAGGCCTTAATAGATTACTTTATTTTAATGATAACCGTGCCCAAATCACAAGTAAATTTTAAATTACATTTGCTTGCCTTAAGATAAGCCTGATTGCTGGTGATCTTTTTTTGTTCGAGTGTGGAGCAGAGTTGATTGACTTTAAATTTGGCTTCCTGCAAAATCAAAACCACTTAATCTTTTTGTTACAGTTTGATTAAGATTTAAAGTGTTATTTCAGGCCAGTTGAAAATGTATAACAATAAAATTTATATCAAGTTATACGTTATACAGAGCAACAGTAGAACAAAAGTTAAAGTGCCAGGAACAAAAACGAAAGTAAGTATATGTATTCGAAAGACTTAGCAAACTTAACTGTTAGATTCAGCAACGTTTTCAAATTTGTACTTTTGCTGCTTATATTGGTAGCAGTAGTAGCATGCAAAGAGACAGCAACATCTGATGGCTTGTCTAATAGTCAGTCTCAGGCTCAATCCGCTCAACTGGAAATTAATTATCCAAAAGATGGCACACTATTTCCGCCCGAAATTGTCGCGCCCAATTTTATCTGGAACGATAACACACAAGATATTGCTAAATGGCAGGTCACTTTTGCATTTAATGATAACGATAAAGGTTTTTCTTTTGTGTCAGAACAAACTCAGTGGCGACCTTCCGAGCAAGACTGGGTAAAAATAAAAAGTCGTTCTACCAAAAGCGATGCCACAGTAACCGTTACCGGAATGAATGCAAAAGGCAGCATTGCTTCGTCTAACACTGTCACTATTAGAACATCGACAGATCCGGTAGGGGATTCCATTTTTTACCGTGAAGTGCCACTTCCATTTATGGAAGCAGTGCAAGACCCATCTCGTATACGCTGGCGTTTTGGTTCTATCGATTCGACCGAGAGGCCACCCATCGTGCTGGATAATCTTCCGGTATGTGGTAATTGTCATTCGTTTTCGGGAGATGGCAGTACTTTGGGTCTCGATGTGGATTACGGTAATGACAAGGGCGGCTATGCGATTCTGCCTGTCAAGAAGGATATGGTATTAAATGATGAGAAAATCATTACCTGGAGCGACTATAAAAAAGAAGATGAAGAGGCAACCTTCGGCTTACTCTCACAGGTTTCACCTAACGGCCGTTATGTGGTGAGCACAGTAAAAGACAGAGCGGTATTTGTGGCAACACCGGGTATTGAGTTTTCGCAACTTTTTTTTCCTATTAAAGGTATTCTGGCGGTTTACGACAGAGAGACTGAATCATTTTTTGCACTCCCTGGTGCAAATGATCCGGCCTATGTACAGAGTAATCCCACCTGGAGTCCGGATGGTCAGTCTATTGTCTTTGCGCGCGCCAAAGTTTATGAGAAGCCGTCTATTGCGAATGCAACCAGCGTATTGTTAGATGAGAAAGATGTTCCCGAATTTACCGAAGACAACGCACCGTTCAAGTATGACCTCTACCGCATACCGTTTAACGATGGTAAAGGGGGTAAAGCCGAGCCATTAAAAGGCGCATCGCACAATAATAAAAGTAACTTCTTTGCCAAGTTTTCGCCGGATGGTAAATGGATTGTGTTTACCCAGGCAGAGAACTACATGCTGCTAATGCCAGACAGCGAACTGTATATCATACCGGCCGAAGGCGGGGAGGCCAGAAGGCTGGAAGCCAATACACGCTTAATGAATTCATGGCACAGTTTTTCGTCTAACAGTCGTTGGCTGGTGTTTTCTTCAAAAGCGAATACACCTTATACACAATTGTTTTTAACGCATATAGATGAAGAAGGAAATTCCACACCACCAGTAGTGCTAGATCGCTTTACCGGAAATGACAGGGCAGCCAACATACCCGAGTTTGTGCCCGTGTCCGCAGATACCATAGCAAAAATCGAAGAGAAGTTTCTGGATGCCTATTCGTTCCTGCGCGCCGGTATGGCGAATGAAAGATCCGGCAATTATGAAGATGCAGTAAAGGCCTACAAACGTGGTCTGGAAGTTGAACCGGAAAATGTCGAGTTGTTAAATTCAATGGGTTTTGCCCTGTTTCAAAAAGGCGATAGTGAAGAGGCTATGTACGCCCTGGAAAAAGCGTTAGATATTGATCCGAATCACACAAAAGCACACAATAATATGGCACTGGCTTCTATCGACATGGAAGAATTTGAACTGGCAGAAGCGCATTACAGAGAATCATTAGCACTGGAACCCAAGTCAGAAATTTATAACGATTTAGGTTATGTGCTCGAACGCCAGGGATTGCTGGAAAGTGCCGCCGAAGCTTACGAAGAGGCACTCAAGCTGGATCCGAAATCTGTCACCTCACACTACAACCTTGCGGTGCATTTAGCGCGAAACAAAGAATACAGCAAAGCAGAAAATCACCTGAGAACCGCAGTAAAAATAAATCCGGACTCTAAAGTATACACAGGATTAGGTGCCGTACTCTGGCAACAAGGCCAGGCAGATGAAGCGATAAGTACACTTAAAACTGCGATAGAAACCAACCCCCAAAACACCGCCGCATCAGACACTTTGGGTAAAATATATTTAGAACAGAGCAAACTGGAAAAAGCAGAAGAAACCTATAAAAGCCTGATAGAAAACCAACCCAGTGCAACTGCCTACGAAGGGCTGGCTAATGTGCTGGAAAGCATGGGGAAATATAAAGAAGCGCAGCAAATGCAAGCAAAAGCGCAGATGTTAGGAGAGGGAGTATAGTCAATGGCAGGTAGCGGCCATTAGTGGATATTTAGAGTTTTTACTCCAACCCCAAACTTCCACATTTTTATCGGCTTGGAAGCTGAAATATCCGTAGCTCATCCTTATTTATTGCTTTGTGCTTTATCCTGCCGATATTCGTTTGGGGTTTTCTCGTTCAAACGTATAAACGCCCGACGAAAGCTCACAGCTTCTGAGTAACCGAGCAGGTGGGCGATTTCTTCGACGGTTAATTCTGTGGTTTCCAGATACTTGCAGGCGAGTACGTTTTTGACTTCATCCACAATTTCACGAAAACTGGTAGATTCATTTTCGAGTCTTCGCCTCAGTGTTCTACCACTAATGTTAAGGCGTGAGGCTACTTCATCCAGTTCCGGGAATCCGCCGGCACTTCTTATTAGTACACGACGTACTGTAGAGGAGAAGTTTTCGGTTTTATTGATGCTACGTAGTATTTCTTCGCATTGTTGCTGAAAAACTACATGGCCGGCTGGATTTGCGGTTTTAATAGGGGAGTTGAGCCACTTTTCTGGAATTAGAATCTGGCTATAGGGCTGATTAAATTTGATTGGTGCGGAAAACGTTTCTCTATAGACGTTGACGTGCGCGGGTTCCGGGTAGTTAAAATGGACTTCTCCATCGTCGATGATGCTGTCGATCAGTACTTCGCCTAAATAAACAATTTGTGTCAGTATCACTTCGGTTAACAGCTGATTCAGGTGAGGGTCTCCTCGCTCGAAACCTATTCTTAAAGCCATGCCTTTTTTATATTCTAACAGTTCAATATTGGGGCCTGGTCCGGTGGTGATTTGATAATAACGATGCAGGAGAGAGGTGACTTGCTTCAGGTTGGTACAGCTCATTAAAGCAAAACCGAAGGTGCCATAGCTCGCCAATTCCAGTTGTTTTCCCAAACGCAGAGCCATTGCCGGGTCATCGGTTAGATCGACAAGGCTTTTTAAAAACTGCGGTACGCTATCAGTATAAAACGGTGGTCTACCGTCTTCTGACAGGCGCTGCATTTCTGGCATGGATAAAAGTTGTTTCACGCTGAAGCCTTGTTCATTTATCAGCGTGGCGATTCGTTGCATAAAGCCAATAGGTAACGGGCGTTTGTGCATGCTGTTTTCTCTATTAATGACCGGTTTTATCCCCTATGCTGGCCTAATTTATCCCCTATGTTGGCCTGTACTATCTCCAGGGTTGGCCTATTATATCCCTATAGTTTCGCTAAATACCACATAAGATATTAATCAATGCTTAACGTTCTATGTTTAGCAAAGTCTCAACCTAACCTTTTTACTTTTGTTACATGAGTATAAAACAATGACTGCATTGAGATCGATTTCCAAAACCCCCGAAGATGTTTCTATTCAACCACGCGATCCGATTTTTGACCTGAAGGCGGCACTGGCTACTGATTGGGTAGATAACGACCCGTTCATGACGGCTGTTTTGAATGCATTGAGTTTGAGCTTTCCTGCAGGTGAGCGCAACTTTATTGAATCGATTAAACATTATGAACGTACGATTAAGGATGAGAAACTTTTAAATGAAATTAGAATGTTTTACAAACAGGAAGGTATTCACAGCAGGGAACACATGAAATACAATCAGTTACTGTGTGAGCAACGTGGTTATGATTTAAAGGCTTTAGAAAAAGTATATATAGACCATATAAAGTCGGTCAAGAATAACCCAAGAGTTACACCACTGATGATGCTTGCTTCAACGGTAGCAGCTGAACACTTTACTGCGACGTTAGGCGAGAAGGTATTAGAAGGCGAATTTCTGGAGAATGTTGAAGGCCCTATGGGTGATCTATGGCGGTGGCATAGCCTGGAAGAGATAGAGCATAAGTCTATAGCGTTTGATGTTTATACTGAAGTTGGCGGAACCTATGGCTTGCGGGCTGCTGTGATGCGCGTAACCATGTGGAATATATTTATCAAGGTATTGAAAGTGGCATTTACCATGCTGCGCCAGGACAAGCAACTTTGGAAGTGGAAAACACTAAAAAGCTTCAGCAAGTTTCTGTTTTCCAAAGAAGGCCTTGTTCGAGTTTTTGCGCCAAGCTATAAAGCTTTTTTCGCAAAAGATTTTCATCCCTGGAAAGTCGATAATCGCGAATTACTTGATGAGTGGCAGAATATTTTGAATGAAACTCTTGTGACGCGTTAGATAACAGGTTTTTAAGCTCGTTAGCAACCCAGGCTCGTTAATAACCCGAGCTCGTTAATAATGAGTATCTTGAATAATTAAAAAAGAGGGCAATATGATTCCCAGAACGATTTATGAGTATGAGCATGAACAGTTTCGTGACAGTTTTCGTAAATTTCTTGAAGCTGAGGCTGTACCTTATCATTCACAATGGGAAAAAGATGGTCAGATAGATCGTAAGCTCTGGAATAAAGCCGGTGAAATGGGCTTTTTAGCACCGACTGTTCCTGAAGCCTATGGTGGGTTAGGGCTCGATTTTCGTTATAACGCAATCGTTTCAGAAGAGATCGGTCGTTACGGGCTGAGCGGTTTGGGTTTTGGTCTCCATTCGGATATTACGGTTCCTTACTTGATAAACCATGGCTCTGAACAACAAAAGCAAAAACTTTTACCAGGTTGTGTAAGTGGTGAAATGATTGTTGCTATCGCTATGACTGAGCCTGGCACTGGCTCCGACTTGCAATCAATAAAAACGACAGCTGTAGACGATGGTGATCATTATATTATCAATGGTTCAAAAACGTTCATTACCTGTGGACAACAAGCTGATCTGGTTATTGTTGTTTGTAAAACTGATACATCAGCGGGTGCCAAGGGTGTTAGTTTGATTCTGGTAGAAGCTGAAACACCGGGTTTTGCGAAAGGAAAGAATCTTGAAAAAGTGGGGATGAAAGCCCAGGATACCTCAGAGTTGTTTTTTCAGGACGTGAGAGTGCCTAAAGAAAACTTATTGGGTGAAGAGGGCAGAGGTTTTATTTACCTGATGCAAGAGCTTAGCCAGGAACGCTTGATCGTTGGCGTCAATGCCATCTCAGCAGCCGAATCCATTCTGCAACAAACCGTTGCTTATGTTAAAGATCGCAAAGCTTTTGGGCAGTCTATTGCAATGTTTCAGAACACGCAATTCAAGTTAGCACAGCTTGATGCCGAGATAACTACTATACGTGTTTTTATTGATCGCTGTTTAGAATTGCATCTTGGTAAACAGCTGGATGAAGTCACTGCTTCTAAAGCAAAAATGCTGGCAACCGATTTACAGTTTAAAGTTACTGATGAGTGTTTGCAGCTACATGGTGGATACGGTTATATGTGGGAGTATCCTGTAGCGCGTGCTTTTGCAGATGCACGTGTACAGAAAATTTATGCGGGTACTAACGAAATCATGAAGCTGATTATTAGTCGTAAGCTTTTTAATAATTAGTCCTTTTTTAAATTGACAAAGCGTTATTATTTATTGAGGTTCCTGAAACGCTAAAAACAATAATATTGAGGGTCACCTATGAATGAACCTTTTAAATCTCCTCTTGAGATGTTTTATCGGTGGGAGAACGAAACACCGAATAAAGTTTATCTTCGCCAACCGCGTAACCTTGAATGGACGGATTATACCTGGTCTCAGGTGAGTGATCAGGTGCGTCGTATCGCTGCTTATTTGAAAAACAAGCATTACCCGGCTGGCAGTCGTATTGCTATCTGGTCATCCAATAGTAAGGATTGGCCTATCTGTGATTTTGCAATCATGTTGGCAGGGCATATTTCGGTACCGATCTATCCTGGGCAGGATACGAGCTCGGCTAACTACATTTTTAAGCATGCCAATGTGAAGCTGGTTTTCTGCGGGGCTTTCGATCAGTCTGCTTTTGTGGAGGAAGCGTTGATAGAGGGTATGGAAACGGTCGCTATGCTGGGTTGTAAAATTGAGACATATACAAGCCTGGAAAAAATTCTTGAACAAAACGAGCCTTTTTTGGAATCCCCAATTCCTGCTCCAGAAGATGTTTTCACAATAATGTATACCTCAGGAACCACTGGTAATCCTAAAGGTGTTATGCATATGCACCAGACACCTGGACATGTAGTGCCTGGCGTAATAAAAGCGTTTGGCTTTCAACATGAAAAAAACAAGTTGTTTTCTTTTTTGCCAATGTCACATGCTGGAGAGCGAATTCTGGTGGAATTACTCAGTCTCTATGTGAATGCGCCTGTTTCGTTTTCTGAAGGTATAGATACATTCACCCAGGAGATTCGTTCTGTTCAGCCTACTTTTTTCTTTGCTGTGCCTAGACTGTGGATTAAGTTTAAGGAGGCCATAGATACAGAGATACGTCCTGAATTACAGGCTACTTTATCTGCCCAGCAAAAAAAGGCAATTGCTCAATTGATGGGGTTGTCAGAAGCAAGAGTTATTCTGACGGGTTCTTCTCCCTGTCCGCCGAAGGTTCAGGAGTGGTTTATTAATATGGGCATCATATTACGAGATGCTTATGGTATGACAGAGACTTTTATTCAAGGTTGTGGCTGGCTTCATAACGATGAACCTATATCGGGCTGTGTAGGAAAACCAACAGATGACTCTGTCAAGATGCGCTTGTCTGATGAGGGTGAAATCCAGTTAAACTGTAAAGGACTAATGAAAGGTTATTATCGGGATCCAGAAAAGACCGCTGAAGTGTTAGATGAGGGTTGGTATTGTACAGGTGATTCAGGCAAGTTTGATAAGGACGGCAATTTGTGGGTAACGGGTCGAATGAGTGAAGTATTCAAGACCTCTAAGGGAAAATTCATTGAGCCTTCACGTTTAGAAAAACAATTTGGATGTAACCGTATTCTTGCGCAGTATTGTGTTGTTGGGCATGGTTACGATCAACCGATTCTTTTAGCGACGCTTTCAAATCTGGGCCAGGTATTGGAGAAAGACAATACTCTTAAAGCTGAAATAGAAAATATAGTGGAAGCTCTCAATAGTAAGCTGCCTTCTTATGAGAAAGTGAAACAAGTCTTTATTACTCCTGAGTGGACTATTGAAAACGGTTTTTTAACACCGACAATGAAGCTGAAGCGTAAACAGATTGAAAAAACCTATAAATATGCAATAGAAGCAAATACAAGCGACGAGTTAGTCAATTTTTTAAAGGTCGATAAAGCTGCAAGATATTGATGTTTATAAAGTTAAAGATATTTAACACAATTTCTGCCTGCCGCTTTAGCTTGATAAAGGGCACTATCTGAGTTTCTGATCAATTCATCCAGTGTATTAGTCGTTTTACTTCTGGCGGAAACACCAAAACTGAGTGTTAGCGTTATGTGTAAATCAGGTATTGTGAGCTTGGCTTCAGGATTCACTATATTTTCGCGTATGGTTTCTGCTATATGAAGGGCGCCATTAACAGGTGTATCAGGTAGAACGATAGCAAATTCTTCGCCGCCGATACGCGCAACAAAATCTTTTGATCGCTTGATATTGTTTTTTAACAGATTTGCCATATAGCGAATACACTGATCGCCCACCTGGTGACCGTATTGATCATTGATTTTTTTAAAATGATCGATATCACAAATAATTAAAGTCAGGTCATTATTGTAACGTTTGGCATGATCCCATTCGGAATGAATATAGGTATTAAATGCACGTCGGTTTGCAATGCCGGTTAATTCATCAATAGTAGCCAATTGAAATAATTTTTTATTGGCCTGTGCAAGCTTTTCATTTCTCTCTTCGGTTTCAGATCTGCGGGATTCTAACGTATTAGCAATATTATTCATTACACGGTAGTTTTCTTTTAGTACTTCACTCATAAGAACAGGTTTACAGTTTATCCAATCCTTTTTTTCTATCATGTTTTTTGAAAGTGTTACGATAAAGTAGCAACTCTTGGCGCCTTGTAGTCGAGAGGGTTCCCCGGATGCATATTCAACGAATACGTTATTTTTTTTGTTACTGAATTTATTGCAAATACCTTTGATAATACCCATGTCAAAGTACGATGGGTAAGGGCTGGAACATCGAATCAAATATTGGTCATCGTTTAACTTGCTGGTTTCATAACTTCCTATATTGGCATTTCCTCGGTGATTCATTTTATAAGTATTATTTATAGCGAAGAGGGCATCTTCTAATGAATTAATTTCTTTAGGCCAGGGAGTTTCTTCAACAATCGTACAACCAATGTAGAACAGGGTTGCTTTTCCAAAGGTATTATAGACCTCCTTAATGCACTCAAGATATTTTTGTAGTGGATACCATTCACGGATTGCCTCAAAATTAATGCCGTATTTCAGGAAGATGTCTTTAAAGGCTCTAAAACCACTTAATTCCTTGTAAGAATCAAGACCAAAACCTACGACTTCTACGTCGTTACTAAACGATTCAAAATGCATAAACTGTTTTATTACTTCTTCAAAACTGCTCTTTTACAGAGTTATAGGATTGCTGGATGACGGCCATTTTGTCAGGCTCTAATCATGAATAGTTGATCTTTAGACTTAAAGCTTGGCTTATTCGCGCTAACGAAAATATCTCATATAGAATTATTGTAACTCGTTAACTCAGATTGGCTAGATGCATAACACAAGTCAATTGTAAAAAAATGAAAAATAAATAAAGAGAGTGAGATCCTTTATTCTTAAGGTATATCTGAAATGTTAGATAATAACAGTAGTGTTACATTTTCATGACATGTAATATTTAAGAAGCTTTTTGATCGAACTCGTTATAACCACTGTCAGTATCCGCATCATAGGTACTATGTTCAGGATTATTAGTTGTGAAGTAGGCCAATTGTTTTTGAAGTTCAAGTGCCTGATCATTTAGCATGGTACTTGTTGATGCTGCTTCTTCTACCAATGCGGTATTTTGTTGTGTGACATCTTCAATATGAAGAATAACGTCTGCAACTTCTTTAATACCTGTAGCTTGAGAATCTGACTCATTACTTATGTCGTGAACAATCTCCGAAAGGTTATTTACAGAGTTAACAATATTTGTAAGTGTTTCTCCTGATTTATCTGCCAGGATTACACCTTCGTTGACCAGAGTGACACTATCGTTAATCAGGGTTTCGATTTCTTTGGCTGCTGTTGCACTGCGGCTTGCAAGGTTTCTTACTTCTTCAGCCACTACAGCAAACCCTTTACCATGTTCACCGGCACGGGCTGCTTCAACCGAAGCGTTTAACGCAAGCAAGTTAGTCTGAAAAGCAATTTCATCAATAACACCAATAATTTCTGCAATTTTTTTGCTGGAGCTACTGATTTCTTTCATTGATTTAACAGACCGACTAACAACTTCACTACCTGACTCTGCGACTTTTCGTGTATCGCTGGCTAAATCATTGGCTTTATTCGCGCTGTTCGCATTATTTGCGACCATCTCGGACATTTGTTTAACCGAGACTGATGTTTCTTCCAGGCTACAGGCTTGAGCTTCGGTACGCTGACTCAGATTGAAATTACACGATTCGATTTCTTTGCTTGCAACCTGAACATTTTCAGCACTTTTCTGAATATTACTGATTAATTCAAGCATTTTTTCTGATAGCTGGTTACTATAATTTGTCAGATTAGCAAATTCACCATCATAATCCTGACCTGCACGTTTGGTAAAATCGCCATTAGCCATCGCACCTAACACATTACCAACATCGTGTACGACTGCTTCTGTGCAATCCAACAACTTATTCATTGCTGTACTCAAACGATTGTAAAAGCCTGTTTTGTTTTCTGTAGAAATGCGGCTATCCAGTTTTCCGGCTAAAGCATCTTCTACTACCGCAGCTACTTCTTCTTTTACCATTAACTCTTGTGTTAAATCCTGCCATTCATAGACCATGCCTATCGATTTGCCTTTGCCATTGATGACCGGATTGGCGTTGACTGAAAATATTAGTTCGCCGTAAGACAGGTTTTCATTAACTGAGAACTTACTGGTTCCCAGCACTTGCTGGGTCATTGAATCATTTGAGTGAAGCATACTGATTTTAGAGTTCATCAGGTTGGCAGACCAGAATTCGGGTACATCTTTTCGAATTTGTGTTTCTGCTGTATTAAACATTGATATGGCAGCTTTATTCAGAAAGATAATATTGTTATCTTCATCAGTAACAATAATGTTTGCGCTGGTATTTTGCAGTGCTTCAGTCACCCGGTTATTTTCTTCCGTCATCTGACGTTCTATTTGTTTTTGTTGTTGTTCTACTTGTTTCTGTTGGATCTCTACTTGATCCTGTTGTTGTTCACAATGTTCCATCAGTGAGTTAAAGGCTTTTCCAGCTTGTCCAATCTCATCTTCTGAATCAAAGCGGATTCGTTGGCCAAAGTCACTTTGTTTCTGTACTCGCAATAAGCTTCTTGTTAGAGAGCTGACAGGCTCTGTTATCGATTTGATAATTATCCATGCAGCAGTCATGCCTAACAAAGTGGCAATTAAGGTACCAAAAATGGTTATAGTATTGGTAAAGGAGGCTGTTACATTTTGTTCTTCTCCCCTGATTTTAATGAGCCTTGCTTCTTCTGCAATAAACTCATCGAGTATTGCTCGCATCTCATCCATGTATTTTTTGCCAATGCCTTTTTTTACAAATTCATCTATGTCATCAACGGTTCGTGTTACTTTATTCATTTGACGCCGCGCTCTTATTTCTGGTAGCGCTGCCTTTGTCTTCCAGTCGCGTGCCATTTCCATGGCTGTATCCAGCATTTTTACAGCGTCACTTTCATTACCATATTTCTTTATTAAATGTTGTTTAAAGTTAAGTATATTTTTTTCGTAGGACATGATACCGCTCTTAAAGGGTTGAAGAGATTCTTCCTTACCTGAGAGGAGAAAACCACGTTGCCCAGTTTCCTGATTAATCATATCGATCAGTATGAGTGTTAAATAGTTTTGTGAGGCTTTATCTTTTATAAGCATGACTTTTAAATCATCTAACGAAGACCTAAAGCCATCAAATTTTTGTTTTCCAATTATCCGAGCCGAAACCCTCTTGAATTCTTTTGAAGCTTCATGTCCCTTATTCACCTCACGTCGGTAGGCCATACCGACTTCTGCATGTTCCATATGCCATTTTTGTTCGATGCTTTCTACTTCTTCAAGACGTCTTACCTGAGCCGGGTTGTCGGAGACATGACCTTTTGCTTTATCTATTAAGGAAAAAAAATCTTTTTTACCCATATGGTAGGGCTCAAGGAATTCTTCTGAACCGCCAATAAGAAAGCCGCGAAACCCTGTTTCCATATTAATCAGGGAAGTTGTTATTTGAGTACCGAGATCAATTGCTTCATATGTATGATTGACCCAATGATTGCTTTCTAACAGTTTATTTAAACTTTTGTAAACGGTAATGGCAATGACTACCATAAAAAAAAGGGGTATTCCAAAACCGGTTATTAGTTTCCATTTCAATTGCAGGTTTCTGAACATCTGACGCATTATTGATTCCTTTCTATATCATCAATTCTTGTATATGCAGTTATTGAATTTCGAATACAACTAAAAATATGCTTGTCTTAAAAAGCTTTTGTTCTTTTTTTTTGTGTAGTCATCCCTGGATTTACCCCTGTTTTTCCTGACCAGTTTTTAAACTTCTATTTCCAAATATTTATAAGTTCCTTTTACTACAACTTATTAAAATAGCATTACCAGAAGTTATAAGAGTATTGATCTCTTATAAATGTGAGCTTGTAGCGGTTTTGGGTTTTACTGGCCTATCAGATTGGGTCAGGTAAAGAATTATTGTTGCTTGCGTAGTTCAGAGGGCGTACTACCCGTTTGTTTCTTGATATAGCGTGAGAAACTGGCTTCATTAGAAAAGCCAAGTTTCAGGCCAATAACGCTGATATTTTCGTTCGTGTTACGGAGTAATGATTTTGCTGTTTCTATACGGCAATTGTTATAGATAGATTTAAATGAGGAGCCTTCTGTTTTAAGGTGTCGACTAAATGTTCTATTCGACAAATTGAGTGCTTTGGGGATGTCTTCATATTTTACAGGGAGACCTTGTTTTATCCTATCGTTAATGATTTGAATCACCTGATAACTCAAGGTGTGTTGGTTAGATAAAATATGCTGACGTTTTTCAAGCTCGTCTTCTATTAGGCTCAGTGTAGATGGGTTGGCAGTTATAACATTATCGTTTAAAAAACTGGCCGGGAAACTAACAAAACATTGATGTTGAGTATCCATGTTAATCACGATACCTGGAAATAATGTTTGAAACTCAGTAATAAAAAGATGTTTATGTGGTAACTCGACGCTGAACTTTTCATAAGGAATCATGGTAAATTTAAGGAAAAAGCCAAGAGCACAGATAACGGATTCGAGTAAAAATTCATTATTGTGTTTAAAGTCTACTATTCGTTTTATCTCGATAATGCACTGACTATTTTTTTCTTCATAATTCATTTCATAAGCGGGCATCACCTGGTGAAAGAAGCGAGAACTAATATCGAGTGCTTCTCTAACTGTTGAAGATGTCATGGCAGCCAGGCTTACGTGGCCATGTATAGTAAAAGGGAACACTTTGGGTAGTTCCAGCTGGGCTTTTGGATCGCATAAAAAGTCGCGAACAATATCGAGCAAACGAGAAAATTGACGGCCATTGATCAGGGCTTGCGGATTTTTTAACTCAGCAGGATTGATTTGCAAGGTTTTGAGTATCAGTTGTTCCGGATCTTTGCCCTGATACTCAGCAATTCGCTCAAGCATTTGCACATAACTTATTGGAAACTGTAGAGATTCAAAATTATTCGACATTCTTGTAATAGCTTTTTATTGTTAATAACAAAAAAAATAAATAGTTGGCAACAAAGGCAAACGATTGGCAAGGATGAGTATTTTCATCAGAAGTAGCATAAATTATTCTAGCGTTGTCGAAATATAAATAAAGGTAATAAGCGATGCTAAACCTATCAAACTCAATATCAAATGCCAAGAATAGTACGTCTATTAAGATAGGTAATTTACTATGGCCCTTGCTAGGGTTAGTGATTATTGGTTATGGATTATTAGCATTCAATGCTGGCACAAAATTATCTCCGGTTGTTAGAGATACAGCGGGATATGGCGATAAAGTGTCATCGATTCAGCATCAGGCCGAAGCGGGAGAATTGGCTACAAATTCGGAAGAAGTGCATGATGTATTACCGTACTGGTTAAATCTCGTCGCTCGCTTTGGTAATACAGATTATGCCTATGGCAATGACAGCATTATGGAAACCAGCCGTCATTACTACGAGATGTCTGAACAAAAGCGCAGTGCACTCAGTACACATATGATGTTGGGCATGGTATTGATGGCAACAGGATTTTTTCAATTCTGGCCAGGATTTCGTCGTAAACATCGCAAGATACACCGTATTTTAGGCGTTACCTATATTTTGACGGCTTTTACCTCTATGTCGATGAGCAGTTATTACTTGTTGAATAACAAAGTTGCAGATACTTATAGTCAATATGCTTTTCATATGGGGTTATCTTTTTTAGTCGTGCTTTCTATTTTTAGTATTAGTATGGCGGGCTACTCAATTTATAAAAAAAATATAGCGGCGCATTTAGGATGGCAAGCAATCGCCTTTGGTTGTTTCCTAACGGCACCGATACAGCGTATATACTGGATTGGCATGGCACCTTTTGCTGAGTCTGCCTCATTTAATGAAATGAATATCATTGTTAATGTTTCGTTGGTTGCCCAGGCGATGTTAGTTGCATATCTGCTTTTTTATTTTAATCGAGCCAGTAGTCCTTTACGTTCAGCACCTGTCAATAATCATAGTGTTGGAAAAGACAGTCGTTTTGAGAAGTTATTCGGTTATAGCGTCATTGCGATAACAGTTTTTATTCTGTTTTATTTTTATGTTTTTATGCAAGGAATGGGGAGCAGTGAATGGCTTAAGCAGGTCGTGCCAAATTCTGCATTAGTATGGCACGATACTATCTTTGAATCAGTTTGGCATTATATGTTTTTTATTGCTACTTCCCTAGTGATAGTTTTTAGTATCAGGGAATTGATGTTTATCCAGGATGGTTTAAATAATCATCGTCATTATTGGGTAATTATCGTCATCGCGAGTTTGGTGGGTAGTCTAATCCAGCTTATGTGGGGGTTCAGGTTAGGTTTGCCGACCCAGGAATATTCATTAGCTGGTTCATTTTATGCTTATAGTGGTCTGCTGCAATTTTTCTTTACGCTGTTCTTTATTTATCGATCCAGCATAAAACAGTTAACCGCAATGAAAGAAGCCTTATGGTTTGTACTTTTACTGGCATTGGCACCCGCCATCAAGGTACTTGTCTTATACGTCATTCATATTTTTACATTGGTTCCAGAACTATATATAGCTGGAGGGCACGGCTATCAACTTGCGGCAGCTTTCGCACTTTTAGTGCCTGTTTTATCAGGTTTATTAATTGCAGTGTACTCTGCAGAAACAAAGCGTTATGCAATTAATTGAGTATAACATTAGTAAAATAGATCAAATTTTAGGGTTATTGTATGAGTAAACAAGAAATATGTAGTGTGTTAGATATTCAACCAGATAAACCTTATGGCTGTACGGTTAATGGAGAGAATATTTTAATCTTTAACCTGGATGATGGTTTTTTTGCGACACAGTCAAAGTGTCCGCATATGTTTTTCCCACTTAAAAATGGAAAAATTATTGATGGATGTAAAGTACGTTGTCCGTTCCATCGGGCAGAATTCGATATTAAATCGGGTGAAGTTGAAAAGTGGGCATGCTTCCCGCCAGGAATACAGCTAATGGATACAATAAGGCCGTCAAAAGCGTTAAAAACGTATTCGGTAGTTATTGAAGACGATAAAGTATTTATTGAATATAACTAGTGCTTTCTTTTGTTGTCTATTCGGAACTTATGTCAGGTATTGAAGCCATAATAAAAGTGTTCTACAGGTTTGCAATAGTCGATTCTTATTTAAAAATAGGATTGTTTGTAATCCCTGTTTTTGATTAAATGCTTTTTTTATTCACGTAACCATGCTAAATCGTATTGAGTAAATTATGTCTTCTATTTCTAAACCTTTAATTTTACCTTGTGGCGCTACGATTCCCAATCGGCTATGTAAGTCAGCAATGACAGAAGGTCTGGCAGATCTTAATGACAGTCCAACCCATTTGCACAATGAATTGTATAAGACCTGGTCTGAAGGGGGAGCAGGGTTACTGGTTACCGGCAATGTTATGATTGACTCACGTTATTTGGAACGTGTAGGCAATGTAGTGGTTGAAGACGAACGTCATATTGAGGCGTTAACCGAATGGGTAAAGGCGAGTACGGTAAATGACAACCATTTATGGATGCAAATAAGTCATCCAGGTCGTCAATGTACACGCTTTGTTAACACCCAGCCTATGGCGCCTTCTGACATTCAATTAAAGGTTTCGGGTCTTTTTGGGCGGCCTCGTGCTATGACAGAAGAGGATATTCAGGATGTGGTTAGACGTTTTGTAACTACAGCAACCATAGCCAAGAAAGCAGGATTTACCGGTATTCAAATTCATTCTGCGCATGGCTATTTATTAAGTCAGTTCCTATCACCTCATGTGAATAAAAGAACCGATCAATGGGGGGGCGCTTTAGAAAATAGAGCGCGACTATTGTTAACCATTGTAAGTGAAACTCGTAAAGCCCTGGGAGATGATTTTCCTATCGGTGTCAAATTGAATTCATCAGACTTTCAAAAGGGTGGTTTTGAATTAGAAGAGTGTATTCAGGTTGCAAAGTGGTTAAGTGAAGCCAATATTGATCTGTTAGAGATTTCGGGTGGTACTTATGAAAACATTATGTTTTTATCATCCAATGAAAGAGAAGAGGAAGACAAGGAACTCACAAAGCGTACTCGAGAGCGTGAAGCTTTTTTTCTTGAATACGCAAAAGCCATTAGTCAAGCGATTAGTTCTGGTGAATCATCAATGCCATTGATGATAACGGGTGGTTTTAGAAGTAAAGCAGTCATGGAGCAAGCTTTGGATAATGGTGACTTACAAATGATTGGTATAGCTCGCCCTTTTTGTATGGCTCCTGAGTTCCCCGCTCAATTGATGGCAGGTGAGATAGAGCAGTTACCAAACAATGAAACAGAGCTTAAATTTGGTAATGGTATTCTCTCTCGTCAAAGTAAGGTCGACTTAATTAAGTCTTTTGGAGCACAGGGTGAGGCCGGTTGGTATTTTCATCAAATCATTAAGTTGGCTGAAGGCAAAAAACCGGATCCGAATTATGGATTATTTACCGCGCTAGTGACACACTTTACCAGTGATTTAAAAAATAATCTCAAGCGAAGAAAAAAACGAAGTGCATAATAAAAAGGCCGGAGAATTAAAATCTTCTTCCAGCCAATTTATATTTTAAATCATTTTAAAACTTGACTATTTCGGATTAGCGATAAAGAAATCAACCAGCTTTTGGCCAATATCAAAATTAGCGCGGCAAACTAACCAGCGATCAATACCCATTCTGGGATGACAGTGACCAAAATAGGGAATAGGCCCTTTTGCACTGTGTCTAACAGTTTCAAGTAAGTAGTCACCGCTGATAAAACGTTGATGATGATGGCGGCCTGTTAGAGTTATACCACTCCACAATGAAAAACTGATAGTACGATGCTCCCAGCCAGACTCTGTCTGTACAATTTCCTGGTTCAGATCAGCTAAACCAAGCATATAACTTTCTATGCCGTCCAGAGAATAGGAAAGAAATTCATGACGGTCATAAATTCCATTGATAAAAATAAGTGGCCGGTTAGGCTGAACATCACAAAAAATGTCTCCCGCGGCAATATCACCGCCGCCCATACCAAAACTTGCAAATCTTTCCCCCAGTTGTTCATTACAATAGAATACAGTTGTAGTTGCAGAGCCCCGTGAAAAACCATGCATATGCATACGGTTTTCATCGATATCAAATGTGTCAACTACCTGGTCGATCACATTGATTAAATTGGGTAGTTCATTCAGATAGGCGCCACTGGAGTTAATTAATGAATCAATATCGATAAAAAGAAAGTTGAGATCATCAAACACATCAGTGAAGTTAGGCTGCAACACAATGTAAGGTGTTAAGGCACCACGAGATACAGCGATATTGCCGTATTCGCGTAATTGGGTGCCATTGTTTTGTGTATTAGCATTCATGCTGCCACCATGAATATCGACAATTAGCCCACAACCGCCAGTTTCACACCCTTCGGGTATTGCGATAGAATAAACTACATTGGTTCCTTCAATAACACAATTGTAATTGCGCGCAGTAATTTCACCATTTACTACTGTATGATTGGTGTTGGTGCTTATAGGACATACCTCCGTTGCATGAGGTTGATTATCAAGTAGAGGGAGATAGGCCTGTGCCAAATTACTTATCAATAATGATGTTGATAAAATCATAAAAGACTTTAATAAGGTCGTTAGGTTTAAATTTTTAGCCATGTTATTTTCTCTCAAAAAGTTATAGTTATACGGATAATTATCAGATAGGAAATAGGCTGAATCTAAAAGATGGTTCCAACACATCTTTTATTTCAGCCTATTTATTCGCTTTATGTGTAGTTTGATTCCGATCTTTTATTTGGGATTTGCAATGAAGAAATCTATCAGTTTTTGACCCAGGTCAAAATCGGCACGGCAAACCAGCCATCGATCTAAACCGGTTCTTGGATGACAGTGACCAAAGTAGGGAAAGCCTTTTGCACTGTGTCTTACCGTTTCCAGTAGGTAATCATCATTTTCAAAGCGTTGATGGTAATGTGTGCCTGTCCAGGTAATGCCTTCCCAAAATGAAAAACCGATATAACGATTGGGCCAGCTTGAACTGATTTGCAAGATTTCGTGTGTAATATTAGGTTGGGCTAAAACTAACGTTTCTGTATCAGCCGTTACACTTCCTAATACTTCCTGGAAAGGATCTGTTAATCCGTTGACCATCATCAATGGTTGGTTGGGTTGAGGGTCACAAAAATCAATACCGCCCCCGCCAACAGCATAACTGGCAAAACGTTGGCTTAATTGTTCATCACAATAAAAGACAGAGGTGGTAGAAGAGCCTCGCGAAAAACCATACATGTGCATACGATCTTCATCAACATCAAAGGCATTAACTACCTGATCAATCACATTAGTTAAATTAGGCAGTTCATTCATGTAGGCGCCAACATCATTGATAAGTGAAGGAATATCAATACCACTTCCATTATCATCAAACACATCGGTAAAGCTAGGCTGCAAAACAATGTAAGGTGTTAGCGCTCCACGTGAGACAGCCGCATTACCGTATTCGCGCAACTGGGTGCCATTGTTCTCTGTATTGGCATTCATACTGCCACCATGAATATCGACAATTAAACCACAGCCACCGAGTTCACAGCTTTCAGGAATAGCTAATGAGTAAACCACATTAGTATCTGCTATAACACAATCATAAGTCCTCGCAGTAATTTGGCCGCCTACGACAGTATGGTTCGTGTTTGTACTGATCGGGCAGAGGTCTGTAGCAAAGGGTTGATTATCCAAAAGAGGGATGTTGGCTTGAGCCAGAGAGCTAAGACTTAAGGCAAGTGTAGATGCAGTAGTCTTTAATAATAGGCCGGTATTTGGTATGCAAGACATAGTATTTCTCCTCAACGTTATTGGTTATGGTAAAAAGGTAATTAAAACTATGGAAAATGGATAAAAAAATGGCTGGCAAAGAAACGAGTTTCTAACACTTTTCTAATGCCAGCCTACTAGTGCTGTCGTAAAACTAATGTATTGCTATTTATTATTTAGGATTAGCAATAAAGAAATCTATCAATTTTTGGCCCAGATCAAAGTCTGCACGGCACACTAACCAGCGATCTATGCCGGTTCTTGGGTGGCAATGGCCGATGTAGGGAAATCCTTTCGCGCTGTGTCTTACCGTTTCCAGAATATAGTCTCCGCTCTCAAAGCGCTGATGGTAATGTGTACCTGTCCAGGTAATACCTTCCCAAAAAGAAAAGCCTATATTGCGATTGGGCCAGTTGTCACTGATTTGTATAACTTGATGTACCATATTGGGTTGTTGCAACATAAAGTCTTCAACATTGCCTGTAGCGCTACCTATAAATTCCTGGCCAGGATCAGAAATACCATTAACAATCATGAGCGGTTTACCCGCCTGAACAGCGCAAGAAGAGCCGCCACCGCCACCAGCGTAGCTTGCGAATTTATTTTTCAGCGTTTCATTACAATAAAACAGATTCATAGTTGAAGCGCCACGAGAAAACCCATAAAAGTGCATGCGATCTTCATCGACATTAAAAGCATTAATGACCTGGTCTATAACGTTAATCATATTGGGCAATTCAGTCGCATAGCCACCGCCAACAACAGATCCGATATCAAGGAATAACCCTGCATCATCAAAGCCGTCTGTAAAGCTTGGTTGTAGAACGATGTAAGGCGTTAGTGCTCCGCGAGATACAGCGGTATTACCGTATTCACGTAATTGCGTTCCATTATTTTCTGTATTGGCATTCATTGTTGCACCATGATTGTCGACAATAAGTCCACAACCACCAAGCTCGCAACCTTCTGGAACAGCTAACGAATAAACTACGTTAGTTCCTTCGACATAACAGTCATAAGTGCGAGCAGTAATTTCACCGTTCACTACGGTATGATTGGTATTGGTACTAATCGGACAGAGATCAGTAGCAAAGGGCTGATTATCAAAGAGCGGTATATAAGCCTGTGTAATACTACTGAAACCCAAAGTAGCGGTAGTCAACGCCAATGCAGTAGTTGCTTTTGGTAATGACCTGAAGTTAGAAAAGAAAGACATAGTTTTCTCCCATAAAAATTATTGATTATTTGAGTGAATGAAAATTTATTGATTATTAAAAAAAGAGTGTTCTGAAAATTCTGTGCCCTCATTATTATTAACAATAGTTAATGTTAAACATTAATTATTGTTAATGCAAGGGCTGCATTTTGTATAAATAGCAATCTATATTGCTGGATTTTTTTTAATAAACGAGCGTAAATTTTATGCGCTGTATTAAACAGAAAAGATAAAAAGCCTATGTAACTAATTGATTTAAAATAAAAAAATATAAGTATGGGCGGTTTTCGATAAAAGGGAATGCCCCTATACCAACAATTATTTATTTCAAATACGGGAACGCTTTGCGAAATCTATAGGAAATAGTATGGTAGCTAAATTTCATGTAACAAAGCCAGGCATCGGATCTCTATTGCGTAGCTCTCGGTGTTGGCGGCGTTATACCAAAGGAATCTAAATGATCGTTAAATCAAAAGACGCGGTTAGAAGAACATTCTACGGGGTTGATTTTGTACTTCTATCTTATGGGCCAGAATCGATGGTTACAAAGATGCTCTACAAATCTACTGATAGTGTGCCGGCTCATGCTCATCCCAATGAACAAAGTGGATATGTTATTTCAGGGAAATATCGACTCAAATTTTTAGATAATGATCAAGAACTGGAAGCTGGAGATACTTACTCAATACCTGCAAACATAGAACATAGCATCGAAATTATTGTTCCAGGCGAGGTCGTGGATTTCTTTACCCCTCCACGTGAAGATTATTTATGACAGCCTATAACGATTGGACCTTAGGGTTGGACGAGGAAAGCGTACCATCGTTAATGCTTAATTTACTTCCTGACATTTTTTTACAAAGGATTTAGCTATGATTGCAGTGATATTTGAAGTTATTCCAAAGAAAGAAAGGTTTGATGAATACCTGGATATTGCTGCAGAGTTAAATCCGTTATTACAAGAGATAGAAGGGTTCATTTCTATTGAAAGGTTTTCCAGCTTGAGTGAAGAAGGGAAAATTCTTTCTTTGTCATATTGGCGGGATGAAAAATCTATACAAGAATGGCGTAATTTAGAATCTCATCGTTTGGCTCAGGAAAAGGGCAGAAAAGAAGTTTTCGAAAACTACAGACTAAGAGTAGCTAATGTAAATAGAGATTATGGCTTGAGAGAGCGGAGTGAAGTACCCCTTGATAGTAAAAAGGTGCATGACTAACTATAACAAAGCGTTATATCGCACGTTTTAGCCGTCGATAATATCCTGGCCTGAAATATCTTTGCACCCGTTAAACCACTTAGGGTCTAACATTAGCAGAAATTCTTCAATAGAATTATGGGTTGCTTTTAGTAATTTAACTACATTTGAGTTAGGGTTTACGGTGTTTTCTTCCCATAAAATGCCCGAAGACATGGTAAGCAAATCCTTAACTGTTGCATCAGCAAAGACACTATCTGAAAACTGTGGTAGAAAATCAATTATTTTTTGATCTACCGATTGAATATAGCCGTCTTCAACGGCAATGCCAACCAGTGCAGAAGTAACAGATTTTGCCATAGACCAGGACTCAAATCGACTGTCTGCCGTCTTGTTCAGTCGATACCATTCATAAACAATTTGATTATTGTGACTAATGACCAGCGCTTGTGTCCCTGTTTTTTTTAAAAATTGACGGGTTTTTATTATTTTATTTTGGCTGATAAATGTTTCTGGTAGAGAAAATAAAAAATCTGATGACGGTAAAATATCTGGCGATACCGTTTTTACTTCATGAATGTATGCAGCGTTACCTTCAATAGAATCAATAATTTGATAAGCAATACTATTTGAATAATAATGAATAACAATACCGAGCAAACTTATTAGCAAAAAAACAGTAGTGCTAATATAAAGCAGCTTATTTTTCATTATTGGTGTTAAGTGATACATTATATTATTTTAAAAATAAGCTAACAGAGTTCTATTTTATTTTACTGAATATCGTTCAATAAGCCATTTAATCGTATAATCAATAAGTAGTGTGGCTAAAATCATAAATGGAAATAAGGCGATTAATTGCCAGGTGGTTAGTGTTTTATAGCCAATAATGCCCATTAACCAGCAAACCAATACCCACTGAATAAAATAAATACTGGTGATTTGTTGACTTAAATAACGGGTTATTTTTAAAAACCAGATGTTGTTATGAAGATAGGTGTAAATTAATTTATCCAGCAGGCAAAACACCAATAGATTTACACCAATTAGATACAGAATACCGCCTGAACGTGGGTGAAAGAAGTCATTAAAATGGTACTTCCAATCATAAATACACAGCCCAATACCTATCACAAAAAAGGCAGCGCCTAGTTTTAAGCAGATATCAAACAGCGCTTTATGTTTGTTTTCATATTCATTAATGTGCATCGCCACATACATGCCTGTTAGAATATTGGCGATCCAAGGGAAAACTGGAAAGTACACATTCCATTCGGTTCCCCATAGTAAATCCAAAACATAGTCAAGGCCTGTAAGGCCTGTTTTAAAGCCTCGTAATAAGTGTGTAATGAGCAGTGTTAAACCAACCAGTAATAAAATAATATTTTTATTTTTTACATAATGCCTGACAAAGGCAATAACCAAAAATGAGATACCTGCCATTTGCAAAATATCGCCCGTTAATAACAGATAGCGCAGTTGTTCAACATTGAGTGGTGATTCCCAACCATAAGCATGAATAAAGCTTTCTGGCATGGTTTTAAATACGGTAATGGGAATAATAAATTTAAATATATTCAGCACATAACCAGCTAATAGAATAAATATAGCCCGTTTAACGCCGTAAAGCAGTGATTGGTGACGGGTTAGAATAAATGAGGCACCCATTAGTAATAAAAAAGCGGCTGTCATCTGACCCATTGCGTGCACGGTATGACCTAGCGGCGAGTGAAATTGGACATCATCTGTTCCGTACATCCATAAGCTATGGACAACTACTAAAAAAAACGCAGCGATAGCTCTGGCAAAGTCTAATACTAAGAGTCGAGAAAAGGGTTCAACTTTTTTAGTCGGTATGTTTAAGGTAGTATCTTTATTATTAGCAGTTTTTGATAGGGAGCTATTCATAATTTTTTAGAGCAATGAGTTTTAGGACAGGTTAAACAAAGGTTTTTTGAATCAATTTTATAGTGCATACAACAAGCTCTCTGGTTGAGTTGTACCGTATTATTATCGTCCAGATAATAGTTGGCTTCATTTTCCAGACCCAACGGTTTAAGCCATAAATCGGCATGATTTTGTAAAGCGATTAGTCCAAGCGGTTTATTTCCCTCACGCTGTTTTTGCAGAATCCTTTGTAAGGCATCGAGTAAGGTTGCGGCTGTTAAACGAAAGGCTTTTTTGCGTGACAGTGGAGAATAGCCTTGTAGTGAGTTGAAAAGGCAGTTCAGATAACGTTTAAGTTGCAATGCAGAGTGTTTAATTAATGCAGTATTTTGCTCCAGTAAATCATGAGGTTTGGTAAAATGAAAACCCCAAACGCTTTGTTCCTTTTTGTGTAGCACCAGGGTTGCTATATCTAAATAACGGTTAAATGAATAAACCGAAATTAAACTCAGGTAAACAGGTTGCCAATAAAGGAGTGTCCAACAGCGTGTGTGCCAATAAGATTTACCTGCTTCAAAGTTGGCGTTTTTTATCTCTTTTAATAATTCTAGAATAATGGTTGCGTTACATTTATATTTTTGCGCTTCTTTTTCATAAGCTTTAATATTTTCGTAAACATTATTTAGGCTTGCATGATTTAAATAAGGCGAACAATAAAAATAATTTTTTTCATGTTGATTAAAGCGGGTATTGATATATTCGTCAAAGTGAATATCTGAATAAATATCAAGATCGAATGTTAATCTAGGGTTACACTGGTAACAAGCATCAGAAAATGCCTGTAGTTCATTTTTTTTCTTTTCTATACTTTGATGTAAGGTGCCTGCAGATGTCATTACATCGCCTCTTTCTCAATTTCTGCAGATTTTATTGTTGTTGGTGAAAACTTTGATAAAGGATTTTTTAGCTTTCCTGCAAACTGTAGAGCAGAAGAAGGGGCAGTTAAATCTACCATTTGTAAGTTGTTCGCCAGTTGTAACCGGTTTAAACAGGAATGATCAAATTTATCCATAAATAAATCATATTTTTCATACAATTCTGTAAATTCAGGATTTTCTTTTTGGTAGCCTTTAATGCATTGGGCAACAAGTTGCCAAAATTGAACAGAAGAGAAATTGAGTTTTTCTTCGAGTGTTGCAGTTAAAAAGCGGAAGAAGCAGTCAAACACATCGGTAAAAAATGACAGTAATTCATGATTTTCTGGCAATTCGATTGAAATTCTTGCAACATTATCCGGTAATTCGATATCAGAATTTAAGATGCAAATCTCTTCGCCGATGTCTTTCATAAAAATACCAACAGGTACATTATCTTCAATAATTAGAATAACGTTTTCACCATGTGGCATATAAACCAGCTTGTATTTATAAAAGCAATGTAATAACGGTTTTAGATAAGCGTTTAAATATTGTGTTAACCATTCAGTGGTTGAAAGTGCAGAATTTTCGATGAGTGCAGCAATTAAAGATTCACCGTTTTGGTCACTGTGAAGCAAGGCTGCCATCGTCATTAAGCGTTGATTATTATCAATCATACACATTGGGTTTTCACGCCATAGGGCAGCCAGCATTTTATTATACGGTGTCGTTTTCATTTCTGGATGGTCAAAGTAGGAGCAGCTATAACCGACAGAGGCAATTTCACGCAGTATTTTATAGCCTACTTTTTCAAAGTACGGGTCATCATTAATAATGGATTGTAACCAGTCATTAATTGCCGGTGTGACTTTCATATACCCGGCAGATAATCCACGCATAAAACCCATATTTAATACAGAAATTGCTGTTTTAACATAATATTTATTGTTATCGGTTAAATTAAAAAATGTTCTTATTGATTGTTGCGCTTGATAAACATCGTCAGAGTACCCTAAAACAATCAAATTTTTTGAAGCAATTTCGGCTGCAAATAATGACGTCAGTTTATTGTTCCACTGCCAAGGGTGTACGGGGAAAATCCAGTAGTCATCGGGGTTGGCGTTTTGCGTTATGATGAGTTGTTGCCATTGTTGGCGAGTGACGTAATCAAATTCTTGCTCTAACAAATCTTCATAGGATATATCGCTGCAACATTTGAACGTGGCACGCTCTTTATGTGCTGCCAAAAAAAGTAATTTAACAGGTTTTCCACATTCTGGTGCGTAACGGCTGTAGTCAATGGCGTCAAACCCGATACGACCATTGTTGGCTATAAAGCAGGGGTGTCCTTCGGTCATAGCCGCTTCTATGGTTTGGAATGGCGCCATTGCAACTTCGCTAGCTGGTAAATCTTTTTCTGCATACTTATAGGCAGCACTGTATAAGGTTGCTGAAATTTCTTCTAAATAAACAGGAAGTTTATCTTGTGGGATATTAAGATGAGTATTAAATTCAATAATAAACTGCAAAGCATCTAGCGTTGTATTCTTTTTTTCAACGATTTTAACCAATGAGGTCGAATCAATTAACCAATAATCTAACGGAAGTTGTTTGGCTTTAAATAAGTAATGCGTTTGATGTGATGGACTAATAACTTGATACTGGCTCCAGCCATTATTTAGTTCTTCAACAAATTTCGGTTGCAGGATGCGTTCATGCGAAAATTCTGATAAGCACTTGACCACCAGATGATGGTTAACTTGCTGCCAAATCTCAGGTTGAATAAACTTAACAGCACTGTGTGGGATGGCTGTTTGCGTACTTTCTGAGAGATTAAACGCGTTTAACTTAGACGCTTCGAATTGCTGCTTAGTGCAAAAACCAAGTAGGGCTGTTTTTAATTTGCCACCTTGTGGAAATTGAACTGTTTTAATGTGCTGAAAACCTGCGCGTTTATTAAGGGTATGAATTTTATTATTTTCTGCATCGGGTTCGACCACAATACGTTTAACGCCTGGTAAGCTAAACATGGCTTCCATGACAAAATTAAATACAGTAAAACTAAAATCTTTTATGACTTTCTCGGCAGGGCAAAGCAATATATGCATGCCAATATCGCCATTCTGAACGGAGTAGCATTTTCCGACTTCATCTTTTTCAGGTTTATAGAGTTCAATTAAGAAGCGCGGCTTATTATTGATGGTGCCTAAATAAGCGGTGTGATCATTATTTTTAGCAAGTTTTAGATAGTACTCGTTAATTTCTTTTTGGTCTAATAAACTCATTCCCCAAAAAGCGGCGTAAGGCAGTTTTACCCATTCATGAATAATGGAAACATTGTTTTCATTGATCTCAACTAAGCCAAGCGCACCTAACTCTGTTTCTTGAGAAAAATAGAGGTCATTTTTTTTAGTATCAAAAAATGAAATGTTTGAAGTCATGATTTATCCTGTTACTTTACGACGGTTCAATTACTTTTTTTTGTGTTGGTGATGCGGGTGATACATGCTCTTTTTTATTTAATGTTGCCATTAAAAAAAACTTGAAAATGAAGAAGGTGAGAAAGAAACCAACGCCACTAATAAGGAATACTGACTTTAATGAAATTTGCTGTGCTAGCCAGCCTACGGAGAATGAAGCGGCTAATACGCCAATATTTTGAAAAAGGTGCACTATACTAAAGTCACTGGCGTATTCGTCTTTTTTACTCAGTTGAAATATTAATACTTCAAGTAAGACCGACGACTGGAACATAGCCCAGCCCAGTAAGCATCGACCTATAATAATCACGATCAAATTATCAAATGATTGAGTGATAACGCCAATGCCACCTACAATAATTGCCAAGCCTATTTGTTGGTAAATATCGTTGTCTATGCTATGTTTTTTAGCATTCCACCATAATGCAATTATCGCGACAAATGCAGGAATGGCATAAATTAATCCCAGTATAATAGTGTTAGTAATGCTTGTGGCTTCTTCCAGATAGCGTGTAAAGAAAGGACGGCTTAAAAATGAGGAGAAATAAAGCACCAGAAAAACGCTGCCAATCGCAAATAGGCTTGCTTTAATAGTAAGAATGGGTTTTTTAGGCGTTGTTTCCTGAATTTTGGTCTGTGCATTGCTTTCTTGAGAACTGCTTATTGCTGAACTAACTGTATCTTGTTCGTTAGCCAATGTCTTTGTAATTTGAGAGGTTTTTTCCTGGTCGAGGTTTTCTTGATAAAATGAAAACCTGAATCGGTAAATAATATAAAGACAAACCACCACTTGTACTAGATCGATGGTAATCATTAACAAATAAATACTTTTAGGGGCAAATGACTTTAGGAAAATACCGCCTAATATGGCTCCGCCAATGGCACCAAAATGCATGAGTAATCCAAACAAGCCAGCAATATTCAGTTGTTCATTCTCTTCACCCAAGCGCATGCAAAAAGGATAAATTAATAAGTAACTGGCTTTGCAGACCAGCATTAATTGCGAATAAATCCAGAAGCCAGTTAACGAGTCGGCTGTATAGGCCAGCCAACCAAATAGGGCAGAAAGTAGTTGTGTGTATATCCATAAATGCACTTCGTTAATGCGTTTGGCGATTTTAGCCCACAGTGGAAAAACCAGCATCACGGTTAAGCAATTGTTCGCCAAAAAATAACCGGTGACTTCGGTGTTTCTAACAGAAAATTCTTGTTGGAAAAATTGTGGGTAAAAAGGTAATAGCATAGAGTCGGCTATAACCGAGATAATGGTTAGCAGAATTAATATCAGCCGCATTTGCATTAATGACTCACGCACTTTCAGCCCTCTTTAGTAGGGGGTTTTTAGCTTCTTGTGTTACATATTGGTTGAGAGAACCAAATGCCTGAAAAGCAATATGTGTTTCAATGGGGTAATGCTCAATGCCGGTTATTTCACGAATAATATGTGAGTTGCGGTAGCAAACCATACCCAGATCAGGTGAAACAAAACCATGCGTGTGCAGCTCAGCATTTTGCACAAAGATATCGTTAGTGTCATTGATACTGAAATTGCGGTTAACCTGGTAATAGCCGTCTTGCCTAAAATTGATTCGATCTTTTGCTGAATTCAGAAAGGCTGGGTATTGATATTGATAGCCCGTACCCACAATGAGACTTCCGGTTTCTACATTAAATTGTTTTTCAGCTTCTTGATTATAAAAGCTGAGCTTAAGGTTGTTTTCTAAGGAATCAATCTTCTCAAGGCTGCAGTTACAAATTAAATTAACATCCAGAGTTTTGCCTATATCGTCAAGGTACTCGCGTTTTAGATAGAGCAGGTCAAAAATATCATTAATTAAGTTGAAGTTAATGCCTTTATATAAGGTGGTTTGTTGATTAATTAATGCGGTTCTTTTTGCTTCAGGCAGGTCATAAAAGTAATTACTGTATTCTGGTGACGTCATTTCCAGTGTCAGTTTTGACAATTCAAGAGGAAGAAAACGTGGTGAGCGGGTAATCCAGTTGAGTTGATAATTATATATATCGATGTCTTGCAGTAAATCGTAGTAAACTTCAGCAGCACTTTGACCACCACCTACAACGGTAATACTTTTTTGTTGTTGAAGTTGTTGCTTTTTATCCAGATATTCGGCAGTGTGTGTAATACGGCTGTCTTC
Source organism: Cellvibrionales bacterium (assembly GCA_041941365.1). Classification (GTDB taxonomy): domain Bacteria; phylum Pseudomonadota; class Gammaproteobacteria; order Pseudomonadales; family UBA7434; genus UBA7434. Next base: position 8,791 of record JBGTQK010000009.1, on the reverse strand, counting down.
TTTAATATTTTTACAAGCTGAAGGATAGTGGGGTGATGTGCCAGTACCCAATACAATATGTTTTGCGAAATAACTGGATTTTGATTGGTCATTTAAATCCTTAACAGTGACTTCGTAACAATCATTTGTGTGAGAATATTGAATGCTTTCAACCTTGTGTTGCCATTTCAGGTTAGCAAGCTGTTTTGTCGCCCACTGACAGTAACGATTATATTCTTTTCTAACAAGATAAAAATCTTCTTTAATATAAAACGAGTAAAGGTGACCTTGCTGCTTTTTATAGTTTAAAAAGCTTAACGGATGGGTCGGGTCGGCCATTGTCACCAGATCACACATAAATGGTGTTTGTAAGGTTGATGCTTGCAGCATCATACCAGGGTGCCAATCAAAACCTTCTGCCTGGTCAAAGAAAATCCCATTGCAGTTGATGTTAGATGTTAGGCTGGCGAGGCTAAGGTTAAATGGACCAATGCCCACACCGATAAAATCGAAAATCTGATCTTTCATATTTCTTCCACTCTATCAATGTAAAATAGCTGAACAGTTAGATTTGCTTATGACAATAGACGTTTTGCAAATAAATTTCACTTATAGCTTTTATTTCATCAATAATTTCCTGAATATGGTTTAATGTGGTTAATGGATTTAATAAGGTGAATTTTAGGCAGCTATTGCCGTTAACTTTAGTCAGTGCGATCATCGCATTTCCCGTTTGCAAATAGCTTTCATAGATGTGTTCATTGAGTTCATTAAGTAAATTGCCGTCTTCAAGGCGATACGGTTTTAAACGAAATACAACAGCGCTTATTTCAGGTTCATGAATGGTTTCAAAACCGGTTTCAACATTCAGCAGTTGGTATACCTTACTGGCTAGGTCAATCACTTGGTCAAACATATTGCCTAATGTTTTTTCGCCCAATATTCTTAGTGTTAGCCAGGGTTTTAAAGCATCAAAACGGCGGGTAGTTTGTATGCTTTTACAGACAAGATTAGGGTAGCCTTTTTCATCATGCTTTAATGGGTTTAAATAATCGGCATGGTAGGTGAGGCATTTAAGGTCATTGGCATCTTTGGCAATAAAGGCACTGCAGGCTACAGGCTGATACCAGGATTTGTGATAATCAACTGTCACAGAATCGGCTAAATGAATACCGTTAATTTTGTTCGCATATTTTTGCGATATTAACAAGCCGCAACCGTAGGCAGCATCGGCATGTAACCAAATGTTTTCTTTATGGCAAATGTCAGCAATTTGTTGAATAGGGTCAATACTGCCAAAGTCAGTGGTTCCCATTGTTGCCACTACAGCAATTGGAATTAGGTCACTTTCTTTGCAATAGTCTAATGAATCACTCAGGGATTCTGGTTTCATTCTAAAATCTACGTCACAGTCAACGGGTATAACAGCGTTAAACCCCAGACCTAACTGCGCTGCTGATTTTTGAACACTAAAATGGCTCACTTTAGATGCTAAAATGCGAAAGCGATTGGCTTCAACGGGTAAACCGTCCAATTGCACACGGTGCCCATTGAGCTGTTTAAGGCAGTAGTTATCTCTGGCTAACAGCATGGCCATATAGTTAGACTGCGTGCCGCCGCTGGTAAATATGCCGTCTGCATTACCATCGTAGCCAATTTTTTTTGCCGTCCAATTAATAACACTTTGTTCTATCAGCGTTGCGCCAGCACTTTGATCCCAGGTATCCATCGAGGTGTTGATTGTTGCACTGATTAATTCAGCCAAAATCGCTGGTGTTGCTGTAGGGCAGACTAAATGTGCTACGTATTTTGGGTGGTTAAAGTAGACAGCATCTTTCAGGTAGATTCTTTGTAATTCGTCAAGAGCAGAATCCAGAGACGGGAGGGGCGTTTCGATATCTATGGCCTGGATCAAGGCTGATAATGCTGAAGGCTGAATGCCGGTAAAAGGTTGATAAACATTAGCCAGCTTATCAGATAAGACATTAATAACTTTAAATAAATTCTCTTTCTGTTGTTGCAGGCTTTGGGGGTTAAGCAGTGCGCTCTCAGCGTTAAAGGTGCTCTCCGTATTAAGAGACACACTTTTTACCCGATGATTGGCTTGTTCTTCAAAAACCGATACGGGATGTTCGAAAGGCTGAAAATTAACGGAAGTTTCAGTAATTTCGTTGGCAACTTTCATTAGAATGCTTTCCAGTTAAGTGATAATATAAATGAGAATGATAATCAAAAAGATTTATATTTAAAAGTCGTTCTTGTGTTTTTATTACCTTTTTTGAGGTGATTAAAGATATTGTTCAATGTTGAAAGGGTTGTTGAAGTGTTAATGAAAGTGCTGTTTTATCATAATAGTTATAGGTTGATTTCGATTGTTGTATTGCAAGCGTTGTTGCAAACAGTACATGCGCAACAAAACGAACAACAACGTACACAACTTGCATCGGAGGCTGGTTCTAGTGAAATTGTTTCAATAGAAGAAATAGAGGTGGTTGGGGAATCAAAAGACCCACTCGGTTCTGATACCTCTATTTCGTTGGTAGAAGACACACGATCGGTGAGTGTGATTGATGAAGCGATTTTTCGCGATTTTGGGGCGTTGTACTTAGATGATGTACTCGATTACACTGCTGGCTCTATAGGCGATACTTTTGGCTTTTCTACACGAACAGTAGAGCCTGTGGTGCGCGGTTTTGCGGCTACTATCTACAGAGATAATCTACAGGTTGGTTTCGGTTCAGACAATAATACGCGAACAGAAGTTTTTTTTCTTGAAAGAGTCGAGGTGCTAAAAGGCCCTTCTGCAACATTGTTTGGTAAAGGCTCACCTGGCGGTGTGATTAATACGGTTACCAAAGTGGCCAGGCTCGATCAGGAAAACGAAGTGATACTGGATGCGGGCAATTTTGACTATAAACAACTGGGCATTGATCTCAATCATAATCTTTCAGAGACAATAGCGCTAAGGCTTGTTGGTGTTGTGCGCGATAAAGATACACAGGTAGACGGCGTCTTTGAAAAAGTGAATGCTGTACTGCCGTCAATTACCTATGAAGCAGATTCAACCAGTGTTACAACGTTATTTGAATATATAGAACGCGATTCGCGTCCGGCTCATCAGTTCCTGCCGTTGCAGATAACAGCGTGTTTATCTGAACAGATTGATGTGGAGTCGATATATTTACCTTTTGGAGGTGAAGAATTTGAGGTAAATCCCTGTTATCCAGTTGAATCAGCATCTTCTAATATTATAGATATCCCTGATGAACTGGAAGTCCCTTTTTCTTACCGTGTTGATAATAGTACGTCTTACAGTAATGACGCGTTTGATCGCTATGATACGCGCTCTTCAATGGCTGGTTTAATTCTGAAGCATAGCTTTAACGAAAGTCTATCGACTAAAACTAACGTTCGTTACAAGGATGCATTAGTTTATTACAATCATTCATTTATTCAATTTCAGGCCTTGCTGGGTCCCAGGGTATCTCCGCCTTTTTTCAGAGATAGTTCTTTTCCTGATTATAATGATGGTGTGAATGAGGATTTTGAAAGTGGTTATACATGGCGCTCTACAGAAGCTGGTACAGAACAACTAGCGCTAGATCATCAGTTTCAATGGAGCGTGGCAAGTAATTATGATTTAGTGGTTGGGCTTGCTCACCAAAACCTTAAAATATTTAATGATTATGCTCTGGTTACGAATGGGTTTATCAATCCATATAATTATATTGCGTTACCGTTAACTGAATTTACAAGTGTAGAAAGAGATATAACGTTAGAAAGGCAAAATGTCGAAATTAGTTCATTATATATTAATCAAAATATAGTTTTTAATACTTTTAAGTTGAATTTAGGTTATCGTTTTGATGATGTTGTACTTGATACGTTTAATTCTGGCAAAGAAACAACAGGCTTGGTTAACGATAATGTCTCTTCTTATAGTGTTGGCGCTAACTATGAGTTTAATGCATGGTTATCGGTTTATGGCAGCTACTCTGAGTCATATGAAGTTGAGCTTGATGTGGACCGCTTAACAGGCGAGCCTTTAAAGCCTCGCTTTGGTGAGCAGTTTGAGGCGGGAATTAAATACAGGCCAGATTACCCATCTGGCTTGGTCACATTATCATTGTTTAAAATTACAGAGAATAATATTCGCGATCCTAACGCTTTACAAAATACCATACCCAGCCAACAAGAGGGAGAGGCAGAAAACAAAGGGTTAGAGTTAGAGGCCAATTTAATGTTCGATCAGTTTGAATTTTTGACGGCGCTTAGTTTTAATGAGTCAGAAAATGCCTTTGGTCGTGATTTAGATAAATGGCCACATAAACAGGCGAAGTTTTGGTTGTCTTATAAGCCAGAATGGCTTACAAATTTTAAGGTAGGCGCTGGTGCCCGCTATTTCAGTCAAAATCAGAATGCCAGAAACCTGGAATTATTTAGAGGAACCCCCAATTTTGTAGAAACCACTTTTTTAGTGAGAACGGGTGGGTATACCTTGTTTGATGCCAAAGTTGGTTACGAGTATCGGAATTACAACTTTACCCTGAATATTCGTAATATTGAAGATAAGGAATATTATTCTACTTGTTTGGCCAGAGGTGACTGCTTTCCTGTAGAAGCCAGAACGATAACCGGGCGTATGGCGATTAATTTTTGATAGCACGATTTATTAAGGACTGCTTTTATGTTTACCGGTAAAAGGTTAGCTATTTATCTGTAAAGGCTGCCATTATGTTAGTGTAAAACGAATTGTGGTTAATGATTGCAGCGAGCTGGTAGATTAGGTTCCTATTTCAAGTCTCACGTTGGTTTGGTGTTTTTTTAGCAAAAAATTGCGTAGGGCTAATCATTTTAGTTATGTGTGGCATATAACTAAGTATCATACCTGTTGTCATGCCGCTACCTACAAGTAATAAAACCCAAACCAGTATTGCCATCGAAAAATGGTCGGCTTGTAAACAGCAGTAAGCGGATAAAAACAACATGCCGATGGCTAAGGCTCTCATCAATGACGCGTTAGGTGCGTGTTTAATAGTGTCGTCAAATACTTGTTGCCAGTGTGCAGGCATCGCTAATGCCAACCAGCCCATAGCCAGCAAACTACAGATAGTAGCGAATAAAAACCATAACGTATCAGGCATGAGTTGTCTCTACTTTTATTTCACTACTTTTTTTGTCTGTTAGACTATTGTTGTAAGTAGAAAATAACTTTTTGGAAACGAGTATACAAGTCAGAGCAGTCGCTAATAAACTTAAATCAACACCGGCCACTGGCCAGTAATTATCGGTAAACATTGTTTTAATTAAGTGATCTCCAGTGGTTACCCAGTTAGCGATAACTGCACAGATACATAATACAGTAATTAACCAGCATTGTTCATGCCAGCTGGGATTAAATTGTGCTTTTGCAACGGGTGCGCTACGCCATAAGGCATGTGCTAAACTAGCTAACCATGCCAACCAGAAAATGGTTTTTTCCCAACCGCCTTTGTCAGTCATTTCTGCAGGCAATAAACGATTGGCTAACAGAATGGCAGTGGCGGCTATAACAATACCAGTTACTGTGGCTACAGCTAACGCATCGACAATGCGGCTTCCCTGGCTATTGATTTGTGCATGTTTTTGTTTACGCTTTTCAACAAAAAAGATAAAACCGGTGGCAATGCAAACACAGCCAATTAGACCACCCATCACATAGAGCCAACGTAAGAGCCAATGTTCAAAGTGTTGAAGATGCAGCCCCATTAAAAACTCATTTAAACTATCTACCCAATTGCGTGGCGGGTCTTCATAGAGAATTTCGCCTGTACTGGTGTTAAAATGAATACCTTCTCCCACTAAAGCAACACGGTCACTGCCCGCACGGTAAATACTGGTGTAGCTGTTTTTATCACCAACATGACTGATGTATAAAAAACCGACTTCGCCAGGCATGTTGCGTTCGGCCCAGCGTTGTTTGGCTTTTGCTACCATAGCGTCTACCGATGCGAATTCAGCACTGTAACCAGATGCTTTATGGGGTAAGCCAATCGCTTTGGCTTCAATGGCTTCATGCTCAATATGCAAAGGGTTTAAAGTAAAGCTTGTAACGGGCATGTAGTAAAAAGGAATAAAAATCAATAAGCCGGTAAATGCAAAGAATAAGTGAAAGGGAAATCCAACAACGCCGGTCATATTATGCAGGTCTAATGCGCTGCGTTGTGTGCGTTTCCATGGTCTGAAAGTAAAAAATTCTCGAAAAACTTTTTGATGAATAATAACGCCAGTGATAAGTGCTACCAACATCATCAAGCCAGCAAGCCCCACAATAAAAATACCTATATAGTTCCATTGGTAATTTAAACTGTAGTGCATGGGATAAAACCAATCGCTACCGATTTTGAGAACATCATCGGGAATGATGACACCATTTCGAGGATCAATGGTTAATGTTGCTTCTATATGGTTATGGCCATCTGGATTTTTTGGATGTGGGACGCCAAAGTCTGCACCCATTAATAACACAGGGTCGCGGTGTGTTGTGTATGCCCAAAATTCTTCAACTGGTAGCTCTAGGCGAGGGGTCATAGGGCCTGCTGTTTTGTCATGCAGATTAGGCATATTGAGCGCATAGTCATTTTTATCTGGCTCCATGCGTTCAAAAATGGGTAATAGCATGTTATCAAAAGAGGGCATGGGTTGAGGGTCGAAGCGGGTTTCAGGTATCGCCCAGCGGTCAATTTCGCGGTCAAACACCGAGAGTGAGCCATAAAAGAAGCAAACCATAAGTACAAATCCTAAAAACAATCCTAGCCAGGTATGTAGCCAGATCATTGCTTGTCGTGTATTTGTAAACTGCATTGCTTCTATTCTCTTAACGTTTTTACGCCAATAAAAAATTTTGTAAGCTGTACCCAGCTAGCGTCATTAATAAACCGCATGATAAAAATACTACACCGGCATACCATAATTTTTTAAAGGTAAAAAACCATAAAAAGATAATGGTATAAATAATAAAAGCCAGCATATACAAGCTGATTTCTGCAGTATGAAAGTCGATGCCTATAAAAACCAGGCCGGTTACTCCTAGAGTAATAAAGCCCCAAGTAAAAACATAACCACAAACAATCGCTGTTAGGATATAGATAAATGATGTGATCGCTGTGTTTTTGGGTTTTATCATGGTTAATTTTCTGACAAAGGTTAACGATGATTTATTTTACATTTTATTGTCTTGGACAATCAATTGACGTTAAATGATGTATGTTTAGTTGAAGGGGATTGTGAGGGCTTGGTTATAAATGACATAATTAATCGTTAACTTTTTAATGGTTTTTGTGTTTGATGTAAAGGCTATTTAAAAATAAAGCCCGTAAGTAATATAGGCTTTATTGGTGGGTTTTATTTGACCGACTTGCGTAAGCGTATTGTAGCAATATATAAAATCGTTAGTCCTGAAAGTATAAGACTCCACAATGGCATGGGTAAATTCGTTTCTTCTGGCTCCTCTTCTACTTCCATTGTAATTGTATAGTTAAGAGAAGATGCGTTAAGTGAGTTATTGCTAAAGTTAAAGTTGAATGATGTAGTACCCTGAATAGTTCTAACACCATTTTCTGTAATGTCTGAGGTTGGAGCAGAAAAATTCATGATGAACGGAACAATAGTATCAGGGCCAAGGTCAGCTTGCATAACTACCTGACCACCTGTACCGAAGTCAAAGTTTGTTCCTGTTATTGCATAAGAACTGGCAGGGCCATGAAGATCACCAAAGACTGTTTTAGCAGTAGCACCTTCTTCGGCTAATTGAATATATTGCAAACCATTTGGGCCGGTTGGCTGTGAATTACCATTATCAAATGAATAGGTACATTCTGTAAAACGTTCAGGTGTTACAAAGCAACCATCTTTCGCTGTGATATTGTCATTGCCATCAAATGTAGGGTCAACCACAATGATCATGTTAGGTACATCATCTTTGGTAATTAAACCTGTAATAACTGATGTATTAGTAAATTCGCCATCGACATAAATTTCCTCAGTGCTTGACCAACCTAAGCCCCCAAAAAAGGGTGGGCCTGTTAAATAACTTCCAGAAACAGAGACATTGCCTGTAATAACCAAATCTGCAGCCATTGTTTGGCCACATAGAATTGAAGCACATACCGCAAGAATTAGTCTGATAGATTTTTGTTTAAGTAATAGCATAAAAAACTCCGCTGGATAAAATAATGCATACAAATATAAATGATAATGATTCGCATTTCAATTATTGTTTTGTGAATTTTTGATGAAAGAACATTCTTTATGTGATGATTTTTTGTGTGTTAATTAATCAGCGATAACTGTTTTCTTCAGTTTTTTAATCGCGTTTGGCCTTGATATTAATAGTCTAAACCTCCGATTGAGCAGTTATAATAATTGTCAGGTGAGGTTCTGACTTTCATATTTCGTCAAGTATTGTTTTTATTAAGTGTTAGGATATTGAGTTATTTTCTCATACAAGCAACGAGTGCAACCTTATTTGATTTACCATCTAAGACCGGATTATGGACTTTCTAGGACGGTGCTGGATGTCTTGGGAAAAGAGAAGTGGTACCAGAGGCCGGACTCGAACTGTTAGATAAGGTATTGATTTTATTAGTGGTGTTGGGTTCAAGTTTGTCGATATACCGTCAAATGTACCGTTAGAGTGGGAATGTAAGAAATTACCTGAAAATAAATACAATCAATGAAAAAAGCTTACGGTTTTTTCAATAGATAATCAAATAGTGGTTTATTCCGAACCAATCGTTTCTATGAGTTGGAAAAAGAATAATAACTAATTAAA
>JBGTQK010000008.1:0-133976 GCA_041941365.1 Cellvibrionales bacterium | reverse complement strand
TGTAGGTGGCGAATTCGCAGTTAGGGGGGTATTTGCATCCACTGGATGATGGATGGCCAGCCCCTCGCTTCAAGGCTGCAATAGAATCGCGTAATTGGTCATGACTACAAATTAGCCAGGGACACCTTCTGGCGGACTAACTCGCGGCCTGTCACGCCTACGTCTGTCTGTGCTGGGAGATCAAATGGTGTGCTAATCTGTCAACGTGCCCACTTTCATGCGCGCGTACCAAACATTTAGGATTTTAGTATGACAACTACCAAGATCATCCGCTTTTATGTCGCTATGTTTTTTGGAGTTACGGTGCTGTCCTTTGCCGTGTACTACCTGGTTGGACTAGCTTTAGCTTCATAACGTGGTGATTGAATTTGGACAGTAGGCGTAAGCTCAGTGTCCGTTCTTAGACACTATGTGTACGAATCGAGACACTCACAATCTTCAAATTAAATGTCTCGTTCTGATCAGGCATAGCCTGAGAGTCTTATTTCACGGGATTCCTGGGGTTAGTTAGGAATACCCTAGGGGACGCCATATCTTTTTTTTGCATGCCTCTTTCTACTGTGTTCAGGAGGCTAGATACGATTGGCGTAACCTGGTTTGTACCGGGTTTTTTTATGCCCATTTTCTGTCAAAAAAGCGATTGATATAAGCTTGTATGAATCAGCCTGTCACTTTGACCGAATTCAGCGCAATGGGATGTGCCAATAAGAAATGAGGTGTTGAATTAAATGAAAAAGTATTCAATTGGAATTTTTGCTGGTGACGGTATTGGACCTGAAATCATGCAAGAAGGAATAAAAGTCATCAAATTAATCGAATCACGAAATGATGTTGAATTCGAACTGATTGAAGGGGCTTTTGGGGCAAATGCCTACTTTAGCGATGGCCACTCATTCCCTGAAAGTAGCCAGAAAATTTGTGATACTGCTGATGCTATCCTCAAAGGACCTATCGGCCTGAGCCATGAAGAATCAAAAAAGATTCCCGTCGATATGCAACCTGAACGTGGCGCACTGTTACCCATGCGAAGGCGACTTAACACCTACGCTAATTTTCGCCCGGTCTCTCTTCCAAAATCTCTGGCTCATTTCTCTCCACTCAAACCAGAAGTTATTGGAGAAGGCATAGACCTCATAATGGTTCGCGAATTAGTAGGCGGCCTTTATTTTGGTGAAAAGCAGGTAGGCAAAGATGAAAATGGAAAGCGTTTCGTAAAAGAAATGCTCGAATACGATGAAGACCAGATTCGCCGTATTTTAGAAGAAGCATTTAAATTGGCTAACACACGAAAAAAAGCACTTCACAACATTCATAAAAGTAATGTATTAAAGTCAAGCGTTCTCTGGAACGAAGTATTAGAAGAAGTTGCTGTTGATTTCCCTGATGTTAAAGTTATTCACACTTTAGTTGATGCTGCTGCAACAGCACTTTGCCTTAACCCTTCACAGTTCGACGTAATGGTAATGGAAAATATGTTTGGCGATATTCTTAGCGATCAGGGCGGCGGCATACTCGGCTCACTTGGACTAATGCCATCAGCATGTATTGGACCAGAAAAAGCTTATTACGAACCTTCACATGGCTCAGCACCCGATATTGCAGGAAAAAACATTGCTAACCCATACTCTATGATCGGCTCAGTGGCAATGATGCTTGAATACAGCTTCAATATGCCTGATGAAGCCAAAAATATCTGGAATGCAATGCAGGGGGTTTTTGCAGATGGTTATTCTACCGCTGACCTTTCTCGCGCAGACAGCGGTATGAACATGTTATCGACTAACGAGTTTGGCGATAAGGTAATAGAGAAACTGAAAGCGTAAACAGCTTATCTATACCCGTTAAAATTCTCCAGCAAAAAAAAAGCCGCTTTAAAGCAAGCGGCTTTTTAATGGTTATTAGTTTCTTTATTATTCTGACAAAAACAATAATTTAGCGTGTAAACACTTCTTTGTTTGAAAGCCCTTCACTTCGCATAATTTCTTTTAATCGGCGCAATGCTTCTACCTGAATCTGCCTTACGCGCTCACGAGTCAAACCGATTTCAGCACCTACTTGTTCCAATGTAGCTGTTTCATGCCCGCGAAGACCAAAACGCCTAACGATAACATCACGCTGCTTCTCAGATAAGTCGTCCAGCCAGCGATTAATACTATTACGTAAATTGGTGTCTTGTAAAATTTCCGATGGATCTGAAACTGCCGTATCGGCTATCGTCTCTACGACAGTTCGTTCTGAGTCATGTCCTATTGGTGCATCTATCGAGGTAACACGCTCATTTAGTTTTAACATTCGCTTGACATCATCTACAGGTTTTTCTAACAAATCTGCAATTTCTTCAGGCGTTGGTTCGTGATCGAGTTTCTGACTTAATTCTCTAGCAGCACGAAGATATACATTCAATTCTTTAACAACATGAATAGGTAAACGAATCGTGCGCGTTTGATTCATGATTGCACGCTCAATAGTTTGCCTGATCCACCAGGTTGCATAGGTTGAAAAACGGAAGCCTCTGTCTGGATCAAACTTTTCTACAGCCCTAATAAGGCCAAGGTTCCCTTCCTCAATTAAATCAAGTAGCGATAAACCACGGTTAAGATAACGACGAGAAATTTTTACAACCAGACGCAAATTGGATTCAATCATGCGCTTTCTTCCAGCTTCGTCACCTTTTAATGCAAGCCTGGCATAGTGTTTTTCTTCATCAGCAGAGAGAAGTGGTGAAAAACCTATCTCATTGAGATACATCTGGGTAGCATCTAAAGACTTGGGTATTTTTTCAGAAGTCTTTCGACGACCGTCCATATCTCCGGCAATTTCTTTAAAGTCATCTTCGCCAGCGTTTTGTACATCAACGTCTTCAAAATCTTCTGAAACGTTTTCTACTTCAAACTGCTCTTCAAGATTCTCTTTTTCTAGCGCGGCCATATGGCTCACCTCTTCTGGTTTCATTCTCTTATCATCAAAAGTACTAACTATTCATTTTTTACTATCTTCTACTGATTAAATCTGGAAATCCAACCAGCTTGCCGCCAATCTAACACCTTATTGCATATCAAACAAGCGGCAACGTTAGGTAATAACAATTTTTTACATCCTAACACTAAGCTTTTGGAAGCAACCATAAAGGATTTACTGGTTGTCCTCTCTTTCTGATTTCAAAATGTAAATGTGAATACTGTGTACCCGTGCGTCCGGCATTCGCAATTTTTTGCTTTCGCTTTACTTTTTGCCCTTCTCTAACGAGTAACTTACTATTATGTGCATAAGCACTAAGGTAACCATTACTGTGCTCTATAATCAATAATTTACCGTAAGCCGGTAACCCTTGACCAGCATACACAACGATTCCACTGTTTGCAGCATAAACGGGGTCACCTGTTTTAGCGCTAATATCAACCCCTTTATGTCCCGAATTACCCTTACTTAGTGTGTTATAAGAAAACGGGGTTAATAACTCACCTTTTACTGGCCAGGCCCAGGCGCCTGATGGTATTGATTGTTTCGATGCTAAATCTGAATGCTTCTGATATCCATCCTTTTTACTCGAATTGACTTTGCTATTTTTTTTATAATTATATTGTGCAATATTAAGATCAAGAATCTGACCATTTTGTAATGTTAGTGGATCATTAATATTATTATGTAATGCAAGATGATCAACATTGATATTATAACGCCAGGCTATAGCAAACAATGTTTCACCTTCTGAAACATAATGATGATTTATTTTCTCTGAAGGTGGCTGAACTCGCTCAACCACAGGAATTGTAGAAGGACCTGAACAGGCAGTCACTAAAAAAAGATATGCCAATAACAGGAAGCGAGGCATTAGATTGTTCATAGAGTACAAAAACGTTAGCATTCGCCCAACACCCAGTGTTTATTACTGTAAGCACTATCAAGAGTTGTCGGCTGATTTACAGACTTCCTGACAGCATAAAACCACTACGAACTTCATTCAAAATAGCAAATCTTTAAATTTGCCGAAAAAACAAACAGATAATAATTAACCAATAATCAACATAGAAGCATTTAATTAAGTTGTTTATAAGCAATTGACCGTAATATAATGATTTTAAATACAATTTAAACCAGTAAGATGATTATTTGTGCACTATTTCGCTTAATCAAACAGCTTTTTTTCGGCTGTATTCTGGTCAAAGTGTATTAATTAAATGTTTTACTCCATAAAAGCGGATAAAAATCTCTTTCTTACTATTAAGACTAGCAAATATTCAGCAAAAATCTTCTTTATCTTGTTTAAAAAGCTAAACTTAATGGCCTTATATTTGGAATACAATGAAATTAGCTAAGTTCCAATGACACTCTTCCAACAAACCTGTCTAAAAAGATATATTGATGTCACTACCTAACCAAAACATAGAACAAACAAATAACCCATTAAAAAATCTGTACTATTGGGTGCTTAAATTTGCCGAGCACCGTTATGCAATACCCGCTTTATTTATTATTGCATTTGCCGAAGCCTCTTTTTTTCCTATCCCCCCTGATGTATTGCTCCTCGCAATGGCCATGGCTATCCCTTCAAAATCGCTTTATTACGCGCTTGTATGCACTATAGGTTCAGTTTTAGGCGGTATAACAGGTTATCTAATGGGTTGGGGAATATGGAGCTCTATCGATCAATGGATGTATAAATATATACCCGGGTTTACTGAAGAAAAATTTATGGCCTTATCAGAAAAATTTGCCAACAATGTTTTTGAAACAATATTTATTGCCGGGTTTACACCTGTTCCTTTTAAAGTTTTTACCGTTGCTGCAGGAGCTGCAGTTGTCCCATTCTTTATGTTTCTTATTGGATGCATTATCAGTCGCGGCATGCGTTATGGTATATTGGCAGTCATTGTGATGAAGTTAGGCCCTAAAGCAAAAGAATGGATTGATCGTTACTTTAATACGATAACAATTGTTGCAGGCATCGTCGTTATTTTATTATTTTTTCTAATAAAAAATACTCAACATTAATCGTTAACCTTTAAAACTGAAAAAATTAAGGCATCTTGAACATTGTCAGAAAAAGAATTTACAGAATACTCCAATTATTTATCCAGAATTCAACAAAAATATTCTGACTCACTCGATACTCTTCCAGACAATGACAATGACGCACTGTTACAATTACTATCAGTCACAAGGTCTCTATCAATAAATAATAATGATACTAATCTCTTCTCAAAAGAATTAAGAAAACAAAAGTCACTTTTTGCCTATCGCTGGGCACATGCACGTTTAAATAAAACACTTAGTCACGGCGAATTAAGTCAGCTACAAACAGATTTTGCGATAACGACTATAGAAAAGTCACTTAAAGCAGCCTGGTCAGATAAGCCTATCAACAAACTTTTGCCAAAGGATTTACAACAAACAGAAGATCCTATTCCAGGGCTTTTTATATTAGGCTTAGGCAAACTTGGTGGTGGCGATCTCAACTTCTCAAGCGATATTGATCTGATTAGTTTTTATGATCCCGATCAACTACCCATCGCATCTGTCCATGGAAGAGCCGATGTTTGTTCTCGCGTTCTGAATCGCCTAACACAAATACTCAATAATAATATTGACGGTGAATTTGTCTGGAGGGTTGATTGGCGCTTAAGACCCAATGCTTCGTCAAGATTATTGGCAATGTCTGTAAATGCAGCCGAGGATTTTTATTTTTTTCATTCTCAACCCTGGCATCGCCTTGCCATGTTAAAGGCAAATGTTATAGCTGGTGATCTTAATTTGGGACAATCGTTTATCGAAAATCTGACACCTTACTTATGGCGTGTAAATCTCGATTTTCACATGGTTGATGAAGTTTACTACTTGAAGAGTAAAATTAATCAGGAGCACCCTCAATTAAAAACTGTCAGAAATGCTGGCGAGCTTGATAATATTGATAATTGCAATGGTTTTAATACAAAGTTAGGTAAAGGTGGTATCAGAGAAATAGAATTTATTGCAAATTCCCTCCAACTTTTATGGGGAGGAAAAAAGCCGGAGCTGCAAACAAAAAATACATTAGTCACTCTGGATAAACTATCCGAAATTAATATCATCCCTCAAGAAAATGCAGATAAACTTAAAAAGGCTTATACATTTTTAAGATTTCTCGAAGATAGCATACAGATGTTGGATAACTTACAACAACACTCTTTACCACAGGATGAACAAACACAGGAAAAATTGCTTGGTTTAATGGGGTATAGTGATTCAAATAACAGTATAGAATTATTCTGGTCGCAATTAAAAGATAGCAGACATGCTGTTTCTAAACAGTTTTTAGAAATATTTGAACACCATAAGCCAAAAAATAGAATGGATGATAGTATTTCATTTAACTACTCGTGGATTGAAAGTTTAAGCAAGGATAGCCAGGCTATTTTTGAATCCTGGTGCAAAGGGTTTACCAATTATGGCGTACAACCACAAAATGCAGAAGCATTAGCCCCTCTAGCAGCAAAATTAGCCGAATTACTTGATAATGAAAAAATCGATATAGACTCATCAATTAAAAAGCTACATTTATTTTTCAAATCTATTCCTAAAGGTAATCAATACCTCCATCTCCTACTACACCAAACCGATATATTACATAACATAGTAAAGCCCTTATTTTACTCACCCGCCATGTCAAGTTTGTTAGAACAATCACCACACATTGTCGACTACCTTATTGAGCCAAAAATAGATCTTGACGAAAAAGATATTCAACTAAACAGGCAATATGATTTTGACAGTGATTTCATTTTTAAAACAAACGACTATGAAAAGCGCCTGGAGCGAATAAGGCGCTTTGTTAACGAGCAACTCTATAATACCTACTTACAATTAATGCATGGCAGTTTTGGCGCAAATGAACTTCAACAAATATTGACTCAACTAGCAAAGCATACTATTTGTCTTGGTTTAAAAATAACTAACAATAGCCTTAATCTGGAAGAATCTCCAATTGCAATTATCGGCATGGGTAAACTTGGCATGGATGCAATGGCTCCAATGTCAGATCTGGATTTAATTTTTGTCACTGATTCTGATAAAAACCTGGAGTTTGCCTGTGAATACGCTAGCCGCTTCCAACATCTGATGGAATTAAGAACACGTGAAGGACGAGCATATGAAATGGATATGCGCCTTAGGCCATCTGGTAGTGCCGGACCAGTAACAATATCCTTTAACAGCTTTAAAAATTATCAGAATAATAATGCAAAAACCTGGGAACATATAGCATTAACTGCTGGTAGAGCGATAGCAGGACCAGAAAATCTGGTTGAAAAAATTAATACTGTTCGCTCTGAAATTCTTGCAAGACCCCGTGATAAAAACCAATTAATGCTGGATTCTGCAAAAATGCTATCACGCATTCAAACTAAAAAAATTGCACAAGAACAAAACCCGGGGCTGGATGTAAAACTCTGCAAAGGCGGATTAATGGAGCTGGACTACTTATCAGCTTGCCACTGCCTGTTAATAGAGCCTGAACCTGCTATCTCTATGTTAGCCCACGAAGAAATGATGAATACCATTTTTTCTAACGATAGCCTTAGAGATATTACTCAATTAAATGCTGCTCAACAAAAATCCTGCACAGACTTCTGGCGCAAGCTTCAAATATGGAGCCGTATTTTTGGTTTGCAGTTTATTAAACTGCAAGACCTTAACCCGGAAATTGCATCGGTTATGCTAAAGGATATGGAGTGTGAGTCACTTAAAGAGCTTGAAGAAAAAATTCACAGTACGCAATCACTGGTTACTCATGCTATTGAGTCGATGAAGACGTACTTTGAAAAAGAAAAACCGGATAACTGGGATGATTGGATAGAGAACAATGTGAAATGGTTAGGCTAAATGAGCCTAACCATAACATATCAGCATCATTGTTATTACGAATTTACACGGCTTTTTTAATCTTTTTCAACTTATAGTTCATATTCAATATCTCCAGACTCAGATATAATACTCCATTTTCCAGACGCTAGACATTTTAATTCTACTGAAGCACCGGTTTTAAGTGCTATATATTTGCCATTACCATTACCACCCAGAACTTCTTGATTGCTAACCGGATCAAACCTCAAGTCATGATTAGATACATTGGTACCTCGGAAGACTAAACCCCTTTCTGCTGAAGGCAAGGTCATCGTAACAATATTAGTGGCACCTTCATTCATAATAGTGACACCTGATTCTCCTTTATGTAACGCAGTGCTAGCAGTTAAATTAACAACTCCACCAGCTGGCTTATTGTCTATGATTGCAATGCCTGCAGAATCCAACTCAAAATCGATTCTTAAATAATGAGTAACATCTCTCCACTCACCGTAAAAGGTATTATCACTTACACGATAATTTTTATGTGTACCACCACTCGAATAAAAATTTAGCGGCCTAATTATGGCTGGATTATTACCAATAGTTTGCCAGTTATAACCGAAAAATTCGTTAGCTTGAATAAACATACCATCAATGTCTTCACCAGAAGCAGAAATCTCAATGCCATAATGAGCTTTTGATGTAGAGTTTAACTTGGAGTCAAAATAAAACCGATTTGATGCAACTGTTGTATTTTTTAATGGATTAACGTATTGCCCAGTATATATTTTTACAACACTGGTGGTAGAATTTGAATCATTACCAATCATGCTGAAAAAACTATTCCCAGTAATTTCATGATTAGAGCTTTCTACAACAATATGATTCGGAACATCGCAATTTTTAAATGTATTATCTCTTATTCTTATTCTCTCAATAGTATGAGCATCTGCCTCAATAACTGACCTGTTAGCCTTACAGTGAGTGAATAAATTGTCGCTAATATCGACATCATCAGAGTAAATAGAAATAATATGATCAGATGCGGTAATTAAGTCTGTACGGAAAGTATTATTTGATATGATGTAATCACCAAGATAGCCTCCTGTAGTTGTCTCACTAAAATTACTTTTCAACTTGATATAATTACTAGAACCAGCATCACGAAAATGGTTATTAGAAACAGCTGTGCTATAAGCTTTTACATACAAGCCATCAGCTTTAGCATTTTGATTCAAAATTTTAACACTATCAATTATATTACCTGTGATAACTAAATCGCGTGCTATCGCTTGTATTCCATAAGCTGTTACACCAGTTGGGCTGCCAATAACATTCTTTATAATATTATCTGAAATAATGACTTTCTTGCTATTTTCAAGCTCAGGATCATCACTCACTGAACCTTTCCCTACCCGAATAGCTGCCGTATAAGCTCTACTATCACTCTCAATATCTGTAAAAATGTTTTGAGAAATAATAACTCGTTTTACCTCTGCAGATAAATTTATACCATTTTCACAGTAACTGAATTTATTATTCAATATCTGTATGTCAGAATAACTATAAGTAGTATTTTGCACTGCTATTGCTGTGGAAAAGTTTGTAAAGTGTAACCCCTGTATTTTTATATTTGAAAGATTGTCACCCAAAACAAAGCTTGCATCTGAAGAACCTGCCTGAACGCCATCCAGAACTGCATTTTCGCCTATCAGATTAATGCTTTTATGAATAAATACCTCACCCATAGTACTCAGTTTATATATACCTGGAGGAAAATAAACTGTATCACCATCATCAGATGCCGCTATTGCACTTAATATGGCAGTAGTATCATCATCACTGCCATTACCTGTAGCTCCATAAGCAGCATCTTTAACATCAATAAGCGAAGCTGCACTTGCATAAGACAAACCAAAGTAAAAAAGAATAATAAAAATTGCATTGATTTTCATAATATTTTCCTCATACCTAACTCTTTATTTATGTTTAAAAAAATTATATTTCTTATATTTAATAATATGTAAATAGGCAACCTAATTTCAAAAAATCTAACATTACAGGCTTATAAAATTATAATTGTTAACTATTTATACATTACCTAGACCTAGACGAAGGTTTACTGTCCACTATCTCACTGATACTAGATTAATTGAAAAAGATGACAATTTAATGTCAACATAAAACTGATCACATCTGTTTATTATTCATACCCCACTTAAAAACCCTAACGTTTTAACTAGAAAGTAAGCAGTTATATACAATCCTTAGCAACTAGAAATTACTAAGCTTTAAACAAAATTACTTCGTGCATTTCCTGAATTAGACAGCTGATTAAAATTATTCTCTCTATAACGAATATTTATATTTTCTTCACCACAAAGTTTTCCGAGATTACTCACCATCTCTTCATCAATGCGCACTTTCCAGGCATCTCCGAGTCTTAACTTTGTTTCGCCTATAGCATTTTTATAGTTAATAACAAAGCGGCAGTTTCCCGGCCCAGAATGATTAAGTTGCTGTATTAATAATTTCTTTAAATCGGCAACAAATGTTTTATCCATGCTTTGACTTTCTATCTTCATTTCAATATGACTAACTCTATCCTGCCTTACCTGAGCAAGACTTTTCACCTCATCTGCACGTATTGTCAACCCTCCAGTATAATCATCATTACGGACTACACCTTCTACGACAATAATTGCATCCTTTACCAATAAGTTTCTAACTTCAGAAAAAGTTTTTGCAAAAACCGACACTTCTATTCGAGCAGTTTTATCATCCAGGGTTAAAAACGCCATTGTTTCACCTTTTTTATTCTTCATTAATCGCATAGCGATAATCATTCCGACAACACGTTGTTTGTCGGCTTTTGGAAACAGGTTTTTTAAACGCTTTTTAACAATATACTGCAATTCATTTTCGTAACTATCTATAGGATGGCCTGATAAAAATAAACCTAATGTTTCTTTTTCACCATAGAGAACCTGTTGTAATAGCCAAGGCGATGTTTTTTTATAAGGTGTATAAACATCACTATGCCCCAAATCAACTACTTCACCAAAAAGATCACCAATACCCTGGGCATCATTTGCTGTATTTTGTTCGGCAGCTTTTACCGCCTCAGGCAATGCCTGCATTAAAATATGCCTGGGTTCTCCAAGACTATCAAATGCACCACTTCTTATTAAAGCTTCTAGCGCACGCTTATTAACTTTTCTTGAATCCGTCCTTAAACAAAAATCAAAAAGATCAGTAAACGGTTTTTCTTTTCTTGCTTCAAGTATTGCCTCTACCGGACCTTCTCCCAGGCCTTTTATCGCACCTAGTCCATAAACAATTCTGGATTGGGAATCGACACTGAACAAATATTTTCCGTTATTAATATCCGGTGGTGTAAATTCGACATTAATATTACGGCACTCGTCAATTAAGGTTACGATTTTATCGGTATTTTGTAATTCTGAACTCAATACCGAAGCCATAAATTCTGAGGGATAATGATGTTTTAACCAGGCTGTCTGGTAAGATACCAACGCATAAGCTGCGGAGTGCGATTTATTAAATCCATAACCCGCAAACTTTTCCATTAGGTCAAAGATATTAGCAGCCAGATCTTCACCGTGATTTCGTTCAGCAGCACCCTCCATAAAACGAATTCTCTGCTTTGCCATCTCCTCCGGCTTTTTCTTACCCATCGCTCGGCGCAATAAATCTGCTTCACCTAATGAGTAACCCGCCATCGTTTGAGCAATTTGCATTACTTGTTCCTGATAAAGAATAATGCCATACGTAGGTCGCAATATAGGTTCAAGACTTTCATGTTGAAATTGTGGGTGCGGATAAGCCAGCTCGGCACGCCCCAGCTTTCGATTGATAAAATCATCAACCATACCGGATTGCAAGGGACCTGGTCTAAACAGTGCCACTAAGGCGACAATATCTTCAAAGCTGTCAGGAAGTAATCTTTTTATCAGATCCTTCATTCCTCTGGATTCCAATTGAAAAACTGCTGTAGTAATGCCCTCTTTCAGCATCGTATAAACAGCTGAATCATCAATAGGTATTTTACTAATATCAAGTAGCGAACTCTCGTCCTTTTGCTTTCTCTCATTAACCATTTCTACTGCCCAGTCAATGATTGTCAGTGTTCTCAGTCCTAAGAAATCGAACTTGACCAAGCCTGCATCTTCCACATCGTTTTTATCATATTGTGTTACCAGGCCTTGGCCAGATTCATCACAATATAATGGAGCAAAATCTGTCAATCGAGAAGGAGCTATCACTACACCACCAGCATGCTTTCCTACATTCCGTGTGGTACCTTCCAGCTGAACAGCCATATCCCAAATTTCAGTAGCATCTGCATCCTCTTTTAAAAAATTACATAGAGTTTCTTCCTGATCTAACGCTTTTTCCAGGGTCATGCCCACTTCGAAAGGTATCATTTTGGAAAGCTTATCAGCAAGACCATATGATTTTCCTTGCACGCGCGCAACATCTCTTACAACCGCTTTGGCAGCCATCGTTCCGAATGTAATTATCTGACCTACAGCTTCTCGACCATAATTGTCGGCAACATAGTTAATAACCTGATCCCGTTTTTCCATACAGAAGTCGACATCAAAGTCTGGCATTGACACCCTTTCAGGGTTAAGAAAACGTTCAAAAAGAAGATCATAAGCTAACGGATCTAGATCGGTTATTTCCAAAGAGTATGCAACCAATGAACCTGCACCAGATCCGCGTCCTGGCCCAACAGGTATATTATGCTCCTTTGCCCACCGTATAAAATCCATAACGATAAGAAAATACCCTGGAAAACCCATTTGCAAGATCGTATCAACCTCATAATCCAGGCGCTCTCGATATTCTGACTCTTTTTCTTTGTATTTTTCTGAACTTTTTCCAAATAATTGTTCGAGTCGCTGTGTCAACCCTTCATGTGAAAGTGCTCTGAAAAAAGTTTCGAGTGTTTGTCCTTCAGGGATAGGATACTCGGGTAAATAGTATTTGCCCAACTCGATCTCCACACTACATCGCTCAGCGATGGCTATGGTATTTTCTAACGCATCAGGTATGTCAGAAAAAAGCGACTGCATCTCTTCTACTGATTTAACGTATTGCTGTTCGGTATATTTTCTGGGGCGGCGCGGATCATCCAGTACTCGACCTTCATTTATACATACTCTGACCTCATGTGCCTCAAAATCTTCCTGCCGCATAAAGCAACAACTATTCGTTGCTACTATTGGTATCGATTGCGAATCAGCAAGTTCAACTGCATCGACTACATATTGCTCTTCCTCATGTCGCCCCAAACGCTGTAAGTCAATATAAAAACGGTCACCAAATAACGATTTCCAAAAACTCGCTCGTTCTATTGCAATATCCTTACTATTGCTAGAAAGTGCTTTACCAATATCACCTTCTAAAGCACCTGATAACATAATCAGTCCATGATTATTATGCTCTAACCATTCACGTCTCAAAAACACTCCCTTTGTAGTCTGGCCTTCAGTATACGCTTTAGAAATGAGCGTTAATAAATTTTTATAACCCTCGTTATTTTGAGCAATTAATGTCATTGTGAAGACTTGATCATCATCGCCTAACCATTGTATATCAGCACCAAATATTGGCTTTACTCCATTTGCAAAAGCTGCTTTTTGAAACTTGACCAGACTATAAAGGTTATTAAAATCAGTAATTGCTACTGCTGGCATGTTATGGCTGGATGTGTATTGTACAAGACTTTTAATCCGAATAAGTCCATCAACTAACGAAAACTCTGAGTGATTTCTGAGATGAACAAAACCTGTCATCACAGCTCCTCTACTACTAGTGAAGTTGATACTTTTCTGGAAGGCTGATAAATTTTATCAGTCAGATTTTTTACAGGGCCAAATGACTTTCTATGTAGGGGTGTTATGCCATACTTTTTAATGGCATCAAAATGCATCGCTGTTGGATAACCTTTATGTCTATCAAAATGAAACTCGGGATACTGCTTAGCCAGTGACTGCATTTCGCGATCTCTTACAACCTTTGCAATAATTGAAGCCGCTGAAATTTCAGCAACTCGACTATCACCTTTTACAATAGCTTTTGATGGATAATGCCACGAAGGCAAACGATTACCATCAACCAGTACAAATTCTGGCTGATGTATTAAACCCTCCACAGCTCTTTGCATCGCTAACAAAGAGGCATGTAAAATATTTAATTGATCAATTTCTTCAACATTAGCTCTTCCAATAGAAACCGCCAAAGCTTTACATTGAATTTCATCAAATAACTGTTCTCGTCGTTTCTCAGATAGCTTTTTAGAATCTGCCAAGCCATCCATCGGATTATTTGTGTCAAGTATTACAGCAGCGGCAACAACATCTCCAGCCAATGGCCCTCGCCCAACTTCATCTACTCCTGCCAGTAACTCTCCCTGGTAGTCAATAACAACAGGATCATAGAAAGCTTTATCTTTATCAGTGTGAGCCATAGATTTTTTGTGTTCAATTAATTGTTTTATTCGAGAGTATTCAGATGATTCATAAAGCAAAGCTGTGAGGGATTATAAGAAAAAAGAGCACATTAAACAGCAATTATTGCTGTCAAACACCAAATCAATTTTCTAATAACGATTGAATGGCAGAAGCAGCCTGTTCATTTGCATTTTGAGAAAGCGCTTGTTTTAAATGAATAAAAGCCGTACGAACTTCCTCAACATTCTCTTTATTAATAAAAAAATCTCTTAACTTTTCTGCAATAAACTCAGGTTTCGCTTCGTCCTGAATGAATTCTGGCATAACAGCACGCTTTAATAATAAATTGGGTAATGCTGCATACTCAATTTTTACCAAGCGTTTAACTAACTGATACGTTAACCACGCCATTTTATACGCAACAACAGCTGGCTTGCCTAAAAGTGCAGCCTCCAAAGTTGCTGTACCTGATGCCATTAACAGGACTTCTGATTCTTTCATTAGCAATTGCGAACTTCCAGAGTGTTTTGAATTAACCACTTTAACCTGTTCCACTAATGGTTTGAATTCAGTCTCGATTAACACCTGATTAATATACCCTTCTATTTCATCACTTGCAGCTGGAATAACGATGGATAGATCAAGGTCTTTCAAGAGTAATAATGCTTTTAAGAATATAGGCAGCAAAGTTTTAACCTCACTCTGCCGACTACCTGGCATCACACAAAGCTGATTTTTGTTATACACCTCAGTATCGCTATATAATTGATCTGCCAACGGGTGACCCACAAATGTAGATTCTATGTCATGCTTTTTTAAAAAGTCACTCTCAAATGGAAATAACGTCAGGATATGATCAGTACAAGCTTTTAGTTTTTTTACTCGCCACTGACGCCAGGCCCAGACTGAAGGGCAAACATAATGACAAGTGCGAATCCCTCTTTTTTTTAACCTCTTTTCTAACCCTAATGTAAAGTCCGGGGAATCAATACCTATAGCAATATCTACTTTTTCTTTAATGAAATAGTCTAAAAGATTGGCTCTAAGTTTAAAAAGTTGCGGCAAGCGCTTCAAAGGCTCAATGAATCCCATTACCGACAACAGTTCCATATCATCAATACTGGTAAGGCCCTCAGCAAGCATTGCTTCACCACCAAGCCCTATGAATCTTATATCTGAAATGACAGGGTTATATCTTTTTTTTAAAGCGCTAATTAAACCAGCACCCAGCAAATCACCAGACTTTTCTCCTGCGACTATCCCTATCGTTAAACTTTGCTGAGTATCCATTGAATCAATAATCTGTAGGCACTAACGAATAATGCCACGACTAGAACTCTCTATAGAGTCAATAAATACACTCAAAACATCTGAATCCGGATCAAGGGACTTTAATGATTCAAGTGCATCTTTCAATGCAAGTTTATTTCGATACAAAATTTTATACGCTTTTTGTAATACCTGAATATCTTCCTGGCCATAGCCTCGACGCCTCAACCCCTCCACATTTATCATTCTCGGAGAAGCCGGGTGACCTTCGGCAATAACGAATGCAGGAATATCTTGAGTGACTTTTGTCATCCCCCCTATAAAAGCATGAGCACCAATAGAACAATGTTGGTGTATTCCGGATGCACCACCAATAATTGCCCAGTCATCAACGATAACGTGACCTGCCAGCATACAATTATTAACGATAATACAGTTATTCCCAATAACACAGTCATGTCCAACATGTGAATACGCCATAAATAAATTGTTATTTCCTATTAACGTATCACCTCGATCCTGAACTGTACCGCGATGTACAGTAACGCCTTCACGAAAGATATTATTACTTCCTATCGTTAAGGTTGTCTTTTCACCTTTGTATTTTAGATCTGGCGTTGCTTCACCAATGGATGCATATTGAAAAATTTCACAATTTTCTCCTAATACGCAGGGGCCTTTAACAACCGCATGAGAATGAATTTTACTGTTAGCATCTATTTCAACATCAGGACCAATGATTGCAAAAGGGCCGATCTCCACACTTTCGTGAAGTTTAGCCGAGGGGTCAATAATAGCTGTTGGATGTATCATTGATAATCTTTAAACTGCCTGACTGCACAGAGAATATTACCTTCAGCAACAAGCTTGTCATCTACTTTTGCAACACAGGCAAATTTCCATATTCCACGTTTCGTACTGATTATCTCTGCAGACATAACTAATTGATCACCTGGCATAACCGGTTTTTTAAATCGCATTTTGTCTGTTCCGGCAAAGAGGTAAACGGAACCATCGCTGGGTTTTTTATCAACCGTTTTAAACCCCAGAATCCCGGCTACCTGAGCCATAGCTTCGGTAATCAATACACCTGGCATAATAGCTTTATCAGGAAAGTGCCCATTAAAGAACTCTTCATTAGCGGTTACATTCTTTATCGCAACTATATTCTTGTTAAGCTCAAGAGACAACACTCGATCTACCAACAAAAAAGGATAACGTTGTGGTAAATACTCTTTTATCTCTTCGACATTCATTACATAATTTTTTTCATTACTCATAATCAGAAATCTAAACTATCAAGTTATAAGATATGCTATTCATTGATTTTTTCTATTTTTAACTGTTTCTCAAGGGCTGATAAACGTTTATTCAATTCATCAAGCTGAGTAAATCTTACAGCGCTTTTACGCCAGTCTTTTGCTGTTTGCATCACTGTACCCGAAGCATACACACCTGGTAAAGTAATAGACTTATTAATCAGGGACATTCCTAAAATTGTTGTATCACTTGCAATTTCAAGATGACCAGCAATACCCACGCCTCCGCCAATATTGCATCGTTCCCCAACAATAGAGCTACCAGCCAAACCGACACAACCCGCTATTGCTGTGCCATCACCTATAACACAGTTATGCGCTATCTGAACCAGATTATCAATAATAACATCGTTGCCAATACAAGTGTCGTTTAACGCTCCACGATCAATTGTAGTATTTGCTCCAATTTGAGAGCGATCACCTATAGTTACACTGCCTAACTGAGCAATTTTATGCCATCTCAGCTGATTAACTTCTGGATTAAACTGAGGGGCATAACCAAAACCATCGGAACCTATTACAGCACCTGCCTGAATAGTCACATCATTGCCAATTTTAACGTTATAGCAAATAGTAACATTTGAATGTATTAAAACATTATCACCAATTTCCGCACCCTCTTCTATAACAACGTTAGAACCAATTTCAACGTTGTTACCTACTTTGGCACCAGAGCCAATTACGACACCTTCCGCTAAGTTTACATCCTTACCAATAATGGCATCTTCTGCAATTCGAGCATTCTGTGAATGCGTATATGATCGACGATTTAAAAAAAGTGTGCTGACTTTAGCATAAGATAAATAAGGGTCAGGTAATACCAGAGCATTTACCGGACACAATGCTAAATCTTCTTCACGTAACAGCACTACTGCTGCATTCGTATTTTTTAAATCCGGTAAATAACGCTTATTAGTGTATAAAGACAGCTGGTCTTTTTGAGCGCAAGATAGTGTTGCAATACCTTTAATCTGCAACTCCTCACTTTTTTGCAACATAGCTTTAGTATGCAGCTCACCACCTAAATGTTCGACAAGCTCTTTTATACTTAGTGATACGCTCATAAATCGCGCTCAGTAAAAGCTATTTCACTGCATTCAATTTTTCTGTGACCTGATTGGTTATGTCATAATAATCATCAGCATGCAAAACGACAGGCGCTACATCAGTTCTTAAAAGAAGACCAATATTTTTTTCTTTTACTATATCTACTAAAACTTTTTGTGCGATCGATGAAAACTCCTTAAAGATATCTTCACTCAACTCTTTGGAAGCTTGCTGAAGTTTGGAACCAAGGTATTTCATATCATTTTGTTTTTCGAGCAAACGACGCTCTTCTTCTGCACGTTTTTCTTCACTCATCGTCGCAAGGTTTTTTTGATAGGCTTCGACCATTTTTTTATATTCAGCCTCCAGTTTTTCAGCCTCTTCGATATTTTGTTTCATATCTTCTTCTTGCTTTAATGTTTCCAGTTTCTTTTTTGCACTATCAGTTTGAAACACTGCTCGCTGTAAATCGACTACAGCAATTTTTGTTGATTGATCAGCTATAGCAATAACTGAAAACAAAATCAGTGTAAATGAAATAGTTAATTTACCAATAATGTTATTAACCATGTCTACTCTCCTATAAAATAGTTCCAATGAATATGTTTAGAATACACCGCCAAGTGAAAATTCAAAAAATTGAGTATCATCGCCTTCTTTATCATTCAGTGGAAATCCAAAACTAAATGAAAGTGGCCCAAAACCCGAAAGCCAGGTCAATGAAAAACCTGCTGCCTGGCGTAATTCTTCAAACTTGAAGTTTGAGCAGTTTTCTTGAGTTGATCTACAATTACTGCTAAATACGTTCCCCATATCATAAAACATAACTGTTCTTACCGAGGAAGCATTTCCCACAAATGGAGTGGGAATAATCAACTCTGCACTTGTTTCCACTAGAATATTACCGCCAAAAGGATCAGGGGTATCCAATCGCTGGGTTAAAAGATTACCATTTGCGTCGGTCACATAGACTAAAGGAGAGGGTATAGCATTGGGTGGTTGACTTATTTCATATCTTTCTGCCGGTGTGCTTTTTGGTCCTAACGAATTAGAATCATACCCTCTTACTGATCCTAAACCACCAGCAAAAAAATGTTCAAAAAAGGGCAATTCCTTGTTATCTCCAAAACCATCACCGTAGCCAATTTCTGCTTTAAGTCGCAAAGCATTAGCTAACGGCACCTTAAAGTACCAGTCGGTTTTAAAACTCAGTTTATAATATTCTACGTCACTAACGCCGGGCGCAGTAACTTCCAAAGATAGTATGTTTGAGTGGCCTCTTGTAGGGAAGATACCCCTATTTAATGTTGACTCTCGCCAACTGGCAGAGAAACTAAAGACATCATACTGATCACCAAATAAATCAACAAATCCTGGCTCCCCCAAATCAAAATCATCGATAGTTGTTAACTCAAAATCATTAGGAAACACTAATGAGTCATTCAATTGATCAATCGAAATTTTACGTGCCAACCCTGGATCAAAACCAACTTCCGGCGATGGTGTTCTCTGTATTTCCTGAACGACAGCGAAACCTGTTTCCAATTCTGTTCGGGTATAGCCCATAGTAAAACGAATAAACTGTGTTTCACTAAGCGGGTAACCAAAAATCACCGATCCGCCATAACTATTTGTGCTAAAGCTCGTCACATTGATTTCATCAAAATCTGTTTCTCTGGCAAAGATCGAAAAACCTCGGCTTACACCATCAGGTGTGTAATAGGGATTAACATATGTCAAACTATAACTGGTACGAAACCTACTACGGTTGGCAGAGAGGTTAAGCTCTTTACCACTTCCTAAAAAGTTCTTCTGTTGAAAGCTCCCACTAAAAACAACGCCTGCTCCCTCTGAATAGCCGACCGAAGCTGAAATACTCCCAAACGATTGTTCGGTAACTGTAAAGTCAACATCAACTAAATCGTCTGAGCCTGGCACTTTATTGGTTTCTACCTTTACTTCTTCAAAATAGCCCAAACGTTCCAAGCGTACTCTTGATGACTCAATCTCGGAAGTAGATGAGCGGTTCCCTTCCATTTGACGCATTTCACGACGCAAAACTTCATCGCGAGTTTTCTGGTTTCCAAAGAAATTGATTCGCCTGACATATTGTCTTTTTTGCGGTTCTACAAAAAAGACAATATCTACTGTTCTTTCTTCCTCATTCAACTCGGGAATTCCTCTTACCTCGGCAAAAGCAAACCCCTGATTACCCAGGTGACGTTTTATCAATTCCTCAGTTGATGTAACTTGCGCTTGCGAAAAAGTACTACCTTTTCTTGGAATTAATAATTTATTAAGTATTTCCCTTTGCTCTTTGACATCACCGACTAATGATACATCGTTAAACTGGTAGAGTTCCCCTTCAGAAACAACCAGATTAATAAAAACTCTCTTTTTTTCAGGGCCAACTGAAACCTGAGCTGACTTAATCTGGAACTCGATATAACCCTGGTCGCGATAATAATCAGATATATTTTCCAGGTCTCCAGATAACTTCTCCCTTGAATATTTCTTTTTACCCTTAATTCTTGACCAGAGTCCCTTATCCTTAAGCTCCATTAGTTTCTTGAGTTTTTTATCAGAAAATATCTGATTGCCCACAATATTGATGTGTTTGATTTTCGCCGAACTTCCTTCATCAATTTGAATATCAATAAGAACTCTATTTCTGGGTTGAGTAATCACATCCGTTTTTATTTCTGCATCATACCGACCTTGTGAGCCATATTGACGCGATAATTCCTTCCTCATGTTATCCAAGGTGGCTCGTTGAAATACTCTGCCTTCGCTCATACCCTGAGCCTTTAAACCATCAAGTAAAGCCTCAGTAGTTATTGCTTTGTTGCCGTCAATTTTTATTTCACTTATCGATGGGCGCTCTAACACTTTAATTATAACAATTGTGTTATCTGTACCAACTTCTACATCCTTAAAGTTTCCAGTCGCAAAAATATTCTGTATTGTTTGTGAAATCACTCCTTGTTCCAATCTTTCCCCAACATCAATCGGGAGCACCGCAAAAATACTTTCTGCACTGACTCTTTGTAACCCTTCTATCCTTATATCACTTATAATGAGAGCATCAACCTTTTCTATTTGCGCAAGGCTATGCTGGCTTAACACAGTAAAAAAACAAAATACAACAGTGATAATCACCCGATTTAAACCGAATAATAAATTAAAATAATTAAATAGATTATGTGAACAAAAACTCAATAAAAACAAAATACGATATAACCTGTTAGACTATTGGGCATAAATTTTTTATCATCATATTTATAACTTTAAAATTTGTTACAGTATTTCAAAGCTTCTTATACTCAGCAAAACTCGTTAAAAAAAGTTCATTAAAAAAAACGGTGAATGTCATTATAAATAGCAAAACTCATCAACATTAGAATCACGACTAACCCCATTTGCTGAAATACAATTAAGGCATTCTCCGATAACGGTTTTCCACGTAACGACTCAATAGCAATTAACAACAAGTGGCCACCATCAAGGACTGGAACAGGCAACAAATTAAACACGCCCAGGCTGACACTTAAAAGTGCCAATATCATTAAATAATCAACTAATCCTGCACTTGCAGATGTACTTGCTATTTTGGCAATCGTTATTGGCCCGCTAAGATTGCTGGGTGAAATGAGCCCGACAACCAGTTTTTTTAGTGAAACTAGTGTAAAAACGATCATATCGCCGGTTTTTTCTACGCCTCGAATAAATCCTTCGAATAAATTCAAGCGCTCGATTACAAGATACTCTTCTGGCAGAGGAGGTACATCAACCATAATACCGATTCGACCTTTACGCTCTCCTCCATCAACCACTAATGATTCAACCTCTAGTTCGAATACCTTAAACGCCTGATTGCGCTCTACTTCAATGCTTATCAACTCTCCCGCACTTTGCGAAATAATATCAACCGCATCTCTCCATTCTGTAATTCTTTGATCATCAATACTAATGATCAAATCACCATCCATTAAGCCTGCTCGACTCGCAGGCCCATCTTTTACCACTGTCTTTATCAAAGCCTGAATAGGAGGAAAGGAATACTGAAAACCTAAATTACCATAAATATCTGGAAACTCCTCTCCAGCAAGCCAGCGCTCAATGGGCAATGAAAAACTCTTTTCTATACCTGTACCAGGCTGCTGAGTAACAATAGTTAACTCTCCCGTATCACCTAACCTTTCTGCTAACTGCAAATTTACTGCATTTTTTGTTAATGTCTTTTGTCCATCAACTGATGTAATCAAACTACCCGATTCAATACCCGTTTCATAAAATGGCGAGTTTTCCTGAATATCTCCAATTATCGGTTTCTCTCCAGGCACACCAACTAAAAATGCCAACCAATAGATAACACAAGCTAATAAAAAATTGGCTATAGGTCCGGCAGAAACAATAGCTGCACGTTTTAAGCGTGATTGATTATTAAAAGCTTGTGAACGCAACTCTTCAGGTACAGGCCCTTCTCTTTCATCCAACATGCGGACATAGCCACCTAAAGGAATGGTTGCCAACATAAAATTGGTACCTTCACGGTTTTTTTTCTGCCATATGGGATTACCAAAGCCGACAGAAAAGGCGAGTACTTTCACACCACAACGGCGAGCAACCCAATAGTGACCATACTCGTGAAAGGTAACAAGTATTGATAATGTTATTAAAAAATAAAAAATATCGGAGAACAAAAGAGAATCCGTTAGTCAGTTATATAATCAATTAGTTTGCCGGTGATTGGTTTGTGAAACAGTAGCTGAATTCAGATTTACACATTGTGTCGCAA
Source organism: Cellvibrionales bacterium (assembly GCA_041941365.1). Taxonomy (GTDB): domain Bacteria; phylum Pseudomonadota; class Gammaproteobacteria; order Pseudomonadales; family UBA7434; genus UBA7434. The sequence goes on along the minus strand of JBGTQK010000008.1, from coordinate 111,240 downwards.
AAGCTCTTACTTCTTCATCAAGGCTTTGGAGCTCATCAAGAGTAGCAGGTTCCGAAACTGGTAATTTTTCAAGACATTTTTGTATCAATGGGATAATTTCATCAAAAGCCAGTCTCGAATGTAAAAAAGCATCTACAGCCACTTCATTAGCACCATTCATTACAACACTTGCACTGCCCATTCTGGTGGCAACTTCCCTGGCTAACGCCAGAGCAGGAAAGCGCTTCAGACAAGGAGATTCAAAAGTCAATTCCTTTAACTCTGCCCAGTTCAGGCTCTCAACACCTGAAGTCATTCTTTCGGGCCACGCCAGGCTATGAGCAATCGGAGTTTTCATATCTGGCTGCCCTAATTGTGCTATAACTGAACCATCAAGATATTCAACCATGGAATGCACTACGCTCTGTGGATGTAACAGAATCTCTATAAGGTGATGAGAACAATTAAATAGCCAACAAGCCTCTATCAATTCAAGACCTTTATTCATCATTGTTGCTGAGTCGACAGATATTTTCCGGCCCATATTCCAGTTTGGATGAGCACATGCCTGATCAGGCGTGATGTCCGAAAAGGAATCTATGGGTCTCAAACGAAAAGGGCCGCCTGATCCCGTTAACAAAATCTTCTTTACACCCAATTGATCCAGGTTGACTTTCGATACTTTATCAAAAGCTGATTCACCAGAAAAAAGGCACTGAAATATTGCATTATGTTCACTATCGACCGGTAACAACCGGGCTCCGTTCGCCACACAGGTATCTGTAAGCAAAGATCCAGCAACAACTAATGCTTCTTTGTTTGCTAATAGAATTTTTTTGCCCTGGCGCGCTGCTGCCAATGTAGAAGCAAGGCCAGCTATACCCACAATCGCTGCGATCACTGTATCAACATCTTTATGTGAAGCAACATATTCTAGCCCCTCTTTACCCAACAATACTTCAGTATTTAAACCTGCTTGCTTTATCGAGTCTTCTAACCATTTATATTTGGCCGGATCTGAAATAACGACATATCGCGGAGAAAATTTTCTACATTGTTGGTATAGGGTTTCAGCATTTGTATTCGCTGTTAATGCAAAAACATGGTACTTATCCGGATGTAGAGCAATAACACTCAACGTGTTTTTACCAATCGAGCCTGTACTTCCCAATAAAGAAATGCTCTGTGTTCTCATTAATTTTTCTTTTTCCTGCATAGACTGCGCCAAGCCGTTAGCTCCAGTTAAACAAATAAATAGCAGCGCATAAGGTTGGAGCTGCGGCTATAAGGCCATCTACTCTGTCCAGAATACCTCCATGCCCAGGTAAAATACTTCCACTATCTTTTACACCAACATATCGTTTAAACATACTCTCCGCTAGATCACCTACAATAGATGCAAACACAATTAATGCTGCTACTAACAAAAATTGATAAACAGTTCCGCTTGTAAATAACGTGTAACTATTATTTTGTCCTGGACTGACAAAGTAATAATAAAACAGATAAGCAATGAGAAGTGTACAAACCAGACCACCCCATACACCTTCCCATGATTTTCCTGGACTTAACTCAGCAGCTAACTTATTTTTTCCGAAAGCTCTCCCGGTAAAATAAGCTCCTGTATCTGCGGCACTAACAAATATAACAAGACAAATAATCCATAGAACACCCATAGGTAATTGCCGTAAGTAAATAAATGATAACCCTGCTGAAAACAATAATATAAAACCTAGTAAGACTCTGATCACGCGTGATCGCCAAATAAATAAAGTCCTTGGATGACTCACAATAAAGAAAAGCAATAGAAGCCATACTCCCAATGCCAAAATAAACAAAGGCTTAATATCAATAACTTCTTTGCTTCCTAACAATCCACCATAATGGGCTACGAGTATAAGAGAAACTGAAGATACTACAGCTAATGTAGATCTCTGCCATACCGCCGATAAATCAGCAAGCTTTGCCCACTCCCATGCACCAATGAAAACGATTAATGCACTTAATCCAATGAAAAAAGTAGGTGGCAATAAAAACAAGATTGCCAGGAATGCACTCATGATTACGATTGCAGTGATAACCCTCTGCTTAAACACGCTTTAGTGCCTCAGTTTCAATCTGCTCAGACGTTTTACCGAAACGACGTTGACGACTTGAGTAAGCTTCCAATGCTTTTTTCATTTCATCCTTTCCAAAATCTGGCCAATAACACTCTGAAAAATATAGTTCAGCATAAGAAAACTGCCATAACATAAAATTACTAATACGCGACTCACCTCCAGTCCTGATACAAAGATCCGGTTCTGGTAGTTGCGCAGTTGAAATTTCATATCCAAGCGTATCTTCATCTATTTGCGATAGTTCGATTTCGTTAGCCAGCACTCGTTGTGCTAAAATCCTGGCTGCTTCAGTAATATCCCATCTTCCTCCATAATCGACTGCCAATACCAAAGTGCGTGCTTTATTTTCTTTTGTTTTTAATTCCGCCTTAGCCATCAGATCAACTATATCTGAATTCAAGCGATCACGACGGCCAATAAATTTTAAACAGACATGTTGCTTGTGAAGCTCATCAACCTCCTTTTGCAAATAACGCTTTAACAAACGCATAAGCTCCTCAACTTCGGAAGATGGCCTTGACCAGTTTTCACTGCTAAAAGCAAAAAGTGTTAGTACTTCTATGCCAAACTCTTCACATGCAGAAAGTACTTTACGGATAGCTTCTACCCCATTACGATGGCCTGCTATTCCAGGCATATTTTTATTTTTTGCCCAACGATTGTTACCATCCATGATAATTGCTACGTGCTTCGGTATTAAATGTTTTTCAACATTCACGGGCTTAAGAGAAGTATAGTTACCCTTCTCTTGATATGATTTATTATTACGTTTAGCACTGTCGAGAAATTTCATAACCATACTGAACTTATAATATGTGTTTCAGGATTACATTCAGATAGATTGCACATCGGAATGATAATGATGAAGATAAAACAGGTCGTTGCTTAATGGCAAATATGATTATATTTCAAGAAGGTCGGCCTCTTTTGCTTTTAGTGCCTCATCAATCTTTGCTACATACTTATCAGTTAACTTTTGAACGTCTTCTTGTGCTTTTCGCTCTTCATCCTCGGAAATTTCTTTGGCTTTTTGCAATTCTTTAATATCTGCTAATACATCCCGGCGAATATTGCGTACAGAAACACGGCCTACTTCCGCTTCTGAACGAGCTTGCTTAATATATCCTTTGCGTGTTTCTTCTGTTAAAGCCGGCATTGCTACTCTAATGACATCACCTGCCGTAGATGGGTTAAGCCCCAAATCTGATTTCATTAGTGCTTTCTCTACATCAGGTACTATTCCTTTTTCCCAAGGTGTAATTGAAAGTGTTCGATTGTCCTCCACCGTAACATTAGCTACCTGACTCAGAGGGGTTTCACTTCCATAATAGCTAACTCGCACACTATCAAGAATACTGGGATGCGCTCTCCCGGTTCGAATCTTGTTAAAAGCAACTCCTAAAGCGTCAACACTTTTTTGCATGCGCTCTGATGCATCGTCTTTATATTCACTTAACACGGCTTGCCCTCTTCAATAACATATTACGATTCGCCACTAGATAATATCTAACAAAATTGGCTTGGAGTTTACGATAATCAACCGAAAACCAATCGCTTATTCTATCAATGTGCCCTCATTTTCGCCCACTATAATATTCACAAGCGCTCCTGGCTTTTCCATCTTAAACACCCTTACTGGCATTTTATGATCCTGGCAAAGACAGATAGCTGTTAAATCCATAACGCCTAATTTTCTCTCTAAAACTTCACTGTAACTCAAGCACTCAAATTTATTTGCATCCGGGTTTTTCATTGGGTCAGCATCATAAACACCATCTACTTTGGTCGCCTTCAGCATTAAATCGGCATCCATTTCTATAGCCCTTAAAGCAGCGGCCGAATCGGTTGTAAAGAAAGGATTTCCTGTTCCTGCCGAAAAAATAACCACATCACCTCGCGCCAGACAGTGTAAAGCAGATCGCCTGTCATATCGATCAACCACCCCACTCATTGGAATAGCTGACATCGCCGTTGTGGCAATATTCGCGCGCTCCAAAGCATCACGCATTGCCAGAGCATTCATGGTAGTCGCCAACATTCCCATCTGGTCGCCAGTGACACGATCAAGCCCAGCAGCACTCAGAGCGGCTCCTCTGAATAAATTACCTCCACCAATTACCAGGCCAACCTGAACACCTATACCAACCAGTTGACCAACTTCTAATGCCATTCTATCCAGTACTTTTGGATCAATACCAAAGTCCTGATCACCCTGTAATGCCTCTCCGCTAAGTTTTAGCAAAATACGTTTATATTTTCGATCAGAAGGTGAACTATTCATAAATCGATCTCATTTTAATTCGAATTAAAATTGTAAGCTTATCTCTAACCAAGGTTATGACCTTTAGATAAAAACAATGTTTTAAATACCAGATTAAAAAAAAGGGCTTTAACGCCCTTTTTTTAACTACTTTGTTGAACCTGTGCGGCCACTTCAGCGGCAAAATCAACTTGCTCTACCTCAATACCCTCACCAACTTCATAACGAACAAAACCGATAATATCCGCACCACCCTGTTTCAGTAGCTGCCCAACCTTCTGATCTGGATCTTTTACAAATGGTTGCTCTACAAGGCTATTCTCTGCCAAAAATTTGCGAACCCTACCTTCAACCATCTTTTCAATGATCTCGGCAGGTTTGCCGCTATCTGCCGCTTGAGCTACATAAATAGCCTTCTCTTTTTCTACAGCTTCAGGGGACATATCTTCTGGCTTGGCTACTTGCGGGTTTGTTGCAGCAATATGAATAGCAACATCTTTTGCCAATTCAGCATCACCACCTGACAGATTCACAATAACTGCTATTTTTCCATTGCTGTGAACATAACCACCAATCACATCTCCCTCTAACATTTCTGCTCTTCTTGCAGTAATGTTTTCACCAATTTTTTGAACCAGTGCCTGCCTGTTATCTTCAAGGTCCAGGCTTGCGAGGTCAGTATTTTTTGAAACAAAAACTGCATCTACAACTTTATTAACAAACTCAAGGAAGTTCTCATCACGAGCTGCAAAGTCAGTTTCACTATTAACTTCAACAACTGCCGCTGTCTTACCATCATCTGCAATTTTAATAGCTACTGCACCTTCAGCAGCAGTTCGACCTGCTTTTTTTGCTGCTTTCATGCCACTACTTTTACGAAGCGCTTCAATTGCAGCATCGATATCACCTTCTGCTTCTGTTAGTGCTTTTTTGCACTCCATCATGCCAAGGCCTGTGCGATCACGCAGCTCTTTAACCATGGTCGCTTTTATTTCAGCCATGTTCTTCTCCTAAAAAATCTTTTTAAAGTGAAATTTCAAAATGTTCTCCATCTCGAGCTTGCCAGTTTTATACTGATGAAAACCGGCAAGTGAAATGGTATGTAATTACATTTAAATTTGTTGGAAGGCCTTCTTTATCTACTGAGCATCAGAGACTTCAACAAACTCATCTTTTGCACCTAGATTATTCCCTGAAGCAGACATACAAGCTTCAGAAACAATAGTCATGTACAACTTGATTGCTCTAATCGCATCATCGTTACCAGGTATCACATAGTCAACGCCATCCGGATCACTATTGGAATCAACTACACCAATTACCGGAATACCCAGTTTGTTAGCTTCAGTAATAGCAATGCGCTCGTGATCAACGTCAATTACGAATAACGCATCTGGCAAACCTGCCATATCTTTTATACCACCAATACTTTTTTCTAACTTGTCTTTTTGGCGACGACGCATTAACGCTTCTTTTTTGGTTAATTTATCAAAAGTACCATCAGATTCTTGTGTTTCAAGATCACGATACTTTTTTATTGATGCACGTATTGTTTTGTAATTTGTCAGCATACCACCTAACCAACGGTGACTGACGAAAGGCATACCACAACGCTCTGCTTCTTCTTTAACAATTTTGCTTGCTGCACGCTTGGTTCCTACAATAAGAATCTTATTCTTGCTAGCCGCAAGACGCTCAATAAAAGCCAGCGCTTCATTAAAAGCAGGAACAGTTTTTTCGAGATTAATGATATGAATTTTATTGCGTGCACCAAAAATATAAGGTGCCATTTTAGGATTCCAGAAACGGCTCTGGTGACCGAAGTGTACGCCAGCCTGTAATAGCTCACGCATGCTAACTGTAGTAGCCATAATATAAGTCCTGTATAAGGGTTATGCCTCCACACATCCCAATGACCCAACTTTATTCTTTCAATACATTAAAAGAAAAAGCACCCAAGGTATTGTGACGATGCATGTGAGAATTAAAATTAAGGAATTGATCCTCGTTTGTTTGACTCTTTAATGGCTTTGATAGCCTTGAAGAGCGGCGCGGATTTTACCTAAAAATGATGCTGATGCACAGTTTTTATTGGATTATTTAGGAGATGTTTCACAAAAACACCCCCGAAGCTGGTAAGAATTGTCGTAATTTGACTTAGGAGCTTTGGTTGGACTCCGCTTTTAGCTCAATAGAGGCTTCTTCTATCATTTGAATCAAGCGCAATTCTGACTCCGTTATTGTTATACTTTCCATGATATCTTCGTAATTCCTTCCCTCTCGCAACATATGAGCAGCGATTGCAAAAGCATTTTCTTCTGCATCATGACCAGATGTATCGGCTTTAAGCGCAAGATTCAGTTTCTTTTCAAAACTCACCAACTTGTCACCCAGGCCTTTTTCGCTATCACGAAGTATGCTTAGGGATTGCAGAATTTGTTTGATATTCTTTTCTATCTCAGCCTGCACTTTGTATTGTTTACGCAGACTCAACAAAGCACTAACACCAAAAACCATGGCTAATAAGGCAAGAGCAAAAGAGCTATAAGCTAATAAATTCATTCCAAACCGGTTTTTCCAATATCAATTACTTTCTAACCAAGAGTTATCTTAAAAACATTTGTTAATAATGATTTCACTATTATCAACTAACTGTCACTTACAACGTATAGTAAATTATTAACTTAACAATACCGTATCGGCTAATAAACACCTGATCAATGCATCTGAATCTATTAACATACCGCGCCCGCCTTTTACTGAACCCGCAAGCCACTCTCTGCGCGTTGAGTTTTTATTCCAGCGAACATCCTCTTTATCAATAGACTGATTTTGTGACCAATCCTCTACCAACAAAGACCAATCACAATCTAACAACTTAAGTATAATTTTATATTTTGATAATATGTTGATGTTATATCTTTCTGGCAGAAGCAGTTTTGCGGTATCAACTAACACAACATTCGAATTTGAACGCTTGCTGTTACATGCCCAAATTTCCGTAAAATCTGCTTGTGTATCTTCAAGTAACCAGGGTGGACTCTCATCATTTGCAGCTAATGCTGTACTCGACATTTTTAAATCGGCCACGTTTACCTTATAAACCACTTCAACAGATGAGCTATTTAAATAAAAGGGCATACCCAGAATTTCAAATTTTAATAATTCAGCTAAATCTACTTGGCAATTTTCTATTGTTTTCTGAGATAAATCGACAGGCTTTACTGGGTGTTGAGCGCTTGTATCAGTCTCCGATTGTGATAAAGAATTATCTACAGCTGAGATTGTTTCGTATGATTGTTTCTCGCCATCTTTTTTATCTTGTTTTTTTTCTAACGATTTTTTTCTTAGCGATTTCTTACTCGTTTGTGCAAAACTAAAGTGTTTGAGAAATGCATTGGTTTTTTTTTGCTTTGATGGAGAAAGATCATTATCACCCGATATCTCTTTCAAATTATCAGCAGCCTGGGGAAGCACTGTCTGCACAGATAACAAACTATCTATGTAGCATTGCAAGGCCATATCTGGATCAGAATATCTTTTCATTTTTGTATTATGACTGCTCCAATAAAACACATGTCACTGCCCTTTGTTAACCTGTTATAAAAAATAGGCAGATGATCTATTAAGCCAACTCTGCTTTTTTATCTGCTACTGCTTTCTCTTCTGACAGTATCTGGCTTAGCAATTGTTTATATGCCCGAACGGCACGACCATCAGGGTCATAAACCGATGGAACAACGCCTGCTTTACTTGCATCTCTCAAACGTGTATCTACTGGTATTGCAGAACGCCATAATTGTGTGGGATAAAACTTTCTCAAACTATTAAGCGATGATACGGAAGCCTGAGTTCTTCGATCGAACATAGTTGGCACTATATTTATGGCAAGAGGATTAGGCCTTGCTTTTTGAACCATCTGCAAGGTGCGGGTCATACGCTCCAAACCCTTTAGTGCTAAAAATTCAGTCTGTACTGGAATAATCAAGCGTTCGCAAGCTGCTAGAGCATTGATCATAAGAACACCAAGAACCGGGGGACAATCAAGTATCACATAATCGAAAGAGTCACTCACTTCAGCCAATGCCCGACTCACCCTCAATCCCATACCATCTTTTCCGGTCATTTGACGTTCAACTGTAGCTAGTGCCGGTGAAGTAGGAATTAAAGATAGTGAAGGCAAAGAAGTTTTTGCACAAAGAGCAAGAACCGCTTCAGATTTTAGAGGTGCTTCCTGTTGAAAAAAAGCATAGCTTGAAGCCATGACTTTATCGGGATCATAACCAAAATAACTGGTTATTGAGCCATGCGGATCAAGATCTACGACGAGAACCCGATTTCCACTCTCAGCCAAAAGGCCGGCAAGTACAACAGCAGATGTTGTTTTACCAACACCACCTTTTTGGTTAGCAACTGACCAAACACGCACTCTTCTGTCTCCTCATTGTTAACCGAAATAGCCTGAGATCGATGGCTATCGATAATCCCGAAGTTTCTTACACAAAGCTTCTAAGTGCAAGACATACAATAACAATTTTGCAATATCTATTTGGCTTGAATGCCGTTTATCAACAAATCACAGCATTTTATCCACAGAAATCACCATTTAACTCAGGCTTAACAGAATTTAATTTAAGTAATGGTTATGCTACAGGCCATTTTCATTATTTATCGGCCAATTATGATAAAGATTGAAATAAGCTAAATGATAATTTTAAAGTGTTTCACCAATGTCATCCAACTGCTCAAGATCGATCACTTCTCTTTTTTGGTCTTCTAATGCCTCTGTATCAATAGATTGCTTTGGGCCCAGGTCAGACAATGTTGAACGACTCATTGAGCGTTCTAGCCAGATTAATGCATCCTCACGAGGGTTAACTTCTAAACCTCTCACTAACTGCCCATCTGGCAAGGGTTCTCGCTTGGAATATTCCGTAACTATTTCAGGATTAAGTGGAATGGCATCCATACGTAATTTTTTCCGGGTTGATACCATTACAACAATGCGCCTATTTTTCGATCGCCCCTCGGCTGTTTTATTGCTGGCTATTGGCTGAAACTCCCCATAACCTACTGCAGCCATTCGTTCTGGCTGAATACCCATTGAAGCTAACTCTTTTACAACAGCTGCAGCCCTGGCACTGGATAACTCCCAATTCGAAGCAAACCTGCCTCCGCTTACCGGAACATCGTCAGTAAAACCTTCGACTCGAATAACATTGTCATATTCGACAAGCTTTTCAGCAATAGCTTGCAATAAAGCTTCTGACTCTTTCGCTAAATCTGCCCCTCCACTTGAAAATAAGATGGATGAGTCCAGACGAATTTCTAACCATCGTTCATTTCCATTAACCTGAACCATTTCATTTTCATTCAGGTTTTCGAATTTAGCTGCTATTGCTTCCTTAAGCTGAAAAAAATTCGCTGGCAATTCATTCATATCTCTACCAGGATTATCTTCAACTGCTGAACCCTCAAGATCAATCGGTGTTTTACTGTGTGAAAGATCCGGCACCCCTTCTAACACTGCATGCTCAACATCTGCAGCGGGAGAATTAAATGCTTCCATAATATCGTCAGAAAGCACTCGATATTGATCTTCATTTACGATAGATACTGAATACATAACGACAAAAAAAGCCATTAACAGTGTCATAAAGTCAGCATAAGAAACCAGCCACCTTCCTCTGTTAGCTGATTGGGCTAATTCGATATCATTTAACTCCTGATAACGATTTCTTCGCAGTGCATACCTGTTGTATTGTTCAGGTACGATGCCATCGCTTTCTGGATTATCAGACTTGCGCATAGAATCCTTTTAATCTTTCTGCAATTGTTCTTGGGTGCTGACCTTCAGCAATACACATTACTCCCTCAATAACCATTTCTCTAACAATTGTTTCATGCAGCATATTCGCACGTATTTTATTTGCTACAGGCAGCAATAAAAGGTTTGCCAATCCTACTCCGTAAATTGTCGCAACAAACGCTACTGCTATCCCTGTGCCTAACTGTGAGGGATCAGCTAAATTACCCATGACATGAATAAGCCCCAATACAGCGCCGATAATCCCGATAGTTGGAGCATAGCCGCCCATTGCATCATAAACATTGGCCGCATCTCTAACTTGCCTCTCTCTTCCAGCGAGCTCAAGCTCTAGAGTGGTTCGAATATGCTCAGGCTCACTTCCGTCAGATAACAACGACAGCGCTTTTTTTAAAAAAGAATTTTTTTCTGAAGCAACAATTTTATCCAGAGCTATCAATCCATCACGGCGAGCTATTTTGGACCATGTCTGTATTTTTTTTTCCTGCTCTTTAAGGTCATAACGATGTGCTATAAAAACATCTTTAAACATTGTTAACGCGCGAAAAAAAATCGGCCTTGGCGTTTGGATAGCAGCAGCACCCAAAGTTCCACCCAGCACAACTAACGCTGCTGGTCCATTCATTAATGTGGTTAGATGCCCACCTTCGAGAAAGTTTCCACCAATGATTGCTGCAAAAGCAAGGATAACACCTAGAAGACTTAAAAAATCCATTTTCAATAATCCTTTTCTTTCCTTTTTTCTATATTCCTGTCAGTTTATTTTTTTACTAAATGCATTGGTCGTTGACTAACAGACCTTTTATGTTCTTCTTCACTTGTTTCTGGAGCTAATAATGCCGGTATATCTAAAGAAGATAAAATATGTTCAAAACGGGCATCAGAAGAAAGATTATCTTCTGGTAATAATCTGGTGATATTACCCTCAGCTTTCATGGGTTTTAGTGGCACACATGTTAACTTTCTTGCATGTCTAACAAGTGCTTTCAATTCTTCTAACTGGCTATCAAGATCTGTTCTGGCACCAATACTCGCCTCGTAATGAAAAATCAAATGTTCTAACCTAATGCAATGTTCTCTTAATTGCATCAATACTGATGCATTGCGAGTATGTGTTATTGCATTCAAACAGGTAATCAATCGTGTAATTTCATATTCAAGTTCACTGATATCACTAAAAACCTTTACCAGGCTTTCTTCATGGCTACCAGCTTCATCAAATAGACGGAATTCGTATTGATTAGGCATTAGCTCTCCAAATCGTTATTTCCATTCATCAAACAGCAACGACTCAATGGCTTTATTTTTACAAATAAAAACCAGAGCTGTTGCCAAGTATCTAATAAAGTCTAGAAGATGAACAAAAAATTGATAGTGGAGTAGCTCGCAATATTGTTAAGAATCAAAAAAGATATGGATATTCAAGAGGTTGATAACGCATTAAAAAGAACGACAATCAAACAAAAAGAGCAATTATTATTCAATTAATTTTGCTCTTAATTTTATAGCCGCTTGTGAGTTCAATTGACTCACCCTTGATTCACTGACACCCAGTATTTTACCGATCTCTTTTAAATTGAGTTCTTCAAAATAATATAAGTTAAGTAACAGACGATCTCTTTCTGGCAACTCATTAATCGCTTCGATCAACCGCTCTTTTAAATCTTCATCCTGAACAAGTTGTTCAGGCCCAGGCATTGAAGAAGCAACAGTATCAATTTTTGATGAACTCTGTTCATCACTAATACTTTCATCAAGGCTTGATAACTTTGCGCAAAGGCTATGGCGCGCCATTGTTTGATACTCAACAATTTCAACTTCTAATGCCTCTGCCATTTCAGCATCTGTGGGTGTTCTCGAGAGAGTGGATTCCAGTCTGGAGTATACTTCTGCAATTCTCCTGGCATTTCTGTACACAGAACGTGGCGACCAATCACCTCGTCTAACTTCATCGAGCATTGCGCCCCTTATACGAATACCCGCATAAGTTTCAAAACTGGCACCTCGATCGTATTCAAAATTATTGGCAGCCTCAAGTAAGCCCTCTAAGCCGGCTTGTACCAGATCATCAAGTTGCACATGATCTGGCAGCCTTGCCAATAAGTGATGTGCTATACGCTTCACCAAAGGCGCATGTTTTTGCAATATGTCCGTTGCGTTAGATTGTGCTTCTGCACTATAAGGCTGGATTTGTGGCATGCAATAATCCGAAATAGTAATCCAGTAACGTTTAGGTCAAGTTATTATTAGCTGCAAACAACTGTTCGGCAAAAAATTCTGTATTCCCTGATGAACCTGATGGGCAGGGCCAGTTCATTACTTCTTTTGCCAATTTTTCAAAATTCTGGGAAGCTTGTGATCGAGGATACATATCTAACAATGCTCGTTGTGTTTTCACTGCTCTTCGCAATGAATCATCATAAGGTATCTCTCCAGCATAAGACAGCCTGACATCAAGAAACTGCTCTGTAGTATGAATCAATCTTTCAAACAATGCTTTACCCTCTTTTTTCCCACGGGTCTGGTTCACCAGAATGCGAAAATGACTAACACCAAAATCCCTGTCTAACAATTTAATTAAAGCATAAGCATCGGTAACCGATGATGGTTCATCACATACAACTACTATAACTTCTTGAGATGCTCGTACAAAGCTGACGACACCATCAGATATACCTGCTGCTGTATCAATTAATAGCACATCGTATTGTCCGGTCAATTCACTAAATGCTGCAATTAAACCACCGTGTTCCTGTTTTGATAACTGGGTTAACTTTTGTGTTCCCGAACTGGCAGGAATGATCCCTATGCCTTCTGGCCCCTCGAGAATAATTTCTTTGAGATCAGCTTCTCCGGCAAAAACATGTTCTAATGTTAACGAAGGCCGCAAACCCAATAAAATATCGATATTTGCCAAACCTAGATCAGCATCCAGTAGCAATACGCGCTGACCTTCCTTAGCCAAAGCTACAGCAAGATTTATCGCAACGTTAGACTTCCCTACACCACCTTTTCCACCGGTAATAGCGATCACTCTTGTTAATTTGTAAGATGATGATAAACCCATCGTATTTGTGCTATTTTGCATCTGGGTTTGCATAATTCGTTCCCGAAAGTTAATTTAAATTGCCCAACAAACTGTGTTTACTTTCATGTAAATCATACTACTAACATACTATTTTGATTTCTCAGTATTCATATAGCACGTATCAAGTATTGTGTTCCGTCATATCCTTACTAACGTCGTCTTCAAATATATCCCAATGGCTATCTCCATAATCTTCGACTTTTAAATCCTGTTTATCATTACTGGGAATTTTCTTCGAATATTTAGGATCAGGTTGGTCTATGTGATAATTTAAATCGTCTGTTTCCTCTAACTCATCTTTAATGTCGCCCGTTAGTTTCTTTTCTGGAGTAGAAGTACTTCCCTCAGACACATTTTTAGTATCTATCTGTTTCGTATTGACCGGTTTATTGGCTCCTAATAAGGGATTAGCTAACAGATCAGCAGCTTCGTCCAATACCGAGCAATCCATCATATATAACATACGATCAATTAACTGTTTTTTCTCTGGCAGGAATAAATGCTGTGGCAACACCACTCCATCAGATACCATCACTATATTTAACTGTTCCAATAATAATAGACTGATTACACCACCCAATGATTCTATTTTTTGATAGAAGGTCAACAAACAACCTATTGTTTGCGGACTTTTATAATCACTTATGACCTGTTGCATATAATTTATATCAGCCATAGCAGGCATAGTTATCACTTCTTTTATTGGCTGATTTGTACCTCTGACAGCCTTTAAATAAGAGTCAGCATGAGAGTCCTTTTCGTCCAGACTCCAGGTATCAATAAGTACTGTACGATATTGATTGGTAAGAGAAAGTACTTCTGTCAGTGGCTGCTGCTGGGTTACCTCAAATAAAGGTATACCAAAACCTTTTACCAAACGACTTAACGGCGCTGAATGAGCGTGTTGTATAACAGCGATATCTTCAGCTTTTCCTTGCAAAATATATTGGGCTAAAACCATGGCTAACACACTGGTTTTGCCTGAACCGGCTGGCCCTACAAAACAGAAAATGCCACCTGCTTCAAAAATATTTTGCTTGTTCAATGGAAGAATAGCGCTTAATTGTTTAAGGCTTCTTTTCCATAGACTTTCAATCTTTGCCGATAAGGAATCAGAACTTGTCTTCGAAGGTTTATTGCTATTTTCAGCATTCACTTCAGATGTATACACAAGCGCCTTGGCAACTGATTCTTCCAGGCCCATTTGTTGCAAACGATTAATTACCACAAAATTTGCTGATTTAGAAGTCGATGCATTCTGCTTGAAAAAAACATCTAACGCTTCTTTTCTTGTCGTATTATCTTCATTGTCAAGAGATATTTTTTTACTTTCTTTTGCTTGTTGCTCTTTTTCTGCCAATATCATCGACAATTTATCGACTTGTCGGGTCAATGTATCAATCGCTTCCTTCATTACGGCGTTATCGTCACTTCTTCTATCCGAAGAAGCTTGAGCCAACGGATTTGCAGATACATTCTTACTCTCTGGTTTATAAAAGTAATCTTCAGTTAAATCAGGTTCTCTAAAAGAAGGTTGCTGTGAGTGTCCCTCAGATACATTCACAGTTTCAGAGCGAGTATTTTTTTCACTAACATCAGCCTGTTCCTGAGTAGATGAATCTTTAGAAACCATATCACCAAGAATACCAGCATACCTTGATTTTAATTTAGACAATGAAGCACTTAATGCTTCTCTACTTTGCCCGATTTTTCCTGTTTCTGTTTTTCCAGCTTCTGTATTTTGAGACAAATGATGATCTGAACTTTCTTTAGGTCCAGGAAGTTCTGTATTGAGTAATTTGGCGATATCATTTGCCGAAAGTGCTTCAAGACTGGCTTCTGCCAGCTTTTTATGATCACTCGATAAACTACCCGATTGTGTATCTGTTGCTGGATTACCTTGAGCAATACTCTCTGAAATACTGCGCTCTAATGCAGCTCGACTTCCTGATTGTGCGTTATAGGGCTTAGATGCATTATTTGTTTGACGTGACTGATACTCTGATAAGTTAACACCAGCCGGAAGCCCTATAATTTCTACTCCTCGATCAATTTTACGCGATGAAAGTAAAACGGCATCTGCACCTAGCTGTTCTGTAAGCTTTCTCATGGCTTGCTGCATATTAACAGCAACAATTCGATGTTCTTTATTAGTTTCTGGCATAGTAAACACTCAATTTAAAGTATCATTTTCCATTGCTTATTAGAGCAAAATGCTAATGTGCTGCCAATGAAATTTATCCATGGCGGA
Source organism: Cellvibrionales bacterium (assembly GCA_041941365.1). Classification (GTDB taxonomy): domain Bacteria; phylum Pseudomonadota; class Gammaproteobacteria; order Pseudomonadales; family UBA7434; genus UBA7434. The sequence goes on along the minus strand of JBGTQK010000008.1, from coordinate 95,715 downwards.
AAAAACACAAAATACACTTGCAAAATGGTTTGATACGCTATTCATAGTTAACCTACAGTACCTTCAATAGTAATTTGTTTTTCTTCTGGAATTTCATTGTATGACAATACAGAAATCGTCTGTTGGCTGAATTTACATAATTTAGCCATTAATGTCCGTAGAGGTGCAGCAACCAGTAAAACCGTTGGATGCCCCTTCATCGCCTGTTGATTTGCTGTATCGTTAATTGCCCGCTGTAGCTTTTCAGCCAGACCTGGTTCCAGGCTTGCTTCACCAGCAGCTTGCTGCTTTAACGATTGCATCAATACCTGCTCCATCGACATGGATAATGTCATAACAGGCAAATTCTTTTCCGATCCAAATAACTCCTGAACAATCGAACGACTTAAAGCTTGCCTAACAGCCTCAATTAATCGCGCTGGATCCTGATTCACTGCAACATTGGCCACTAACGTCTCAGCAATTGTTCTAAAGTCTCGCACTGGAACCTGTTCCGCAAGTAATCCTTTAAGCACCCTCAATAAAATACTCATCGAAACCGAGTCTGGCACAAGATTTTCAGCAAGCTTGGGCGCGTGCTTGGCCAGCCTGTCTATCATTTGCTGCGCTTCCTCGTGACCAAGTAAATCATAAGAATATTTTTGAAGAAGCTGATTAAGATGAGTCGCAACAACCGTACTGGCATCAACCACCGTATAGCCTTGTGTCTGGGCATGCTCTTTAAGTGCTGGATCTATCCATACCGCATCAAGACCAAAAGCCGGATCCTTCACTGCTATTCCTTCCAATGTGCCAAAAACCTGGCCAGGGTTAATTGCCATTTCCCTATCAGGATGGACCTCTGATTCTCCTACCAATACGCCCATTAAATAAATACGATAGCCATTCGGCTGTAATTCAAGGTTGTCTCGTATGTGAACAGGAGGAACCAAAAAGCCTAACTCTTGAGAAAGTTTTTTACGTATTCCTTTTATTCTTCCTAATAACTCACCGGATTGATTTTTATCAACCATTGGAATTAAACGATACCCAACGTCCAGACCAATAATATCAACGGGTGCAACATCATCCCAATCCAGCTCTTTTGACGTGTTTTGACTTTGTTGCGTTTCCAGTTCAGCTCTTTCCTGTTGTTGTCGTTCAAGTGTTTGGGCCTGTTCTTCTTGTTTTTTCTTGAGCAGATAGGCGCCTAATGCACAAACTCCACCTAAAGTAAGAAATGCCATGTGAGGCATGCCTGGCACAAGCCCCATAATGATTAACGTCATAGAAGCTACAGCAAGTACTTTTGGAGAAGCAAACATCTGGTCAAATACCTGCTGACGCATATCACTTTCACTATTAACACGGGTCACCATAATTGCAGCCGCTGTTGATAGTAATAATGAAGGTACTTGTGCTACCAGACCATCACCAATAGTAAGCAAAGTATAAACTTCAAGAGCTCTTGAAAAATCCAGGTCATGTTGCGCCATTCCAACAGCCAGACCACCAATAATATTAATCAATAAGACCAGGATGCCGGCAACAGCATCTCCTCTTACAAACTTGCTCGCACCATCCATTGCGCCATAAAAATCGGCTTCACTACTTACTTCCTGACGACGTGCTTTAGCCTCTTCCTGCGATAAAATACCTGCATTTAAATCGGCATCGATTGCCATTTGCTTTCCTGGCATAGCATCCAGAGTAAATCGGGCACTGACTTCTGAAATACGGCCAGCACCTTTGGTTATCACTACAAAGTTTATAATCACTAGAATGAGAAAAACCACCAGGCCGACAGCATAATTTCCGCCAACAACAACTTCTCCAAATGCCTGTATTACTTTTCCTGCTGCATCGCCGCCATTGTGTCCTTCAAGTAAAACGACACGTGTTGAGGCAACATTAAGCGATAAACGCAATAACGTAGCAATTAATAAAATACTGGGAAAAACAGCAAAGTCCAGAGGGCGTAGAGAATAAACTGAAACTAACAGAACTACGATGGAGAGAGCGATATTAAATGAGAAAAGCGTATCAAGCAAAAAGGGAGGTATAGGCAAAGTCATCATGCCCAACAAAGTCAGTAATAACAGTGGCACACCTATATTGCCTTGAGCCATACCACCAAAACGGCCTAGCGCCTGTTCAGCCATGTTAGAAAATTACCTCTATCTATTCGCCCATTTAATCACTTTCAATAAGTGTTATATCGCCCTTAAAAATTCCCGTCACAAATGTTGCCGATTTGATTAAAACATCGGCATTGCTCGACAGAAAATTGACAAAATTTTCCTCTCCATCATATTCAGCAAAAAACGAACCAACTTTATGTTTCTAGCAAACAGCCCTCTTCATCAAACTGATATTCAGTTGGTACTGATATTTCTCTATTTAAACGACTTACCTGATTTGCTGTCGGCTTTTTGTTATTACGTTTACGCAATTGGAAAATAAACGCCAATACCTGCGCCACTGCAAGATAGAGCTTTTCAGGAATCTCCTGATCTATATCAGTGGTATAAAAGACAGCCCTAGTGAGTAAAGGAGACCTGATTTGAGGTATTTCATAATGATTTGCTATTTCACGAATCTTCAAAGCAATTTGATCACTTCCCTTCGCCACAACTTTTGGCGCTGAATTACCTTCTAACTGGTATTTTAAAGCGACAGAAAAATGTTCAGGGTTTGTGATGATAACATCGGCGTCAGGAATAGCTGACATCATTCGTGACTGTGCAAACTCACGCTGTAATTGACGAATACGGCTTTTGACTTCCGGCTTTCCTTCAGAATCTTTAAACTCATCCTTGATTTGCTGACGTGTCATTCGCAACTTTTTGGCATGATCATAAATCTGATAAGGCACGTCAATAAAAGCAATCAACAACGTTGCTGCACTCATCATTAGAGCAGACAATAACACTATTCTGGTAGCACTCACAGAAGCTGGCCACAAGCCCTGTGAAGAAAGCGCTAATAAATTATCCTGCATTAATAGCAATACGATTACCGCTACTGTTGCCACTAATAAAAATTTGGCTAATGCCTTAAAAAGCTCCACCAATGCTTTCATCGAAAACATTCGCTTTAAACCTTCTAACGGATTTAATCTGGATAGTCTTGGTGTTAACGGCTTAACACTCAAAATCCAGCCACTTAACCCTATTGCTCCGATAATACCTGCAACCAATAGTAAAAATAAAAGTATGCTAACAAGCCAGATAACACTGGAAATCGAATGCTCAATGTAACTGAACATTGCAGCAGGATCTGTTGCTGCAGCTCGATCAAAATTCAAATTAAATGTCATCAAACCGACCATTTTTTCAGTTATTGCTTTTCCCATAAGCAATAACGCAACACCTCCCGTCATTAATAGCAAGGTGGTTCCCAACTCACGAGATCGCGCTACCTGCCCTTCGCCTCTAGCCTTTTCTAGCCGTTTTGGGGTTGCCTGTTCGGTACGCTCCTGTCCACTTTCCTCTTCTGCCATAACTGCATTACACCCTGATATGCGCCAATAAAATGGCTAATTGAACATCAATTGTTAACTTATCAAGGAATAACGCAAAACCTGGGCCAGAGTTATTGAAAATATCATTTTTCTATATTCTTTTTAATTAACAATAGCTTATCTGACTATATGTCCTGATTATGCGAAAACAAGGCTTGGAAAGAAGCCAATGCTTTGCTGTTTAATAGCAACTCACCTAACTCCATTTACTTCTTATATCGCACTGTAAATATACAAACTGACTAAAGTTCGGCCTGATTTGACAGATTTTATTATCCCTGAATCCGATTAAAATTGCCGCCTTTCTGGGTTGTTATCTAAACAATACCTTTCAAAACAATTCATCTCTCAATATCTTCTCAGCCTCTTTAATCAGGAGAAAAAAATTGAATATCCATTTTAGACTGAACTCTTCAAATACAGTACATCTGCTTTTAATACACATATCTCTAACCGTTTTACTTTTAAATACAGCCGATGCTGCACACTATGAAGTCAGTTTTAAAAGCTGGCAAAATAAATACTTTGTCTCTGAGCTAAATGGCGGTACTGCACTTAATGCTAATAGAACCTCTATTGGTGCTTGGGAAAAAATGAGGCTTAATGATTTAGATGATGGCCGTTGTATTCGTCATGGAGAGACAATAACAATTAATAGTGGAAACAATTGGTACTGGCATCCAAGCCACCTGGTTGGTGACAGTTTGCAAAACCAAAATGATTTGACTGCCAGTTTTTTCTTCACTTCCAATATTTTGCAAGCACCCGATGAAATAAAATTTAGAATTTTCAATCACTCAGATAACAATAGATGCTTAGGACATGGCGATTTAATCTCCTTACAAAGTATGAAAACTGGAAAATACGTCGTTGCTGAAAGCGATGGAAATGTCAGAGTTAATCGAGATGTTATAGGTCCTTGGGAAAAAATGACTGTCATCATCCACGATGAACTTGATGTAAACCCTGACACAAACTTTATTGAAGATTTCTTCGCTGAAAATCCAGAATTTGATGAATCATTCAAGGTTACATTACGAACTATTGAAGTCTTCCTTATAGAAACAGGCTTAAGTCTCGGTCTTCAGGATTTTCTTGATGACAACGATATCGATTATGATCTTTCAGGACTTTTAGAAACAGAAGACCTCATTTACTCAGCTATACAAGAATTAATCCGAGCCAACGCTGATGTTATTCTGGGCTATCACTACTTTAGAGATGAAATTCCTTTTGGAAATACCCACCTTCCTCAAACTGACCGAGTGGAGTGGTTAGATCATCATGAATTGGTTCAGGGAACCGTAGATAATTACGCAAATTATACGCTTTCAGAAAATTCGTGGAATTCAGAAAGTGGCAAAAAAACATATTCTCGAGTAATACTGGCAAAACTTGCTAACGCTGAACTTGAGGGCGCCACAAGTGCTCCAGACGATGCCAGACAATTGATTGAGTGGGCTGCACAACAAGGACCCTGGTCAATTCCAGGCTCGTCCTTTGACTATGATTTTGCAGAAGTAAACCTGATCACTATCTTATGGCGCTTTCACCATTTGCTAGGTCAAGATAAAATTAATGAACTTCTTGGCTTACTGGTTTCAGATGGAACTTCTGGTCTAACGAGCCTGGAACTCTTTATAGATATGGATGAGTCAGGCTTTGGCAACTTAAGTTTATTTTCAAACATGGATGCCTTGGGTATACCGTTCTTCCCTCTTATTCGAGAAACGGAAAACCATATATTAAAAACTGAAGGAACACGCTTCCTAAAAAACAAGTGGCTTCGTGAAAACGGAAATAACTCACCTGAGTACGACAATAAAACAAACGGCGTTGGTGAGTTTTTGGAAAAATTTTTAGACCATACTATAAAAGCGACTTTATATGAATTTAATTCCATGCCCTATGCAGAATCTACTTTAATGGCATTGTTAAACTTGGAGGCTTATGCAGACGGAAAAGTTCAAACCAAAGCGCGTGAACTGCTCGATACCATTATGTTCAAGTATGCCATCGGTAGTTTGAATGGATACCGATGGGCACCAATGCGAAGAAAACATGAATTACGTCATTACAGCACACATGACGATGACACCACATCTCTGGCTAGAGGACATTTAACAAGTGCAGAACCTGCAAGCAACTACAGCCACTGGAACAGCGGCAATAGACTAAAAGCAAGAAGTGGCATTACTTTATATACTGCCCTACTCCCTTACCGTATTCCACGGTCAACGCTAACTCTAATGCAAAGCACCGACAAAAGTTATTTTGCAACCCTTGGTCGAGGTAAGTTAAGTTCTCCTGAACTATACAGCGCTGGTCCAGGTTACTTGTTATCTGCTGGTGGCGTAGTACCAGATACTCCATCTACTTACTCATTCTGCGAACCTATACCCGGCCAGGCGAGTTGTTCTGATCAGGTATTGCGATCTACTACACTGATACTGGATAGTTTAAACGTTGAGGCACATCGTTATGGTTTCAGGATGTCCGGAGGAAATCTTCAGGGCCAAGATGGTGTTATTTATAATGAGAATACAGTTGAAGGGTCAAGAGAGCGTGAACTGTCTTACAACGAATACAACAATACCTGTGTTTACGAAAACTTTGCATGTAGTGCAGGAAGAGTCTGGACACCTTCAAAACAAGCGCTGAACAATAGTAACTTCTCAATGTATTGTGAAGATGAGCTTTCGAATATAAACCTTCTCGATCTATCTATTAGCCCTACTGAAAAAAATCTCAATCAATGGTGTGTCTATTCAACACCATCAAAAAATTTACAGATAGCCATTTATAGCAGTAATACACTTGGCGTAATGGCACTGTTCCCTGATAGGAATTCAGAGATTTCTCCAACTGAGTTAATTACAAACTTACGTAGCGCTAACGCTGATATCAATGCGCTAACCAATCAATTTAATTGGCCTTCTAATATTTCTGGAGCACCAAACGGTAGCATTAACTATGACCCTCACTCAGATCAAGAATTATGGGCTATCTCTGGTGTTGATTACACCCAGGATCAATTTAATAATCTAGGTCGCGACTTCAAGGACTGGCCCCAAATCAATCTTGTTAGTGGTAATCTACTTGATCACTCTGCACCAATACCAGATTCTACAACCGATCGGCTATCTGTGGGGCAATCATTGGAAAACGGAAATACCCTGTTATCAAAGAATCATCAGTATCGATTAATTATGCAAAATGACGGTAATCTGGTAATTTATAAAGCTGGAGGAACACCAATTTGGGCTTCAAACACAGCCGGAACAGATGCAAAAAGGCTAGTATTACAAGGGGATGGTAATCTTGTATTATATAACTCATCTGGTATCCCCATATGGGCAACCAATAACCTCGGTACAAATCGCCAGCATTTAATTATGCAAAATGATGGTAATCTTGTTTTGTATACCAATAACGGTTCTGCAGTTTGGGCTACCGGAACCAATGGCCGCTAGGAAAAACGAAAAAAACAGGAATTAATCTGCTAAAGGCTCAGGCAACGCCATCCAGCATAACGAAAACGTTATGCTGTATAAAAAATCACCTGGCCTTTAACAACTCTCTATTTAATTACGAGCACAACCTTCTGTACAATCACCCATCTTTATAGATGAACAATCCTTATATAAAGGCTCGTTATCATTTGTCCAGTCAGCTGTATTTACACATGCTGCTGAGCGACCAGCTTTACAAGTAAGTTTTGTGTCTTTACATACAGCAGTATAATTTTTGTTTTTACCTACTCTTTGTATTTCCTCCTGCTGACCAGTACTGACGTTTTTACAAAGTAAAGTGCAGGTATGTGACCATCCCGTATCATAAGATGTATTGGTTGAACACCCTATTACAAAGAATACACTTAAAAACAGATATCTTTTATATTGCATCTTGAACATTTTCACTCTCCTTAATATACCTAGTTATAAAAACCTACAATTAACACACAAGCTATGCTGCTTGTTACTTTACTGCCCTACAACCTTATTTATAGTAACGAGCACCGCTTCTTTTTTATCTAACTCTTCACTATTTGTATTTTTAATGACTTCCACTAATAATATCTCTGCCTCACTATCACCTGGTGATGACACAGGTTGACCACTACGTGAAAGTCTTGCACTGACCAATACACTATCTTCTCCATCAATCGAACGTCCCGCCATTAGGTTAGCTTCAGTCAGTATTACCTCTGCTGGCAAGTCAGCTAGCGTCAAACGTTTTACAGCTAGCGGCATACGCATACCATTAGATGGTCTGGCAAATACAAAAACCGGCGTTTGTTGATTATCTTCCTCTTTTACTACAGATGGGTCAATATCTACTTTTAATTTAATGGCCGAAGCAATTTTTGGTAAATCCATACCTTTATTTTCAACAAGTGTATCATTTTCTTCTGATTGTACAGTTCCTGCACGCTGTTTCGCTGTAGCGATACTTTGCTGCAGAAGTTGGGCTTGCTGGCCTGGTGGATAAAAAACTAACGCCCTCTCCCAATAGCTGATTGCCTGCTCCCAATTTTGCTTTAGAAATGCTGACATTCCTGACATATTTAATGCCGTTAATTGATTAGTATTTATAGAAAGTGCTTGCTCTAGCAATCCATCAATTACAGGTCTTACAGCAACCTGTTGACCAGCATTTGCGATATCCTGTAAATACATAAATTCTGCTTTCATCGCCAGATAATCGGCGTGCATCTCGGAATCCTGCTCAACATTTACGACCAGTTCATCTAAAACGCCTATAGCTTCATTATATTTTCCCAATCCTTTGTAAGCTTCTACCAACAAATGATTCATTGGTATATCTCTAGAAAACGGGGTTTTATATTGCTCAATTAACTTTATCAACTTCTCCAGCTCTTTTATTTGTATTTGCTGTTGTTGAGAATTCTTAACCCTTTCAAGCTGTTTCCTGATTTCAAAATGGTCCCCACTACCTAACGATAAACCTGTTGATGAATAAATAAATCCGGAAACAAAAAGAATGCCAAATATAGAAGCCAGGATAATTCCTTTCCCTTGCGAATTCAGCTGATTTACGTTCCCACCTATCTGTTCTGCATCGGCAACATACTGCAATTTAGCTTCACGTATTAATTGTTGATGCTCATCTGTAGATATAACCGATGTATTCTTTAGCTCATCCAGCTCCAATAATTTTTGCTGGTAAATCTGATAATTACTTTGTTTCCTGCCTATATCACCTTCCCTGATTTTAGCTTCAGCATCAACTGTCTTATTTTTTTTAGATAAACGAGCATTTAGAATGACAAACCCAAAAATAAAAAGCGTTAAGACAAGCATCATAAATGCAGGAAACCAGATTGTTGATAACGGCAACATCACTTGGTCTCTCCATTATTATTTTCCGCTTTGTCTTCGTCCTCACTTTCATCAGCTTGACCTATAAAATCTTTTGATAACTCAGAAATTTTCTGTTCCAGCTGTTCATCATTTAATTCTATAGTTGGTGCTGTCTTTTTCTGCAAAATCAAACGAAGCAGAAATCCTGACCCCACAACAAATACTGCCAACGGTAAAACCCATAAAATAACCGTATGCCAATTAAAGGGCGGGTTATAAAGTACAAACTCTCCATAACGTGTGGTCATAAAATCAATAATGTCGGTATTACTGTAATCATCCTGAAGTAGGCGAAAAAGCTCATTACGCAGATCTGTGGCTATCGGCGCATCGGAATCTGCAAGATTCTGGTTCTGGCATTTGGGGCAACGTAACTCATTAATGAGTTGATAATACCGTTCTCTCTCGTTTTCATTTGAAAACTGCATTAACTCATCAGCGGCATAAGACGACATTGATGCAAAAAACCAAATCATTAAAACCGAGAGAAAATAAATGATGTGCTTTATCAATTTATTCATTACCAGCTAATTCCTAACGGTAAAATTATTTTTTTCCATACTCTATCATTCATCACACCAACATGACGGTAACGTACAATTCCATTTTCATCTAACACATAAGTTTCAGGTGCACCGTAAACCCCCATATTTAAACCTAGTACGCCTTCATCATCAAAAACATTCAGCCGATAAGGATTACCCAATTTCTCTAACCATTTCATCGCAGAAGGCCTGGCATCTTTATAATTCAAACCATAAATAGTAATGCCATTTTTAGCCAGCTGATTCAAATAGGCATGCTCAGCTTTACATGCAATACACCAGGTGGCCCATACATTAAGTAATGCGGGCAGTTCATTCAAATCATTAAGACTTAACTGGCGCTCAGCATTTTCAAGTTGTGTTAAATTAAAATCTGGAAGGCTTTTACCAACAAGTGCAGATGGCAATTCCGATGGATCATAGTCACCAGATGCCATACGTTTCTGCAGACTCAGAAAAACTACCACTATTACAATAAAAACAATTAACGGTAAAAACAGTTTATAACGTGCATTCATAGTTTATTCTTTACTCTGAGTTAAAACATCTGTAGCAACAGAGCGTACGTTTTCTTTAACTTTTATTGTTGATAATCGATAACGCTTATCCAGTATTGCGAGAATACCCCCTACTCCCATTAACAAAAAACCTAACCATATAAGTCTGACATAAGGTTTTATATAAAGACGTATTGCCCAATCACCCTGACCATCCTCTATTGGCTCTCCCATAGAAATATATATGTCTCTAGACAAGCTCGCCTGTATCGCTGCCTCAGTCATTACATTTCGTCCGGCATGATAAAGTCTTTTTTCTGGTTTTAAATAAGTAACAGATTTACCATCGTAATAAATCTGAAAGTTGCCACGCGTCGCTGTGTAATTTGGACCAGCTACATTTTCTATTTTTATTAGATTAAAGGTATAATTATTTAACCTGGCTGTATCGGCTACCCCCATACGTACATCACGCTGTTGACTGTATAAACTGGTATAACAAATACCTATAGCTGTAATACCTATTCCCACATGAGCCAGAACCATTCCCCAATAACTATACCCAATTTTTTGTAACCCGCTTGTGATTGTTTTATTTCGACTAGCTTTTTGGAAAAGACTATATAGCGTCATTACAATTAAAAATAACGCTATAGTAATTACTACGAATCCACTAATAGAAAAGGTCTCATCCAGCCAATTTATAGTCTGTAACATCCAGGCAAATGAAGTTATCAATGAAAACACTAACCCCATATACCAGGGTTTCACAATCAATGGCGTAATTTGTGTTTTTTTCCAGTGTATGGATGAAGCGATACCCATTAACAACATCATCGGTATCATTAAAGGAATAAACAAACGATTAAAATAAGGGGGACCAACTGAATAACTACCTAAATTCATTGCGCTGGCTATTAACGGAAATAGTGTTCCCAATAACACTACTGATAAAGCTACCGCCAGGATAATATTGTTAATCAATAATAGTGACTCTCGCGAAACCAATGAAAAGCTTGATAAGGGTTTAATCGTTGGCGCACGCAATGCATATAGCAGCAGGGAACCACCAATGACAACAATAAGAAAGCCAAGAATATACAATCCACGTGTTGGATCAGATGCAAATGCATGTACACTCACCAAAATACCGGAACGAACCAAAAAGGTTCCAAGTAAACTTAAAGAAAATGCCAGTATCGCTAACAACACTGTCCAGCTTCTAAAAACACCCCGCTTTTCTGTTACTGCCAAGGAATGTATTAACGCTGTGCCTGCTAACCAAGGCATAAAAGAAGCGTTTTCAACCGGATCCCAGAACCACCAGCCTCCCCATCCTAGCTCGTAATAAGCCCACCAACTCCCTAATGCAATGCCTACGGTCAAAAATGCCCAGGCAACATTGGTCCATGGTCTTGACCACCTTGCCCAGGCCGCATCAAGCTTTCCAGATATGAGCGCAGCGATTGCAAAAGCAAATACGACAGAGAACCCGACATAGCCTATATAAAGCATTGGCGGATGCAATATAAGACCAATGTCTTGTAATAACGGATTAAGATCATTGCCCTCAACTGGTATAGAAAGCAAGTTCCTGGTAAAAGGATTTGAAGTAAAAACAATAAACGACAAAAAGCCAACATTGACCATCCCTAACACAGAAAGCACTTGTGCATGGATTGTTTCTGGCAAAGAACGCCCTAAATAGGCAACGGCTAAAGTCCAGGATGCCAGTATCAATACCCATAATAAAAGCGAACCCTCATGATTACCCCATACTGCACTCACTTTATAATAATCCGGCAACAGGGTATTGGAGTGTTTTACCGTTAGTAAAAGACTGAAATCATCTGTTAGAAATGCATAGACAAGACAAGCAAATGCCAATACTAAAAATAACCACTGACCAGTAGCAAAAACTATTCCTGAGCGCATCCATAATTGATTTTTAAATTGTGCGCCAAGCAAAGGCAAAATTGACATCACCAGAGCGGTTGGTAACGCTGCAATAAGTGCCAAATGGCCTAATTCAGGAATAATCGAATAGTCTGTCACGTCAAAATTTCGCTTTTTACTCTAACTTGCAGATTAAATAAATACTAGTAGGAAGGCTTTTCTTTTCCTTCCAAAGCCTTTGCAACTTCAGGAGGCATATAATTTTCATCATGTTTGGCCAACACTTGTTCGGCAATAAATTCCTTATTACTATTTAATTTTCCAGTAGCAACAACACCCTCACCTTCTGCAAACAGGTCTGGCAAGATACCTTCATAATACACAGACACTGTCGCAACATAGTCAGTCACCTCAAAGTAAACAGTGAGTGATTCGCTATCACGTTTTACGCTTCCTTCTACTACCATACCGCCAACACGAATTTTTTTGTCTAGAGGAGCTTCACCATTTTCAATACGTGTTGGCTCATAGAATAAGTTAAGATTCGAGCTTAGCGCTTTAGTTATTAGAGCAACAGCCGCACTGGTACCTAATACAATAAACAATACAATAATAAGACGCTGCTTTCTTACCGGATGCACGGGTAACCTCTTAAAAATACTTACTCAATAATATCTTTATCAATTAAGAAAGTTAAATATTTTGTTTTTTAGACATAGCGCCAGCAACTTGCTGTCGCCTTTTAACTAACGATAATAACTTGCGATATCGTATTAGCGGCAGGATGGCAGAAGTAGCCAACACCAAAATACCTACACCATAGGCCGACCATACATATAAACCATGGCCATCCATATTGAGTAATGCTTCAACACTTTCAAAATACATCGCAATCACCTAAACAATTTTAACGATTAAACTTGTTTTGAACATAATCCGACAACCAGCGACTTTTGTTTTCATTGATTATCAAATAATTTCGCAGGTTTAACATAACCAATGCAGCAAACAAGAAATACATGCCTACAATAGAAAATAATAAAGGCTGGAGCATCTCAGCTGCAATCGTAGATTTTTCAGTAAATTTTATTGATGCAGGTTGATGCAAAGAAGACCACCAGTCTACCGATTTATAGATAATCGGAATGTTCACTGTACCTACTAACGACAGTATTGCTGCAGCCCTGTAGCCATTAGCCCGCTCTTTAAATGCATCATATAAAGCGATAACACCTAGATATAAAAAGAATAAAATCAACATGGAAGTGAGTCTGGCATCTTGCCAAACCCAGTAAGCGCCCCAGGTGGGCTTACCCCATACAGCTCCAGTAAACAAGGCTAACGCCGTTAGTATAGCGCCAACCGGGGCTATAGCTCTCAAAGCCATATCAGCCACTTTCATGCGCCAGATAATAGCAACTGCTCCTGCAATAGCCATAACATAATAAGCTGCGAGTGCAACCACAGCTGTTGGAACATGCAAATAAATAATACGAAAACTGTTACCCTGCCTAAAGTCTGGAGGTACAAAAGCTAACCCCCAAACGAAAGATACAGCTAACAACATAAGGCCAGCTATTAGCACCCATGGCAAAAAACGCTGGATAAAACCAAACAACCATTTAGGCGAGCCCATTTTATGAAACCATTGCCAACTTGCCATCAACTAAAACTCTTAAAATCTTTTCTTATCAAAATAATCATTTCAATACTAACACTTAAAAACTGTTTAACTATCTACACTAATTTTCAAGCCACCTATTATCGCCAGTGGGGCCAATGTAATTGCCGCTATCAATAAACCCATTAGCATTAACAAAGCACCTGGCACAGATATTCCATCGATCGCGCCCTGCAAATAACGTGCTCCAAAAATAATTACAGGCACATAAAGAGGCAATATAATCAACGCCAGCAACAATCCACCACTTCTTAAGCTGACTGTAAGCGCAGCACCTATCGCCCCCAGGAAGCACAGAGTTCCTGTTCCCAACAATAAACTTATTGCCAATTCAGGCAATATACTCATTGGCAATCCGGTCATTAATATAAGCAAAGGGCTGGCCAAGATCATTGGAAATGCACAAACCAGCCAATGCGCAAGGCTTTTTGCCAAAACCAGAAAATACAATGGCTCGGGTGAAAGCAGCATCTGCTCTAGCGACCCATCATCATAATCGCTACGAAATATAGACTCCAGTGACAACATAATACCCAATAAAGCAACGACCCAAACGACACCTGCGGCATGCCGGGTTAATCCTGTTGAATCGGGATCCATTCCAAAAGCAAATAAAGTAATTGAAAGCAGAATAAAAAGCAGTGGATTCAACCATGCTCCTCTACTGCGCGAATATACCTGAAGATCACGCCAAAATAGTGCAATAAAGCCGGATTTCATCATTAAATCATCATGCCGCATCGTCCTGGTACGCGTAATCGTCGAGATTGAGTGTACCAAATCCATTAACCTTAAGGTCTTGATGTGTTGTAATAATAATCATCCCACCTTTTTCAAGATGATCGGAAAATCTATCCTCCAACTGCTTAACACCATGACGATCAATGGCAGTAAAAGGTTCGTCCAATAACCACAAACGCGGGCCAATCCAGTGATTATCCTCATATGAAGACAAAAAAAGCCGTGCAAGACCTGCACGTCTCTGTTGACCGGCCGATAATTGATAACAAGGAGAATGCATAAATTGTGTCAGCCCTACATCCGCCAATGCTTCTTCCATTTCTTCTTTCGATACTATTGGCATATTTGAACCTGATTGGTGTAATTGGGTCCACCACAACAGGTTTTCATAGGGTGTGAGCACAGATTTTAAACCGGGTGAATGCCCGAGATAGAGCAGGTTTTCTAAATAATGAGTTTTATCACGACGAATATTCTGACCACACCAGCTAACTTCACCTTCATATTGTTGATTCAAACCAGCAATCAAACGCAACAATGTCGTTTTACCTGCACCATTCGCTCCGAGAATTCGTGTACCTTGTCCTGGCTTTATGGTGTAATCCAGATTAGCAAACAAGATACGTTCTGCTCGTTCGCAGAACAAATCCGTCAACTCAAGTTTGACCGTATTTGACACTCGCTTCGATGGACCACTGGATTGTTTTGAGGGTTGTGACATGTCAGAAAGAATAATTAAAATTTTATTATATCCTAATCAGTTACCAGAAAATCAGAAATCCTATGGATTGCCAATGCAATTAATGGATGAATTCGACATGCATGGAAATTGAACGCAATGACACAATTATCGCCACCCTCATCAGGAAAAAAGGATTTAATCAATTCAGCGACGATTAGCAATAATGTTGATGCAAGATCTCCCACTAATACTTTCACGGTTAATGATCAAAAAACACAGCAATTTTTATCTAAGCAGATAGGACAAGTGATCAAAGCCAAAGTCATTCAGGCGACGGATATCACATCTAAAACACAAGGACCCAATATCGATTCTCTACAATCTGGCAGGCAAGATAACATCCGGCAGCAAACTGTAACAACGCCGGCAAAGATTGCTCCGGTATTTGAAGTCATTATGCAAAATGGCAAACAATTATTGCGCGCTGAAACCACATTACTGCCAAAAGTCGGCGTGTCTTTATTACTTAATGTCAATAACTCTTCGACATTAACCATTGCCTCATCAAATAATGACTCCTTCTTACTTTCAAACCAGGTAAACACAAGTCAAAATATACCGTCTCAACAACCCACTTCCGGGACAAACCCTAAACTCCAATCACCAATACAGAGTTCATTGTTAGGTATTCCTCAAATTCAACAGCAATTAAGAACCCGGCTGCCTTTACAAATCAATCAAAAAAATTATCAACAAGAATTCAATAATGTTTTTTCCGTGTTAAAACAATTATCAGGACAAAACAATAATTTTCAGACGCCAAATTCAAGCCAGACTACAAATAACCTGAATACAGTTACCAAAAACCCTCTATTCAATAACCCAAACATAGCTAACACTCAAATAAACAATCCGTTGGAAGCAAAAAATCTTTCACAAACCGCTCAGAATAATACATCCTCAAATATAGCTAGTAGTACATCTCAAATATCGGCACAGAATCTGGTAACACTAACGACAATCATACCAAAACTAAAAAGCAGCTTGATTAAATTGACAGAAGCAATTCCTAAAAGTCAGGATTTATACGCAACAAATAATATAAAAAAGGCCATTCAAAATAACGGAATATTTTATGAAAGCAAAATTTCCAAACTCATATCATCTGAAAACAACACCAATACAGTTCTACCCAAAGAAATAACCGAAGATAATCGACATCTACAATTAAAAATTATTGATGAGATCAAACATTTTCTTAGAAAAACTGTACTACCCAATAATCTAACAAAAGTTATCAGTAGTAATTCAGCTTTGCAGCCTTTGCTTCAAACACCAGAAAAAGCAATACTCAATAATGATTTATTATCATTTTTACTCCATCAAAATAATGTTCATCAACTAAGCGACTATATACAACTACCAAAGCCCGACGCTGATAATCTCTTTCAACTACTTAAAACATTTCTAGGAATAATTAATCGCGGTCAGGCCCAACAGTTGACAGCTCTCAATTCTCAAGCAAGCGCTCAATTAGACCTGAATCAAAACCAGCTTTTACAGTTTGAAATACCTGTCTGGCACAACAATCAATACTCATTAATTGATATCGTTATTGAACATCAGAAAAAAGAACAAGAAAAAAATAAAACACCTTCCATCTGGAAAGTAAAACTGCGTTTTGATTTAAAAGAACTCGGTGAGTTAACAGCAATAGCAACGTTAAAAGAGAAAACTTTAACGGCTGTATTTTGGGCGAGTCAACCTGAACTCGCTTCATTAGTTGATGGCGAAATTAAAAACCTGAATTCAAATTTTGAAAATTTAGGAATCAATGTACAGGAGATGCTATGTCGAGTTGGTCACCCATCAAATGAAAATGATAATCAGGCTTTTGTCTCGTTATCAGAACAACTCATTAATACAAGAAGCTAATTTCTTTTCATAATGTAATCAAACGAATGGAATATCCATGAATAATGATCCTTACAAAAACAAAAATAGCCTTGAAGAAGCTATTCACCAATACCAGAAAGCCATTGCTTTGCAGTACGATGGCAAGCAAGCGCCTATAGTTACAGCAAGCGGAGAAGGAGAAACAGCATACGAAATTATCGCCCTTGCAAAAGAGCTGGGAATCCCCTTATATGAAAATCCAGAGCTTGCTGAGATGCTCTCACTACTGGACCTTGGAGACCAGATCCCGCATGATTTATATCTCATAATCGCCCAGATTATTGCATTAGCCTACAATATCAGTGGAAAAAAACACGAATTACCTATAAAATGAACAATTAGTGTCATGATAGGTAAAAATGGTATATGTCCTTCAAATTTTTAGCTAAAGGATTTTATATTAGTACCAAACGAAGAGAACACTTAACTGTCATATTCTAATAATAGAATATTTATAAATGTCAGTTGAAACGAATACTAGACCTGACTTTTCTAAACGAGCACTCTACTATGAGATACAAAAAACCTTCTGCTTTATTGCTAAAAGTGACTGTTAGTTTTTTTATATTTCTAAACAGTTATCTTATACATGCATCAACAGTACTCCAGATGGATGTTGACGATCTACTCGATAAAGCTGAATTCATATTTGAAGGTCAGGTTATAAATAGTGAGTCAACCTGGAATCAGAACAGAACCAGTATTAACACTCATATTACTTTTCGTATTATTGATACGATAAAAGGTAATCACAACCAGGAAAACCTGACTCTGATTTTTGCAGGTGGCACAGTAGACGGTTTAACACTGAATGTATCTGGAATGGTTTATCCAAAAGTTGGTGAAAAAGGTATTTACTTTGTCGAAAATCTTAACGGGCAACAAGTGAACCCTTTATTGGGTTGGACCCAGGGGCTTTTCAGAGTTTCTAATGATGACAATGGTGAAGAGCGAATCACAACTGAAAATAAAACACCGGTCATTGGTTTAACACAAGATCAAGAACCAGAAACAAACTCCGAGAGAAGGCCTAGCTCTGTACTACAAAGTCACTCTCATACTCACGAAGAAAATTCTACAGCGCATAGTCACTCTCATACTCACACAGGCGAAAATACTACATCACATGCCCCGTTTATTAGCGAAGGCATTGCCGACGGTTTAAATCTGGGAAATCAAAGACAACCCCTGGAACAGGCGATAAAAAAGAATGCATTTAAAGATGCACTTAAAGCAAGAATGAATAAACTAAATACAACTGAGGACGAGTAAATATGATCAGTTATACTTTTCTCAGACCTATGTGCTCGCTATCCATCTTTTCATTTAATCTTAGCCTGATAATTTCCTGCTTATTGATATGTTCAAATGTGTCAGCTTATCAATTGTTAGCTTCTTCTTTCCCAAGTGGTGAAGAAGAAGTCTATGTTGATCTGGAAGCCTCAAACCCGGCAGGTAGTAACCCGCCAAATGTCGTACCTGGAGGACCAACTACTGCAGAACTGGAAACAGCGTATATCGAAGCCTTGAATCTCTGGACAGATAACTCCCCCTTTCAATACACGCCTGTTACATCAAGCGGTTTTGAAGATCCTTGTACATCGCCTGCTGCGAATTCAAAAAGTTCAGTAGTATTCTCATCTGACAATTGTGGCGTCAGTTTTGGCTCAACAACATTAGCCATACAGAAAACATGGTTTTTTGATTCTATAACTATTAAAACAGGCACAATCTTTAATAACACAAAACAGTGGGACGTTTATACAGGTGCATGGAACGGCAACATAGACTTTAAAAGGGTAGCTGTTCATGAAGTCGGTCATGGCCTTGGGCTAGCTCATTCAAACGATAATTCCGCAATCATGTGGTTTCAGGCGGGTGATACCGAGACACCCCAGACCGATGATTTAAATGGTACAGCAGCAATTTACGATGCCGATAACGATGGTGTAGGTTTATATATCGATAACTGCCCTGATATCAGTAACGCTTCACAAATAGATACTGATAATGATGACATAGGCGATAGCTGTGATAATGATATTGATAATGATGGTGTATACAATGCTGCAGGTGTAGATTCCAGCTATGGTGTAGGTACAATTATCTCTAGCGCATATCCTTTTGGCCCAACTAGTTCATCTGTTAGTTACTATGCAATGACTTTTCCTGTTAGCTTCGATGGCGATTTATCAAAAGTATTTCTTCCTGTTACCTGTGCATCAGGTGACTTAATCTTATCAATACAAACACTTGACGGTAGCAACCGACCTAGCGGTACTAGCTTAACTTCCCAGACTTATACCTCTGGTAGTGGTGTACCAACTACAGGTAACTCATTTACAGAATTTGCATTCAATACGAGTGCAGCTGTTTCTAGTGGCGTTGACTACGCCATTGTTGCTCAAGCAACTTCAGAATGTTTATGGTTTTTATCCTCAGATAATTATGCTGATGGCGCTGGTTACCTCTCCGTTAGCGGAACAACATGGTTTAGTGGTAATGATTTACCCTTTCAAGCATTCATAACACCTAACAATTTTGATAACTGCCCTACTGTAATTAACGCAGATCAAAATGATTTGGATAATGATGGACTTGGTAACCTCTGTGATGATGATATCGATGGAGATACTGTTATAACAGGCCTTGATAGTGACGACTTCAACCCGTTCCTTTGCTCGGATCTTGATAATGATCAATGTGATGATTGCAGTGTGACTGGTATGCAAAATACATCTAATGATGGCACTGATACAGAAGGTGATGGACTTTGTGATCTCGGTGATACAGACGACGATAATGACAATCTTTCAGACACTGACGAAACTACTATTTACTCTACTAACCCGCTGTTAGCCGATACTGACAATGATGGCTTAAATGATGGTGATGAAGTGAATCTTTATGGCACTGACCCTAATGAAGAAGATACTGATAATGACGGTATGAACGATGGGGATGAAATCAATAATGGAACTGATCCGCTAACTGGCGAAAGCAATGTAGAAATTCCAATGATTAACATTACATTTCTTATTGCTTTGCTGACTATTTTTAGCCTGATCGCTAACCGAAAGAGAAAGCTTATTTAGCCAAAAAAATCAATAGCTTGAAGCTTTAATTTGCTCTTTTCGTCGATAATTCCGACATGCAATGTCTTAGCTGACTTAATTGTTTCTTGGCTTTATAATATGATGCTCATTAGCTATCCCGAGGCAATTTAGCTATTCCTGGCCAAATTGCCACTATATAAGCTCTATACTTTTTATTTATGATTGGCTCTTTAGCCAATACGGGTTGTTTTACATTTTTATTGTTAAAGAAAATGACTTATTGCCTAGCGATTAAACTAACAGATGGACTGGTATTTTGCTCGGACTCCAGAACCAATGCTGGTGTCGATCAGGTAAATTCCTACAGTAAACTCCATCAATTTACCGGTTTTTCAGACCGGCGTTTTTTTCTGCTATCTGCTGGTAACCTGGCTACAACCCAGGCCGTCGTTAAAACTGTTCGCTATGATCTAGAGCAAGGAAGTCCGTTTAATTTAGGTACTGCTCAAACAACCTCGGAAGTCGCCGATTATGTTGGACGCTTAAGCACCCAAACCCAACAAAAATATTTATCGGGCGGGGGCCCTTCTGGTGGCTTTGATGCCACCGCCTCATTTATTGTTGGCGGTCAAATAATGGGGCGTGAAGCTGAGATCTATATGGTCTACCCAGAAGGCAATCACATCTCTGCTTCTAAAAAACACCCTTTTTTGCAAATTGGTGAAACTAAATACGGTAAACCAATACTTGAACGTATTATAAAAGCAGAAACTGTTCCACATACTGCTATGCTATGTGCCCTGGTTTCAATGGACTCAACCATTAACAGTAATGCCACAGTAGGCCCACCTGTTGAACTACTCTACTTTAATAAAGATAATTTTGTTGAACCTAACCAATATTATATGTTTGAAGATGGCGATCCTCAATTATCGAAGCTCAGCAAACTTTGGGATGATAAGATCCGAGAAGCCTTCCTTGGACTTCCAACTCTTGGCGATCCGTTTTACGATTAATAAGTACGGCTAAACGCTATCGTTTTTTTTAGCTAGTTTTCAAGCGAAGCTCTCAAGTCTAATGTAACCGGATATTCATTAGAAACTTCTTGTAACGGGATAACCACTTTCTTAGGTTCATATTCATTAGGAATAAAATAACGTTGTAGTTTTAATACAGGACCATCGACACCATGCGCATAAGCCGGCGCGCCGAAGCCCAAACGCTCATTGTGCTCTCCTTGCGAATGACCAAAACCCCAAAAACGATTTGTTCGGCGTGACTCTGCTTCCATCGCATTAACAGGAAAAGTCTGATAACTCCTTCCTCCAGCATGAGATACATGATAAGTACAACCACCAATCGCACGTTGATTCCAGGTATCGACAATATCAAAGACCAGTGGCGCATGCACACCAATATAAGGGTGCAATGCCGATGGAGGTTGCCATGCTCGATAGCGTACTCCACCAATATATTCTCCATGCTTGCCTGTATTGCGTAATGGAACCTGCTTACCATTACAAGTCACTATATAGCGTTGATCCGTCAAGCCGGTAAGCTTTATTTGTAAACGCTCTACAGATGAATCAACATAGCGTGAGGTACCAAAACTCCCCACTTCTTCACCTAGAACATGCCAGGGTTCAATGGCAAAGCGTAATTCCATCTCAATAGAACCGACTTGAATATTGCCATAATGAGGAAAACGAAATGACTCGAATGGCTCCAGCCATTTCAGATCGAATGGAAAGCCATGTTGATTGAGATCTTCTACCACCTCTTTCAAGTCTGACCAAACATAATAAGGCAACATAAAACGATCATGTAAATCGGTTCCCCACCTGACCAGTTTATTTCTATAAGGTGATTTCCAGAATCGGGCAACCAGCGTTCGCAACAATAAAGATTGTACAAGAGACATCTGTGGATGAGGTGGCATTTCAAAACCACGAAATTCGATAATACCTTGTCGACCACTTGGCGAATCTGGTGAATACAATTTATCTATGCACAATTCGGAACGATGGGTATTACCTGTGACATCAACAAGTAAATTTCGTAACAGCCTGTCTACTATCCACGGTTGATCAATATAACCCTCAGGAATTTGTGACAGCGCAATCTCCAGTTCATAAAGCGATTCATCCCTTCCTTCATCAACGCGTGGCGCCTGACTTGTTGGCCCGATAAACATGCCAGAAAATAAATAAGAAAGTCCTGGATGATTTTGCCAGTATGTTACAAAACTACCGACAAGCTCTGGCCTCCGCAACATAGGACTATCGGCAGGAGTAGTACCACCTAAAGTAATATGGTTACCACCTCCGGTACCAGTGTGACGGCCATCGAGCATAAATTTTTCTGCACTTAAACGACTTAAGCGAGCTTCTTCATATAAGGTAGTCGTTATTTGCTTTAAATCGGACCAATTATGCGAAGGATGTATATTTACTTCAATAACACCGGGATCCGGTGTAACTAACAATTTTTGTATGCGGTAGTCACGTGGAGGCTCATACCCTTCTATCACTACTGGCATTGAAAGAGCATTGGCTGTTTTCTCTATACAAGCTAAAATATCGACATAATGCTCAAGATAAGACAGAGGCGGCATAAAAATATATAATCTGCCATCCCTTGGCTCAAAACATAGAGAAGTACGCGGTACATTTTTTATCATTCTCTGCAAGCGATCATTATGTACAGAATTATTTTTTAATAATTGATTATCTTCAGAAAGTGGTTCTCGCGGATCAAATGGATCTCTACCCAGATCGATATATTCTTCACTTTGTGCGGGTAGTGATTGTAATGGTAGCCTTAAACCAACAGGAGAGTCCCCTGGAATTAATATAATACGTTCAGCCCTGAATTCCCAACGCGTGCTGTACCATTGCGATGAACCAGAATCCCAGGACAAAGGTAATACCCATGCGGTTGGTGTATTTAGCCCCTGACGCAAGACCTTAGCCAAACGCATTCGGTCTAATCCATCCTCCAAATCAGCATCATCAGGATCTATATCGACCGGGACATTAGCTTCCTCTCTCAAATAATATAATTTATCTTCATAAGCTGCCTGAAGATAGCCAGCATTAATCCCCAGGTTTTGCGCTAACGTTTTAGCAAAATCTTGCGTTTTATCTATATTGACACCATAGTCAGAGTCAAAATTTGCCAGCAAATCAGGATTATTCCACAGTGGTAAACCATCCGTTCGCCAAAAACAACCTAAGGCCCAACGTGGTATTTCCTCACCAGGATACCATTTTCCCTGCCCATAATGTAAGAAACCGTTAGGAGCAAACTTTTCACGCAATCGAAAAAGCAAAGTTTTGGCTAATAAGAGTTTATCCTCTCCTAATGCTGCAGTATTCCACTGCGCAGACTCCATATCATCAATCGAGACAAATGTTGGCTCACCTCCCATGGTTAACCTGACATCTTGCTCATGCAACTGTTGTTCTACAAACTCACCTAACGCATCGATCGCCTGCCATTGTTTTTCGGTATACGGCTTTGTCACACGTGGATCTTCATGAATACGCGTAACTGTATTACTATAAGAAAACTCTACTTCACATGGCTCCAAAGCGCCCTCTACAGGGGCAGCAGAACCCGGTTCTGGTGTACACGACAGTGGAATATGACCTTCACTTGCGAATAACCCCGACGTTGGATCAAGACCTACCCACCCAGCCCCGGGCAAATACACCTCACACCATGCATGCAAGTCTGTAAAATCCTCATTGGGGCCTGATGGTCCATCTAATGATTTAACATCTGACGTTAACTGAACAAGGTACCCGGATACAAACCGGGTAGCCAGACCACAATGCCTGAATAACTGTGCTAACAACCAGGCTGAGTCTCGGCATGATCCTTTCTTTTTACGTAAGGTTTGCGAAGGCGTCTGAACGCCAGGATCAAAACGTAATGAATATTCAATATCTTCACTAACCTTCTGATTCATCCAAACCAGAAAATCGTTAGCATTCATTTCCTTTTTCGGTACCTTATCTAGCCACTCTTTCATAAGTGGGCTTCTGGCACGTTTCTTTAAATAAGGTGCTAATTCTTTTTTTAGTGCTGCATCATACTCAAATGGAAATTTTTCAGCATATTCTTCAACAAAAAAATCAAAAGGGTTATAGGTTGAGAGATCTGCAATCACTTCAACATCTATTTTTAAACAATCGGTCTTTTCAGGAAAAACGACTCTAGCCTGGTAATTTCCAAACGGATCCTGTTGCCAATTAACAAAATGTTCTTCGGGTTGAATTTTCAGTGAATAACTACTGACGGGTGTTCTTGAATGAGGTGCAGGTCTCAAACGAATAACGTGAGGCGACAGCTTAACGAATTTGTCAAACTGGTAAGTAGTTTGATGCTTTATGGCTACTCTAATCGTCATGCTATAGTCTCTGTTCAACCTCTAATTATGAGAAAACCATACTTGATCAATTGTATTATTTATCTCAGCCAGTTGCTCTTGAAGCTTATCAACAAATTTATGCAAGGCCTCTGGCTTTTTTCCTGAAAATTGAAAAGATGTTACACTTTCGATAGCACCTCCCAGCAAACCAATAGTATGCGATGCATTATCGAGCTCTTTTATTTCGGCAGCAATTTTTCTCAAACAAAAAATGCAGGATCTTGGATTAGCCGTTTCCTTAAAAATAAAATTCACCACAGATTCAGCTTCAACTTTTGGTCCAATGTAATCACGATAACTCGAGCTTGCTGATAAAGCATTTAACAAAGACCCCCATAAAAGAGCTTCATAACTACGGTTTTTATTTTCTAACGATAAGATAACTGAAGCACCAACATCAATCACCCGCGATGTCATATCGGCACGTTCTAACAACCTTCCTATTTTTATAAAGCGATAAGCATGGTCCCGGTTTAACGTTGTTAATAGTAATCCATTCATCTGTTGGCTATCGGTAATAATTCTTTCTAAAAAAGTATAACGATTACGACGACCAACTGATTTTTCGGCATGCTCAGTCACATAGAGATAGAGCTCGTTAGTATACTCCCAGACCTCTTTTGGTAGCTGATCTCGAGTAGTGCGAACATTTTCACGTATATAAGCTACTGAAGACAATAATGAGCTGGTGTTTTCTTTATCGCAAAGCAAAAAACGAAGAACGTTTTGTTCATTTAATTGCCTTGTGCGAGAATTAAAAAGCACCTCAAGTTGAAGTATCTTTAGAAGAACATCCCATCCAAGTTCTGCACCACCAGGTATATCCATTACCAAATGACTATAGGCATTAATTAGGCGAGCTGTATCTTCGGCACGCTCCTGATAGCGGGCCATCCAGTAAAGTCGATTGGCAACTCGTGAAAGCATAATATTCTAACGCCTTTTTTTATCCACTACCCAGGTATCTTTACTTCCACCACCTTGAGACGAATTAACAACTAACGATCCTTTCTTTAAAGCAACACGGGTTAAACCACCTGCCGTCACCCAGGTCTTTTTACTTTGCAAAATAAAGGGTCTCAAGTCCAGATGTCGCGGTTCTACACCACCCTCAACAAAAGTTGGAGCAGTAGATAGAGACAATGTAGGCTGCGCAATATAATTGTTAGGGTCTTTCTCAATTAATTGAGCACACTTTTTATGTTCGGCCGATGAGCTATGTGGACCAACCATAATGCCATACCCACCAGACTCATTCGCCGGTTTTACTACCAGATTTGCTATGTTTTCAAGTACATATTCCCTGTCTTTTTCTTCACGACAAAGATAGGTTTTCACATCATTTATCTGTGGCTTTTGCTTGAGATAATATTCAATCATCTTGGGCACATAGGCATAGACAACTTTATCATCTGCCACACCACTTCCGGGCGCGTTGGCAATAGCGATATTACCCGCTTTCCAAGCACGCATAATTCCAGGCACACCCAGACAGGAATCTTTTTGAAACACCTCAGGGTCGAGAAACTCTTCATCAATACGTCGATACAATACATCAACACGCTGCGGTCCTTCTACTGTTCGCATATAAACCGTATCATCATCACCGGTAAATAAATCACTTCCTTCTACCAACTCCGCGCCCATGCTTTGTGCAAGAAAAGCATGTTCAAAATAAGCTGAGTTATAGATACCTGGCGTCAATACAGCAACACAGGGACGCTTGCTTCTTCCAGGAGATAAAGCTGCAAGCATTTCAAACAAATGTGAAGGGTAATCATCTACCGGTAAGATACTGTAGTTCTCAAACAGCTCTGGCAAGACTCGCTTGGTAATTTCCCTGTTTTCCAACATATAAGAAACACCTGAAGGCACTCTTAAATTATCTTCAAGTACATGAAAGTGTCCTTCTTTACCTCTAACAAGATCTGAACCACATATATTGGCCCAAACACCATAACGGGGTGAAAAATCCTGACACTGAGGTTTGTAATTGCCTGACTCCAGAACTACATCTGCGGGCACAATGCCATCTTTTAGAATTTTTTGTTTATTATAAATATCATCAATAAAACAATTAAGCGCTTTAAGCCGCTGTTGCAAACCCTTTGATACCCTTTTCCATTCACTGGCTGTAATAACGCGCGGGATAAGGTCAAATGGCCAGCTTCTATCGATATTTTTTCCTTCACTGTATACAGTAAAAGAAATACCCATGTCGCGAATTGTCAATTCTGCATGGTCACGTAAGTCTTTAATTTCCTGAGATGAGAAGCCTTTAAAGGTATTAACCAGATTTCTGGCGATGACTCGAGGGTTACCCGAAGCACTGAGCAATTCATCGTAAAACTGGTCGCTTTTATAGCGAGACCAACCTTTTTTGGATTGACGCTTTAAAGGCAAACCTAACCTTTCCTTCAATGAAGATAAATATCTATTAATTATTGATTAAATAATAGAAGCTTTAACAGATTGTAAAGTGAATTCTTGAAAAATAAAACCCCATACCAAACTGGTGCAAATGCCTATTCATTATAGTGCGTTCCTGAACAGACGCAGGACTTTAACAAATATTACCTACTATGGTACACAACAAGAGATCAACCCGTTATAAACCCTGGTATTCTTATCCATGCCTCAGACTATCTTTTTTTTGGTACCCACGCCCAGACCATGATTATCTCGTTAGTCACTTCACCAGTTTCATCCTGCATATTAACATTAAAAGCAACATCACCTTTGTCATCATTTTGTAATCTTTCAAGGTCTTCCGGATTAAAAGCTGCCCACGCTATTAAGTCTCCTTGAGTTCTTTTAGTGTATTTGACATCCATGCTTTTAATGAGTGGCAACTTATTATCGGGCACATTTAGCCCAAAACAAATGCCAGATACAGTTTCTGCCAATAAAGCCGTAGCAGCTGCATGTACAGATTGAATGTGATTTTGATTCTTACGCTTATTCGGTATCGTAGCCACAACTTTTTCAGGAGTAACCTCCAGAAAACGAATTGAAGCAGTTCCTACAAAAGGAACCATTTTACCAAGCGCCTTGCTAAGAACCCATTGACGAATTTTCCCGGGGAAAATATTTAATTGCTTTAATTGTTTTTGCATTTTATTAGCCATAACTTACCTTTACGTGAAATAAATAACTGTCATATTATATTGCTTTTTCTCTTATAATCTAACAGAAAACAGATAATTATTAGCCAAAGGAAAAAATAAATACTATGACTCTGGAATTTCGTGCAGCAAGGCCAGAAGACTGTAGTCAGGTAGTCGAATTAATATATAGTTCTGCACCTGAAATCTACGACTACTTATTTACTACCCAATCCCATAACGTAAAGAATTTCCTTGCCTGGCAATTTAAAAAAAATATCGCGTTCTGCGCATATTCATTACATACTGTTGCAACAATCGATGAGACACCTGTCGGCATTGCAGCTTTTTACGATAGTAAACAATATCAGAAAATTTCATTACAGATGATAGCGGCTATAACCCGTTTTTACCGACTAACGGAAATCCCAAACATCCTAAAACATGTTCTGCAATCAACAAGCATGATGAAAACACCACCTAAAGACAGTTTATACATTGCTAACTTAGGCGTTCACCATCAAATACAAAGTCGAGGTATTGGTAGAGGCTTAATCGACTACCAGGCAAAAAAAGCCAAACAAGAGAATTATAAAACCATGAGCCTTGACGTTGCTGTTACTAATCCAAGAGCACAAACTTTGTATGAACGGTTAGGTTTTAAAGTAAAACACGAAAAACAATTTACTGGCGATAAAGGACATAATATTCCAGATTGTCGATTTATGATTAAAGAATTCAATTAACAGGATTATAATTTATCCCTAACGTTTTTATTAAATTGCTTAAATCAAAATTCGATCTCATTAACAATAAATGCACATGAAGCAGCATGATCAATAAATCTTTGCTCATCTTCTAATAATATATCGCCAATTGAAATAATGTCCTCATTACTCACACCATCCATAATTTCTGTATCCGAATCAAACCACACCTCGGCAACTCCATCGAACTCATCCATCATACCTTTTGATATCTTCATGCCATCATTCAGAGGAGTGGTAATTGTATGAGATTGAACATATCTTTTTACTCGCATTATTTCAGCATTTTCCATAAAAAGAGCGCCATGATTTTCTCTCCAATAGTCCTGAAATTCTTCTCGTGACAGCCCCGCTTTTCTTTTTATACACATTATCAATTTAATCATAATGACTTCCTCTGTATTATTACAAAACCGCAAGCCTTAAAAAGTACTGTTACCGCCATTTCAATTCATCATGCAAACTAACGACGCTACCAATTATCATCAGCGTTGGCGCATGTATATCTTTATCTTCAATTTCTTTCTGTATAGTTTCTAATGTTGCTTTATGTACACGCTGGTTAGGTGTTGTGCCACGCTCAATCAGGGCAACTAAGGTATCTTCGTTTGCACCGTGAGCTACAAGCTCCGCACAAATAATAGGTAAGGTTGTTAACCCCATATAAATCACTAATGTTTGTGCAGTGTTAACCAGCTCGCCCCATGGTAAATCCAGTGTATTACCATCCCCGTCACCTTTTAAATGACCAGTCATAAAACGAACTGATTGCGCATGATCTCTATGGGTTAAAGGTATACCTGAGTAGCAAGCACAACCGTTAGCTGCTGATATACCCGGTACAATCTGGAAAGGGATATTATGTTCTGTAAGACCTGCTATTTCCTCGCCACCTCGACCAAATATAAACGGATCCCCTCCCTTTAAACGCACAACCTTTTGACCTTTTTTTGCATAATCTATTAATAACTGATTAATAGTCTGTTGAGGTACAGCATGATTACTTCTCGCCTTGCCCACATAAACTCTTTCAGCATCTCGTCGACATAAATCTACTATTTCAGGAGCTACCAACCTGTCATAAAGAATCACATCTGCTCTTTGCATTAAACGCAGCGCTTTAAATGTTAAAAGATCAGGGTCGCCAGGTCCTGCACCTACCAGATAAACTTCTCCTTTTGTTTGTTTATCTCCAACAGCTTTTTGCAATGATATTTCAAATAAACGTTGTGCCTCTTCAACACGCCCCGTCATTACACATTCTGCTATTTCACTTTCAACAAAATCCTCCCAGAATAGACGAAGGGATTGCTCACTTAATTCATTTCGAACCGCAGTTCTTCTCTCAGCAATAAAGTCAGCCAAAACACCCAAATTGGCAGGGAAAGTACTTTCAATTTTTGATCGTACTGAACGTGAAAGTACAGGAGCTGAACCAGAACTGGAAACAGCAATTAATAAAGGATCGCGATCAATAATCGCCGGGAAGATAACATTGCAATACTGTGGCGCATCAACCACGTTTACCCAAACCGATTTTTGCTGAGCATCTTTTGAAACCTGAGCATTAACCAGCTCATTATCAGTTGCTGCAATTACCAAAGAGCAGGAATCAATGAACTCAGAACTATATGCTTGCTGATAAATACTGCCTCCAGTGCTATTAACCAGATCAACCAGTCTTTCATCAATTTCTGGAGCCACTATATGGAGTTTCGCTCCTGCCTTTGCCAGTAGCGTCGCTTTACGTAAAGCAATAGATCCACCACCAACAACCAGACAAGGCTTCTGTTTTACATCCAGTACAAGCGGCAAATATTCCATGAATATTATTTAACAGCAGATAACTCTGTCTTACCGTTCATATATGGCTGTAAAACAGCGGGAACAGTAATTGAGCCATCCTTATTTTGATAATTTTCTAACACAGCAACTAATGTTCTTCCAACTGCCAAACCTGAACCATTAAGAGTATGAAGCAATTCAGGCTTCCCTGTTTCTGGATTTCTCCAACGCGCCAACAAACGACGAGCCTGATAATCTCTAAAGTTACTACATGAACTGATTTCGCGGTAGGTATCTTGCGCTGGTAACCAAACCTCAAGATCATAAGTTTTACTTGAACTAAATGATAAATCACCACCGCATAATATAACCTTGCGATAAGGTAATTCCAGTTTCTGTAAAATCGACTCTGCATTTTTTGTGAGATTTTCTAACGCTTCATCTGAATCTTCAGGCTTTACCAGTTGCACTAATTCTACTTTTTCGAATTGATGTTGACGAATCAAACCGCGTGTATCGCGACCATGGCTTCCTGCTTCACTCCTGAAACATGCAGTATGCGCCACCCACTTTAAAGGTAGTGATTTTTCATCATAAATCGTATCACGTGCTAAATTGGTTACTGGAACTTCAGCTGTTGGAATAAGATAAAAACCCTGATCGCCATTTAACTTGAACAGATCTTCTTCGAATTTAGGTAATTGCCCTGTACCAGTAAGTGCTGAAGCATTTACAATTAAAGGTGGATTAACTTCTTGATAACCATTTTGTTCAGTATGTTGATCCAACATAAACTGTGCAATAGCTCGATGTAATTTGGCTAACGGCCCCTTCAAAACTGCAAAGCGAGCAGCAGACATGGCCGAAGCAACTTCAAAATCCAGCCCCCCTATACCAATACCCAGATCAACATGATCTTTAATGTCAAAGTCGAACGCATTTGGTTCTCCCCACTTCGACACTTCAACATTATCATCTTCATCATTACCTGCTGGTACTGAATCATCAGGTACATTGGGAATATCATAAAAAAATTGTGTCAGCTTTTCATCGACAGAATCAGATGATGCTTTTAGACCATCTATGGAGCTATCAATCTTTTTAAGCGTTTCATTGACTTGCGCCTTGGCTTCATCGACAGACAAACCACCTTGTACCAATTCACCAATTTTTTTGGATGCCTGCTTTCGTTCAGCTTGAAGTGATTGCAAGTCTATATCACTGGTTCGTCGTTCAGCATCTAACGCTGTAAACGCTTCTTTATCCAAAGCGTAACCTTTTATTAATAATTTTTCCGCTACTGAGTCAAGATTAGCGCGTAAATATCGTATATCGTGCATAGTATTTATCTATTTATTGAATAAAGCTTTTTCTATAAGCTATTTAATGAAAATAGCCCTGTACAACTGTATAAGGCAATAAAAATGCGATTATAAAAGCATGAAGAGTAAAAGTAGAGGTGAATATTAGAGAACTACCAGTTAATTTATTCAAGACACTTGTTAAATATTTTAATTAAACTGTCAAAAAAGCGGTGCCCACCAATATCTTCAGGCAAAAAGAAATCTACCTATATAAAGCCCAAACAGGGTCAATACAAGACAACCCACAACGCTGGCAAGCAAATAAGATAAAGCATGTAGTAATTCACCTTTTTGCATAAGTTGCAGCATTTCCAGAGAAAAAGTTGAGAATGTTGTAAATGCACCTGTAAAACCGACGATGAATAAAAGCCTCATCCAGTCTGGCGTGCCCTGCCGTTCACTAAAAAACACAAACAGAATGCCTATACAAAAAGC
Organism: Cellvibrionales bacterium; assembly: GCA_041941365.1. Lineage (GTDB taxonomy): Bacteria > Pseudomonadota > Gammaproteobacteria > Pseudomonadales > UBA7434 > UBA7434. Next base: position 63,885 of record JBGTQK010000008.1, on the reverse strand, counting down.
GCCTAGCCAATTGGCGAGCAAAGTGCCATATAAGTACGTTCCAGATAAACCGCCCAAACGTTGAAACGCCCACAAACTGAGTCCATAACGTGCCATAGCACCCAGTGCTCCTCCAACAGCAACAGTAGCAAAAAAAACTAACGTGTTAGATGGAAGCATAATGATTGATTATATAAAAATATTTAACGATAAATAACATCTGTACCTTCTGGTGGTTCTATCAAAAATAACGCATCAGAAAGGGTTTCATTCAAAACAATATCTTCAAAAGCTATTTTTGTGGTCTGTTCAAGATCATCAAGTAATACAATGGCTGATAACTGTTTGTTCATAAAATCCAGGTCTATAGCCTTAAACAAGCTACTCGATAATTGTTGCCTGGGAACTAAATGAAAAATTACTTTATTATCCTGATCATATTTCTTTTCAACTATAAACTGATTTAATAAGCCCTCTGTATCACCCGATAGTAGCAAGTTGGGAATAGCAGCGGCCTCACTGTTTAATGGCTCAATAATCAACTGGTCGAGATCACTATCATATTGATGATATCTGTTTTTATTAACTAGAATTGTTTGCTCAATAGGTGCTGTTATCTGCCATCGTAAAGCACTTGGGCGCCTCCAGGCAATCGCACCTGTGGTTTCTTCTAACACTTCCCCTTTTTCATTCTTAAGGTTCTGCTGGAACTTCGCGCTATAGGTTTTCGCTAATGCCAGCATTTCAATAAGCTGAACAACAGCTAATTTTCTATCTGACAATGGCTCTGTCTCGAATTCGGCTGTTGAATTTATTGCATCTTTAGCCACATCTGGTAATTTTTTTGTTTTTACTACAGCTACAGACCCTGTGTTTTCAGGCTGGCCCGTTTCCAGAGTTGTAACAGAATCTATTTGAGCGACATCCAGCAATTGGGTACTCTGGAGTAACTCATCGACATTTGAGTCATCTGACTTTGGCATCTCTTCAGCATGATCAGAATATGACTTACAGGCTAATAGAGTGATTAAAATAAATGGGATAACTATAATTGAAAACCATTTTGGTTGATAATTTTTTTTCAAAAAAACACCCTTAAAAATTTACTGATAAATTAGAGAAAACGTGGAGGCTATATATAGACTAACGCGGAGGCTCTATATAAACTAACGCGGAGGCTCTATACAAACTAACGCGGAGGCTCTGGCGCCAGAACTTCACGTGCTCCATTGGTTCCCATTTCACTAACCACACCCGCTGCCTCCATTGTTTCAATCAGGCGCGCAGCACGGTTATAACCAATACGCAATTTTCTTTGAACCGAAGATATTGAAGCTTTTCGGGATTTTGTAACAATTGCTACAGCCTCATCATATAGAGGGTCCGACTCGTCATTACTTTGATCATCTTCATCTGCGAGATTCGCTGCCGCGCCCATATGTTCTGCCGCTGTTCCCTCTGTGACCTCTGAAATATAATCTGGTTCCGCACGCGATCTCCAGTCATCACAGACTCGGTGTACTTCATCATCTGAAACAAATGCACCATGTACACGTATGGGCATACCGGTACCAGGCGGCAAATATAACATATCACCATGCCCTAATAATTGCTCAGCTCCACCTTGATCCAGTATTGTTCGCGAATCTACTCGTGATGATACCTGAAACGCAATACGCGTTGGAACGTTTGCCTTTATCAATCCCGTAATCACATCTACTGAGGGGCGCTGTGTTGCCAGAATCAGATGAATGCCTGCAGCCCTTGCTTTTTGAGCAATACGGGCAATAAGTTGCTCAACTTTTTTACCAACAATCATCATCATGTCAGCAAATTCATCTATCACAACAACTATGCTGGGCAAAATATCCAGGTCTGGCGCTATTTGATCCTCTGGATCTATCATAGAAAGCTCATCTGGCTTCCAGGTTGGGTCTACCAATGGATCGCCAGCATCTTGTGCTTCTTTTACCTTTTTGTTAAAACCAACGAGGTTTCTTACACCTAACGATGCCATTAAACGATATCGTCGCTCCATCTCAGCTACACACCATCGCAAACCGTTTGCAGCATCTTTCATATCGGTTATTACGGGTGAAAGTAAATGTGGAATGCCTTCGTATACATTAAGCTCCAGCATTTTCGGGTCAATTAGAATAAGACGCACATCAGCAGGCGTTGCTTTGTATAACAGACTCAGCAACATCGCATTTATACCCACTGATTTTCCTGAACCTGTTGTTCCTGCCACCAATAGATGAGGCATCCTGGCAAGATCTGCTACAACAGGCTGTCCTGCTATATCATGCCCTAACGCTAAAGTTAATGGGGAGACACTGTCCTGATACGTCTCGGACATCAATACATCGCTAAGCATAACCATTGCACGATTTGCATTAGGAATTTCAATACCTACATATGATTTTCCTGCTATAACTTCAACCACTCGCACACTGATAACTGCTAACGAGCGCGCCAGGTCTTTTACTAAATTACTGATTCGACTTACTTTAACGCCAGCGGCTGGCTGTATTTCAAATCGGGTAATAACAGGACCTGGCATAACTGATTTCACTTCAGCTTTAATACCAAAGTCTAACAACTTGAGTTCAAGTAAATTCGAAAAGTCTTGCAACTCTTCAGCGCTATACCCTACATCATGATCGTCAGTGGGCATGTCAAGTAAATCAAATGTCGGTAGATCAATATCTCCCATCTGAGCTGAGCTTCTTGGCGGCCTTTTTTGAACCTTTTTATTTTTCTTTTTAGGGTTGGCTTCTATCAGTTTTATCTGGGTTTGCTTGGTTCTTTCAAGCACCTGGTCAAATATTTTTGGCATTACAGAAGATTCCTCTTCATCCTTTATCCTTGTCAATTTAACCATTGAATCGCTTAACGTTGGATGTCCAATTTTTTGTGCCTTTCTGTCTTCCATTTTTTGACGTAGGATTTCTTTTAGTGTTTGTTGCCAATCACTAAAAATCTCAAGAATCTTACGGTTTAACTGAATAACAATGCCGCCTGTTTTATCCATTAAACTCAACCAGGAAACCTCAGCAAACAGTGTCAGGCCAAACAGACTCATCGCAAGCATGAGTAATGTTGTTCCAACGGAACCGATAAGGTTGGATAATGCATTACTTAATGCAAGACCTATATAACCCCCTGCACTAAATGGCAAAGCATTCTGATCAGGCAATGATGAAAGTGCAAAAAGTGAGGTAAGCCCAATACAAAGTAATAACGCACCGGTGAGTTTCAGGCCTAATGTCAAACTATCAAAAGGCTTTAGGTTATGCCTATTTCGAAAAATTAACCACCCGCGATAAAGTAACATGGCAGGAATAACATAAGCTGAAAACCCGAACATAGAAAACAATGCATCGGACACCCAGGCGCCTGTTGCTCCCATTATGTTTCGTATATTTCCGTCACTCCCGGTAGCAGACCAGCCCGGATCTTGAGGACTGAAGGTCAGCAAAGCCAGCAGGCAAAATAAAGCAACCACAAGAATCGCAAGCAGAGTCCCCTCTTTAATAACCAACATCACAGCATTTGAGTTTTCATTAGCTGCTGTTTTTTTTGAGGCAGATTTTGACTTTTGCTTACTTTTTCGCGCTGCTGTTGTCGCCATAGGTTCACCTATTGATAAATGGATGTAGCCTCTTTGCGCTATCCCCAATTGATTTTGGTCAAAAAGGAGACATTTCTGCTCGTATTTAAAGAGAATTCTATATGCTATAGAACACCGAAAAACAGCCTGCAATTCAAGGTAGTATTGCTCTGTTCATTCGGTAGTGTTGAACAAGATCTAAACGCTACTTTACTTGCTATTTTGCCATTTTAGACTAGTGCATCAAATCATAAGAATCAATTTGACTGCTTGTTACGACAAGGAACTAAACGATTTGTTATCCATCCTATCATTCATTATCTTACCTGATAAATCATTACGGTGTTTTTTGCGGCATTTAAAGCTCGAAACGCATATCAGGTTCGTGGCAAACTGGTGCTCAAAGGACAGTTTCAATACAATTCTTCACTGAAATACAAAAGGTTTTTAAAATTATGTCTGACACGATACACCATCGTCTTATTATTCTGGGTTCTGGCCCTGCCGGATACACAGCTGCTGTATATGCAGCCCGCGCTAACCTTAATCCTGTTGTTATTACCGGTATGCAACAAGGCGGCCAGCTAACCATTACTACCGATGTCGATAATTGGCCTGGAGATAATGACGGCGTACAAGGCCCGGATTTGATGATCAGAATGCAAAAGCATGCTGAACGCTTTAACACAGATATTCTGTTTGATCATATAGAAAGCGTTGATCTCAAACAGCGTCCTTTTGTTTTAAAAGGTAATAGTGAATACACGTGTGATGCATTGATTATTGCAACCGGTGCTTCTGCACAATATATCGGCCTACCTTCGGAAGAAGCATTTATGGGGAAAGGCGTTAGCGCATGTGCAACCTGTGACGGTTTCTTTTATCGAGATCAAAAAGTTGCAGTTATTGGTGGTGGTAATACGGCTGTTGAAGAAGCTCTTTATCTCTCTAACCTGGCTGCTGAGGTAGTACTCATTCATCGCCGTGACAGCTTGCGCGCAGAAAAAATTCTACAAGACAAATTATTTGAAAAAGAAAAAAACGGCAACATCACTATAAAATGGAATACAACATTAGATGAAGTTCTGGGTGACGACGCTGGTGTAACGGGTATCCGTGTCGCCAATGCACAGGACAAATCTCAAAAAGAGGAGATTGACTTACAAGGTGTTTTCATCGCTATTGGCCATAAACCTAATACTGATATATTCAAGGGCCAGCTAGATATGAAAGATGGATACCTGATTATCAATAGTGGTTTAAATGGCAATGCAACACAGACGTCTATTGAAGGCGTGTATGCTGCTGGCGATGTCGCTGACCATATCTATCGCCAGGCTGTCACATCTGCAGGAGCTGGCTGCATGGCTGCACTGGATGCTGAAAAGTACCTTGATGAGACTTAACATTTCTTTGCTTGCAAACTAACATTATATTTATGTTTCCGCCTATCGAAAAAGCCCTTGAAGACCCTAATGGCTTACTTGCAGTAGGTGGTGACTTAAGTATAGAAACTCTTCTCAATGCGTATAGCCATGGAATTTTTCCATGGTTTAATGAAGGCGACCCCATTCAATGGTGGTCACCTGCGCCTCGTGCCGTGATTAACCCTCAAGACATTCGTTTACCCCAAAGCTGCAAGAAAACCCTAAAAAAATATGACTTATTTATATCGGTCAATCAGGATTTCAAATCTGTTATTCATTCTTGTGCGACAACACCACGCTACACAAACCATCTTGAAATGACTGACAGACTCACTGAAAGCGTTCAAAACACCTGGATTACTAACGATATGCTTGATGCCTACATCGCTCTTCACCAGGCAGGCTGGGCACACTCTTTTGAAGTATGGCAAAATGAAACACTGGTTGGCGGACTTTATGGTATAGGAATAGGAAGTCTGTTTTGTGGCGAATCAATGTTTCATACCCTTACTAACACCTCCAAAATTGCTTTTTATTTTATGGGGCAACAACTTGCTGAAAAAGGAGTTGACCTCGTCGATTGCCAGATCCCTAACCCTCACCTGACGTCACTAGGTGTAAAGGAGATCAATCGCTCCGAATTCAAACACTACTTACCCTCTACAAATGGTAATTACGAACCGCTAAATCTATTAAAACAAAAAGCATCGGCAAAAATATTACTTTGCCAGCATTAGATAAAACTGCCGTTAACATTCTGTCATCTGATGCATCAATCAATCGCCAAAAAAGCTCACAAAAATTGATTACTACTACTGGTAAAACCTCATAATTTTGTCGATAATCAAAATATGAGCGCTCTAAACAATCTTAAAGTTTTTTCGACATCACCTCATACTTGCAGTTATCTTAGTGATAAAAAGGCAACAACTTTATTCGTCGATCCCGACGCATCCATTGATGACAACATATACACTGAATTAAATGACCTCGGCTTTCGACGCTCAGGTAAGCATTTTTATTTACCCTACTGTAAAGAATGCCAGGCTTGCACAGCAACACGCATCCCTGTCGCTCTTTTTGAGCCAAACCGCTCGCAAAAAAGAATTCTAAAGCGTAATCAGGACCTTAGCCTATCAATTACAAATGCTGCCTACACAGAAGAACATTACTCCCTTTACGCCAATTATATTCAACAACGCCACCCTGATGGTGATATGTTTCCACCATCCAAAGAACAATTTATGCAATTTATTGGTGAACCAACAAATTTCAGTGAATTTCTCGAATTCAGGCTTGATGGCAAGTTGATTGCTGTGAGTGTGGTTGACAAAGTCGATAACAGTTATTCTGCAATTTATACTTATTTTGATACTGAAATGGATCAAAGAAGCCTTGGTACTCTCGCTATTTTAAAACAGCTTGAAATCGCAATGGAAAGAAAGTATCCCTATGTCTATTTAGGTTACTGGATCAAAGATTGTAAAAAAATGAGTTATAAAATTAATTTCCGTCCTATTGAAATCCTTATCAATCGTCGCTGGCAACTGTTGAATTAAAATCTATTGATTTCTCCTCTACAGCCTGATGATTTATCGGCTTGAAATTCTTTTTTCTACCCCAATATTTACGTGTACTGCATTCAAAAACACATAAATGCGTAATAGGTACTACCTAAAAGACTCAACATCAGGCACAATGCCGCGGTTTTTATCCGAGGAATAAAATTTAATGGCAAAAGAAGAAAACATAGAATTCGATGGTGAAGTGATTGACACACTTCCCAATACCACTTTTCGCGTACAACTCGAAAATGGTCATGTAATCACTGCGCATATTTCAGGAAAGATGCGAAAAAACTATATTAAAATTTTGACGGGCGATAAAGTGAAAGTAGAAATGACGCCTTATGATCTGACTAAAGGCCGCATTACATTCAGAGAACGTTAATTCATATTATTCTGAAGCTATAAAAAAACCAGTCACTTGACTGGTTTTTTTATAGCTTCATTATTCCGGTAATAAAGTGGATCTGGAAATTCTCTCGCATTCTTCATTGTCAAGCCCAAGGGCACGTAACTGAAAGAACACAAATCCTGATGCAGCTTCACGCCAGCCTAAATGCCCGTCATGAACCTGAATCATCATACTCAATAGTCCACCTGCCATCTGGCTACGAAACAGGTTTATTTCGTTAGTTTCCAGTTTAAAACGACCCGTCTCAACGCCTTTCATCAAGGATTGACTTGGAACACCAAACCAGTATTTCTTTATTTTTCTTTCACTCATAGCAAATGCTATGACAAAACGTCCCGATAAAGGGTGATCTGGGTATTTCTGTAATGGCATTGATAATGAATAAGCAAGCATGACCGCCGGATCTTCAACGCCTTCAAGCTTATCAACTAACATGGATGTGAATTGAGCTGTTACCTCATTGGCCACATCAACAAATAATTCATCCATTCCAGAATAAAGGTTATAGATAGTACTCCGCGCGATCTTTGCTTCTCTTGCAAGATCCGACACAGTAACTTCTTTGTTGCGTTTTTCTGCAAACAGTTTTAATGCGGCATCCAATAACCGTCTTTTTGCAGCACTCATTGATTATCCTAACTATTTAACTTAGTAACTATAAAACACATTATAATAATTGCCCTTCTTCATAAAGAGCGGCTATTTGTTTGGCATATTTTTCACTAACAACATTTCTTTTAATTTTGAATGTCACCGTTGTCTCACCAGTTTCAGGTGAAAAGAGATGAGGCAACACCTGGAAATTACGTACTTGCTCCACACGAGCAAGCTTGGTATTGACCTTATCACGAATCTCCTCAAAAAGAAGGTGACGTAATTCCGGATGTGCTGGTACATCAGCTAAACTACAATTATGCTCTTCTGCAAAAATAGCCGCTCTGTCCGGGTCTAACGTTAAAAGTGCAACTAAAAATCGCTGTCCATCCCCAATACAAACCGCCTGGGCAACACAATCAAGTGATATTAAAAGACCTTCAATCGCTTTCGGAGCAATGTTCTTTCCTGATGAGTTAATTATAATATCTTTTTTACGACCTTTGATAATCAAATAACCATCATTATCCAGCATACCAAGGTCACCAGTATGCACCCATCCATCTACTAATGTTTTTGCTGTAGCTTCTTCTGCATTCAAATAACCCACCATGCAACTAGGGCCTTTAAAAAGAATCTCTCCATCATCGGCAATTTTTACCTGTATGCCTGGAATAGCTTTACCGAGAGTACCACGACGTAAATTACTAAGTGTATTTGCTGTAGTACAAGCAGTTCCTTCAGACTGACCATAAACCTCAAGTAACTCCATACCCAGTGATGAGAAAAAATCAGCAACAGGTTCAGGTGTTGGGGCTGAACCTGTCAGGAAGTTATGCGCTCGATCCAAGCCCATCGCTTCACGTAATTTGGAAAAAACCAATTTTTCTGCTAAACGAAAGCGCAAGCGGGTAAATAATCCTGGCTGCAAACCTTGATGCCTAGCACGCGAGACCGCTGTACCCGCTGAGCGAGCAAACGAAATAATCTGCTTTTTTATGCCCGTAGCATCTTGCAATTTGGCTGAAATCACAGTGTAAAACCGTTCCCAAACTCGCGGAACGCCAAAAAATACAGTGGGACGCACTTCTTTTATGTAATCTGCTAATTTCAGCGGGTCAGGGCAAATATACACCTGATAACGCCTGCGAATAGCGATATGAATAGAAACCAGCTGCTCAGCAATATGGGCCAATGGAAGGTACGAAAGCAAGACATCCTTGTGATTAGTATTGAGAGTGGAACCAAGTGCATCAGAAGTAAAGGAAATCGACTCGTTACTTAACAAGACACCTTTAGGATTACCCGTTGTACCTGAAGTATAAATTAATGTACCAACGTCATTCAGAGTAATCGCGCTTTCACGAGCAATAAGATCCGCCTCTGAAATTTCAGTACCAATTTCTAGAAATTCCTTCCATGAAATAATTCGGTCATCATCCTCTACCTCACCATTTAATAGAATTGCCCGCTCCAAAGCGGGCATTTCTGACCATTGTTGCTTCACTTTAGCAAGCTGATCATAATCTTCGACAATGATCGACTTTGCACCTGAGTGATTCACTACATAGGCTACTTCAACTGGAGCGTTACTTGCGTAAACTCCCGCAGGAACAACACCAACATCTTCAGCCCCAACCACCGAGACAAACCACTCAAACGAATTACTACCAAGAATGGCAAGAGCTTCACCATGAGCATGTCCAGTAGCAATAAGACTTTTTGCTACAGCTTGCATAGAATTAGCATACACTGACCAAGTGAACGTTTGCCATAAATCACCTACTTTATAGTGTACAGCTTGATCGTTCGGGTAATGCTTTGCATTTAACTTTAAAGAATCGGGGATAGTTAACCGCTCATTACCCATCATTAACTTTCCCTGAATAATTTAAAAAAATAAGGTTTTACCATACCTTTGTAATCCATCCAGCCTAACAAGGTATTTTCGTCATACTGGGCAAAGACATCATTAATGGGTTTGTCGTCATAGCACATTGCTGCATGCAAACGACCACGAAATTCTAGCGTACGCAAACGGGCTTTCGCTTTTCCCGTCCATATTAATGGAGCAACTAATGGAACTAGTACGGGTCCAATTAAATCACGCAGCGGTAGTTTAGTTGTTAGATTAATTGGTAATAATCCTGGATTGATATTCCGCCTTCCCCATAGAGGTAATTTATGAACCAAGGGATGGACATCATCTTCTCCTAAAAACTCTTTGCCATACCAATAAGATGCTTCTAACATACCATCCATGGGATGATCTGTATCTACCCCTTCTCCTCGCCATCGTCCAATCATCTGGCTGGATTGTGCAGGCTCTAAACTATCAAAAAGCGCTATAGCTTCTTGCGTTGACATAGCTTCGTTCTGTTTTTGAGACATATGCTTTTCCTATTATTTTTATATGATGCGCTGAACGATTTTAGCAACCCAACGACTAAAACCGGTTACTGGCGGATAAAGTAATGTAACTGCATTCAGCTTGGGTTGATACATAACAGACTTACGATGGCTAAATGTATCAAATCCACGTTGACCATGATAAGCACCCATACCAGAGTGACCCACCCCACCAAATGGCATAGCAAGCGCCTGAAAACAGGTTTCGTTAACGGCAACTGCTCCGGATTTTGTTTTTTTAACCCAGAGATCGCGCTCTTTTTTGTCTTCAGTAAAGATATAAAGCGCTAACGGATCTGGAAAATTTGTTACATAGGCCATAGCATCATCGATAGAATCATATGGGATGATAGGTAATACTGGCCCAAAAATTTCTTCCTGCATTAAACGTGAACCTGGTTTTGGATCAAGTACTAACGAAGGTGTTAATTGCCTATCTAACGGAAGCTTGGTTTTATATTTCAGGCCTATAATATCTGCACCTTTGTTCTCTGCTTCACTTAACATTTCCTCTATACGTAACTGATGTTTTTCAGAAACCAGAGCTGTGTAGTCTTTACCGGCAGTGTCATCCGGATAGAGTATTTTCATTTGTTCAGCGACTAAATCGGCAAAAACTTTCATATTTTCACGTGGGACCATCACATAATCTGGCGCCACACATGCTTGCCCAGCATTCGCTGTTTTACCAAATGCAACTCGCTTGGCAGCATATTTCAAATCTGCCCCCTTCCCAATAATTGTCGGTGATTTACCTCCAAGTTCTAATGTAACTGGCGTTAAATTTCGAGCTGCTGCTTCTGCCACCATTCGACCTACACGTGTCGATCCAGTAAAAACCAGATGATCAAACGGTAAGGTAGAGAACTCTGCCGCTACTTGTGGGCCACCATTAACAACACATACTTCTGAGGAATCAAAGGTATCATTAATCAATGACTGAAGGTATTCAGCTGTGAGCGGAGCAAGCTCTGACGGTTTTAGAATGGCGCGATTACCCGCCGCCAATACTCCAGCTAAAGGCCCTACAGAAAGAAAAATAGGGAAATTCCAGGGAGACATAATCCCAACTACGCCTTTTGGTTGTAGAACTATTTTCCCTTGTGCTGGAAAAAAGTGTTTACCTATAGGTTCTCTTCGAGGCTTCATCCAGCGTTTCAGGTTCCTTTTATTATTACGAATTTCCCCAAGCACCATAGTGATATCAACAAGCTCTGTTTCAAATGAGCCTCGATGTGAAAAATCTTCACTCATAACCTTGACCAGCTCAGTTTGATTATCTACCAACATTTGGTCCAAACGTTGTAAACGATCAATACGCAGTTCTGCACTTGGATTAATATCCTGCTTTTGAGCAGCTTTCATCAATTCAAGCTGCTTTTTTGCTTGTGAGATAACTTCTAAATCTGAATTTAAAGGTATGTTAGACATATTTGAAACTGCTTCATCAATTGTTTCCACGGATTCACCTCCCCTGACTTTCTGACAGGATCATATCTGCTGCTTTCTCAGCAATCATAATAGTGGTTGCATTGGTATTACCGCTAATGACCGTTGGCATTACCGAAGCGTCGACCACTCGTAAATTATCTACACCACGAACTTTTAGTTGTAAATCTACTACGCTCTTGTTATCCGAACCCATTCGACAAGAACCTACTGGATGATAAACCGTATCTGACTCGTTTCTAATAACCTGTTCTATTTCTTGATCAGTAACAGCTTTCCCCATTGTTATATCTCTAACAATATTTTTTGACATTGGTTCTGAAGCCATAATCTGTTTTGCTACTTTAACTCCTGCGATCAGACGTCGAATATCGGCATCTGCTGTAAGCTGGGCAAGGTCTATCACAGGCGCATCAGAAGAATGGTTAGATGCCAGAGTTACTTTTCCTCGACTTTCTGGGCGTAATACTGCTACATGTAATGAAATACCATGACCAGGTATTAACTTACGACCATGGTCCTGAATGCAACCTATACCAAAATGCAGCTGGGTATCTGGCCACTCTGGTTCGCTTTCCACAGAAAAGAAAGCTCCTGATTCAGCCACATTTGATGACCAGAATCCTGTACCATTTTTACGATAAGGAATGATATCTCGCATTGCACGCCAAGCTGTTTGAAACGATATACCAAAAACGTCAGGACGATTTACCTTGTAACCGATTATCATATCAGGGTGATCATGCAAATTTTGTCCAACATTTGGTAAATCAACCTTCACTTCTATTCCATGACGTTGCAACTCTTCTGTTGGCCCAATACCAGATAACATTAATAATTGCGGGGATTGATAAGCTCCTGCAGAGAGTATAATTTCTTTGCGGGCAGTCACTGTCTTTATTGTATTACCCTGTCTGAAGGTAACTGCTGTGGCGCGACCTGAGTCAATTAATACACGCTCTACATGAGAGTTAGTTAAAACTGTCAAATTCTTGCGATTTAAATTAGGATGTATGTACGCTGCAGCTGTGGAACAACGTTGACCCCGACGCTGATCATGAAATTGAGTCACCTGAAAATAACCGACTCCTTGCTGTATTCCCCCATTGAAATCACTTGTTCTTTCTAACCCAACAGACTGGCAGGACTGAATAAAATCCTCATTAATAGCGTAAGGCGTTGAAGGATCAGCAACATGCAATGGCCCAGATGCACCATGAAATTCATCGGCACCCCGCATGTTAGATTCTGATTTTTTAAAATAGGGAAGCACATCATCCCAACCCCAACCTGTACAGCCCTGATCACGCCAGGCATCATAATCACGTCTATTTCCGCGAATATATACCATGGCATTAATAGCCGAAGAACCTCCAAGACCTTTTCCTCGAGGCTGATAGCCAGCTCTTCCATTTAACCCGGGCTGAGGCGCTGTATCAAAACCCCAGTTAAGGTTCGTTAGCCATTCACCATGTATTCCAGCTATTACCATTGTCGGGACACGAACAAACAATGAATCACCGTTACCACCTGCTTCCAACAGACATACAGAGCTGGAGGAATCCTCCGATAATCGGGAAGCCAGCACAGCACCTGCTGATCCACCGCCAACGATGATATAGTCAAATTCCATACAGCTCTCCGATCTGAAATTCGGTAAAAACTCTAACAATTTAACACAGCGTTAGAAAAGATATATTAAGTTAATACTTTAGATTTATTTAACTCAGCCAGCTCTTCTGCGCTAAAACCAGCTTCTTGCAGTATTGTTTCAGTATCTGCTCCTGCTGCTCGTGGGGACGATATTTCCCGCGCTCCACTTCGACTGAGTCTTGGTGCAGGTGCTGGATGTATAGTACCATCTATTCGATTAAAAATGTTTCTTGAAGCAATATGTGAATTCTCGGCAGCTTCACTTAACGTTAGAACAGGATTAACACAGGCATCGCTGCCTTCAAATATTTCTGCCCATTCATCACGTGTTTTAGTTTTTAGATGTGCCGAATAACGCTTATGCATATCAGGCCAATATTTAGGGTTATGCTGAATTTTTGAATCATCAGATGGAAGGCCTGCCTTATCGATAAACTCTGCAAAAAACTGCGGTTCAATACAACCAACAGCAATATATTTATTATCAGCACATTCATAACAACGATAAAAAGGTGCTGAACCACCTAGCATGTTCTGACCACTATTTTCACCTGCAAAACCTTTAGCAATCATCGTATAAATGAGTCCACCCATGGCTGCAACACCATCAACCATTGCTGCATCCACAACTTGACCTTTACCTGATTTAATACGCTCAAGCAATGCAGCAAGCACACCACATACCAAAAACATGGTACCACCACCAAAGTCAGCAACGTAATTAAGTGACGGGTATGGAGGCTGCCCAGGAACACCAAACATGTTTAATGCACCTGTTAACGCCAAATAGGTCATATCATGCCCGGCAGTATTAGCAAGAGGCCCTTCCTGCCCCCAGCCAGTCATACGACCATAAATTATTTTATCTGAAACATCCGAAGGACCTAATCCTAATTTCTCCATTACACCAGGGCGAAAACCTTCTATAAGTACGTCAGCATCATCTAACACTTTCAGAATAGCAGCATGCCCTTGAGGTGTTTTTAAATTCAATGCTATAGAGCGCTTACCACGACGATTGACATCCGTAGGATCCTGTTCTGCACTCTTGCGATCGACAACAATAACATCTGCACCTAAATCTGCGAGTAACTGCCCTGCCAAGGGAGCAGGTCCAAGTCCGGTAAATTCTACAACTTTAATACCGGCTAGTGGTCCTGTCATGGTAATCTAACTCCTGCATCAAGGCGTATCGTTTCAGCATTAATATATGGATTCTCAATCAAAAATCCTGCAAGCTTTGCGAACTCAGATGTATGTCCGAGTCGTTTAGGAAAAAGCGGAAGCTTTACTAATGCTTGTGCTGCAGCTTCTGGTAAGCTATCTACCATTGGCGTGTTGAATAAGCCAGGCGCTATAGTATTTACTCGAATACCATACTGAGCTAAATCTCTTGCCATTGGTAAAGTCATACCAACGATACCACCTTTTGAAGCAGAATAGGCTGCCTGGCCTTTCTGACCATCAAAAGCAGCTACTGATGCCGTAAAGATTATAATTCCTTTTTCACCATCTTCATTTGCTTCATTTTTTTCCATATATGATGCAGCGATACGTGATGTATTAAAACTGCCTGTAAGATTAACATCGATTACTTTTTTATATCTCTCAATACTATGTGGGGCTTCTCTCCCCAGAGTTTTCTCTGCAATAGCAATACCCGCACAATTAACTACTGCATTAACTGATCCAAACGCTTTGACTGTATTTTCTAAAGCTTTTTTAACCTCGTTTTCATCAGTTACATCACAACCAGCATGAATGACACTTTCACCTAACTCTGATACAAGACTTGATGCTCGTTCTGAGTTGGGATCAATAATTGCAGCTCGGCCGCCTGCATCTACTACGTGACGCACTACAGACTCTCCAAGACCTGATGCTCCACCAGTTATGAGTGCAGATATTTCAGAAAGATTCAAAAACTCACCTCATTTTTAATTTTATTTACACAATCTTCTAACAAATAGATTTAGTTATATTAACGGCGAGAGTCTAACCCTAAACCTCTGCCAATAATTTCCTTCATTATCTCAGATGTACCTGCATATATCCTGCTTATTCTGGCGTCAACATACAATCTTGATATTTCATACTCTTCCATAAAACCGGCACCACCATGTAATTGTAAACAATCATCTACAACCCTGGCTTCAATTTCAGACGTCTTAAGTTTGGCCTCTGCCGCAAGTTCAGCACTTAATTTTCCTTCCAGGAACAATTTAGTGCAATAGTCAGTGAAAACCCAACACATATCAAGATCTGTTCTCATCTCAGCCATTTTAAATCGGCTGTTTTGAAAAGTACCTATCGGTTTTCCAAAAGCCTTACGCTCCATGATATATTCCATGGTTAGCTCAAAGGCGTATTCTGCACGTGCAGTAAAAGAAACCGCAGCACATAAACGTTCTTCAGCTAACCCTGCCATCATGTACCTAAAGCCTTCGTCAGCTTTTCCAAGCACATTCTCCTTTGGAATTCTAACATCATCAAAAAATAATTCGGCTGTATCCTGTGCATGAAGACCTATCTTTTTCAATTTTTGCCCACGATTAAAGCCTTCCATTCCTGCTTCAACAATAAACAACCCCATTGCATGAGGATTGTCAGGATTAGTACGCGCAGCCACTAAAAGCACATCAGAAATAATACCGTTAGATATATAGGTTTTAGAACCATTCAGGAGCCAATAATCACCTTTGTCTTCCGCTTTTGTTCGGATACCTGCCATATCCGAACCTGTACCCGGTTCAGTAATCGCAATAGCAAGAATTTTCTCTCCCGAGACAATGCCAGGCATAAAACGATCTTTTTGTTCTTTTGTGCCAAAATGATGAAAATAAGGACCAACTATGCGGTTATGTAAAGGTACAAAAAAGCCTGAACTGTATCGGGTAATTTCCTCCATTATGATCTGATCATAACGGAAATCTTCCAGACCAACTCCACCATAAGCTTCGTCAGCATACATCGCCAAAAATCCTGCATCGCCAGCAGCTTTCCATGCTTCGCGACTTACAATACCCTCTTCCATCCAGCTCTTGGCATGCGGCGCCAGATGTTGATCACACCACTTTCGAACACTATCTCTAAACATTTCGTGTTCTTCTTCATAAAGGTCGCGTTGAATCTGCATAATTTAAGCCGCCTTACTTTTTACGTTATTAAAGAGTTTCTCAATAGCACTTGTATCTACATGAAAACGTTCGCCATAAGTATTCTCAAGCTCAAGTGCCCGCGTAACAAATGCCTCTCTTCCGACACCATGAATAAACTGTAAGGCTCCACCAGTGTGTGGTGGAAAACCAATAGCAAAAATAGAGCCTATATTTGCTTCTGTTTCAGTATTTAGTACACCTTCATCTAAACAGCGGAGTGTCTCAATAACCTGACGATACAGTAAACGGTCTGTCGCATCCTTCATCGATACATTTTTCTGCTCAATAATGAATTGATCCAGCTTTGGCCAAAGTGATTTGGAACCATCTTCGTGGTAGTCATAAAATCCTGCACTCGCTTTTCGTCCCAAGCGACCCATATCTACCATTTTATGTCCAACATTTTCTATGCCTGTATTATCCTTACCAAACCCGCTGTCCACACCCAAGCGTTTATCTAACTCTTTATGTGTGTGCCACCCTTTTTTAGTTAACTCCATTGACACTTCATCATGAACGGCAAGTGGACCGACCGGCATACCTGCAAGCCACCCTGCTCTCTCAATTGCTGCTGGTTCCAGCCCATCCTGCATCAACTGCAGCCCTTCATCCATGTAAGTACTAAATACGCGACTCGTAAAAAACCCTCGGCTATCATTCACCACTATTGGCATGTAACCGATCTGAGATACGTAATCGTATGCTTTGCGTAATGTCTCATCACTGGTTTTTTCACCACAAATAATTTCTACAATTTTCATTTTATCTACTGGCGAGAAAAAATGCAGCCCTATAAAGCGGCTTGGATCAGGACAAAATTCTGCCAGGATAGAAATAGGCAAAGAAGAAGTGTTAGATCCATAAATACCATCATCGGAAAGCTGTTTAAAGCTTTCCTTAATCACTTTTTCTTTCAGGTTGATTTCTTCAAAAACAGCTTCGATAATAATATCTGCCCCCTGATAATCACTATCTGTATCAGTTGGTGTGATTAGCTCTAACAAGCCTGCCTTGTTTTCTTCAGTCATGCGTTTTTTATTAACACGTTTATCTGCCAACTTCTCGGAATATGACTTTCCTTTTTCAGCATTTTCTTTCGATATATCTTTGAGTACCGTTGGTAATCCTTTATAAACATGAGCCCAGGTAATACCAGCGCCCATCATACCTGCACCTAATACAGCAGCCTTTTTAAATACAGTAGGCTCACCTTCTGGCCGAATTTTTCCTGACTTGACAGCCTGCATGCCAAAAAAGAATGTTGTAATTGCCGCTTTACACTCTGGCGTTCCTAACAGATAAACAAGGCCACGACTCTCTGCTCGCAAGGCACTATCAAACCCCATACGCATTGAGTTGACTGCTATATCCAGGATCTTTTCTGGAGCAGGCATTAAACCACGTGTTTTACTGTATAACATGGCCGGAGCCATAGTCGCTGTCATTCGTATTCCAGGTGATGCGGCACTACCTCCAGGATATTTAAAACCCTTTTGATCCCAGGGTTGAATACCACTTTCAGGATTTGCCTTAATCCAGGCTTTCGCAGCAGGAATAAGCTCATCGTTCGTTTCTACCATTTCATCAACAAGCCCAGCTTTAAGCGCAGCTTCCGGCCTTAACTGTTTTCCTTCTAACATCAATGGTAATGCTTTTTCCAAACCTAACAATGCTGTCATGCGTACAATCCCGCCAGCACCAGGTAAAAGCCCCAATGTTACCTCAGGCAAACCAACCACTGCTTTCGGATTATTAGCTATAATTCTATGATTGCATGCTAAACATATTTCATAACCACCACCCAATGCTGCACCATTGATAGCGGCAACAAATGGAACAGGTAATGCTTCCATCAAACGCAAAGGTGCTTTATTACGCTCGACATAGTCAAAAGATTCTTTTGCACTATCTTTTCCGCTTTTTTCGAGAATATAACCCAGATCACCACCAGCAAAAAAAGTTTTCTTGGCAGAAGCTAACACAACCCCTGCCAATCCCTCTTCTGCTTTTAAGCGTTCAATCAACTCGAACATACCGTCCAACCAGGCCAGAGTCATTGTGTTCGAAGATTTATCGCTCGCATCAAAAGTAACAGTAACGATACCATCGGCATCTTTTTCATATTTGTATTCAGACATTATATTTTCCTCAAACTCGCTCGATAATACTGGCAATACCCATACCACCGCCAACACACATACAGATTAATGCACGTCTGGCATTGCGCCGTTCTAACTCATCCACCATGGTTGACACAAGGCAGGAGCCCGTTGCACCTAGCGGATGACCCATAGCAATTGCACCACCAACTACATTCAATTTTTCATCAGGCACTTTCAAATCATTTTGCAAACGCAAAACCACACTGGCAAAAGCCTCGTTTATCTCAATCAGATCTATATCATCAGGAGTTAAATTAGCTTTTTTCAGTGCTTTTTTTGCAGCAGGGCCAGGGCCTGTCAACATAATGGTAGGTTCAGTCGATGTTACAGCAACCGATATTATTCGAGCCCGCGGTTCCAACCCTAAATCCTTGCCAGCCTGCTCATTACCCACTAATACTAATGATGCGCCGTCAACAATTCCTGAGCTATTCCCTGGGGTATGAACATGATTGATTCGTTCGATATTCGCGTATTTGGATAGTGCGACAGTGTCATAGCCAAACTCACCCATCTTGACAAAGCTGGGTTTCAATTTACCCAATGTTTCCATATTGGTATCTGGTTTAATAAAGTCATCTTTCTCGAGAATAATCAAACCATTTTCATCTTTTACAGGCACAACAGAACGATCAAAATGTCCAGCTTCTTGAGCAGCCGCTGCTTTTTTCTGACTATCAATAGCTAATGCATCGACATCTTCCCGACTATAACCATCCATGGTAGCAATCAGATCTGCACTGATACCTTGAGGCACGAAATGAGTTGCTAACACGGTTTCAGGGTCTTCAGAAAAAGGACCTCCATCAGCACCCATTGCTACGCGACTCATACTTTCATAACCACCAGCTACAATCAAATCTTCCCAACCAGATGCAACCCTTGCTGCGGATGCATTAAAAGTATCAAGACCAGAGGCACAAAAACGATTCAACTGAGCTGCAGGAACACCTTCATCCCAACCCGCTTTTTGTAGAGCGATCTTGGGTAATACAGCCCCTTGTTCCTGAACTGGCGATACACAGCCCATCACGAGATCATCAACCCGGGATGTATCCAGGTCGTGCCGCGACTGCATCTCACTTAATAATGTGGTCACCAGATTTATGGGTTTAACTTCATTAAGCGTACCATCCGCTTTTCCTTTTGATCGAGGCGTACGTATCGCCTCATAAATAAATGCTGCATTGGCCATAATTTTCCTCATATAGGGTTAGATTTCACTAAATTGCGCCAAACAATAACTCATCAACGTTTAAAATACTACACAAATGTAGTCTTTGATTCAACAACTCTTTATAAAATCTTGATTACAATATTTTTATGTCATCACATATTTCGACGATACTGCCCACCTACTTCAAAAAGTGCTTCTGTTATCTGGCCTAAAGTACAGTATTGAACCGCATCCATTAATTGCTCGAATACATTATTGTTTGTCAATGCTGCCTGACGAACTCGTTCAAGGGCCAAGTCAGATTGCTCACTATTGCGTATTTTAAAATCTTCCAGTCTTGCGATTTGACTTTGCTTTTCTTCATCACTTGAGCGTGACAAAGACAAATCCATTATTTGTTCCTGCTCCATTTCATTTGTAAAAGTGTTTACACCGATAATTGGCAAACTACCATCGTGCTTTTTATGCTCATAGCGTAAAGAATCTTCTTGTATTTTGCCTCGCTGGTAACCCGTTTCCATTGCGCCTAACACACCACCACGCTCGGATATCCGCTCAAATTCTACTAACACTGCCTCTTCTACCAGATCTGTTAATTCATCGATAATAAAGGCACCTTGATTGGGATTTTCGTTTTTGGCCAGTCCCCACTCATGGTTAATAATTAATTGAATCGCCATTGCACGTCTAACGGATTCTTCAGTAGGTGTTGTTACTGCTTCATCATAGGCATTGGTATGTAAGGAATTACAATTATCATAAATTGCAATTAACGCTTGTAATGTGGTGCGAATATCATTAAATGCCATTTCCTGGGCATGCAAAGAACGCCCGGAAGTCTGTATATGATATTTTAGCTTTTGACTACGAAGATTTGCACCATAACGCTCTTTCATTGTAATTGCCCAAATACGCCTTGCTACACGACCCATAACTGTATATTCCGGATCAAGGCCATTACTAAAAAAGAACGAAAAGTTAGGCGCAAAATCATCAATATTCATACCTCTCGCAAGATAAGCCTCAACATAAGTAAAACCGTTAGCCAATGTAAATGCCAACTGGCTTATCGGATTTGCTCCAGCCTCAGCAATATGGTACCCACTAATTGATACCGAATAAAAATATCGCACACCTTTATTCACAAAGTATTGTTGTATATCTCCCATTACTTTAAGACTGAAATCTGTTGAAAATAAACAGGTGTTTTGCCCTTGATCTTCTTTTAAAATATCTGCTTGTACAGTCCCACGCACATGGGACAAAGTCCATGCACGCAAATCCATAAGCTCCTGCTCGTTAGGCTCCCGGCCTTCTTTATCAATAAATTTAGCCTGCTGCTGTCGAAATGCTGTATTAAAAAAGAATGCCAATATAATTGGCGCAGGGCCATTAATAGTCATCGATACTGAAGTACGTGGATCACACAAATCAAAACCATCATACAGTGCATCCATGTCTTCAACTGTTGCAATTGAAACACCGGAGTTCCCGATCTTCCCATAGATATCAGGTCTCTTATGAGGATCACTACCATATAATGTTACGGAATCAAAAGCCGTTGAGAGACGCTTAGCTGCAGAGTGCTCCGATAAGGCCTTAAAACGCCTGTTAGTGCGAAATGCATCTCCTTCACCAGCAAACATACGAGTAGGGTCTTCTCCCTCACGGCGGAATGGAAATACTCCTGCAGTAAATGGAAAGTAACCTGGTAAATTTTCTCTCATTAACCATCTCAGCAAATCTCCTTTATCACTGTATTGTGGTAACGCCAGCTTTCTTATTGAATTACCGCTTAAGGTTTCATGTATCAGAGTGTTTTTAATTTCTTCACCATCCTTATGCGTGATCCACTCATCTGCACGATATTTTTTAACTGTCTCTTCCCACTGTTCCAGCAACTCTACAGAAAATTCTTTTAATTCAATTTTTTTTCTATCTAACAAACCTTCTAAATCTTCAGAATTGAAAGACACAGATGCCTTCTGCATCATATCTTGAGCTTTCGATAAATGCTGAATAGATCGAACTACCTCACCTTGTAAATCAGCATTGTTTAAATACTCTCTGATTGTTGAAGCAATTTCAGCCAGATAACGATGTCGCTCAGAGGGTAAAATTACAGAGCAATCCGTAGAATATTTTGTTTCATTATTTATTAGTTTACCTACAGCTTTAAAATATCCTTTCTCAGTCAATTGTTTTGAAATTTCAAAATAAACCGCTGTCACTCCATCATCATTAAAGCGCGCAGATATAGTGCCGTATACGGGCATTTCAGATGGCTCACGATCAAAAACCTCACGGTTACGCTGTACTTGCTTAGATACATCCCTCAAAGCATCTTGTGAACCACGTCGATCAAATTTATTGATCACTACCACATCAGCAAAATCGAGCATATCGATTTTTTCAAGTTGAGTGGCTGCCCCAAACTCTGGAGTCATTACATACATCGATATATCACAAAGTGATACAATGCCTGCATCTCCTTGACCAATACCTGGAGTTTCAACAATGACCAGGTCAAATCCAGCCTGTCTTGTTGCCGCAACAATTGATTCAAGCTGCTCAGGAACTTCACTCCCCGCATCACGTGTTGCTATAGATCGAAAATAGATGTTTGGATGATTAATTGCATTCATTCTAATTCTATCACCCAGCAAAGCACCCCCGGTTTTTCGCCTGGTCGGATCAACTGCCAATATTGCTATCTTTAACTTATCGGAATGATCAAGCCGAAAACGCCTGATCAATTCATCTGTCAAGGAAGATTTACCCGATCCCCCTGTACCCGTTATACCCAGAACTGGCGGTAAATCTTTACTATTATCTTTCGTTAGAGCTAAACTCCCGAAAACTTTGCCTGTTGAGTCATTTTCAAGTTTTGTTAACATCAAAGCTAACTGGTGGTAATTGTCTCGTTGAAAAAAATCCTTATCATCAGCAGTTTTCTCATCAACCTTAAAATCAAGTATTTCATTATCCAATGAAGATCGTTGGCATTCGACTTCACGACAACGCACTAACATATCATCAATCATTCCCTGTAATCCCATCCGCTGACCATCTTCTGGACTGTAAATACGGGTTACACCATAATTATGTAAAAATGAAATTTCCTCAGGGACTATCACTCCTCCACCACCACCAAATACCTGGATATGCCCGCAATTTCTCTCGTTAAGCATATCTATCATGTATTGGAAAAATTCTATGTGCCCGCCTTGATATGAACTAATAGCTATACCGGCAACATCCTCCTGAATAGCCGCATTCACAATTTCTGCGACTCCTCTATTATGACCAAGATGAATAACCTCTGCACCTGAAGATTGCAATAGACGTCGCATGATATTTATTGCTGCATCGTGCCCATCAAATAAACTTGCTGCAGTAACAAATCTCAGAGGTGTTCGAGATGCTATATCTTTACTAACATCCGTAGCAGAGCTCACACTATATAAATCTGTTGACCTTACGTTAGATGACATTTATCACCCCTTTAAAATATTGTTATGAAACACAATCTTTTATATAAATATATTGATATTTCTTAAAATCTCTTTACGTGCTCGGCTCAGTAAGCAATTCAGAAGAATCAACTTTTTCTGTTATACGAAGAAATTCATCCCAGTCATAAGGAAATAATATAGGAGTACCAGAAGCATCCATGTACCAGCTGACACAACCTCCTGTCCATACCGTATCTTTTAATCCTGCTTTTATATAATTAACAAACTCTTCTACGGCTTCGCTTGTAGGTTCAATTACGTCGGTTTTATTTTCTCGCCACAAGTTAATTAACTTCATAACATATTCCAACTGGCGTTCTGCAATACCAATAACTGTGTTATTGCCAATGGGGGTTCCTGGCCCAAGCATCAGAATAAAATTTGGAAAGTGCTCCATCAATACACCACGATGTGTTTTATAAGCCCCACCGCCCCAACTGTCTTCTATTGTATGGCCGTCTCGGCCAATTAACTCCATTGGCCGCATATAATTAAAATTATAAAAACCTGTAGAATATATCAGTACATCTATCTCATGTAGCTTACCATCTTCTGTACGAATACCTTGAGGTTCAATGCACTTTATTTTATCTGTTATAAGTGATGCATTTGGTTTTTGAATAGCGCTATAGAAAGATGTATTGATAACCAAACGCTTACAACCAACTTTATAATCTGGCCTTAATTTTTGGCGCAGCTCTGGATCTCGTATACGATAAAGATGAGCTTTGCAAAGAAAATTCATGAACGCATTGGGTAATGGCTTACCAACGGTAGCGTTAATGAAAACACTTTCTACTAGCCAACGATAGGCCGCTTTCCACCCTTTCATTCGCTCTGGCTTTTGTCGCCATCTTTTTCTAAGCCATTCTGGAAAACGCATATTGGGAACCGGACAGACCCATTGAGGCGTTCGCTGAAATACCTTGACATCATTACCGTTATTGATAAGTTCCGGTATCACTTGATGAGCTGTAGAGCCTGTACCAATGACTCCTATTCGCTTACCACTCAAATCAACATCATGACGCCATTGCGCTGTATGCCAGTGCTCACCAGAAAAGTTATCGCATCCTTCTATATCAGGCCAACGTGGATGATGTAATATGCCTGTAGCAGAAATAACAAGGTCTACTGTTAGATTTTCTCCTTTCGAAGTACTAACATGCCACTTGCGAGTTTCTTCATGATAAACACATGAATTAACAGCTTCATTAAATCTTACCTTCTCTGTAACACCATATTTTTCCCCAACGTGCTCCATATACTCCTGGAGCTCACCGCCATAGGCCAAGTGATGCGACCAGGGATAAGGTTCAAATGAATAACAATAGTGTGGAGCTGGTATATCACAGGCAATTCCTGGGTAGGTGTTTTCACGCCAGGTGCCTCCAACACGATCTGCCTTTTCTACAATGGTAAGGTCATTAATTCCGGCTTCACGCAACTTTATATAAGCCAACATCCCTGTTGAACCAGCACCAATAATAAGTACCGAAGGATTTCGTATAGTCATAATTCACCCGCTCCTGCGAAGGGCAGATTACTGTTAAACAGAACGGCAATATAATTATTTATTCTATGCGCCACAATAATTATCTCTCAAGGTTTATAGGAATAAACACTACACCAATGTAGTATTTAAAACAACTATAACCAATGATGGAAAAGTTATCAACCCCTGGCGAAACTAAATAACCGCTATTGCATACCCTCTTTAACAACTCGTATGAACTACAAACAAATTCTACCTAAGCACTTATTTCTTCCTAACTTCTTAATAGTTCCTTAACCGGCCATTCACACTAGAGAAAGATAATAGAAATACTGAATAATTATTATGAGTGCAGCAATAAGATGAACTCTATAAAAATATACTGTGTAAAAACAGTTTTACAGAGAAGCTTAAAAAAACAGCTTATTCAATTATCTGTTTTATTTATAAACACTCAAGTATTATCGTTATGCTTATGCAGCCCCTTGATTTGGGCACAAGAAATATGGTCAGAGTCACCTATCGAATTCTCTAAGACTTCATTTGCAGATCCCTCACTCGCTGTCAATCAAGATCGCATAACCAACATTATCTGGATTACCCGAGAAAATACCAGAGGGATTTATAATGCCTTTTCTGAATCGTCTCATAATCAAAACACTTCACCTTCAGGCACTCGTTGGGCATTCTCTGGTTTAAACGGAAATCCAAGTGGAACCACTTTTTCAGCAAATGAGTATACCAACCTTATTTTTGATAATTGGGTAGACAGTCTGGGTGGGCAAGGTTTCTTACAAGGGAATATCCTGAATAGGCATGGAGTGGTTCACTTAATTGATGACGACATCTACATTGATATCGTATTTACTGAATGGGGAGCCGGTTTTGGTGGTGGTGGTTTCACTTATACACGAGCAACTGCTCCAATGACAACAGCAGACGAAGCAAATGTGCCCGTACCATTTTATGCAGTATGTCTCTTCGGATTGTGCTCAACCCTGATAGCCAAGCATACAATAAAATACAAAAATTACTGACTGGTCGAATTATTTATTATCGTTAATCTTTAACGATAAACCATTCTCTCCGCAAGTTACTTTTACTGTACCACCTTTACTTGATAGCTCACCAAACAGAATCAAATCTGCTAACGGTTTTTTCAAGTTCTCCTGAATCACACGCGCCATCGGCCTTGCACCCATCAAACGATCATAACCTTTTTCCAGCAGCCATTTACGCGCATCATCATCCACATCTATAACAATCGACTTTTCATCCAGCTGCGCTTGTAGTTGAACGATAAACTTATCAACCACAGTAAGAATAACGCTTTCATCCAGTGGCGAAAACTGAATAATAGAGTCAAGACGGTTACGGAATTCAGGTGTAAAGGTTTTGGTAACTGCTTCCATACCATCACTACTATGATCTTGTGTAGTAAAGCCTATACTACGGCGGCTAATTGATTCAGCCCCAGCATTAGAAGTCATGATCAATACCACATTTCGAAAATCTGATTTACGCCCATTATTATCAGTTAGAATACCATGATCCATAACTTGCAATAATAGATTGAACACATCGGGATGAGCCTTTTCAATCTCATCTAACAATACAACACAGTGAGGGTTTTTAGTAACTGCATCTGTTAACAAACCACCCTGATCATAACCTACATAACCAGGAGGCGCACCAATTAAACGCGAGACCGCATGACGCTCCATATATTCAGACATATCAAAGCGGACCAACTCCATACCCATAATCTCTGCCAACTGTCTGCATACCTCGGTTTTACCAACACCAGTTGGACCAGCAAAAAGGAATGAGCCGATGGGTTTATCGGGCGAAGTTAAACCAGCACGAGAAAGCTTGATCGAAGCTGCAAGCGCTTCGATTGCCTTATCCTGACCAAACACTGTTCTTTTAAGATCTGACTCAAGCTTGGAAAGATTATCTTTATCTGAACTCGACACATGCTTGGGCGGTATATTGGCAATCTTTGAAACAACTGTTTCAATATCAGTAACAGTTATTTTCTTTTTACGCTTTGAAGCAGGTAGTAAACGTTGATACGCTCCTGCTTCATCAATAACATCAATCGCTTTATCAGGCATAAAACGATCATTAATATATCGTCCAGCTAATTCGGCAGCCGATTTTAAGGATGCATCTGTAAACTGAATATCGTGGTGCTCTTCAAAGTAAGGTTTTAAACCTTTTAGAATCTTGTATGTGTCATCAACACTAGGCTCAGCAATATCTATTTTCTGGAAGCGACGTGATAACGCACGATCTTTATCAAAAATAGTTCTATATTCCTGAAACGTTGTAGATCCAAAACAGCGTAACTCGCCAGAGCTCAGTAAAGGCTTTAATAAATTCGATGCATCCATCACACCGCCTGACGCTGCACCGGCTCCAATAATTGTATGAATTTCATCGATAAAAAGAACGGAATTCTTGGTTTTTTTCAATTCGCCTAACAAGGCTTTAAAGCGCTTTTCAAAATCTCCTCGATATTTTGTACCGGCAAGTAAAGCACCTAAATCTAAAGAGTAGACAGTTGCATCACTTAAGATTTCCGGAACTTCCTCTTTGACAATACGTCGAGCTAAACCTTCTGCTATTGCAGTCTTGCCTACACCTGCTTCCCCTACCAACAAGGGGTTATTTTTTCGGCGACGTGAAAGTACTTGCACCACACGCTCGACTTCACTATCTCTTCCTACCAATGGATCAATTCGACCTGCTTCAGCCTCAGCATTCAAATTTAATGCGTAAGCTTCAAGAGGGTTTTTATTTGCTCCCTCTGAATTACTGGATTCTTCTTCTGGTGCTGGCTCACTATGCTGTGTATTACCCGAATCTGACTGGCCACCTGAGCCCGATACCTTCGAAATGCCATGGCTTATATAATTAACAACATCAATCCTGGCTACACTTTGCTGTTTCAGAAAGTAAACAGCCTGACTCTCCTGCTCACTAAAAATAGCAACGAGTACATTAGCCCCGCTCACTTCTTTTTTTCCTGAGGATTGAACATGAAAAACTGCTCGTTGTAATACCCTCTGAAAACCTAATGTAGGTTGAGTATCTCTTTCTTCTTCAGTTTTACCTAATAAAGGCGTCGTTGACTCAATAAATTCACGAAGTGATTTACCCAATTCTTCCAACTCTACACCACAAGCGAGCAAAACATCCGCCGCCTCTTTATTATCCAACATTGCAAGCAATAAATGCTCAACAGTCATGAACTCATGATGCTTGCTTCTTGCTAACTTAAATGCGTTATTTAATGTATTTTCTAGCTCTTTATTGAGCATGCTTTACAACCTCACTCCCGCCAATGGCCTACTCATCGTCTGAGACGGCCTCTATTTCACACAGCAAAGGGTGTTGATTCTCTTGAGAGAATTGATTCACCTGTAATGCCTTAGTCTCTGCAATATCCCGAGTGTAAGTACCACATACTGCTTTACCTGCTGTATGCACAGTAAGCATGATCCTTGTAGCCGCCTCTCTATCATAGTTAAAGAACATTTCAAGTACCTCTACGACGAATTCCATGGGCGTGTAATCATCATTAAACATGATCACATGGTACATTGACGGCGCTTTTAGTTTTGGTTCTGAAGGCTCTACAACTGTCAGCTCTTCATGTTCTATATCTGCGGCGTCACCACTCATTTTTAATGGTAGCCCAAGATAGTCAATTTGATTCTGTTTCATCTTTCTTTTGCCACGAAATTTAAACTGTCGCACATATCATACATGTAAGCTTGTACAGATGGCCATGCTAAAAGCTTGACTAATGCTAATAGAAGCGTTAAAAATAGGGTCTACGAGATAATATATGGGGGTAAAGCGTTGATATTCAAGGATTATTAATTTCTATATAACGCAACAACAGTATATTCAACGCATTTGTGGTACAGGGGGTCAGTTTTCGACCAGTTATCTTGTAAAAAACATTTTGATTATAAAGAAGGTTAAGAGTAATAAAGCTGTATATTCTACATTCACTCAAAATGATAAAATCTTTAAAAAAGAAGTAATTAACGCAGTATAGTAACTTTTTAAGTTAACTAGGCGAAGTAAAATATTAAAGGAAGTCTGCTAATGAAAACTGGTGTCGTAAAGTGGTTTAATAATGCCAAGGGCTATGGCTTTATTGTCTGTGATGAAAACCAACAAGATGTATTTGCTCATTATTCTTCAATTGAAATGGACGGCTATAGAACACTTCGAGCTGGCCAATGTGTTGCATTTGAGTCGATTGAAGGTCCTAAAGGCATGCATGCTATGAATATCAAAGTGCTCGAGGAGATAGGCCTGGCATCACCTCCGACTGAGGAAGTAAGGCCTTCAGAAGAAAATTCTGAGCAAAAACATACAAGTGAAGAAACACCTGAAGAAATATAAATTTATAAACAGTATTACTTAGGTAGAATGGATTTAAAGAACAAAATTAAAGTTCGTCGCTCTCAAAGTTAAACTTGTGGTAAACAAGTCATTGTAATACTTACTGCTAACTAATTTGGTAAGTATTTAAATGTTTAACTAATTAATCTATTCAACGTTTTTGAAGGACGCATTGCTGATGTTAACAATGCTCTATCAGGATGATAGTACCCTCCTATCTCCACTGGATCACCTTGTGCGTCATTTAACTCTCGAATAATCTGCTCTTCTGCATCAAGTAACGACTTTGCCAAGGTTTTGAATTGTAGCGCTAAAGCCTGATCCTCTTGTTGCTCTGCAAGCTCTGTTGCCCAATACATTGCTAAATAAAAGTGGCTTCCTCGATTATCCAGTTCCTTGACTCGGCGAGATGGCGATTTATTGCTAATTAAAAATCGAGATGTTGCATCATCCAGAGTTTTTGAAAGAATTCTAGCTCGCTCATTTCCAGAGACATCAGCAAAATGCTCAAGGGATGCTGCAAGAGCAAGAAACTCACCAAGTGAGTCCCACCTTAAATGCCCCTCCTGGACGAACTGTTGAACATGCTTTGGAGCAGAGCCACCTGCCCCGGTTTCAAATAATCCCCCACCAGCCATCAAAGGCACAATAGATAACATTTTTGCACTGGTGCCTAATTCAAGAATAGGAAATAAATCCGTAAGATAATCACGCAAAACGTTGCCTGTTACTGAAATAGTATCCAGGCCTTTGACAATTCTCTCCAAAGTGAAACGAGTCGCGTCAACTGGAGACAATATGTGTATTTCCAGTCCTTCAGTATCATAATCTTTAAGGTATGTGTTTACTTTGGCTATCAGTTGTTGGTCATGGGGGCGATTTTCATCTAACCAGAATACTGCAGGGGTATTGGATGACCGGGAGCGGTGCACAGCCAAACGAACCCAATCTCGAATGGGTTCATCTTTTACCTGACACATACGCCATATATCGCCCTGCTGAACACCATGCTCCATTAAAACCACTTCTGACTGATTAATTACTTTAACTATCCCATCATTTGGAATAATAAAAGTTTTATCATGGGAGCCATATTCTTCTGCTTTTTGAGCCATTAAACCAACGTTAGGAACACTTCCCATTGTGGTTGGATCAAAAGCTCCATTCTCTTTACAAAACTCAATTACCTCCTGATAAACTCCTGCATAACATCGATCAGGAATAACTGCTTTGGTGTCTTGCTGTTCCCCTTCAGCATTCCACATACAACCGGATGTCCTAATCATTGCTGGCATTGAAGCATCTATAATCACGTCACTTGGCACATGTAAATTGGTAATACCTTTATCCGAATTCACCATTGCCAGATCTGGCCTGTCTTTATACAAAACATCGATATCTGCTTTAATTTCCGCTTGTAAGCTTGCATCTAACGCATCTATTTTATTGTATAAATCACCAATACCATTATTGAGATCAACCCCTATATCTTCAAATTCCTTTGCATACTTCTCCAAAACAGGCTCATAAAAAACAGAAACTACGTGACCAAAAATCGCTGGATCTGACACCTTCATCATGGTGGCTTTCATATGTAAAGAGAACAAAACATCCTGTTCTTTGGCATCTTTAATCTGTTCACGAATAAACGCCCGAAGTTTTGAAACACTCATTACTGCTGAATCTATAATTTCACCAGGCTTTAATGATGTCGTTTGCTTTAAAACCGTTATAGTCCCGTCATTAGCGTGATGCTCGATTCGTACACGCCCTCTTCCCATAACTGTCACTGATTTTTCAGTTCCGAAAAAATCGCCCTCACTCATGTGAGCAACATGAGATTTGGAGCCTGATTTCCAGTCACCCATAGAATGGGGATGCTGTTTGGCATAAGCTTTTACAGCGGCAGGTGCCCTTCTGTCTGAATTACCCTCACGAAGAACCGGGTTAACTGCACTACCCTTGATTCGATCATATAACGCTTTAATTTTTTCTTCTTCGAAGCTGCGAGGCTCTTCAGGGTAATCAGGAATATCGTAACCTTGGGATTGCAATTCAACAATACAGGCTTTTAACTGAGGTATCGAAGCAGAAATATTAGGCAACTTAATAATGTTAGCTTCAGAAGTTTTAGCCAATTGACCCAACTCAGCCAAATGGTCACCAATTTGTTGCTCTTCAGTCAAATCATCAGAAAAATTAGCAATGACTCTACCGGCTAATGAGATATCTCTTGTTTCTACATCAATATCAGCAGCTCTTGTAAAACATTGAATAATTGGCAATAGCGAATAAGTCGCCAACATTGGAGCTTCATCGGTTTCGGTATATATAATCTTGCCGCCTTTGGACATAAAACTTCCTATAGTTCTAAAGTAATAGAGAAAACCAAAACAACCGTTGGGCTACGACTTGAATAAAACAGCCTACATCCCAACAACAAGTTGTTACCAATTCAGTACATCTCAATTAAAAATCGATAAATGGATATTGACATGACACAATCAAAAATTGCGATCAAAAAGACATTCCGCTGCATATTATAGCAAGTTAACCCACTCTTAATATTATGCTTTGGGCTTATTACCCGATTGAACAAAGACAATAGCTCTGTAAGGTACTTTTCTGTCAAAATTGCATATCTACTCTGAATGCTAGACACAAACCGCTCAATGCCTTTTAACTTAATCCTTTTTAACAAACCTTTTGGTGTACTATCACAATTTCGCGATCCAGAACAACCAACACTTGCACAATTTATTGACAACCCCGGTTTCTACCCGGCAGGACGTCTCGATAAAGACTCTGAAGGTTTATTACTGCTTACTAATAACGGCAAGTTACAAGCAAGAATTGCCGAACCAAAACACAAACTGGGTAAATCATATTGGGTTCAGGTAGAAGGTTCCCCTTCATCTGAATGTCTGGACATGCTAAGCCAAGGCGTAGAATTAAAAGACGGTTTAACAAAGCCTTGTGAAGTAGAGTTAGTAAACAAACCAAGAATATGGCCCAGACAAAATCCGATTCCTGAATTTAGAGAAGCAAATAGCAATTGGCTAAATATCACACTTTATGAAGGGAAAAATCGTCAAGTCAGGCGAATGTGTGCCACTATTGGTCATCCAGTGTTAAGGCTAATTCGACACCAAATTGGGCCCTGGCAACTGAAATCATTACAACCTGGAGAATTTATAACCATTAATGCTCAAACACCAGTGTCATGACGGAATTGCAAAATCACATTAAATTGACTCAAAATCAAACAGGCATTTTATGCTACAAACAGTATAATAGAAAAAAAGTCGTCTAAAATTTGAACCAGTCAACAACCAACATAAGTTAACAACATAATACAACTGCTTAAGAACTAAACTGATACAGTAAAGAGTCTAACTTTTCTAAAACGCCTTATTACTATTTGTTTAATTTATGAATAACACACGAGCTTTAAAGTCTGAACCGCATATGAATGAAGCCATTAAACAGAATGGAACTGTTATTGCTCCAAATGAACTTGAAGACAAAAAAGCATTTGTACCGCATGTCACTGTCGCTACAATAGTAGAAAAAGATGGGAAGTTTCTCTTTGTTGAAGAAATAAGCGGTGGCAGGACTGTATTAAATCAACCTGCTGGACATCTTGACCCTAAAGAAAGCCTGATCGAAGCTGCTGCAAGAGAAACCTACGAAGAGACTGGCTGGCATGTTGAAATTACCGGTCTACTCGGGGTCAGCCTCTACCGCTCCCCCAATAACGGTATAACATATAATCGTACGACGTTTACAGCCAAGCCGATAAAACAGGATCTGACTGCACAATTAGATGAAGGCATTATCCGGGCTGTATGGTTAACTTTAGAAGAAGCCAAAACATTCAGTGCTGTACCACGTAGCCCTCTAGTGCTTGGTAGCATTGAACAATATAACCAACAAGCCATTTTACCTCTTTCTGCTATATCAGCATACATTTGAGTTTTCACTCACCACTATTTGGCAATCCGACAACTAGTCTATTAAACACAGACTCAGTATCATTGCCTTAATATTTTCCCTGTAACTTTATTTATTTTTTCTTGGTTTTCATGACACCTAACGAGCGAGTTATTGTTGGCCTTTCCGGTGGGGTTGATTCATCAGTCAGTGCACTACTATTAAAAGAACAAGGCTATCAGGTAGAAGCCTTGTTTATGAAAAACTGGGATGAAGATGATGGTACAGAGTATTGTACTGCTCGTAAGGATCTCGAAGACTGCCTACGCATATGCGATAAGCTTGATATTGAATTACATACAGCTAATTTTGCAAAAAACTACTGGGATAATGTATTTGAACATTTCCTTAAAGAATACAAAGCAGGTAGAACACCCAACCCTGATATACTTTGTAACCGCGAGATCAAATTTAAAGTTTTTATAGATTATGCAGAAAAATTAGGTGCTCAATGGATAGCAACTGGTCATTACACCCGCATCAAAAAAACAGAAACCAACAATCGAGAACAAACACAGCTGCATAAAGGTCTCGATGAAAATAAAGACCAAAGTTATTTTTTGCACGCAGTACCAGAGTTTCAACTTGCCAAGACATTGTTCCCCATCGGAAATATGGAAAAAACTGCTGTACGAGAACTTGCAAAAAAAAATGATTTACACGTCTTTGAAAAAAAAGACAGTACCGGAATTTGTTTTATCGGTGAAAGGCGGTTTAAAGATTTTCTGGAAAACTACATCCCAGCACAACCCGGTGAAGTTCTTGATAATAACGGAAATAAACTGAGGAAGCACAACGGCTTAATGTTTCATACAATAGGACAAAGACAAGGTTTAGGCATAGGTGGTGTACAAGGTGCTAACGAAAACCCATGGTATGTTGCTGAAAAAAACCTTGAAAATAACACGCTTATTGTGGTTCAGGGTAACAATCACCCTTCACTTTTTAAATCCGAATTAAAAGCAGAAGAAGCACACTGGATTAATGGTTTACCATCCCGTACATTCCACTGTAAAGCAAAAATTCGCTACCGACAAACCGACCAACCCTGCAATGTAGAAGTTGATTCTAGCGGCAGCATTCTGGTCAACTTTGATGAGCCACAACGTGCTGTGACACCTGGCCAATATATCGTTTTTTACCAGGGCGATCATTGCCTGGGCGGAGCAGTAATACAATAAAAAACTGAACCGAATAAATTTTTTAATAAATACTTAATAACATTAATGTGTTTCGGTATTATCTGCCCACGCTTTCGGTATTATGTAATTGACCCAAAAGCAGTTATTTAGCATATTCTGTTGCTTACTATATATTCGGAAAAAAAATTCCTATGAGCGATCTTCACCCTATTTCAAATATTTCACCCATTGATGGCCGCTACGCCAATAAGGTTTTGCCACTTCGAAATACTTTTAGTGAATATGGTCTTATCGCAAAACGTGTAGAAGTTGAAGTAGAATGGTTAATTTCACTCTCAGAAAATAACACTATAAGTGAACTCGAAAATTTCAATGACGAAACAAAACAGGCGCTAAGAAATACAGTAAAAGCTTTTTCTGAAAAAGATGCTCTTGAAATAAAGTCAATAGAACACACGACTAACCATGACGTGAAAGCAGTTGAGTACTTTTTAAAAAATAAGCTCGACGCTATCTCTAATCAACAAAATAATAAAGAGTTTATCCACTTTGCTTGCACATCAGAAGATATCAACAATCTCTCTCATGCATTAATGTTGAAACAGGGCGTTGAGTTAATCTCGCCAATAATGCAAGCCATTATTGAAAAGTTAGAAAACTACGCAGAAACCTGGGCTGCACAACCCATGCTTTCCAGAACTCATGGACAAACAGCCAGCCCAACTACTGTTGGTAAAGAGTTTGCTAACGTTGCTTTTCGCCTTAAAAAACAACTTGATCATTTTAAATCTGTTGAGTTACTCGGAAAAATCAATGGCGCAGTAGGAAACTATAATGCTCACTTGTCGGCTTACCCCAATGTAAACTGGGAACAACACAGTAAACAATTTGTAGAACATTTAGGATTGAATTGGAATCCGTATACAACCCAGATCGAACCTCACGACTACATAGCTGAACTGTTTGATGCCCTAGCCCGGTTTAACACTATACTCATCGACTTTAACCGCGATATCTGGGGTTACATATCGTTAGCATATTTCAAACAGAAAAAAGTCGAAAATGAAGTAGGCTCATCTACTATGCCTCACAAAGTCAATCCCATTGATTTTGAAAATTCAGAAGGCAATCTGGGGCTTGCTAACGCAATACTTTCCCACCTTAGTCAAAAACTTCCTATCTCACGCTGGCAACGAGATTTAACTGACTCTACAGTACTACGTAATATGGGTGTGGGCTTTGCTTATAGCCTGATTGCCTTTGAATCCACACTCAAAGGCTTAGGAAAACTGGAACTAAACCCTGAAGCAATCAACAACGATTTAGATAATGCATGGGAAGTGTTAGCAGAACCAATACAAACTATCATGCGTCGTTATCGCATAGATGAACCCTATGAAAAACTTAAAGCATTTACTCGCGGTCAAACTGTCAATCAAACATCCATTGCTGAATTTATTGACAGTCTCGATATGCCTGAAGAAGCTAAACAAGCCATGCGAGACCTGACACCCGCTAAA
Source organism: Cellvibrionales bacterium (assembly GCA_041941365.1). Taxonomy (GTDB): domain Bacteria; phylum Pseudomonadota; class Gammaproteobacteria; order Pseudomonadales; family UBA7434; genus UBA7434. Next base: position 28,197 of record JBGTQK010000008.1, on the reverse strand, counting down.
TATACAGGTATAGCAGCTGATCTTGCTAAAAAAGTTTAAAGTTAAATAACCAAACAACAATTACCCAATGCAAATGCTGACACCTTGTTTAGTCAGTTATATACTGGCACAACCTCTATTTACAATACGCGCCCGTAGCTCAGCTGGATAGAGTAGGTGGCTTCGAACCACTTGGTCGGGAGTTCGAATCTCTCCGGGCGTGCCAAAATAAAAAAGCCAGCTTAATACTGGTTTTTTTGTACTGCACGTTTAAAAAAGAGTATGAGAACTCGTTCGATAACTTGCACTGCAAGTTAGACAGCCAAAGGCTGCCTCAAAGAGGTGAAAAAATCCCTGAGGATTTTTGAATCAATCTCTCCGGGCGTGCCAAAATAAAAAAGCCAGCTTTATGCTGGTTTTTTTATACGGCATATACAATAGAGTTAGAAAACTGCTTAAAAACTTGCAGAACAGGTCTGACTACCTCGACGAAGTAAAAATTCCTACTCTTTATTTTTAGAAATTATACTTCTTATTAATATCATTAGAACAATAATCATAGCTAACAAATAGACAAAGTGTAATAACTCATGAGCCAAGCCAGGTGGTAAACTGTGTAGCTCATGCCCATTAACCAACTGTGTACTAAAGATAAAAAAGACAATCAATATTGATATTAAGTGTTTCATTTCACTCTAACTCCATAGTTTTTTAATCTGTTCAGTACGCTTTTATATAACCGTACTTATGCAACGGAAACCGGTTGAGAAGAAAGCATACCTTCTGTTTCTATAAATCTGATGATTTCCTTAATCCCATTACCCTCTTTAAAGTTGGTGAATACAAAAGGTCGTTCAGCTCTCATCTTCCTTGCATCACGCTCCATCACCTCCAAAGATGCACCGACCATGGGTGCCAAATCAATTTTATTAATAATCAATAAATCTGATTTTGTGATACCAGGCCCACCTTTACGTGGAATTTTATCGCCTGCAGATACATCGATAACATAGAGCGTTAGATCTGATAGTTCCGGACTAAACGTAGCACTAAGATTATCACCACCACTCTCAACCAGAACCAGGTCCAGACCTTCATGGCGCTTATTCAGCTCATCAACTGCTGCCAAATTCATTGATGCATCTTCTCGAATTGCTGTGTGAGGACACCCTCCTGTTTCTACCCCGATGATTCTATCGGCATCAAGCGCATCATGACGCGTTAAAAATTCTGCATCTTCTTTAGTATAAATATCATTGGTAACTACTGCTAAATTATAGGTATCACGCATTGCTAAACATAAATTTCTTAGTAATGCAGTTTTTCCCGAACCAACTGGGCCGCCTACCCCCACTCTTAACGTTTGCTTCATAATTAACTCTCTTGATTTTTGACTATCACTAAATCCTTAAAAAATTTACACTTCAGGAGCGATATAGCCTTGAATACTGTGTTTCATGCAATGAACTGGCCATAGCTAAACCTGGTAAGCTCATTCCAATCTCACATTCTTTAATCTCCTTGCTTTTCTCAATACAAATCGCCACCATCTCTGCTAACTGATTTAACATATTCTGTGCCTGAGTTTGTCCCATAGGTAATAATTTTGTCGCTGCCAGTACCTGATTCTCTATTAGCATCCAGGCGTAACCCGTTAAAGCATCATTCAATTCAATATTCATTTTACTGGTATAAATACTATAAAGTGTTAGGAACGCAATTTTAGAATCTGACTTATAACAAAATTCTGGCATTTTAAAACTCATGCCCTTACATAGCCTTATCATTGCTTCACCCATTGCTAATTCAGTTAGCAATAGCTCTTTTGTTTCTCTCTGCGCTAATAAATAATCATTCCAATATTCTAAATCGCCCCAGCTTTTTTTTTTATTATTGTTAAATTGTAAGGTGACTATTGGCAAATCGGTATAAATTAAAGTGTTTTCGACATACTGTTCTATCCATAATTTAACATCTGATTCTGATTTCAACCAACCTGAATCTATTGCATACTCTAAACCTTGTGAAAAAGTGTATCCACCAACGGGTAAATTTGAACTAACAAGTTGAAACAACCGCAATAATTGTAATGAATGTGATGTTATAGCTTTTTCATTATTCATAACTTTGTTCACCTAATGGTGATTGTGTCCAGATTTTCCAGAAAAGCCATGCCCATAGGCACCTGGCTCTGGCTCAAATTCAACCTCTTCTATTGATACGTCCAGGCCTAGATGGTTAACTAAATCAATTAACACTGGATCTTCTATAAAACGCAACCACAATTCTCCAATTTGTAAACGGACATGTCGATTACCCAAATGGTAACAAGCACGACTAAAATCTTTCCAATCATTTGCTTTTGCTACAACCACAGGTTCTTTAGCAAGCTTAACCCGAATATAACGTTTACACGTAGTTTTTAACATCTCATCTTTAAGCAATACATCACCACGCTCTATAAAAATTCGTACCTCTTCTCCCTTTTCACTTTGAACTTTTAGTCGCCCTTTTTCACGCTGTATATGATCCAACATAATTACATCATCTTCACCACAAAAGGATTCTTTTTCTACTTTTTGAAATATTTCTAACATTTTAAAGTAATCTTATATTGCCCAGATTAAAAAAGTGAATATAGTTGAGCAAGCGGCAACACACTTGCAGGTTCACAAGTTAATAGCTGACCGTCAGCCCTTACTTCATACGTTTGTGAGTCAACCTCTATTGTTGGCGTTGAGCTATTAAGTAGCATATCTTTCTTGCCAATGTTTCGAGTATTTCTACATGGCTTATATTTTCTAGATGTTCCTAACTTTTCCAATATACCTGCTTCAATAGCTGCCTGACTCGTAAAAGTTATACTGGTCGTTTTAGCCGCCATTTCCATAGCACCAAACATTGGACGATAGTGCACTGGTTGAGGTGTTGGTATAGAAGCATTAGGATCACCCATAGGTGCAGCTGCAATAAAACCACCTTTTAATATTGTTGCTGGTTTTATACCAAAAAAGGCGGGCTTCCATAAAACCAGGTCTGCCAATTTACCCACTTCCACCGAACCAACTTCATCGCTAATACCATGAGCAATAGCTGGATTAATTGTATACTTAGCTACATAGCGTTTTATTCTAAAATTATCATTCTTGTCTGAGTCTTCACTTAAAGCACCAAACTGCTCTTTCATTTTATGTGCAGTCTGCCAGGTACGCGTTACAACTTCACCAACCCGCCCCATAGCTTGAGAATCAGAAGCAATCATACTGAATGTTCCCATATCATGTAAAATATCTTCTGCTGCTATAGTCTCTTTGCGAATACGCGAGTCAGCAAAAGCAACATCTTCTGGAATATTTGAATCGAGATGATGGCAAACCATTAACATATCCAAGTGTTCATCGACTGTATTGTGCGTATAAGGCCTTGTTGGATTTGTTGATGAGGGCAATACATTATTTTGAGACGCTGCACGTATAATATCTGGTGCATGTCCGCCACCGGCTCCCTCTGTATGATAGGTATGAATAGTTCTCCCTTTAAATGCTGCTAAAGTATCCTCCACAAAACCCGATTCATTTAATGTATCAGTGTGAATCGCTACTTGAATATCATATTTTTCAGCTACGTTCAAACAGTTATCTATAGATGCTGGTGTCGTACCCCAGTCTTCATGTAATTTTAAACCACAGGCGCCAGAAACAAGCTGCTCTTCTAACGATAAAGGTAGACTTGCATTACCTTTTCCTAAAAAACCAAAATTCATCGGTAATCCATCGGTAGCTTGCAACATTTTAGCTATATTCCATGGTCCAGGTGTACAGGTCGTTGCATTAGTCCCCGTAGCTGGCCCGGTTCCACCACCTATCATAGTTGTGATACCAGACATTAATGCTTCTTCAATTTGCTGCGGACAAATAAAATGTATATGTGCATCGATGCCCCCTGCAGTAACAATTTGTCCTTCTCCAGCTAATACCTCTGTACCAGGACCAATAATAATATCTACATTATCTTGAATATCTGGATTACCTGCTTTACCTATTCCTGCTATACGTCCATTTTTAATACCAATATCAGCTTTAACAATTCCCCAATGGTCAATAATCAAAGCGTTAGTTATAACAAGATCTGCTGTGAGTTCACTGCCAAATTGACCTTGCCCCATGCCATCCCGAATGACTTTACCACCACCGAACTTAACTTCATCACCATAATTCGTATAATCTTTTTCTACTTCTAACCATAATGCTGTATCAGCAAGTCGCATTCTATCGCCGGTAGTTGGTCCAAACATTTGAGCATAAGCAGTTTTATCTATGCTGGCCATTATCAAATCCTCAAAAACTTATATGCAGAATAATCATTTATCATAATAATTAACTTAACTTCCCCATCACATTGCCACGAAAACCGTAAATCGTTTGTGTTCCGGCATATTTCACCAGCTCTACTTCACGCTTTTGGCCTGGCTCAAAACGTACTGCGGTTCCAGAGGTAATATTCAAACGATACCCTTTTGTTGACTCTCGCTCAAAATCTAAAGCTGGATTTATTTCATAAAAATGATAATGTGAACCTACCTGTATTGGTCTATCGCCACTATTCGCAACAGTTAGAATCAAGGTTTCCCTACCTGAATTAAGCTCTACTTCACCCTCTTGAGCTTGAATTTCTCCTGGAATCAATCGATTAGTGCCACTCATAAATTTTTCTCCACATTAGAGCTCAACATCATTCAAGTTATTGGATTATGTACAGTTACCAGCTTGGTACCATCAGGAAATGTTGCCTCAACCTGAACCTCATGTATTAATTCTGGAACGCCATCCATAACTTGCTCACGGCTTAAGATGTCCCGACCCTCGCCCATTAACTGAGCTACAGTTTTTCCTTCTCTAGCTCCTTCCATTATCTCCAGCGTGATTAATGCAATTGCTTCTGGGTAGTTGAGTTTAAGGCCTTTATTTAAACGACGTTCTGCAAGCAGGCCCGCAGTAAATACAAGTAACTTATCTTTTTCTCTTGGTAGCAATTCCATAACGGTTTCAATCTTTATTCAAAAGTAGTATTACATTAAATATTCAAGTAGCCCAAATACGTGGCTTTAATATCTTTTTGTCTAAACAAAAAATTCTGATTTCAGCCCACAAATCAATAAACCTGTTTTTTGCAAACTCAGTGCAATCACCCAGATAACGAATAACAATAAATTTGCCAAGCTGGGTTACGGAAAGTAAGTGTGTTTTTTCTTCTATATAATGCTTTGTAAGATTACGGAGCTTATCAAGCAACTCTGAAAAACCTTTATTTTTCAAATCTAGCTGCCCGACAATAAAAGTGCCAAAAACTGGCTTATCCTGCAAACCACAAAGAGACTTAGTTAAAGCAGATTTCGCAGAAAATTTTATTCTATCGATAATTACCGGTTTATCGTTCACCTTGATCAAAATAGTTTGGCACACCTTTCCCTCTACAAAAGGTGAATTACTTGAAGGCAGCCCCAGACAATTGATTTCCCAACCGCAAAAAAAACCTGTTTCATTAAGTTCTACTTCTGTAAGCAAGTCTATTTCTGCGCCATTAAAAATAATTGTTTCTCCTGGAAGCCATTCCATGACAGCGTGGGCACCTACTTTCAACTTATTTTCGACACATTGAGGTAATGGATCATCATCTACACTATCGAACCTGGCTTTATATAATCGATTAGCACCAGGAGTGGTCACTAACAGATGAGCCTTGCTTTGCAGATCAATATTGATTGTTAACCTATCTCCAGACACTATACCACCAGGAGGATGTAGCAAATAAACATGTGCAACATCTTGTCCCTCTGGATAAAAAGCCTTTTGGATATAGAGGGGGCCTTTATGGTTCGAATGAATTATACGAGTGCCATAACGATCACAACCAGAAAGTTGCAACGACAAAGAAGCTGGCCAATCAGCTCTATTTACATGACGACTTAAAGGCACTGCATAATCTTTTGCCGAGCTCATTGCATGAGATTTAACGTTATTGATATTATTACTTGCATTCATTTATCGTAACCATATATTTCTAGACGGCGAGATGAGCTTGAACCAGTTCATCACTTAGCTGTTCCATCTTGCCAGAAGCAACAATGCGCCCCTTTTCCATAATATGAAAATCCTTTCCCACTCTATGCGCAAACGCCAGCTTTTGTTCTACCAATAACACAGTGGTACCAAACTCTGTATTTAATCGAGTGATCACATCACCTATCTGTTGCACAATATTCGGCTGAATACCTTCATTTGGCTCATCAAGAATAAGTAATTTAGGTTCGATGACTAACGCTCTGCCTATGGCTAGCTGTTGCTGTTGCCCACCTGAAAGGTCACCACCTTTACGATTCATCATGGAATCTAGAACAGGAAATAATTCAAAAATCAGCTCAGGTATATTCTTGCTACCATCTGTGCGACCTGCGAGCCCTGTTTTTAAATTTTCTTCTACCGTTAGTTGTGGAAAAATATCGCGACCTTGAGGCACATACCCCACACCTAATTTTGGCCTTCTCTCGGTAGGGCTTTTAGTGACATCTTCTCCATCTATAGCTATTTTTCCTGTTTTTACTGGCAATAAACCCATAAGACATTTTAATAATGTAGTTTTACCAACGCCATTTCGTCCTAACAGGCATGTACAACTTCCTGAGTCTAACGATAAATCCAGGTTCCAAAGAATTTGAGAACCACCATAGAGCTGGTTAATTTTTTCCAGAGAAATCAATGCGACTCTCCTAAATATACTTCAATCACATCAGGATGATTCTGTACTTCATCCATTGTACCTTCAGCTAATACAGAACCTTGATGCAAAACAGTCACTTCACGAGCAATACTGCGAACAAAAGCCATATCATGTTCTACAACAACGACTGTTCTTTCACCAGCTAAAGAAGTCAGCAACTCTGCTGTATTTTCTGTTTCTTGTGGTGTCATCCCGGCCACTGGCTCATCAACTAACAACAAGCGTGGATCCGCTGCTAGCAACATACCTATTTCAAGCCATTGTTTTTGTCCATGAGATAATGCGCCAGCCAGTTTATTGGACTCTGCTAGCAAACCAACTTTTTCTAACACAGTAACAATACGGTCGCTTTGCTCAGAATTCATTTTATAAAATAAACTTGAGACAATAGCTTTATCCATTAATAAGGCTAATTCCAGATTCTCAAAAACAGTATGATGTTCAAAGACTGTAGGTTTTTGAAATTTTCGACCAATACCTAAATTCGCAATTTCAGCTTCTGTTTTAGCCAATAAATTATGCTTACTTCCAAAATAAGCAGTACCTGAATCAGGTTGTGTTTTTCCTGTAATCACATCCATTAAGGTTGTTTTGCCAGCACCGTTGGCACCAATCAAACAACGTAACTCTCCATCATCAATGTAAAGATTCAAATCATTTAACGCTTTAAATCCATCAAATGAAACCGTAAGACCTTCTATATAAAGCAAAACCTTATGAGTAACATCAATCTCTGGAAGTTGGTCTCCACGAACAAAGTCAAAAACTTTATCTCTTCGCGTAAACTCTTTAATCAAATCAAGTTGGCTCATTCAGACTTTCTCCTCCATGAAATAAGACCAACGATACCCTTAGGCAAAAAGATCGTAACACCTACAAAGAGAGCACCTAATGCAAATAACCAGGCCTCTGGCATAAATCCTGTAAAGAATGTTTTTGCATAATTAACTAAAACAGAACCTAAAACAGCGCCATAAAGTAAACCTCGTCCTCCTACAGCCACCCAAACAACAACTTCAATTGAATTAAGCGGGGAAAACTCTCCAGGGTTAATTATGCCTACCTGAGGCACATACAATGCACCTGCTATCGCGGCAAGTACTGAAGAGTAAACAAATAATGCTACTTTATAGTTTTCTGTTTTAAAACCAACAAATCGTACTCTGCTTTCTGCATCTCTGACGGCTTCAATAACACGTCCATATTTTGAAGATAAAATAAATTGACTTAACAAATAAGCGCCTGCTAGTGCCAAAGCGGTACAGATAAATAGAACAACTCTGGTTGAGTCACTTTGTAAATCGTAACCGAGAAGATCTTTAAAGTCCGTTAAACCATTATTGCCCCCAAAACCCATTTCATTTCTGAAAAAGGCTAACATTAATGCATAGGTTAACGCCTGTGTCATTATTGAAAGATAAACACCTGTGACTCTGGAGCGAAAAGCCAACCAACCAAAAACAAATGCTAGCACTCCAGGGATAAACAAAGCCATGAACATGGCATAGGGAAAATGATTAAAACCTTGCCAAAACCAGGGTAATTCTGACCAGTTTAAAAAAACCATAAAATCAGGTAAAAGCGGATCACCATAAACTCCCCTATCACCTATCTGGCGCATCAAGTACATGCCCATACCGTAACCACCAAGAGCGAAGAATGCACCATGGCCCAGACTTAAAATACCACAATAACCCCAAATGACATCAACTGACATAGCAAGCAAGGCATAACTTAAATATTTTCCTAACAGGGTTATTGTGTAGGTATCTACATGTAGCGGGGAATCAGGAGAAAAAAACTGGTTTCCTATTGATGCACCTAGCGTAACTACAAATAAAATCAATAGAAAGATATTGCCTCCCTTGCTTGACAACATACCTTCCCGTCGAGGAGTAAATGACGAATTGTTTAATACTGCTGCATCTGTCATTCTTCTGCAGCCCTCCCGCGTTGTGGAAACAAACCTTTAGGACGTTTCTGAATAAACAAAACAATAAATATCAAAACAAAAATTTGTGCAAGAACGGTGCCCGTAACTGGTTCCATAAATTTACTGACTACCCCTAGAGAAAATGCTCCTACCAAGGTTCCCCATAGATTACCTACTCCACCAAATACTACAACCATAAAGGAGTCGATAATATAGGACTGACCTAAATTCGGCCCCACATTGGTTAACTGACTAAGAGCAACGCCAGCAACGCCGGCCACACCAGAGCCCAGGCCAAAAGTCATTGCATCCACCCACTCACTACGAATACCAACTGCTTTTGCCATATTGCGATTTTGGGAAACCGCTCGCACATACAAGCCAAGCGCTGTTCTCTTCATAACTAATAACAGTATTGCAAAAACAATCAGTGAAAATAAAATAATATACAAACGATTATAAGTTAAACCAAATGCTGAATTTATTTCCCAGGTTCCTGACATCCAGTCTGGCGTACTCACCTGACGATTTAAAGGTGAAAATATTGATCGAACAGTTTGTTGCAAAATGAGACTTATACCAAATGTAGCTAACAAGGTTTCTAAGGGCCGTCCTTTTAAAAATTGTATAACACCTCGTTCAATAGCCATTCCTACCAAACCACAAAAAATAAAGGCAACAGGAATGGATACGAAAATTGATAAACCAATATGGTTAGGCATAAGCTGCTGAATAACATATACAGTATAAGCACCTAGCATCAGCAATTCTCCATGCGCCATATTGATAACGCCCATAACACCAAAAGTAATAGCCAAACCAATTGCGGCTAATAATAAAACTGACCCCAGGCTTAAGCCAAAAAATAGTCGTTCAAGAAAGCCATAAAATTTTAATTGACCTTCTATACTACTTAAGCTTTTTTCAGATAGTTGAATTAACTCTTTATCCTGCTCCAGATACTTCCCTTCTTCATCTTTTTCTAAAATACTCTCTAGGCGATTTTTTACAGCCGGATGTAAATTTCCTGAAAGTTGATTGATCGCTAATTTAATTTGATCATTATCGTTAGAATCCAGCTTTGCAATATTGAGAGCCAAATCCATCTTTTTGAGAACAGAATTATTTTTTTCTATCGCTTGGGCTTCTTCTATCAGCTCAATATTATCGGGACTTAAATCCGATATCAGATTTTCAACAGCGTTTTTTCTTAAGGCAACATTTGGGCTAAACAAGGTTAACTTGGCTATAGCTTTTCTTAATTGCTTTCTTAAACGATTATTGACTTTAATTTTTTTTAATTGACTTTTTGTAAGATCAGAAACTATTTCATTGCTAATAACATCTTCAACGGTATAAATTCCATCTTTATCCCCCCTGATACTTACTACTTTTTTATTACTCTTTAAATAAAATAAGTTTCCATCTAGCATGGATTCAAAAATTAGAAGTAATCTTTCATCCTGAACAGCTTCCAGCTCTTCAACAAGAGAAGGCATATTTTTAAGTTTTGTTTTTGGCATTTCGCTTACCAGGTCTACAAGTAAGGCATTATCATTTTGAGCTTTCACATGGTAACTACTAAAAATGACAAAGATACCGAGAAAAACCAATAAGAACTTTTTTTGTTTGAGTAATATTTTTTTTGATAAACAGGATTCCAACATAAACCCCTGAATCCCTACAATAATGAATAAAAAACCATATACAAAAAGAGCCTGAGTCCAACCTAAAGGTCAGAAGCTCAGGCTTGAAGTGCGATTAAAAGTTTTGACCAGAACACTTTGCTGTTTTGGCATTGAAGTTACCACATCTAATTGGTGGAACCCAATCAGCAACAATGTCTTTTGATCCAGGTAAGAAGTCAGACCAGGCATCACCTGGTACTACACCATCAGTTTCCCAAACAACCTCGAACTGACCATCCGCCTGAATCTCACCAATTAATACCGGCTTTGACAAGTGATGGTTTCTATTCATAACCGCTATTCCACCGGTAAGGTTTGGTGACGTCACACCAATAATAGCCTGCTCTACAGCATCAACATCTGTTGTACCTGCTTTTTCAACAGCCTGTGCCCACATATTGAAACCGATATAAGTAGCCTCCATTGGATCGTTAGTTACGCGCTTCTTATCTTTAATGAATTTTTTCCATTGTTTTATAAACGCTTCATTCTCATCACTTTCTACACTCTGAAAATAATTCCATGCAGCCAGGTGGCCAACCAATGGAGCTGTATCCAGGCCAGATAATTCTTCTTCACCTACAGAAAATGCTACAACAGGAATATCTTCTGCTGATATACCCTGATTACCTAATTCTTTATAGAATGGCACATTAGCATCACCATTAATCGTTGATACAACAGCTGTTTGTTTGCCGGCACTACCAAATTTCTTAATATCAGACACAATACCTTGCCAATCCGAATGACCAAATGGCGTGTAATTAATCATAATATCTTTAGATGCAACACCTTTAGCTTTCAAGTAAGCCTCAAGAATTTTGTTAGTCGTACGAGGATAAACGTAATCCGTACCTGCAAGTACCCAACGTTTAACACCAATTTCATTCATTAAATAATCAACGGCAGGAATAGCCTGTTGGTTTGGTGCAGCACCTGTGTAGAAAACATTTTTAGATGACTCTTCACCTTCATACTGAACAGGGTAAAAAAGTAAACCATTTAATTCCTCAATAACGGGGAGAACTGACTTTCTTGATACTGAAGTCCAGCAACCAAAAATTACATCCACCTTTTCTTTAGTTAACAGCTCACGTGTTTTTTCTGCAAAAAGTGGCCAGTTGGATGCCGGGTCAACTACTACTGCTTCCAGTTTTTTACCTAACAATCCACCTTTTTTGTTTTGCTCTTCAACCATCATCAAAACTGTATCTTTTAATGTAGTTTCAGAAATAGCCATTGTTCCAGAAAGAGAATGCAGTACACCGACTTTAATCGTATCTGCAGCTATTACAACAGAAGAAAGCGCCAAAGACACTGTAGCTGCTGTAGCTGTTAAGAGTTTTTTAAATTTCATTGAATTCACCTATAAAATTCGATACAAATGAAAAAGCTGCCCCTGTTTAGCGACAGCTTTAGAATAAAAATTAGAATGTAAATAAAGCTTCCAGTGCAAAAGTATCTGTGTCTACATCCGAAATATCTTCAGATTCAGTTTTATACTCTGCAACTAACAAAAGATTATCACTGCATGCATAGCTAGGTGCGATAGTGAAATTTGTCACTTCCTGGAATGCAGTACCATCTTGCTCAAGTTCCCAGCCGCCATATCGGAAAGTAATACCAAAGTCACTTGGAGCATAGCTTGCCAATAATAAGTAACCATCACCTTCAAAATCTGTACCGTCAGTAACAGTTGATGTACTAAAATCAAAATTATCATGTTCACGTGTATTGTATTCAGCTGCAAATGTAAAAGGGCCTGTTTCATATGAACCCCATATATTGATCGAATCATTATCATCTTCTGTCAAGTAAAAAGCCTTAACAGTAACCCCTTCTGCTGGTGTCAGGTGAGCACCAAGCTCTACTGCTAACCCTTCAGTAACATTATCAATTGGGTCATAAAGATCGTTAACAATAGATAATGTAAACGCTGCAATATCATTAGCAACAAATTTACCAGATACACCTTGTTGATAATAACCATAAAATACAGGCGCATAACCTACACTACTATATTGAAACAAACCTGTTGGTTCTTCAGTCTCCCAACCTGAATAACTTAGAAAACGTCCTCCAGTTATACTAAACTGATCAGTTAGTTGCTTAGTTATAAAGGCTTGTTCAACAAAAGTCTCGTCTTCATCGGTTGCACTACCAGAACTACTTTCACCATATTCAATATCAACCTGGGCACTAATGCCATCTGCTCCAGAATATAAAAAGTTTGTTTCTACCTGGTCTATAGCAAAAACCTCATCACCTTCACTAGAACCATCGACGTCTGTGTAAACAAAAGACATATCAATAAAACCAGTAACAGTTAAACCATTTCCTAGCTCAATTTGTGCTTGTGTAACTGACGAAGCCATAGCAATACCAGCAGCTAGTGCAATTTGTTTTTTCAAAATATTCATAATGATTTTCTACCCCAAATATTCATAGGTTAGTGGTATATGAAATGCAGCAGGGTTTTGTGATGTTTTTGAAAGCACGAAAGCAATTCAAAAATAGTTTATTTACCACCAACTCAATTAAATTAAAAAACCCATCCGCTATTACGAGATGGATTATTCTTAAGTTGCTGATAACGTAGAACTGGCCGTTAAGCGGTACCGAATACGTCATTTAACGTATTGGCTTGTATTTTTCCCTATTTTTATTGGCAAGGTTTGTGCTTTATTAGTCATGTTAAGACATAAAAGGTTCGTATTCATACTTAAAGTCTCAAAGAAAAAATATGACAATTGGCATCAACAATCAGTCTTCTATTCCCAACCCCAGAAGGGAATACAATCAATGGGTTGCTAATGAAACATTAGAAGACTTCGCTTTACGCCACACAGCAAGGCGAGCCAGACGGTGGTCTTTCACTCGTATATCCAATACAGCACTTGGCACCAGCTCGTTTCTGGTACTGGAGCTTCTTGGTGCAACCATTTGTATTAATTATGGTGTCTACCATTCACTGTGGGCCATTTTTGTTGTTTGCAGTCTGCTTTTTTTAAGCGGCCTGCCCATTAGCTACTATGCGACAAAATATTCTGTGGATATTGATTTGCTCACTCGTGGTGCAGGATTTGGTTATATCGGCTCTACCATTTCATCTTTAATATATGCTTCTTTTACCTTTATTTTTTTTGCACTCGAAGCAGCAGTGATGGCATCAGCACTTGAATTATTATTCAGGATTCCACTTTGGATTGGATACATTATTAGTGCTGTTGTTGTAATACCATTGGTAACCCATGGCATTTCGCGAATAGGGAAATTCCAGTTAATCACACAACCGGTATGGATACTACTTCAGATAGTACCCTTCATATACGTTGCACAACATCCATCAGGTATTATTAATGAATGGCTTGAATATCAAGGCAACCAACCTAACGAAAGTGGTGAGTTTAGCTGGATTATTTTTGGATCTGCCACAGCAGTTATTTTTTCCCTGATGGCTCAAATTGGAGAACAAGTGGATTTTCTGCGCTTTCTTCCCGAGCAAAAAAAAGGACAACGCATCAAATGGTGGGCAGCTGTTATTGCAGCAGGACCTGGCTGGGTCATTGTTGGCTCAGTGAAATTGATTTTAGGGGCAATTCTCGCATTTTTGCTTATTAAACAAGGCAGTAGCCTTGAAGATGCCACCAACCCCACGCTGATGTATTCCAGTGCCTTTGGGCATTACATTCCATCTGAGACACTATCATTAATTATTGCTGGTGTTTTCGTTATTCTATGTCAGATTAAAATCAATGTTGCCAATGCCTATGCAGGTTCTCTTGCCTGGTCAAACTTTTTTTCAAGACTTACTCACCATCACCCAGGGCGTGTAGTCTGGGTTTTATTTAACGTTACTATCGCTTTAATGCTGATGGAACTTGGGGTGTATCGCGCTATAGAAACAGTGTTACACCATTACTCTGCTTTTGTTCTGGCATGGTTTGGCGCAATAGTTGCCGATCTTATCATTAACAAACCGCTTAAATTAAGCCCTTCTCACATCGAGTTTAAACGCTCTAATCTGTACGATATCAATCCGGTTGGTGTAGGTTCTATGACTGCAGCAGCTTTCTTTGGAGTGTTAGCCAGCATAGGAATATTAGGGGAAACTGCACAAGCACTCTCTGGCTTTATCGCTTTTTTTCTCCCTTTCTTGACAGTTCCTCTCATTGCTGTATTAACAAAAAGTAAATACTATTTAATTAACGACAACATACCTTATGGGAGAATTTCAGACTTAAAGATTATTGCTCTGGATAACCAACAAAAAGAAAATCATCAATGTACCGTATGCCTTAATTATTTTGATATAGAAGATATGAGCATGTGTCCATCACACAATGGAAAAATATGTTCTTTATGTTGCGCTCTTGAAACAAGATGCGAAAACAGTTGCCGCCCAAATGCACATATCAACGCCCAGCTCCACGATTTTTTCTCACCTGTATTTCCAAAAAAAATCTACAATCAATTTAATGGTCCACTAGGTCAATTTGCTTTTTTGTTTATTACTCTTGCAATTATTACCGCATGTATCTTTTATTTACCTGTCCTTTCCTTAAAGGAAGTTGAAACATTATCAACCAAGACACTTGAACATACTTTAATTACTATCTTTGTATTACTGATGGTACTGGTCGGTGTTATTGTATGGTTATTTGTATTGGCTCAAAAAAGCACTCGCCTTGCATTACTTGAAAATAGTATGCAAACAAAAAAATTAAAAAATGAAGTTTCGGCACATAAAAACACTCTTCAACAACTTAATATAGCCAGAAAATCTGCTGACTCTGCAAATCTGGCAAAGAGTAATTACGTCACTTCATTAAGTCATGAACTACGAACACCGATTAATGTTATTCTTGGTTACGCTCAATTATTAAAAAACGATACAAAAGTCTCCGAAAAACAAAAAGATTCTCTTTCCATTATGCAGCGTAATGGGGAGCATCTTGCCACTATGATTGAAGGACTCCTGGAAATATCAAAAATTGAAGCAGGTAAACTCAATTTAACAAATGAGTTTGTAAACCTTCACAGTTTGTTAGATCAATTAGCGAAAATGTTTAAGCACCAGGCAGCAAGTAAAGGATTATATTTTAACTATGAAAAAGAAAGCTATTTACCGCAGGTTATAAAAGTTGATGAAAAACGTTTACGACAAATACTGATAAACCTGCTGTCTAACGCGATAAAATTTACTGAAACTGGTGGCATTACCTTTGCTGTAAAATACCGAGGACATGTCGCTCGCTTTATTATTCAAGACACTGGCTTCGGTATACCAAAAGAAAAGCTGGATACTATTTTTAGTCCTTTTGAACGCCTGGTAGAAGCAGAAAAACAGCAAATACCAGGTTCAGGTCTAGGTCTCGCTATATCTCGTCAACTAGCCGATATGATGGGCGCAGACATAAAAGTGGAAAGCAGATTGGGTAATGGATCAACTTTTACTTTATTGCTTCAGGCCTCACCTGCTCACGAAAAAAATATCGAATCTGATAATACAACTTTAATTAATGGTTATAAAGGTGATAGAAAAGCCATACTAATAGTGGATGATAACAATGACCATTTAACATTATTGAATGATTTTCTATCGCCACTTGAATTCAATATAAGCCTGGCAAGCAATTCACAAAGCTGCTTTGAACAACTTGATTCCAATATCGATCTGGTTTTACTGGATATACGTTTAGGTACCGAGTCTGGCTGGGAAGTTGCAAAAAAAATAAAAGCGTTTAAAAAAACAATTCCAGTATTAATTCTCTCTGCTAATGCCAGGGGATTTTATACAGAATTACCTGACCATAAAATTCACGATGGTTACCTTGAAAAACCTGTCCAGCTAGACACATTATTGAAAAAAATCGGATATTTATTGACGTTGGAATGGTCACACCAGGAAACCAAATTAAATAGTCCATCTGTAAAAGAAACTACGTTTAACACTAATAATCAAGCGACTTCTTCTAATGATACAAAACAAACATCTTTTTTAGCAATTGAGAATAAAGAATATGAAAACATTCTCCAGGAATTAAAAAAACACGCAATAATAGGTAACCTGACCGCCTTACTACAAGAACTGGAAAATAATGATTTTTGTTCTGTGATTGGAAAAGAAGATATTAAAGCCCTACATGAACTTGCCAAACATTATAACTTTGGTGGAATTCTCGAATACCTGGAGAATCTTGAGAAATAAATTAATCAAAATGAAAAAACCTGATAACCCTATTACAGCACTTATTGTAGATGATTCACCGGACTCACTGGGCATGTTGAATTCTGTTCTCAATAATGAAGGTATGACGGCTCTGGTTTCGCTTGGCGGTGAACAGGCACTGAGTATTATTGAACACATTACTCCTGATGTTGTTCTGCTTGATGCAGTAATGCCCGTAATGGACGGATTTGAAACCTGTAAGCGAATAAAAGAACTTACACCGCAATTACCCATCATATTTATGACGGGCCTTACCGACAAAGACAATATCGTTAGAGCTCTTGAGGCCGGCGCTGTAGACTATGTAATTAAACCAATTAATACAGCTGAAGTAGCTGCAAGAATCAAGGTCCATGTTCACAATGCAAGAAACCTACTTTGCGTAAAGGCAGCACTTGATTCAGCTGGGCAATCTATCCTGTCCGTAGACAATCTCGGCACAATAAGCTGGGCAACAAAATCAGCAAAAGACTTATTAAATAGCTATGCTGAAAACCCTGATCATTTATCACGTATATTAAGCAGAGGCATTAATGAAATATGGAATAAATCTATTTCTGATTCAATACTTCTGGATGGTTTTTCTGAAAATCAGCAAGAAAAAATCACTGCGTTCTATCTGAATAAACAAGGCAATCAACACCTTATTCGATTAGTTGGAACAAATGATGAGTCAGATATTCAGGATCTTGCAGATAAACTACCTATAACTCGCCGTGAAGCTGATGTACTTTTTTGGTTATCCAAAGGCAAATCTAATTGGGATATCGCCACTATCCTCTCAATTAAACCAAGAACAATCAATAAACACCTGGAACAAATATTCAAAAAGCTGAACGTAGATAACCGTACAGCTGCTGCAGGCATTGCTATCAATGCATTAAGCTTATCCAGATCAATCAAACACTAATATCCGTAAATATAGTATCTAACGTTATTGATATAGTTGAATTACTTTCTTTTAACTATAAATTTGCTTAGAAAAAACATTTTGTTCACACTCATTAACGCACCAATGCAGGACGCAGAGCGCACTCAAAAGATGCGATAAATGATGTCTATATACAAAAAAAGGATTCTTTCTCTTGTAACTCGCTGTTTTTTTGTTTGGCATAGATTTTGTTTGTAGAAAGGTAAATAGTGAGACAAAAGGGGCAAAACTATTAATCTATGTAACAATTTAATAGTGCAGATTTCAGCCCAGTAATTATTTTTAATAGTATCGCTAGGGTTCCGGCTTAATTTGAACTGTTATACAAATGGTAATAACAATCAAATAAAGTGACTGGTCCAAGAGCGGTCGACCTTCCTCACAATATGTATTGCAAATACATTATGAAGGTTACACGGCGGGACAAAAGCCCGGGAGAAAATGGTATTTGCCTTTTGTCTCTCGTATTTTATCTTGAAAAATTGTTTAAACATGCCGTTGTGGTCTTTATCAACTCTAATGAGGAAGCCTTATGAACCTTCACTCTTATCTTTATAAAAAATTATCTACAGCATTTATCTCTTTATTTTTTCTTTTTTCTTTGCATACAGCTTCCGCTGAACCTTTAAAAATTGGTTATAGTGACTGGCCTGGCTGGGTAGCCTGGGAAGTTGCTATTGAAAAGGGCTGGTTTAAAAAAGCAGGTGTTGAAGTAAAGTTTGAATGGTTTGACTACGTAGCTTCAATGGATGCTTTTGCTGCCGGACAACTTGATGCAGTAACAATGACTAATGGAGATACACTGGTAACCGGTGCTACAGGCGGCAAAGGCATTATGATTCTGCTTAACGATTATAGTAATGGCAATGATATGATCGTGGCAAAGCCCGGTATAAAATCAGTCAAGGAGCTTAAAGGAAAAAAAGTTGGTGTAGAAATTGGTTTTGTGGGCCATCTTCTTTTACTTAACGCCCTGGAAAAAGCAGGCTTAAAGGAATCTGATATTAAATTAGTCAACGTTCCTACTAACGAAACACCACAGGTTCTTGCTTCCGGAGATGTTGATGCTATTGTTGCCTGGCAACCTAATTCAGGTCAGGCTCTGGCACAAGTGCCTGGCTCGACACGCATATATTCATCTAAAGATGAGCCTGGCCTCATATATGATGTATTAGCTGTTAATCCTTCCAGTTTGGCCGAAAATCGAGACGACTGGGCTAAAATTGTTGATGTCTGGTACAAGGTTGTTGCTTACATACTTGATCCTGAAACTCGACCTGACGCTATAGAAATTATGGCTGCACGTGTTGGACTCGACGCCAAAACCTATGCGCCTTTATTAGAAGGAACCAAAATCCTTACATTAGAGGAAGCCAAGGCCTTTATGAAAAAAGGAGAAGGCTTTACCTCCTTGTATGGCTCATCAAAAATCTCTGACGACTTTAATGTTAAATATGAGGCCTACTCCGAAGCACAAGATATAGATAGCTATATTGATTCAAGTTTTACACTTAGCAAATAACCTGCTTTAGAAATATGTCCTCTAACTCTTCATGGCTTGTACCAAGGCAAGCATTAAGCGAGCCACGCT
The DNA here is from genome assembly GCA_041941365.1 of Cellvibrionales bacterium. Taxonomy (GTDB): domain Bacteria; phylum Pseudomonadota; class Gammaproteobacteria; order Pseudomonadales; family UBA7434; genus UBA7434. The sequence continues at coordinate 9,066 of JBGTQK010000008.1, read as the reverse complement.
CTCGGTTGCTTACAGTAATTTCCTTTTTACTACCATTATTATTATGGTGCGCTGTAAGCTACCTGCCCTTTTTATGGCATCCTAATATGGAAATTACAACTCCAGGTGGAGTAGATTATTTTAAACCGGGAATGCAAGTAAAGCGTAATCAATTTAAACTGGAATATGAAAAAGCTGAAGAGCTCGAACTCACTCTCCCGGAAGGTAAACCGGTAAATCCGGTTTACCTTCCAGCCCCGCATGAAGTTGCTACTGCTTTTTATACTTCATTTACAACAGAGCCGAAACGAAGAAGTGAGAAATGGTTACACGAGAGCTTATGGGAAAGTATTCAAGTTATCTTTTGGGGCTTTTTAATTTCTTCAATAATTGGGGTTCCATTAGGAATATTAGCTGGCACCTACAATTTCTTTTCGAAATTGTTTGAACCTTTTATCGAATTCTTTCGTTACCTGCCTGCTCCTGCTTTTGGCGCATTAGCTGTTGCTATATTTGGCATTTATCAGGCCCCAAAAATTACTATTATTTTTATTGGTACTTTTTTTCAGCAAGTACTGGTTATAGCAAATACCACCCGTAAGTTAGACCCTTCGCTTCTAGAAGCTGCACAAACTTTAGGGGCAAAAAATAAATCCTTATTGTTTAAAGTGGTTTTACCTGGAGTATTACCAGACCTATATCGCGACATGCGTATTTTGTTAGGATGGGCCTGGACATATCTTATTGTTGCTGAACTGATTGGTACCAGTTCTGGAATAACCTGGTTTATAACGCAACAAGCACGTTACAAAAATTTTGATAACGTATTTGCCGCAATCATGCTAATTGGTATCATAGGACTCAGCATTGATATGTTATTAGCCTGGTTTGGGAAACGATTGTTTCCGTGGCAAAAAACAGAAAAACAGTAAGAGATTCGCAGTAATGATAAACAATATTGCTACATTACCTGACTATAGAGATCAATCGCCAAAAGTTGCTGATCGTTTTAAACGACTAAAGCAAAGACCTGTTGCATTGGAAGTTAAAAATCTCTATAAATTTTTCGACTCACCAAAGGGGCAAATTACTGCTCTTGAAGATATCAACTTCCAGGCCTTCAAACGTGAATTTGTCTGTGTAATAGGCCCTTCCGGTTGCGGCAAATCAACTCTTGTTCGTATTCTTGCAGGCCTTGAATCAATTAATCGAGGTGAGGTGTTACTCAATAATCAACCTGTTTCTGGCCCGGGATCAGACAGGGGTATGGTGTTCCAGGGTTATACACTCTTTCCATGGCTAACAGTAAAACGTAATGTCATGTTTGGTTTACTTGAAGCAGGTATCATAGAACAGGAGGCCGAATCGCAAGCTTTGCAATGGATTGATCTTGTTGGACTGAGTAAATTTTCGGACAGCTACCCACACCAACTCTCAGGGGGTATGAAACAACGAGTAGCAATTGCAAGAGCTCTTGCCAATCAACCACAAATATTATTAATGGATGAACCGTTTGGTGCACTAGATCCTCAAACCCGAACTAAAATGCAATCTCATCTGATGGAAATATGGCAAAATATTAATATTACAGTTGTATTTATTACTCACGATCTGGATGAAGCTATCTATTTAGCAGACAGAATTTTAGTACTTAAGGCCCATCCCGGGCGAGTCAGTGAGGTTGTTGAAGTTTCAGTACCTCAACCAAGAACGCCATCCCAGTTTTTGTCACCCGAATTTCTGGCGACAAAAGCGCATCTGGAAAAACTCGTACATCCTGTTGATGAAACTGAAAAAACAGAACAGTTAAATATGGTGCAGATGGTGAATAAGAATAACGAAGTACCCAGTGTTTTTTAAACCGTTTATTTCAAGAAAACAATTCTTTCGGGGACGACCCTGTCTGGATTATTAAATAATAGCAGGACGACCTGCAGAAATATTTAGTTTAGAGGAAGATCATGACGCTTGATCACTATACCACAGTAATTGATGGCAGCAGCCATTGGTCATTAGTAGTTCGCCGAGGAATACAACTAACCCTAACAGATAAGCTAGGAAAGTCTAACGTCGGAATGTTATTTTACAATCCAGTTCTTTTATCAGAAAAATACAATGCACCCGACACATTAAAATGCCAACATACATTTAAACTCACTAAAGGCAACTGTTTATATTCAGATATGGGACGGATCTTCTGCTCCATAATTGAGGATACATTTGGTTGGCATGAAACAATTTGTGGAAATAGCCACTCAAGCCATATACAAAAATTATGGGGCGAACGCAATTATCAACAACAAAGTAATCAATGGTTACAAAACGGTTACGACAGTTTTCTAACAGAATTAGCCAAGTACGATCTAAAGGCACGGGATATGGCTGCTAATGTAAACTGGTTTAGTGAAGTTTCAGCAGATAATAATGGCGATATAAAACTGAGTCGTCGTTCTGAAGCTGGAGACTCAGTAACACTGCGTTTTGAAATGGATACTCTTGTTTTCCTCCATACCTGCCCTCACCCCTTAAATTCTGATGAGAGTTATCCTCAGACACCAGTACAACTGCATTTAGAAAAGGCAGAACCTGTTACTGAACAAGACTACTGTTTAAATTTTCATCCAGAAAATGCACGTGGTTTTAAAAATAATGCGCTATACCATATGGGAACTCATATAGATAACGCTAACAGTAATAGTATGAGGAAGTAATCATGAATAAATCAATTGTAACTAACACTATAGTCGAGAGCGCATTAATTTCAGAGAATGCCGATTTTAGCAAGGTTGTGTCTGCTGGAGATTATTTTATTAAACGGGTTGAAAAGGGCCAGACAATCAGAATACTCGACCTGGAAGGCAATCAAGCCGCTGATACATTATTTTATAATGCAGATAATCCGGAAGAGCGTTATAGCGCTATGGATACTGTTCGTGAGCAAGGTAATCTGTACCTTACTACTGGCTCAATTCTTAGAAGTAATGAAAATAACCCCCTTCTTAAAATTGTTGCTGATACATGCGGTCGTCATGATACCGTGGGAGGCGCTTGTGCTAGTGAATCTAATACGGTGCGTTATGATTTGGAAAAGCGTTGTATGCATGCCTGCCGTGATAGCTGGATGCTGGCTATTCAGGAAAATGAACATTTTGGGCTTGCTAAAACTGACGTTACTCATAACATTAATTTTTTTATGAATGTTCCAGTTACTGATAACGGAAGTTTAACCTTTGAAGATGGCATATCAGCCCCTGGTAAATATGTAGAGCTAGAAGCTCTAGTTAATGTCTTGATGCTTGTTTCCAACTGCCCTCAACTCAATAATCCATGCAATGGTTATAAACCTACACCTATTGAAATACTGATATGGGAGTAGATAACTTGATTCATCGTGTTCTAATTGCCAATAGAGGTGCAATAGCTGTTCGCATTATTCGTACATTAAAAAAAATGAATATCGAATCTTTAGCTATATATGCTGAATCAGATAGAAAATCACTCCATGTAAGATATGCTGATATAGCTATTTCGTTAGGTTCAGGCACAACTAGTGAAACTTATCTTAATCAAAATGCCATCATAGAAATAGCAAAACGTTATAATGCAGAAGCAATCCACCCTGGTTATGGTTTCCTTAGTGAAAATACTGATTTTGTTCAAGATTGTGAAAATAATGGCATAATATTTTTAGGACCGACAGCTGAGCAAATTAAAGCATTTGGCCTTAAACACCGAGCAAGAGAGCTTGCAAAAGAAAATGGTGTTCCACTGCTACCCGGTAGTGAAATATTAAATAATGCTGACCACGCGCTTAAGGAAGCTGAATACATTGGCTATCCGGTAATGCTTAAAAGTACAGCAGGTGGCGGTGGTATTGGTATGCAGTTGTGCTATAACCCCGAACAGCTCTCTAATGCCTGGGACTCTGTATCAACACTAAGTGCTAACAATTTTTCTAATTCTGATTTATTCCTGGAAAAATTTTTAGAAAGAGCCAGGCATATTGAGGTACAAGTATTTGGTGATGGTAAAGGGTCGGCAATAGCCATTGGTGAGCGTGATTGTTCAGCACAAAGACGTAATCAAAAAGTTATTGAGGAAACACCTGCACCTAATTTACAAACTACAACACGAAAACAATTGCATCAAGTTGCGATTGATCTTGTCCAGTCTGTAAATTATCGAAGTGCCGGAACAGTCGAGTTTATTTACGATGTAGATAAGGAATCTTTTTACTTTCTTGAAGTAAACACACGATTGCAAGTAGAACACGGTGTTACCGAAATGGTTTTTGGTATCGATATTGTCAGCTGGATGATCCAGTTAAGTCAGGGGCAATTACAAAAGCTGAATAGCCTGCAAAACCAGTTAAAGCCTGATGGGCATGCTATTCAGGCACGCGTCTATGCAGAAGACCCAACGAAAAATTTTCAACCAAGTGCAGGTTTATTGTCACATGTTGAATTTCCCGAAACGAATTTACAACACAGAATTGATCATTGGATAGAATCCGGAATTGAAATTTCACCGTTCTACGATCCAATGCTTGCTAAAATCATTGCGCATGGTAAAGACCGTGGTTCAGCAATTAAAGAGTTGATACATTTATTGCAAAAAACCTCTCTATATGGTCTGGAAAATAATAAAGATTATTTGATATTCCTGCTAGAACAACCTGAAATTCTAAATGGAGAGTGCATAACTTCAACGTTAGGAGGTTTAAGCTACCAAAAAGCTGCTATAAATGTACTTAGTGGCGGAACACTGACAACAATACAAGATTATCCAGGTCGCATTGGGTATTGGGACATCGGCATTCCTCCTTCAGGCCCCTTTGACAATTTAAGCTTTCGACTAGGCAATCAATTATTGAATAATAATAGAGAATGTGCTGGTTTAGAAATGACGGTGCATGGTGCCAAACTGCAATTTTCTCAAGATACCGTATTTGTGTTAGCTGGTGCTGATATGAATGCCACATTAAATGATATAGCTATACCACTTTATACAGTAATCTTAGGTAAAACCGGACAGATTTTATCAGTCAATAAAACTGATAGCTCAGGTACAAGATGCTATCTATTGGTAGCTGGAGGAATACAAACACCCAAATATATGGGTTCTCAGTCAACATTTACTTTAGGACAATTTGGTGGTCATGCCGGTAGAGCCCTACGTACTGGTGATGTGCTTCATATCGATTCGAAAGCACAAGCACTGGCAGCAGATTGCGTTGGACGATCTTTACCTCAACAAGACAGCCCCTCATTCACAAAAACATGGGAAATTAACGTACTACCAGGACCACAAGGCGCACCTGAATTTTTTACGCAAAACTATCTGGAAAAATTTTATTCTTCTGAATGGGAAGTTCATTTTAATTCAAGTCGTACAGGTATTCGCTTAATTGGCCCCAAACCTGAGTGGTCACGTAAAGATGGTGGCGAGGCTGGTATGCACCCTTCAAACATACACGATAATGCCTATGCCATTGGTACAATAGATTTTACCGGCGATATGCCGGTAATTCTTGGTCCTGATGGCCCTTCTTTAGGCGGTTTTGTTTGTCCTGCAACAGTGATAAGCGCTGACTTATGGAAACTTGGTCAACTCGCTACCGGGGATAAAATAAAGTTTGTGCTTGCAGACTACGAATCTTCCATTGAGCAGTTTAATGAAAATGAATCAGCTATTGAAGAACTTCGTGAAATAAAGCGATACGAATCGAGGACCCAAAAAAATCTGGAACTCCCTTCTTTTAGCATCAATAACCACTTAATAACGCTCAATCTCAGTGGTGACAGTTATATGCTGGTTAGTTTTGGCCAACATATCCTAGATATTGAATTACGTTTTCTTGTTCACCGTTTTATGGAATGCCTTAAAAAGCAGAATATTTCTGGTATATTAGAACTGACCCCAGGTATTCGTACCCTTCAGATACATTTCGATTTTATAAAAATAAAAATTAATCAGCTTATATCGAATATTGAAAACATTGTTCTTGAATTAAATGAAAGCTGTGAAATGTCTGTGCCCTCGCGTGTTGTGCATCTTCCTCTCTCCTGGGATGATAGCGCGTGTCAATTAGCGATTGAAAAATATCACCAAACTGTGCGCCCTAATGCACCATGGCATCCATCAAATATTGAATTTATTCGTCGCATAAACGGATTAAACAGCATTGAAGATCTAAAAAATATTGTTTATACAGCTAACTATCTGGTTATGGGATTAGGTGATGTCTATCTTGGCGCACCTGTAGCAACACCAATTGACCCTCGTCATCGTCTGGTTACAACAAAGTATAATCCAGCAAGAACCTGGACAGCTGAAAATTCAGTAGGTATTGGTGGTTCCTACTTATGTATCTATGGTATGGAAGGCCCTGGAGGTTATCAATTTATTGGTAGAACACTTCAGATGTGGAATCGTTACCGTAAAACACCAGAATTTAAAAAACCGTGGTTACTTAGATTTTTTGACCAAATAAAATTTTATCCTGTTTCCGAAAATGAACTTCAACAGATTCGTCAGAATTTCCCTCTTGGTGAGTATTCGCTAAAGATAGAAGAAACAACTTTCAACTTGAGTCAATATAAAGATTTCATTAACCAAAATGAAGTATCCATTAGTGAATTCACCCAACACAGACAAAAAGCCTATGAAAAAGAGTTAAGCAATTGGCAGGCCTCAGGGCAATTCAACTTTGAACCTACCCTCGCCAAACCAGAAACCCAGGAAGAACCCATACCTGAAGGAATGATCGTAGTTGAAAGTCCACTTGCTGGCAGCATCTGGCAGCTTAATATCGATATAGGTGATAAAGTTGAAAAAGATGATTTACTAATAGTGTTAGAGTCAATGAAAATGGAATTCAATGTCACTTCACCAGAATCTGGAACAATAAAACATATCTTTAAACAACAGGGTGCAATAATTGATGCAGGTTCCCCTTTAATGATTATTGAACCAGATACAACGATATGATATTTAACAGCCTCCCCTTTTTATAAGAGACAAAGCAATGATTGTTATAGAAAACCTTTGCCTTGATATCGAGTCCCTTAGAACTGCTTATCTTAATCAAGTTTTAACACCTGAGTCCATGATTGATTACTTAATAGAAAAATCCGAGAAATTTAATCACTACAATATCTGGATTACACAACTAACACGTGAAGAAATACAAACTTATCTAAATAACCTGTCAGATAAATCGCCCAAAGAGTTGCCACTTTATGGTATTCCTTTTGTGATCAAAGATAACATAGATCTCGCCGGTTTTCCTACAACAGCTGCTTGCCCCGAATTTGGTTACACGCCAGAAAAGAATGCCTATATTGTTGATCAATTAATAAATGCTGGAGCAATACCATTAGGAAAATCTAATATGGATCAATTCGCTACTGGGCTTGTTGGCACTCGTACCCCTTATGGAGAGTGTTGTAACGCATTCAATCCTGAATATATCTCAGGAGGCTCAAGCTCGGGATCAGCAGTTGCCGTAGCCCTGGGTTTAGCAAGCTTTTCTTTAGGTACAGATACAGCCGGCTCTGGCCGTGTACCAGCAATGTTAAACAACCTCTACGGTTTAAAGCCAAGCCGTGGCCTATTCAGTATGGATGGGGTCATTCCTGCCTGTAAAAGCCTGGATTGCCCAAGCGTATTTGCACTTTCTTCTGCTGATGCTGCTACAGTATTTAATTGCATAATAGAAAAAAACGATGATATAAAAAATCAGGATAGTTACTTAAGGAAGAATACCTACCTTAATAGTAAACGTTATACAGGAGTACCAGAATTACCACCATCAATAGCTGTCCCCCAACCTGATAACCTCGAATTTTTTGGCAATCAGCAAGCCGAAAAGTTATTTAATGATGCCGTTGAAATATGGAAAAACCTTGGCGCAGAAGTAAAACTGGTCGATATAACACCTATGCTGGAAGCAGCAAAGCTACTCTACGAAGGTCCTTGGGTAGCTGAACGTTACCTTGCCATTGAAGCAATACTTAATGACAATCCTGAAGCAGTACATCCGGTTGTACGAGATATTATAGAAACAGCAACAACCAAAACAGCTGCTGATGCTTTTCGCTATGAATACAAAATGCAAAACTATAGAAAAATAGCGAATACACTATTTAATTCTTTTGACTTTTTAATGCACCCTACCGCACCTACTACCTACACTATCGAACAACTTCTGAATGACCCCATCTCACTCAACTCTAATATTGGCTACTATACAAACTATATGAATCTGTTAGATTTATGTGGTATAGCTGTACCTGTTGGGGAAATGAATAATAATCAACAGTTCGGTGTTACTCTTGTTGGAAAAGCTCTTAGTGAACAAAAACTACTGGGTTATGCACATCAATGGCAAAAAAGTCTAGACAAATCCGTAGGTGCAACTGGTAAAAAACCAGATTTACCCGATTGGTCAAAAATCCCGAAAAAAGAAATGATTGATATAGCTGTCTGTGGAGCTCACTTAAGTGGAATGCCCCTCAACTGGCAACTTGTAGAACGTGGTGCAACACTCAAAATACAAACACAATCAACCGATTGTTACCGTATGTATGTACTTGAAGGTGGCCCCCCATTCAGACCAGGCTTGGTAAAAGATAATATAAATGGCAGTTCCATAGAAGTTGAAGTCTGGTCTATGCCCGCTGAGGAGTTTGGTAGCTTTGTTGCTAATATCCCAAGACCACTTGGCATTGGAAAGCTGGAATTAAAAGATGGTAGCGAAGTCAGCGGGTTTATCTGCGAGCCTTACGGTGTTCAAAATGCAAAAGATATCACTGATCTTGGTAGCTGGAGAAAATACATTAGTAGTCTCAATCAATAATCCAAAACAAAGAGTTTAAAAAGCTATTGATCTTGATCTTTTGAATCCCTTTTTAATTATGTGTAAAAAAAACCAGCTTTATCCTGATTTTAATCACAAGAGAAAATATAACAATAGAGTTTATTCTCGCCGAGAATTCCCATTAAACACATTCTTAACCGCACTGAATTCAGTAATATAAGAAACCTGAAAAGCAACACTCCAACCAAACATCAAGAAGCCGCTGG